>JBKPOT010000015.1:0-109607 GCA_046733235.1 Pseudomonadota bacterium
AGCGTCAGATGTGTATAAGAGACAGGGGGTGGGCCGCCGGCACCGGGCGGGCCGCCGCTGACGGCGACCCGGATCTGCGGAGCGCCCGGCGCGCCCGGCTCGGCGCCCGCCGGTCCTCCCGGGCGGCGAACGACGATTCGCGGACCCGAGCCGGCGCTTCCCGGCGGCCCGACCATCACCCGCAAATGATTGTCCGGCGAGACCGCACGAAGATCGGCGGTCAGGCGCTCGGCCAGAGCCATCGACATGCCGACCTTGTCATAGGCGCCGCTCGCCGCATTGGCGCGAAGCATCGCCGCATATTTGCCGGCGACGTCGGGGAAGACATAGGTCTCCTCGAGAATGTCGGCGAGGGTGGTCGCGGTCGACCGCGCCTCGGCCGCGGTCACCGGACCGTCGACGACCTCGACCGGAGCCGGCGCGGGCTGGGCGGATCCGGTCCCGCAGGCGAGAGCGGCCGCGGTCGCGGCGAGCAGATGGACAAGCTTCATCCTCTTATTCTCCATGGGCAGATGGCGATCCGTCACCCTCTGCGAGCCAGGCCTGCCCGCCTAGCCCACTTTCTGCAAACGGCACGTGCTGCTCGACCAAAGGCTTCCCGTCCGCCCCGCCGCGGCGCTACAAGGGGCGATGGCCGACTCCGCTTCCGCCCATGCGATCGAGATTGCCCCGTTCGGCGGGCGGGTGCGGATCCGGTTCGAAGGCGCGATCGTCGCCGACAGCGCGCGTGCCCTGATGCTCGAGGAAGGCAGCCTGCCGCCGGTCTTCTACCTCCCGCGCGGGGACGTCCGGATGGAGCATTTCACCCGGAGCGAGCGCGCCAGCCACTGCCCGTTCAAGGGCGACGCCTGCTATTTCGACCTGGAGGCGGGCGGCCGGCGCGAGGCGAATGCCGCCTGGAGCTACGAAAACCCGTTCCCAGCCGCGGCCGCGATCGCCGGCCATCTCGCTTTCTATCCCGACAAGGTCGAGATCGAGACGGTGCCGTTCGGGTAGGTGAGAGACGCCGAAGCTGGCTTGAGACGACTAGATGAACAGGTTCGAACCTAGAATTGTGGCCTTCATTGACATCCTCGGTCTCTCTAGCGCTGTGGCTGATGGGAATGCGTCGCGACGATTTGCAAACGCCATAGACGCTATTCTCAGTCCAATTGTCCGAAAGCGAGAAGAGCCATGGCTAGTGCTGCCGCACGTAGTCACTGGCGAGGAGATTGAAATCGAGTTGTCCCTTCCAGTGGCGGCTCGCTCGCGCGTCACAACAATCTCGGACGCTATACTCCTCTCAGTACCCTGCGGTCCTAGATGTGCGGGGCCCGACAGGCTTCGGCGTATCTTCGGCTGCCTTCGCGCGGTGTACGGAATCCAGAACAGCCTTCTCGCCCTAGGACTTAGGACTCGTGGAGGAATCTCGATCGGGGGACTGATTCACAAGGCACATTTAGTGGTCGGCGATGGACTAGTGAAATCGTACCGACTTGAGTCCCAAGTGGCCATCTATCCTCGGGTCGTGATCGACAAGGAGATCATTAAGATCCTCGTCGAGGGGGCAATGCCCGATATGGTGTATTTCAGAAATAGGGTTGCGCATATCGTGCGGCAGGATTCTGACGGTTCCTACTTCGTGGACTATCTAAGCGTAGACCCAGTCATCCCCGGAACGAGGATGGGCTGGCATATCGAGCGCATCATTTCCGAGGTCCACCGCGATCTCAGCGCTCACCCCGCGCTCCGGGTTGAGCAAAAGCTCCGTTGGATGCTGAGTTACTTTGATGTCGTGAATAGAGACTTGAACGACCGTCCGGCCCTCCGCAAATCGCATGCGGAGCCGTATTTCTCAGATATCTACTATCGAAACGATGAGACTCTGCTCACCTACGTGGAGGCCCTCAAGGCAGGTGCAAAACCGTGAGGTCTTTGCATGCTTGCCTTCGGTCTGGGCAAGCCAGCGGACCTGGGAGGCCCAACTGGATTGCCACGCTACGCTCGCAATGACGGCTGAGATGAGGCCACGGTGAAGAACCGTCAGGCAGCTTTCTTCGACCGGATCCAGTCGTCGATCTTCTTCTCGAGCACCGACATCGGCAGCGATCCGGTCATGAGCACCTGGGCGTGGAACTCGCGCGGGTCGAATCGGGCGCCGAGCTCCCTCCGGGCCTTCGCCTTCAGCCTGAGGATGGTGAGAGCGCCGATCTTGTAGGCGAGCGCCTGGCTCGGGATGGCGATGTAGCGCTCGACCTCGGCGGTCGCCTCGGTGCGGCTCATGCCGCTGTTGGCGAGCATGTAATCGATCGCCCGGTCGCGGCCCCAGCCCTTGGCGTGGATGCCGCTGTCGACGACCAGCCGCATCGCGCGGAGCATCTCGTCGTTGAGGCCGCCGAAGCGCTGATAGGGGTCGGTCTCCATGCCGAGGTCGCGCCACAAGGTCTCGGCGTAGAGCGCCCAGCCCTCGACATAAGCGGTGTTGCCGCCGAAGCGCATGAAGGCCGGCAGAGCCTCATTCTCCTGGGCGAGGCTGATCTGGAAATGGTGGCCCGGCGAGCCCTCGTGGAGATAGAGCGTCTCCTCGCCCCAGACCCGGCGCGACGGCAGATCGTAGGCGTTGTAATAGAAGATTCCGGGCCGCTTTCCGTCCGGAGTGCCGCTTTGATAGGAGCCACCCGCGGCGGTCTTCTCGCGGAACGATTCGACCTCCCTGATCTCGAGCGGGCTCTTCGGGATGGTCGAGAATTGCTCCCGGATCCTGGCGTCGACCCGGCGGCCGATCGCGTAGAATTGCTCGCGATAGGCGGTCCGCGAGGTCGGCGCGAATTTGGGATCGGTGCGCAGGCTGTCGAAGAACTGGGCGAGGGTGCCCGCGAAACCGACTTTGGTCTTGATCGCCTCCATCTGGGAGCGGATTCGCGCGACCTCGCTCAGGCCCAGCGAATGGACCTGCTCGGGGGTCATCGAGACGGTCGTCGTGCTCTCGATCAGCCTTTGATAGAATCGGTCCCCGCCCTTCATGCTGGCCAGGCCGACGCCGTCGCGGGCGTGAGGCAGATAGACGTCGCGAAGGAAATTCCGAAGCCGCGTATAGACCGGGTAGATGTCGTCGCGGATCGACGCGAGATAGGCGGCCTGCAGGCGCGCCTTGTCCGACTCGGGAAAGCCGTCGGGGAAATGGAGCACCGGCCGGTAGAAAGGCGAGTCTTCCGGCTTCTGGGCGAGCTGGAGGTCGAGCTGGTCGATCACGTTGCGGATGGTCAGCCTGGTGTCGACGATTCCGGCCGCCAGCCCTTCGCGGAAGCGCCCGATCCCCCGGTCGTGGAACACCACATAATCGCGGTGGCGCTTCAGATTATTGTCGTAGTCGGCGACCGTCCTGAACGGCGCCGCGCCCTCGCCCGAGGCGAAGGTCGGGTAGAAGGTGTGGAAGCCGCTGAAATGGTTGATCGGTAGGACCTTGGCGATCGCCAGCACGTCGGGCGCGTAATTCTTGAGATTGTCCTCGGTCTGCCATTTGAACACGTCGTAGGCGATCCGGTCGGTCTCGTTGAGCTTCGAACGGTCGATCCGGGCCAGGGCGGCAAGATCGGCTTCCGCCGCGGCCTTCTCGGCCGCGAAATATTCGTCGGTGATGAAATCGCCGAGCCGGTCGGCGTAGCGAAGGTCGCCGCGGAAGATGGCGTTGACCGGATTGCGGCGGAGATTGGCTTCGTCGCTGTCGTGGAAGAGTTTCGCCAGCCTGGCGCCTTCGCTCTGAGCAGCGGCCGGAGCGGGCGGCGCGGCGGGCTGGGCCGCGGCCGGGCCGGCAGCGATAAGAGCGAGCAGCGAAGCTGCGGCGAGCGGCGAAAAGGCTCGGTTCATCGGAAGGACCTCGGGATTCTGGCTGTGTTGCCAGCTTAGAACAGTGAGGCGGTGCGGGCAAGCGGCGTCGGGCCTCGGATCCGCTCCGGCCTAGCCCTTTGCGGCAGTTCGATTTCTTCGGTTTCGGCTCAATAAGTCGGGGCGTCGCTGAACAGCCAGGGGCGCTCGCGATACCATTTGGTGATCACATATTTGACCCCGGCCTCGACCGGCATGCCCTGGTGGAGCGAGAAGGGGTTGGGCTGGCCGAACTCGTCCATATTGTTCCAGATGAGGATATTGCCGGTGCGCGGAGTGACCTTGACCTGGGCCTTCGGAAAGAAGGTCTGGCCGCCGGCCTCGGGCTCGTTGAGGAACATCATCGCGGTCCAGGTGCGCTGGCCCCCGGTACGCTGCTGGGCGGGCCAGTAGGGCTGGTCGGTGTGGAAGAAATCGTGGTGCGGCTTGAATTGCTGGCCGACCGCGTAGCGCTGGCCCTGGATGGTCTCGCCATGGCTGTGCTCGATCCCGAGCAAGGCGTCGATGCGCTGCTGGATGACGATGTTGAGCTGGTCCCAGGGATCGAGGTTGCAGCTCTCGCTGGTCCTGAAATCGGGATCGGGAGAGGCCGAAAGAAGGCCGGACGGTGCCCGGTCGGCATCGATCATCTCGCACAATCGCGCGCATTCCGCCGGAGTCAGGAAATCGCGGAGGACGAAGACGTCGAGGCCCTGCGACGGGATCTTGAACACGCCGGGGGTGTTCATCAGCCGGTGCTTGACGAAGGCGCCGACCTGCGCCCGGTAGATTGCGGCCTGATCGATTTCGGGTTTCGGAGCGCGGCTGCTCATTCGATCGTCTTTCCTCTCACCATAACGAATTCGACACGCTCCAGTACCCGGACGTCGCGGAGCGGATCGCCGGTCACCGCGATCAGGTCGGCCGAGTAGCCGGGGGCGATCCGGCCGATCTGGCCGTCGAGATCGAGCAGACGGGCGGCGCCGGTGGTCGCCGACTCGATCGCCTCGGCCGGGGTCATCCCGACCAGATCGACCAGCTGGGCGAACTCCTCGGCGTTGCGGCCGTGCTCGTAGACTCCGGCGTCGGTGCCGAACACGATCGGGACTCCGGCCGAGCGGGCGAGCCGGGCGCCCTTGCCGACCGCGTCGAGGGTCATCCGGACCTTCGATTCGACGATCGGCGTGTAAATGCCCTTGCCGAGCCTTTCCCTGATCCCGGTGAAGGCCATCAGGGTCGGGACGAAGGTGGTTCCGCGCTCCTTCATCAGCCTGACGGTCGCGGCGCTGGCGAATGTGCCGTGCTCGATCGAATCGACTCCGGCGCGGACAGCGGCGGCGATTCCGACGTCGGCATGGGCATGGGCCGCGACCTTGAGGCCGAGATTGTGCGCGGTCTCGACGATCGATCGCATCTCGGCGTCGGTGAAGGCCTGGCCGAGGCTCTTGTCGCCCTGCGAGAGAACCCCGCCGGTGGCGTGGAACTTGATCACGTCGGCGCCCAGCCGGGCGAGCTCGCGGACCCGGGCGGCGCACTGATCGGCGCCGGTGCAGGTATTGTGGCCGTCGAGCGCTTCATTGACGTGCGGAAGGAAGGCCGAGACGTCGCCATGGCCGCCGATCGTCGACAGCGCCTGCCCCGAGACGAGCATTCGCGGGCCCGGAACCAGCCCCTCGTCGATCGCGCGCTTGAGGGCGAAGCCGGCGAGGCCGTCCGAGCCGAGATCGCGGACGGTGGTGAACCCGGCCCTCGCCGTGACCAGGGCATTGTGCGCGCCGAGCAGGGCCTTCCACTCGGTGGGATCGATCGCCTCGCGCCAGAAGGGCGCGCCGGGCGAGCTGGTGAAATGGACGTGGGCGTCGACCAGGCCCGGGAGGACGGTCTTGGCCGAAAGGTCGATCAGCCGGGCGCCGGGCGGCGGCGGGTTCAGGCCCGGCGCGACATTGGTGATCCTGCCGTCGGTGACGGTGATCGTCGAGGGGCCGGCGGCCGGACGCGAGGCGTCGGCGATCAGCCGGCCGGCATGGACGACGACGGTGTCGGCCGCAGCCGGGGTCGCCAGGACGAGCCCGAGCAGAGTCAGGAAAAGCAGTCGCAGGCGCATTTCGAAGCCCCTCGAGGGAAGGGGCTTTTCATGGAGAGCCGCACCCGGATTGACAAGAAAAAAGCCCGGAGCGCCGAAACGCTCCGAGCCTTTTCTCTCCGGCTCTCCGGAAGCCTCGCGGCTTACCAGAAGAAGTCGTAGATCACGTCCAGGACCTCGCCGGTATAATCGTCGACTAGGAGGACGTCGTTATAATAGCGG
Organism: Pseudomonadota bacterium; assembly: GCA_046733235.1. GTDB lineage: Bacteria > Pseudomonadota > Alphaproteobacteria > Sphingomonadales > Sphingomonadaceae > Allosphingosinicella. The sequence goes on from JBKPOT010000015.1 coordinate 6,149, forward strand.
ACCCAGTGGGTGCCGTAATCCGCCGGCGGCAAGCGGTAGTACCAGGGATCGTCGATCCAGTAGTTCGGACCGAAGAAGGCCGAACCGAGGAACAGGCCGATCGACAGGCGGCTGTAGCGGTAATTCCGATAGGGGGCGTAATAAGGCCCGATCCGGAAGATGTTGCGGTTGCTGTAGCGGTAGCGCTGCCAGTCGTAACGATTGTCGTTGCGCCAGCTCCGGTTCCAGCTGTGCCGCGTGTTGCGGCCGTCGCGGTTCCAGTTGCCGTCACGCCGGCCGTCGCGGTTCCAGTCGGAGCCTCCGTCGCGGCGCTGCTCGCGCAGCCTCTGCTCGTAACGCGCCTGGTTCTGGGCGGCCCTGCGCTGAAGCTCGGGCGGACCGTCCATCGCGCTGCGCCGCGAAGCCTCGCGGCTCGCCTCGATCTGCTGGCGATAGCTGTCGTCGCCGCCGCGGCCCTGCCAGGTACCGCGGTCCCGGAAGCTCTGCCGGGTCTGGACCTGCTGCTGGGTCTGGACCTGCTGGCCCGAATCGCCGCCACGGCTGCGCCAGCTTTGGCCATCGCGGGTTCGCCAGCTCTGCTGGGTCTGGACCTGCTGTTGCGATTGGACCTGCGCGCCCGAATCGCCGCCACGGCTTCGCCAGCTCTGGCCCTCGCCGCCGCGGCTACGCCAGCTCTGCTGCTGTTGCGGCTGCGGCTGGACCTGCTGGACCTGCTGCTGACGCTCGACACGCTGGACCCGCTGGGGCCTCGGCGACGAATCGTCGCTGCTGTCGCTGCTGCTGCTTTCGTTCTGGTGGGCCCAGCGACCGCCACGCTCTCCGGGCGCGGCCCAGACGGGTGTGGCCATGGTGGCGGCCATCAAAATACCGATCAACGCCTTTCGCATCGATGTAACTCCAATCAACATGGTTGGCGCCGACCGCCATCCCCGCCGCGACATGTGCCCGAAGGAGGATGAGCCGTTGCTGAACTGGCCCGAAAGCTGCGTGAAAGAATTGCTTAACCCTGCGGGGGTTTAGCGCGGCGAGTCGCGGAGCGCCGGGACCTCGCGGGCGGCGTCCTTCGGGTCGATTCCGGGCGGCGGAGCGGCCGAGATCTGTTCCTCGCCGGACTTGATCCGGGCGGCCCGGCGGACCGCCTCGCGGATCCGCGGATAGATTCCGCAGCGGCAGATATTGGTGATCGCGGCGTCGATGTCGGCGTCGGTCGGCGACGGATTGCGGTCGAGCAGGACGGCGGCGACCATGATCATGCCGGGGATGCAATAGCCGCATTGCGGCACCGATTCGGCGACGAAGGCCTGCTGGACCGGGTGCGAGCGGTCCCTCGACAGCGCCTCGATCGTGGTCACGAAGCTGCCTTCGAGCCGGCCGATCGGGACCAGGCAGCTCCGCACCGCATTGCCGTCGATATGGACCGTGCAGGCGCCGCAATCGCCGGCTCCGCAGCCATATTTGGTGCCGGTCAGGTTCGATGCGTCGCGAAGCGCCCAGAGCAAGGGCGTCTCCGGGTCCATTCGATAATGGACGGGCTGGCCGTTCACGGTGAAACGCGTCATGACCGAGCTTTACGGGGAGAGACGGCTTTATGGGAAGCGGCAGGATCGCGGTCGCCCACGATCGGGGCGTGGCCCATGTCGAGCTGGCCCGCGAGGACAAGCTCAACGCCATGGACGGCGACTTCTTCCGCGAGATCGGCGAGACGTTCCGCTCGCTCGGGTCCGACCCCAAGGTCCGCGCGATCCTGCTGTCCGGCCGGGGACGGCATTTCAGCGCCGGGCTCGACCTTCAATATGCCGGCTCGCAATTCCCGCCGAGCTCCGACCCGGGCCGAGCCGCCGAGGCCAGGCTGCGCCATATCCAGTGGCTGCAGGACGCGTTCAGCGCGGTCGAGCAGGCGCGGGCGCCGGTGATCGCCGCGATCCATGGCGGCTGCATCGGCGCCGGAGTCGACCTCGCCAGCGCCTGCGATATCCGTCTCTGCTCGGCCGACGCTTATTTCCAGGTCGCGGAGGTCGACGTCGCGATCACCGCCGATCTCGGTACGCTCCAGCGCCTCACCCACCTCATCCCCGAAGGCGTGGTCCGTGAGCTTGCTTATACCGGGCGGCGGATGGGCGCTGACGAGGCGCTGAGGCTTGGGCTGGCCAACCGGATCGAGGCGGATCGCGATGCCGTGATCGCCGCGGGGCTCGACCTCGCCCGGACGATCGCGGCCAAGTCGCCGCTCGCGGTCGCCGGCGCCAAGATGTCGCTCAACTACAGCCGCGGCCGGACGGTCGAGGAGGGCTTGCGCCACGTCGCGATGTGGAATGCCGGCGCCCTGGTCAGCGCCGATTTGACCGAGGCGATCGGGGCTCGGCTGAAGAAAGAGAAACCGAGCTTCGGGGATCTTGCCGACTAGAGTCAGACATCGCCTCAATTCGTCATTGCGAGGAGCCCTTCGACGCCGCCTGCGGCGTCGCTCAGGATGAACTGCCGCTTCGCGGCAGCGACGAAGCAATCCAGACCTGCGGTCGCGACATACGCCGCTCTGGATTGCTTCGCTCCGCTCGCAATGACGGAGTATGACTCCCTCGTCAGCGCGAGGCTGAGGCCCGGCGCTGGACGTTCGGGCTGCCGCCCATTGCCTCGTAGAGATCGATCACGGCGTTGAGTCGCTCCTGAGTCGACAGGGCATTGGCATCCTCGGCCTGGGCGAGCAGGCGCTCGGCATCGAGGACGTCGCGCAGATCGGCATCGCCTTCGAGATATTGGAGGCGGGCGAGCCGGGCCGTGGTCCGCGCTTCCTCGACGGTCTGGCCGATCAGCAGCTGGCGCTGCCGCGACTGGTCGACCGAAGAGAGGGCATTCTCGGCCTCGGCGAGCGCGGTTAGAAGCGCCTTGCGATAGAGCTCGACGCTCTCATGCTGGGCCGCAGCCGCCGAATCGAGCCGGCCGTTCAGGCGGGCCCGGTCGAAGATCGGCGCGAGCAGGCTCGCGCCGGCGGCGAGGGTGGTGCCGATCGGGCCGCTCAGAGTCGCCGCCTGGCCGAGCGCGCTGGCGCTGAGCTTGATCGACGGAAGGAAAGCGCGGCGGGCCTGGCTGACGTCGCCGTCCGCCGCTGCGATCCGCGCTTCGGCGGCCTTTATGTCGGGCCGCCTGACCAGCAATTCGCCGGGCTGGACCGGGGCAAGAATCGGGATCGCGACCGAATCGAGCCGCGCCTCCGGCATGTGGAAGACCGGCGCCTCCTCGCCGACCAGCACGGCGACCGCATTGCCGGTGCGGATCCGCGCCTCGGTCAGGCGAAGCCGGTCGGCTTCGAGGCCGCGAACGTCGATCGCCTGAAGCCCGGTATCGACCCGGGTCGCCGCGCCTTCGCGAAGCCTCACTCCGAGGATCCGCTCGAGCTCGCGGCCATTGTCGATCATCCGGTCGAGCAAGGCGATCCGGTCGCTGAGCGCCGCATATTGGACGAAAGCGCGCGCAAGCTCGGCCTCGACGACCAAGGCGGCGGCGTCGCGGTCGAAGGCGGCGGCGCGATAGCGGGCGCGCTCGCTGCGCTTGCGGGCTCTGCCCTGGCCGAAAAGGTCGAGATCGAAGCTGATGTCGGCGGAGGCGAAACCCTCGCTGAAGCTGAACAAGGAAGCGGTCTTGTCCTCGGTCCGGGTCGCGCTGAGGCCCGCCCCGGCCGACACCACCGGAAGCATCGCACCTCGCGCGATACGAAGATCGGCGCGGGCCCGTTCGAGCCGTGCCGCGGCGATGGCGATGTCGGCATTGGCGGCGACCGCGCGGTCGGCGAGGCGCTTCAAATCGGCGGAACCGAGCGCGTCGGCGAGGCCGCGCTCGGCGACCGGGCGGGCGGCGGGGTCGGCGACGTCAGCGGCCTGCCATTCGGTCGAGACGATTTCCGGCGCGACGGCAAGCTGAGGATGCGGCGCGCAGGCCGCGGTCGCGAGCAGACAAAGAGCGCCGGCGTGTCGCCAGCGGACAAGGGTCGGTCGGTCCATCGGATGTTCGATAAGGCAATCGGGTAAACAGGCGGCTAAGCAGCGCGCGCGGCCCGTTTCGCGCCTCATTCCGGTTGAGCGCCGCTTAACCCTCCTTTCAGGCATTTGCGCTAGCGGCTGAGAGAGAGGCAGCGGGCGAAACGACCGGATGACAGTTCAGCTCTTCCGCGAGGAAGTCATCGAGGCGGGCCGGGAACGGCTGGCGGGGACGGTGATCGCCGCGACTCCGCCGCGAGCGCGCCTCTATGTGCTTCTGATGGCGCTCGCCGCCGCGGCGCTCGCGGCGCTCCTGATCTTCGGCCAATATGCCAGCCGCGCCCAGGTCAAGGGCGTGCTCGCTTTCGATTCCGGAATCGCCCGGGTCTATCCGGGAAGCGCCGCCGACATCCGCTCGATCCACGTCCGCGAGGGCCAGATCGTCCCGGCGGGGGCGCCGCTCGTCACCCTCTCGCTCGCCCAGGGGCAGGGAGGCGTCGCGCCGCAGCTCAGCCAGCTCGCCGCCCAGGACAATGAGCTCGGCCGCCAGCAGCAGCTCGCGCTCCAGCTCGGCTCGACCGAGACCGGGGCCCTCGCCCGGCAGAAAGCGGCGCTGGCCGACGGCATCGCCTCGCTCGAGCGGCAGCGCTCGCTCGCCGCCGGCCAGGCGCGGCTCGCCGAGAGCGCCACCCGCCGCGCCCAGCGGCTGGCCGCCGAGGGCGCCGGCACCCAGCGCCAGGTCGAGGACAGCCGCTCGGCGCTGCTCGCCCGCCGGACCGAGATCGAGGCCCTGAACGAGCGGCTGGTCGCCCAGCGCGAGACCCTGAGAGCGATCGACGCCCAGATCGCCCAGCGCGGGATCGAGGCGCAGCGAAGCGCCGCCGAGATCGGCGCCCAGCGCGCCGCGCTCGCCGAGCAGCGCGCCGGCCTCGCCCGGCTCGACCAGATAATCCTCACCGCCCCGGTCGGCGGCGAGATCAGCGACATCAGCGCCGAGATCGGCCAGCGCGCCAAGCCCGATGCGTCGCTGGTCACCATCGTTCCGCGCGGGAGCCGTCTCCAGGTCTGGCTCTACGCGCCGAGCCGGGCGATCGGCTTCGTCCGGCCCGGCCAGGAGGTGCGGCTCCATTTCGACGCCTTCCCCTATCAGAAATATGGCGCCGGCCGGGGCACCGTGACCGCCGTCTCGCGAGTCCCGATCGAGCCGAGCGCGCTCGATTCGGCGCTGGGCATCCAGGAGCCGGTCTTCCGGATTCGAGTCGCCATCAATGAGGCCGTGCCGAAGCTTCCGGGCGGGGCGGCGGCTCGGCTGAGGCCGGGAATGACCCTCTCCGCCAATCTCGTCCTCGAGCGAAGGAGCCTGTGGGAAGTGCTGTTCAACCCGGTCGCATCGGCATTCGGCCAATGAGCATGGAATGGCCTTGGCTGAGGCGGCTTCAGCCGATCCTTCAGGCCGAGGCGGCCGAATGCGGCCTCGCCTCGCTTGCGATGGTCGCCGCCCATTATGGCCACAAGGTCAATCTGCCCGGTCTCAGGCGTCTCTATCCGACCTCGATCAAGGGCGCGACAATGGCCGAATTGGTCACGATCGCCGCCGACCTCGAATTGTCGCCGCGCGCGCTCAGGCTCGAGATCGACGAGATCGGCCAGCTCGCCACGCCGGCGATCCTCCACTGGGATCTCAACCATTTCGTCGTGCTCGAGAAAGCCGGCGAGAGCAATGTCACCATCCTCGATCCGGCCACCGGCCGCCGAACGATCGGCATGAAAGAGCTCGGCCGTCACTTCACCGGCGTCGCGATGGAGCTTTCGCCGACGGTGAACTTCGTTCCGATCGAGGCTCATACCCGGACCAAGCTGAGCCATTTGTGGAGCAAGCTGGTCAATTATCGCGGCGCGACCGTCCAGATCCTGGTCCTGTCGCTGCTCCTCCAGATCACGGCCCTGGTGATGCCCTTCTTCCTCCAGCTGACCGTCGACGAAGCGATCGGCCAGGGCGATTCGAGCCTGCTGCTGCTTCTGCTGGTCGGATTCGGAATGGTCCATGCGATGAACGCGGTGGTGAAGGCGCTTCGCTCCTGGGTGGTTCTCACCCTGGGCCAGTCGCTGTCCTACCAGCTCGGCGGCAATGTCGTCCGCCATCTGCTGCGGCTGCCGCTCGGCTTCTTCGAGCGGCGCCATGTCGGCGACCTGCTGTCGCGTGTCGGATCGATCGGCCCGATCCAGTCGATCCTGTCGCAAGGGCTGGTCAATGTGATGATCGATTCGGCGCTTGCGGTGACGACCCTGATCGTCATGGCCCTGATCAGCCCGCTGCTGATGGCGATCGTGGTCGGAACGACGGCGCTCTACATAATTTATTCGCTGGCTCTGTTCCCGGGCCTCAGGCGCCGCTCGGAGGAGGAGATCATCTCACGCGCCAACGAAGAGACCTATTTGATGGAATCGCTCCGGGCGATGCGGGCGATCAAGCTTCACGGCCACGAGGCGATGCGCGAGAATGGCTGGCGCAACCGCTACGCCGACGTGATCTCGGCGGGCTACCGGACCAGGATCTTCGGGATCAGGCTCGGTCTGGGCGAAAATCTGCTGTTCAGCATCCAGATGCTGCTCACCGTCTATTTCGGGGCCCTGGGGGTGCTCGACCAGTCGCTGACCGTCGGCCTGCTCTTCGCCTTTCTCTCCTACCGGAGCAGCTTCACCGCGAGCGCCTCGTCGCTCGTCGACCAGGCCCAGCAATGGAAGCTGGTCGGCCTCCATCTCGAGCGCCTGTCCGACATTGTCGGCCAGCCTCAGGAGGAGATAAGATTCTCGCCGCGGCCGCGGTCGATGAATCCGCCGGCGATCCGGCTCGATTCGCTCACTTTCTCCTACGGGCCGACCGAGGCGCCTTTGATCGACAAGCTCAGCCTCGACGTCCCGCCGGGCGGCTTCGTCGCCATCGTCGGGCCGTCGGGCAAGGGCAAGACCACCCTGATGCGGCTGATGCTCGGACTGCTGCCGCCGGGCTCGGGCCGGATCCTGATCGACGGCGTTCCGCTCGGACCGGCGACCTGCGGCGGCTGGCGCGCCCGCATCGGCGCCTTGCTCCAGGACGACATCCTGCTGACCGGGACTCTCGCCGACAATATCGCCTTCTTCGATGCCAAGCTCGACCAGGAGAGGGTCGAGCTGGCGGCGACCCTCGCGCGGATCCACGACGACATCATGAAGATGCCGATGGCCTATCAGAGCCTGATCGGCGACATGGGCGCCGCTCTCTCGGGCGGCCAGCGCCAGCGGATCATGCTCGCCCGCGCCCTCTACCGCGACCCCGACGCTCTGTTCCTCGACGAGGGCACGGCCAATCTCGACGAGGAGAATGAGCGGGCGATCGCCGAGATGATCGTCAGGCTTCCGATCACCCGCGTGGTGATCTCGCACCGGCCGGCTTTGATCGAGCGGGCCGACACCGTCTACCGGCTGGAGAACGGCATTCTCGTGCGCACCGAGCGCGGAGCCCGGCCGTTCGCGATGCGGTCGGTTTGATTCTGCCGTCATTGCGAGGAGCCCTTCGACGCCGCCTGCGGCGTCGCTCAGGATAAACTGCCGCTTCGCGGCAGCGACGCCGCAATCCAGTGGGCCTCAGAGTCAGCCCTGGATTGCTTCGCTACGCTCGCAATGACGGAAAAGCTCTCTGAGTACGATTATTCGGACCAGTCGGTGGTCGTCCAGGTCCGCATCTTGAACTCGACCTCGACCGCGGTCTCCATCGGCCGGACGCTCAGCCTTTTCGCCAGCTTCGGATTGAAGAAGTCGCGAAGCAGCGGCGGGCGGGCGGCGGCGAAGAAGAATTCGGGATCCTCCGAGACCGAGCTGTTGGCGACGATCCGGAGCTCGTCCTTGCGGGTGACGGTCTCGACGATCGCCGGAGCGTGGGTGATCCCGAGCGCCCGGAGCGCGTAGGCGCGGTGATAGCCGTTGTGCAGGATCATCCGGTCGCCGCTCTTGATCACCGCCAGATAATTGGAGCCGAAGCCGACGATCAGGCCGATCACGCCGGCGATCGGACCGTAGCTGCCGATATTGGCGATCTGGTCGCGGCGAAGCAAAGCCGGGTGGTGGGTCCTGAGATCGGTGGACGGCGAAGAGAAGATGTAGCGATCGGACGCGATCCGCTGGATCCGGACCGGCGGATTCTCGCGCTCGATCGGGAGGCAGAAGCGGAACAAAGCGTCCGGCGCCGGCTTCGAGCCGAGCCGGCGGCCGCGCGCGTCGGAAAAGCGGCAGGCGACATGGGTCTGCGAGACGATCAACTTGTCGAGCTCGACCATCCGCACCTCGGCTGGGAGCGTGTCGAACGTCTCGCGATAATAAGGATCGGCCTTCAATTCGGCGATCAGCGGCGCCAGCGCCTTGGGAGGCTTGAGGCATTGGGCCTGTTCGGCGACTCCGGCTTCGGACCGTTCGAGATCGTAATAGAGGTCGTTGGCCTCGCGCCATTCGTCGGCGAGCGCGGCCGGCTCAAGCTCATGGCCGCCGACCACCTTGTGCCGCACGAAATCGAGATAGTCGGCGAGATGCGGCTGACCCAGCAGCCAGAGGATCTCGCTGTTCGGGCCGATCGCGGCCAGATCGAATTCGTCGGGCGAAAGCTTACCCATCTGGCCCCCTCATCTCCGGTCAGGCGCTACCCCTCTCACAAGAGGGTGAAGATCGGGTTGAGGACATGAAGAAGGCCGGAGCGCCATCGGCGCCCCGGCCTCCATTCAGAAGCGAAGACCGCTCAGCCTTGCCTTAGCGGCAACGGCTTCCACGGCTGCCGCGGCTGCCGCTGTGCTTGCGGCTGCCCGAGCGCTTCTTCGAGCCGCGGCTGCCGCTGCCCTTGCCGCACTTGGGCGGGGGAGCGCATTTGCTCTTGCCGCCGGCGCCATAAACGAAACCAAGCTCCTGGGTTGAAAGATCGCGCATCGAGTTTCTCCTGTTCGTACCCTCGGTCATCCGCCTCGAAGAAGCGTGGCCGACCGCGACGTTACGAATCCGAAGCCGTTGCGCCAGATGCCAAAATCGGACGTTTCAGTTTGAAACAAAGCGGAGCAAAAGCTTAGCGACGCCGCGGGACGCCCCGCCGACCGCCTTTCGGCTTGAAAAAGCGGGCCTTCGCTGGTAACGGGCCCCGCAACGGCGCGGGAATGCTCTCGCGACGAACCTGCTTTTATGCTACCAGCTTTTGTTTCGGGCGGCCGCTGCTTGCGTCCGTTCGGCACCGAAATCGGAGAGTGACGGCCCTTTATGCAAATCCTCGTTCGCGACAATAATGTCGATCAGGCGCTGCGCGCGCTCAAGAAGAAGCTCCAGCGCGAAGGCGTCTACCGCGAGATGAAGCTGCGCCGCCATTACGAGAAGCCGTCCGAGAAGCGCGCCCGCGAGCGCGCCGCCGCGATCCGCCGGGCCCGCAAGCTCGAGCGCAAGCGGATGGAGCGCGACGGAGTCCGCTAGGAACGGCCTCGAAGCTTGGATTTGAAGACGGGCGGCGATAGGATCAGCAGTGTGGGCTCCCCCGGAGCCCACAGTCGCTTCTGGGGGAAGCGACGACCTGCTGATCCGCCGCCCGTCTTCGTTTGCGGTCCCTTTTTCCCCGAGGAATAGCAGAATGTCCGTCACCGCCGTGCCGATTCGCCCGCTCAAGAAGGGCTCGATGCTGAAATTGTGGCTCGGCCTCGGCCTTCTGGCATTGGCCGCGGCCGCCATGGCCTGGTGGACGACCGCCGCCTTCCAGCCGATCACCACCAAATCGGGTGTCGGCCTCGAGACGATCAGGCCGGGCGCCGGCGCCAGGATCACGCCCGCCGACGTGGTCGCGCTCCATTACCGATTGCACATCGGAAGCAAGGACGCGCCGGTCTTCCAGGACAGCCGCCAGAGCGGGCAGCCGTTCGTGACCACCACCCAGGGCATCTATCCGGGCTTCGCCGAGGGGCTGCAATTGATGCAGCAGGGCGGTTCCTACGTCCTGACACTGCCGGGCGGGACCCACGAGCAGGGCCCGATGCCGCCGGAGGCGCCGTTCAAGCCCAGCGACAAGCTCGTCTTCGAGATCGACGTCGGCCAGGTCATGCGCGGCGAGGCGCAGCGCTTCATGCAGATGCGGCAGATGCAGCAGCTCCAGCAATTGGAGCAGATGCAGCAGATGCAGCAGAATGGCGGCGGCCAAAGCGGAGCGCCTCCAGCCCCGCCTCCACCTTCGGGCTGACGATCAGCGGCGTGCCTTGCGCGCCGCGCCTTTCGCTAGCGCCGGCTCTTCGCGGCTGTGCTGCTCGAGCGCGACCTTGATCATTCCGACGATCGGATCGGCCAGGAACAGGCCGAGGATCCCGAACAGGGCGCCGAACAGCAATTGCGCTCCGAGCACCAAAGCCGGGGCGAGATCGACCGTCCGGCGGGCGACATAGGGGACGACCAGATAGGCGTCGACATTCTGGACGACGAAATAGACGATGATCGTCCAGATCCCCTGCTCCGGCCCGACGCTGAAGCCGGCCAGGACCATCAATATGCCGGAGACGATCGCTCCGATATTGGGAATGAAAGCGAGCAGGCCGGTGAGCAAGCCGAGCAAGGCAGCCATCGGCACGCCGCCGGCCAGGAGCAGGAGCCAGGTGCCGATCCCCTCGACCAGCATTCCGATCAGCCGTCCGAACATCAGCCGCCTGAGGGTGAAGCCCATGCGCGTCGTCACCTCGTAAAAGTCGTCGCGGCTTCGAAGCGGAAGCATCCAGGCGAGCCCGCGCTCGTAGAGCCGCGGATCGACCGCGATGAAGATTCCGATGACGATGATCATCAGCAGGCTGGCGAGCGCGCCCAATGCGCTGGTCACCGCCGAGCCGAGCCGGCCGAGCGAGCCCATCAGCTGGCCGCCCAGTTGATCGACCCGGACCCCCTGCGAGATGCCCACCGCGTCGCCCCAGGCGAGAAGCCGGTTGGCCTGGACGGTGATGACCCTGCGAAGGGTCTCGGCCTGCTCGATCAGGGTGACTCCGGCATAATAGAAAACCCAGACGACGAAGGCGATCCCGGCGAGGGTGACGATCGCCAGCCGCCAGCCGCGTCCGATCGGAAGCACCCGGCCGAGCAGGCGGGTGCCGCCGTCGAGGATCGAGGCGAAGACGATCCCGGCGAGGATCAGAAGGAGCGGCTGGGCGAGGAAGAAGACGGCCAGGATCAGCACGGCCATTCCCAGCCAGACCGCCGCTTTCTTCATCTCCTGGCGGACCAGCGGGTCCCTGAACTCGGTCGGACCCCGTTCCTCGATATGGGGATCGGAGTCGGCGCTCATCAGGCAGCCGGCCGCGATCTGTCGGCCCGCTTCGGACGAAGCGAGGTACCTGCCCGCCCGCCGCGCATCGAGGTGAACCAGCTGACCGGGTTCCAGTAAGATGCGCTGCCGTCGAGACTGTAGGTGATGAACTCGGCGCGGCCGCCGAGGTCCTCCCACGGCACCGGCCCGCCGAGGCCGAGCTCGGATGTCGGGAAGCGGCTGTCGGCGCTGTCGTCGCGATTGTCGCCCATCAGGAAGACATGGTCCTTGGGGACCGTGATCCGCGGATAATCGTCGCCGCTCGAAGCGCCGAGGTCGACCGTGTCGTAGGAACGGCCGTTGGGAAGGGTCTCGCGGTAGATCGGCAGCCGGCAATAGGTGCGCCCGTCCGCGCCCGCCTGGCGGAAGTCGCCATAAGCTCCGAAGGCGCAGCGCGTATTGGGGTCGATCGGGATCATCGCCGCCGGCCGCTTTTCGCGAGGCACGGGCCGCCCGTTGAGATAGAGGATGCCGCCCCTGACCTCGACGGTGTCGCCGGGCAGTCCGATCACCCTTTTGATCAGATCGTGGCCGGTGCTCGGCTGGACGGCGATCACGACGTCGCCGCGTTCCGGCATCGCCCCCAGGAGCCGGCCGGAGGTGCGCGGCAGGATGTGGAAGCTCGCGCTCGCCCAGGACCAGCCATAGGGATATTTGGAGACGATCAACTGGTCGCCGACGAGAAGCCCGGGCATCATCGATTCGGAGGGGATATAGAAAGGCTGGGCGACGGCGCTGTGGAAAGCGACGACCCCGGCGAGAATGAAGAGGATGCCCCTGAGCTCGCGAAGCCAACCGCCCTTGACCGGAGGCGGGGATGAAGGCGTGCCCGGATCCGTCGGTTCGGGGACCGAATCGCTCATGGCGCAGGTCGCGGGGCCGGCGGCGCGGGCGGCGGGACGGGCGCCTCGGCCGGGCGGAGGCTATGGCCGGCGCGGCCGCCGCGAAGCGCCGAGAACCAGCTGATCGGGTTCAGCCACTGGGTCGAGCCGTCATAGGAGAAAGTGACGAACTCGGCGCGGCCGCCGATATTCTCCCAGGGAACGGGCCCGCCAAGGCCCTGCTGGGAGGTGTCGACCCGGCTGTCGGCGGACTGGTCGCGATTGTCCCCCATCAGGAAGACGTGGCCGGGCGGCACGAAGGTCTTGGGATAATCGTCGACCTGGCCGGCATAGCCGAGGTCGATCGTGTCGTAGGTGCGGCCGTTGGGAAGGGTCTCCCGAACCACCGGAAGCTTGCAATAGATCCTGCCGTCGGCGCCCTGGGTGCGATGGTCGCCGAACGGAGTCTCGCAGGGCACGTTCGGGTCGACCGGGACCAAGGCGGGCGGGCGCGCCTCGCGCTTCACCGGCTTGTCGTTGATGTAGAGCTGGCCGTTGATCATCTCGATCGTGTCGCCGGGAAGGCCGATCACCCGCTTGATATAGTCGTCGGAGCGGCCGGGCGGAGTGAGGATGACGATGTCGCCGCGCTCGGGCAGCCGTCCGAACAGACGGCCCGACCAGCGCGGGAAGATGTGGAAGCTTGGGCTGACCCAGGACCAGCCGTAGGGGAATTTGCTGACCACCAGCCGGTCGCCCTTGACCAGGATCGGCATCATGGATTCCGACGGGATGTAGAAGGGCTTGGCGATGAAGCTGTGGAAGGCGAGGACGGCGAGGATCAGCCAGAAGATCGCCTTGATCTCGCCCCACCAGTCCGTTCCCGGCTTCGGCGCGTCGGCACCGGCGGGCGCGTCGGCGGGCGTATTGGCTTCCTCGCCGACGGCGAGATCGGATTCGATCACCCTGATTGTCCTTCCCTGGGCTCGGCGGTGATGATGACGAAAGCCTGCGCGAATGGAAAGTCGTCGGTCATCGTCAAATGGATGGTCGCGGACTGACCTGCCGGGACCATGGCGTCAAGCCTGTCCCTCGCGCCGCCGGTCAGGTGGAGGGTCGGAGCGCCCGAGGGCAGGTTGACGACTCCGATGTCGCGCATGAACACGCCGCGCTTGAAGCCGGTGCCGACCGCCTTGGAGAAAGCCTCCTTGGCGGCGAAGCGCTTGGCATAGGTGCCGGCCCTGGTGTGCGGCCGGCCTTCGGCCTTGGCCCGCTCGGTCTCGGTGAAGACGCGGTTGGTGAAGCGCTCGCCGAAGCGGTCGAGCGAATTCTGGATCCGCTCGATGTTGCACAGATCCGAGCCGATGCCGATGATCACGTTCCTCCCCCATCGGGGGAGGGGGACCGCGCGCCGAAGGCGCGGGGTGGAGGGGCTGCGCCGGAGTCCTCGCCAGCCCCTCCACCGCGCTTCGCGCGGTCCCCCTCCCCGTTCCGGGGAGGATTGCCCCGCGCCTCGTCCATCAGCGCCCGCATCCGCGCGACGCTCGCCTCGAAGCCGGTAAAGATCGCCTCGCCGACCAGGAAATGGCCGATATTGAGCTCGGCGAGCTGGGGAATTGCCGCGATCGGAGCGACATTATCGAAGGTCAGGCCGTGGCCGGCATGAGGCTCGATGCCGTTCTTCGCGGCGAGCGCCGCGGCTTCGGCGATCCGCGCGAGCTCGGCGGAGCGCTCCTCGCCATCGAGGTGGGCGTAGCGGCCGGTATGGAACTCGACCACCGGAGCGTTCAGCCGGATCGCGGCCTCGACCTGGCGCGGATCGGGCTCGATGAACAGGCTGACCCTGATATCGGCCCCGACCAGCCGGGCGACGAACGGGAAGAGATGATTGTCCTGCCCGGCCGCGTCGAGCCCGCCCTCGGTGGTCCGCTCCTCGCGCTTTTCCGGGACGATGCAGGCGGCGTGCGGCCGGTGGCGAAGCGCGATCTCGAGCATCTCCTCGGTCGCCGCCATCTCCAGGTTGAGCGGAATATTCAGGTTCGCCATCAGCTCGGCGATATCCTCGTCGCGGATATGGCGCCTGTCTTCGCGGAGATGGGCGGTGATCCCGTCGGCGCCGGCCTTCGCCGCGGCAAAGGCCGCCCGGACCGGATCGGGGTGATCGCCGCCGCGCGCGTTCCGGATGGTCGCGACATGGTCGATATTGACCCCGAGGCGGAGATGGTTGCTCACGCGGCCTTGCGGCTGCCGGGCTTTTCGGCCGGGATGGAAGCGAGATCGGGCGGCAGAGCATCGGCCTCGAACGTCGGCACGTTGAGGCGGACCAGCGGATAGAAAGGCACACCCAGGTCGGCGGCGCCGCCCGATCGGTCGACCAAAGCGGCGGCGGCGACGACCTCGCCGCCGGCGCGGTGAACCGCCGCGATCGCCTCGCGAGAGCTGAGGCCGGTGGTCACCACGTCCTCCATCAGAAGCACCTTCTGGCCGGGTTTCAGCCGGAAGCCGCGGCGAAGCTCGAACGTGCCGGTCGGGCGCTCGACGAACAGAGCCTCGACTCCCAGCGCGCGCCCCATTTCATGGCCGGCAATGACGCCGCCCATGGCGGGTGAGACGACGATCTCGATCGCCGAGCGGATCTCGCGGGGCATGGTCGCGACCAGGGCGGAGGCGAGGCGGGAAGCCCGCGCCGGATCCATCAGCACCCGGGCGCATTGGAGGTAGAGCGGGCTGTGAAGGCCCGAGGAGAGGATGAAATGCCCTTCGAGAAGCGCCTCGGCGGCGCGGAACTCGGCGAATATCTCTTCTTCGGTCATGCCCTCGCCCCGTCAGGCCTCACAAGCCCGGGAGATAGGGCCGGGCCGACCCGCCGACAAGCGCCGGAAAAAGCCGCGCCGGGGCGCTTGAGGACCGGTGCCCGCCTGCCTATAAGGCGCCGCAATCCGCCGTACCGGCTCGAATCCACCCGCTCCGCCCGGAGGGTCCCAGGGGTCTCAATGAGAATATTCCTCACGATCTGCGCAGCCGCCGCCGCTCTCGGCATGACACCTCATGCGGCCGCCCAGGCGCCGGCGACGACGCCGGCCGCCGCCGCTCCGGCCGCGCCCAAGGCGGCTCCGGCACCGGATGCCTCTACGGCAGCTCCCGCCGCCACGGCGGAGCCGGGCAATGTTCAGGCCGCCCAGGCCGCTCCGGCGAGCCGGGCGGTCCCGACCCCCGGAATCGGCCAGCCCGACGGCCGCATGGGCCTCCAGGACCAGGTCACGCCGATCGGACGCGAGGCAGCCTGGTTCCACAATTACCTGCTTTTGCCGATCATCACGGTCATCTCGATCTTCGTCCTGGCGCTGTTGCTGTTCGTGATCATCCGCTTCCGCCGCGGCGCCCATCCGGTGCCGAGCCGGACCACCCACAATACGACCCTGGAGGTGGTCTGGACGCTGGTGCCGGTGCTGATCCTGGTCGCGATCGCGATACCGTCGATCAAGCTTCTGGGTCACCAGTACAATCCGCCCAAGGCCGATCTCACCGTCAAGGCGACCGGCAACCAATGGTATTGGACCTATTCCTATCCCGATCATGGCGGCTTCGAATTGGTTTCGAACATGCTGCCCGAGAAGGACGCCAAGGCGCGGGGCGAGCCCCGCCTGCTCGCCGTCGATGAAAGGATGGTGGTCCCGGTCAACGCCACCGTGAAGGTGATCGTCACCGCCACGGACGTCATCCACAGCTGGGGCGTCCCGGCCTTCTGGGTAAAGATGGACGCGGTGCCGGGCCGGCTAAATGAGACCTGGTTCAAGGCCGAGCGGCCGGGCGTCTATTACGGCCAGTGCTTCGAATTGTGCGGCCAGGGCCACGGCTTCATGCCGATCGCCGTCGAGGTGGTGACCCAGGAGCAGTTCGCCGCCTGGATTGCTTCGAAGGGCGGAAAGATGCCGGGCCCGGCGCGGCCGGCGTCGCCCGACGCTACGGCCAACTCGCCAATCTCCAACCCCGGTGCGACTGGGGCCGGCCCGGCCGCGGTCGCCGGAGCAACCACCACCGAACCTCCGCTCACGCCCGGAACGGCCACTCCGCCGGCGACCAACCAGAGCCAGGCCCAATCAAGCCGCGGAAATTGAGATCATGACCGACACCACTGCCAATGCCAGCCATTTCGAGACCGGGCACGCCTCGGCGGCCCATCACGATGCCGACCATAAGCCGGGCTTCTTCGTCCGCTGGTTCATGTCCACCAACCATAAGGATATCGGCACTCTTTATCTGATCTTCGCGATCAGCGCGGGTATCATCGGCGGCTTCGTCTCCGGGATGATGCGCTGGGAGCTGGCCCAGCCCGGAATTCAGTTCCTCGAAAGCTGGGCGGGCGCCGGCTCGAGCCCGACCGAGGTCCACCATCTCTGGAACGTGCTGATCACAGCGCACGGCCTGATCATGGTCTTCTTCATGGTCATGCCTGCGATGATCGGCGGGTTCGGCAACTGGTTCGTGCCACTGATGATCGGCGCGCCCGACATGGCCTTCCCGCGGATGAACAATATCAGCTTCTGGCTGCTCGTGCCGGCCATAACCCTCCTGCTTGGATCGAGCATGGTCCCCGGCGGCGAAGGCAATGGCGCCGGGACCGGCTGGACCGTCTACGCGCCGCTCTCGACAATCGGCCACCAGGGCCCGGCGGTCGACATGGCAATCTTCGCGCTTCACCTGGCCGGCGCGTCGTCGATCCTCGGAGCGATCAATTTCATCACGACCATCTTCAACATGCGCGCGCCGGGCATGACCCTTCACAAAATGCCTTTGTTCGTCTGGTCGATCCTGGTCACCGCCTTCCTTCTGCTGCTGGCGTTGCCGGTGCTCGCGGGCGCGATCACGATGCTTCTGACCGACCGCAACTTCCAGACCCACTTCTTCGACGCGGCCGGCGGCGGCGACCCGATCCTCTACCAGCATCTGTTCTGGTTCTTCGGCCACCCCGAGGTCTACATCATGATCCTTCCGGGCTTCGGAATGATCAGCCAGGTGGTCGCGACCTTCAGCCGCAAGCCGGTCTTCGGCTATCTCGGAATGGCCTATGCGATGGTCTCGATCGGAGTGATCGGCTTCGTCGTCTGGGCCCACCACATGTTCACCGTCGGAATGGACGTGAACACCAAGATGTACTTCACCGCCGCAACGATGGTGATCGCGGTTCCGACCGGAATCAAGATCTTCTCCTGGATCGCGACGATGTGGGGCGGCTCGCTGACCTTCGAGACCCCGATGCTGTGGGCCCTGGGCTTCATCTTCATGTTCACCGTCGGCGGGGTGACCGGAGTCGTGCTCGCCAATGGCGGAATCGATAACGAGATGCACGACACCTACTATGTCGTCGCCCACTTTCACTACGTGCTGTCGCTGGGAGCGGTCTTCTCGCTGTTCGCGGGCTGGTATTACTGGTTCGGGAAGATGTTCGGGAAGATGTACAACGAGGTGCTCGGCCAGCTCCATTTCTGGCTGTTCTTCATCGGCGTGAACGTCCTGTTCTTCCCGATGCACTTCCTCGGCCTGGACGGAATGCAGCGCCGGGTCCCCGATTATACCAACGCCTATGCCGGCTGGAACGACGTCGCCACCTACGGCTTCTACCTGGTGATGGCGGGGATGGCCTGCTTCTTCCTCAACATCGTCATCTCGCTGGCCGCAGGCCGCAAGGCGGGCGACAATTATTGGGGCGAAGGCGCGACCACGCTCGAATGGACCCTGTCGAGCCCGCCGCCGTTCCACCAATTCTCGACCCTGCCGAAGATCGACTAGGCAACTCCACCCCTCCCGCCTGCGGGAGGGGCCGGGGGTGGGAATGATCGGGCCATCGACAGGCCCACCCCTCGATCCCCTCCCGCGCGCGGGAGGGGAGGAAGACATGAAATGACGAGCACGACGATCAACACCCCGACCATCGCCGACTGGCGCGATTTCCTTGCTTTGACCAAGCCGAGGGTGATGAGCCTCGTCGTCTTCACCGGGCTCGCCGGCCTGCTCGCGGCGCCGGTCCCGATCCACCCGGTGCTCGGCTTCACCGCCATCCTGTGCATCGCGCTCGGCGCCGGAGCCGCGGCGGCATTGAACATGTGGTACGAGGCCGATCTCGACGCCTTGATGAAGCGCACCGCGTCGCGGCCGCTTCCGGCCGGGCGGATGGACCGTCAGTCGGCGCTCCATTTCGGAGTCGGCTTAAGCTTCTTCTCGGTGCTTCTGATGGGGCTTGCGACCAACTGGCTCGCGGCCGCGATCCTCGCCGCCTCGATCCTGTTCTACGTGCTGGTCTACACCGTGTGGCTGAAGCGCCGGACTCCGCAGAATATCGTCATCGGCGGCGCCGCCGGAGCCTTCCCGCCGGTGATCGGCTGGGCCGCCGCGACCGGCGACGTCACCCTTCTGCCGGTGCTGCTGTTCGCCATCATCTTCCTGTGGACCCCGCCGCATTTCTGGGCGCTCTCTTTGTTCGTCCGCTCCGATTATGCGGCGGCCGGCGTGCCGATGCTTCCGGTCGTCGCGGGGGAGAAGACCACCCGCCAGCATATATTGCTCTACGCTCTGCCGATGGCGGCGGCGGCGGTCGCGCCCTGGCCGCTCGGCCTGACCGGCGCCTATTACGGACTGGCGGCGGCGGCGCTCAGCCTCGTCTTCGTCGGGATCGCCGTCCAGGTGACGATGAGCCGGGCCTCGGCTCCGAAGGACATGAAGGCCGAGAAGCGGCTGTTCGCTTATTCGATCCTCTATCTGTTCGTCCTGTTCGGCGCACTCGTGGCCGACCGCTGGATCGCGGGATGAGCATGGAACCGCCGCTCGACCAGCAGGAGATACGCCGGCGCCAGCGCAGCCGGGCGATCGTCATGGGGCTTCTCCTCGCCGGCTTCGTGATCCTCGTTTACGCGATCACCATCGCCAAGCTGGGGCTGCACCGGTGAACCGCACGACTCGGACCGCTTTGCTCGCCGTCCTGCTCGTCTTCGGGATGACCGGCCTCGCCTTCGCCAGCGTCCCGCTCTACCGGATGTTCTGCCAGGTCACCGGCTTCGACGGGACGACGATGCGCGCTCTGGGCGGCCGGGCGCCGGGAGCGCTGGCCGGCCGGAGCGTCTCGATCCGCTTCGACGCCAACACCTCCAATGCCTTGCCGTGGCGTTTCGCGCCGGAGCGAAGCCACGAGCCGGTGACGATCGGCGAGCGCGAGATCGCCTTTTTCGACGCGCACAACCTCTCCGACCGGACGGTGACCGGAAGCGCGACCTTCAACGTCACGCCCGTCCAGGCCGGCAAATATTTCACCAAGATCCAGTGCTTCTGCTTCAGCCAGCAGACGCTCAAGGCCGGCGAGCAGGTGCGGATGCCGGTGATCTTCTACGTCGATCCCAAATTCGCCAGCGATCCCGACACCAGGGACATCAGCGAAATCACCCTTTCCTACACCTTTTACCCCGTGGACGAGCCCAAGCCCCGGGGTTAGAGGCAGGCGAAATCGAGAAGGACGACGCGACCATGGCCGCAGCGCAGAACCACCCCTACCATCTCGTCAATCCGAGCGTCTGGCCCCTGGTCGGAGCGTTCGGCGCGCTCGGCATGGCCGGCGGCGCGGTGATGTGGATGCACGAATATGCCTATGGCGGTTATCTGTTCTTCGCCGGGGTGATCGCGGTCCTGTTCGTCATGTTCAGCTGGTGGGCGGACGTCATCCGCGAGGCCCATGGCGGCGATCATACGCCGGTTGTCCAGCTCCACCTGCGCTACG
This sequence comes from Pseudomonadota bacterium, assembly GCA_046733235.1. GTDB lineage: Bacteria > Pseudomonadota > Alphaproteobacteria > Sphingomonadales > Sphingomonadaceae > Allosphingosinicella. Next base: position 26,042 of record JBKPOT010000015.1, read on the forward strand.
GAATGATCCTGTTCATCGCCTCGGAGGTGATGTTCTTCCTCGCCTGGTTCTGGGCTTTCTTCGACGCCTCCTTGTTTCCGTCGGCGGCCGAATCGATCGGAGCCACTTGGCCGCCCAAAGGCATGGAGGTGCTCGATCCCTGGGGCTTCCCGCTGCTCAACACGATGATCCTGCTCTGCTCGGGAACGACTGTGACCTGGGCGCACCACGCTCTGATCCACAACGACCGCAAGGGGCTGATCCTCGGCCTGTGGCTGACCATCCTGCTCGGAGCGACCTTCACCAGCATCCAGGCCTGGGAATATTGGCACGCGCCGTTCGCGTTCAAACAGAATATCTACAGCTCGACCTTCTTCATGGCGACCGGCTTCCACGGCTTCCACGTCATCGTCGGGACCATCTTCCTCAGCATCTGCCTGATCCGCGCCTACAAAGGCCATTTCCGCCCCGAGCAGCATTTCGGCTTCGAGGCGGCGGCCTGGTACTGGCATTTCGTCGACGTGGTGTGGCTGTTCCTGTTCATCTGCATCTATGTCTGGGGCGGCTGGGGCGCTTCCTATAGCGGCTAGGGTCTGTCCTCGTCAGGAAGCGCGTCGCTGATGCGAATCCCGGTCATTCCGACGATCCTCGTCGCCGCGGCGGCCGCGACGATGATCGGCCTCGGCATCTGGCAGATCCAGCGCGCCGGCTGGAAGGAAGGGCTGATCGCCCGCTATCAGGCCAATTCCAGGCTGGAGCCCGTCGCCTGGCCGTCGGTGCCGCCGGCGGACGATTCCCTGCTCTACCGCCGGGCGAACGGCTTCTGCCTGCAGGTCACCGAATGGCGCGCGGTCGCCGGGCGCAACCTTCGGGACGAGCCGGGCTGGGCCCATATCGCCGGCTGCCGCACCGGCGCCGAAGGGCCGGGCATGCAGGTCGATGTCGGCTGGTCGACATTGCCGTCGAACCCGGCCTGGAAGGGCGGGCCGGTCAGCGGCCTGATCGTTCCGGACCGCAATCACAGGTTCCGGCTGGTCGCCGACAAGCCCGCGCCGGGCCTGAGGGCGAGCCGTCCGCCTTCGCCCGAGAACATGCCGAACAACCATATCCTCTACGCCTGGCAATGGTTCTTCTTCGCGGCGGCGGCGCTGACCATCTACGCTTTGGCGCTCCGCAAGCGGATGCGCGAGGGCAAGAAAGTTGATGCCGGGGTCTCGGCCTCCTAGGTTTCTCGAAACATGCAGCTCACCATCCTTCCCAGCGGCCTTCGCGTCGCAAGCCGCGAGATGCCGGGCATCGAGACCGCGGCGGTCGGCCTCTATGCCGACACCGGTTCGCGATTCGAGCCGGCGCGCCTCAATGGAATCGCCCATCTGTTCGAGCATATGGTGTTCAAGGGCGCGGGGGGCCGCTCGGCGCGCGAGATCAGCGAGGCGATCGAGGATGTCGGCGGCGACCTCAACGCCGCGACCGACCGCGATTCGACCAGTTTCACCGCCTCGGTGATGGCCGAGCATCTGCCGCTCGGAGTCGAATTGATCTCGGACCTGATCCTTCGGCCGCATTTCAATCCCGCCGAGCTCGAACGCGAGAAGCTGGTCGTCCTCCAGGAGCTGGGCGAGGCGCGCGACACGCCCAACGACATGATCTTCGAGGATCTCCAGGCCGCCGCCTTCGCCGACCAGCCGCTCGGCCGATCGATCCTCGGCGCCGAGGAGAGCATCGAGACGATCGCGGCCGACGATCTCCATGGCTGGCGGGACAGCCAGTATCGCGGCGGGGCCTTGACCCTGGTCGCGGCCGGGAAGGTCGATCATGACCGGCTCGTCGAGCTCGCGGCGCGCCATTTCGAGGCGCTTCCGGCCGGCGCGGCGGCGTCGCCCGAGCCCGCGACCTTCACCGGCGGCGACCGGGTCGGCCGGACGACGAGCGACCAGGCCCATCTCGCTCTGGGTTATGGCGGGCCGGGCCAGCCCGATCCGGACTATTATGCGGCGCGCCTGTTCAGCGACGCGGTCGGTGGCGGCATGTCGTCGCGGCTGTTCCAGGAGGTGCGCGAGGAGAAGGGCCTCGCCTACACCGTCTATGCGATGCTGATGCCGTGGCGCGATTGCGGACTGTTCGCGGTCTATGCCGCGACCGCACGGCGCGAATCGGCCGCGGCCGCCGCCTTGATCGAGGAGGTGCTCGCGAACGCCGCCGAGTCGATCACGCCGCGCGAGCTCGAGCGGGTTCGAACCCAGGCCAAGGCCGGCCTGCTGATGTCGCTGGAGAGCAGCTGGGGCCAGGCCCATTATGTCGCGCGCATGCTTTCTTTGCATGGGCGGCTCGTGGAGCCGGCTTCGGTCGTCGCCGAGCTCGAGCAGGTCAGCCTCGATCAGGTCAGAGCGGCGGGGGCGCGGATACTCTCGGGTCCCCGCGCCCGGGCGACGATCGGCTTCCCGGCCGTCCGGGCGGCGTGAACCTCTCGACCCTCGTCGCCGAACCCTGGGCCGATTACGGCTTGGTCGATTCCGGCGATGGCCGGAAGCTCGAACGTTACGGCCGCTACAGCTTCATCCGTCCCGAGCCCCAGGCCATGTGGGCGCCCGCCTCGGCGCAATGGGACGCCGACGGCGAATTCCTTCCCGGTTCGGACGAGGAGGGCGGCGGCCGCTGGCAATTCGCCCGGCCGGTGCCGCGCGAGGGCTGGGAGCTGGGCTGGGAAGAGGTCCGGTTCCGGGCCCAGTGCACGCCGTTCCGCCACCTCGCTTTCTTCCCCGACATGGCTCCGCAATGGGCCTGGATGCGCGAGCGGGTCGGCCCGGGCGCGGAGGCGCTCAACCTGTTCGGCTATACCGGCGTCGGAACGCTCGCCTTGGCCGCGGCCGGCGCGAACATGGTCCATGTCGACGCCTCGAAAAAATCGGTCGAGGCCGGCAAGGATAATGCGCGATTGTCGGGCCTCGCCGAGCGGCCGATCCGCTGGATGGTCGACGATGCCGCCAAGTTCACCGCCCGCGAGGTCAGGCGGGGCCGCCGCTACGACGGGATCATCCTCGATCCGCCCAAATATGGGCGTGGCCCGGCCGGCGAGATCTGGCGGCTGGAGGAAGGCCTGCCGGGGCTGATCGCCGATTGCCGCAAGCTGATCGACGGCGACAGCAGATTCCTCGTCCTCACCGTCTACGCGGTGCGGATGTCGGCGCTGGCGATCGGGGAGTTGCTCAACCAGGCGCTCGGCGATCTCGGCGGCGCGATCGAGTGCGGCGACATGGCGGTTCGGGAGGAAGCACGAGGCCTGCTCCTGCCGACGGCCATTTTCGCTCGGTGGTCTCGTTAAGGACGCCCCTCCCTTTCAAGGGAGGGGATCAAGGGGTGGGTGGCGGGTGAGCGGGCGGCCCGTCCTGAGCGACGCCGCAGGCGGCGTCGAAGGGCCCGCGACGACGCACAACGACTGCCCCGCCCCCGGCCCATCCCCGCAAGGGGAGGGGAGATCAGTCTCTCGCTGCCCGGATCGCGGCGCCGGCCGCGAAAGGCGCGGCAGCCACGAGCAGCAACGACACCGCCGCGAGAAGCTTCAGAGCGCCCATGCCCCCGTTCTCGCCGACCAGCCCGGCGCCGAAGATCAGGATCGGCACGGCCAGCGGCAGCAGCAGGAGCCCGGCCAGAGCGCCGGTGCCGCGCAGGCCTGCGGTGAGCGCGGCGACGATCAGGGTCAAAGCGGCGAGGCCGGGCGTTCCGGCGGCCAGGCCGAACTCCAGGCGCAGAAGCACTTCTCGCGGCAGCCTGAGCAAGGCGGCCGCCGGAATCGCGGCAAGCATCAGAAGCGGTCCGAAGCTCAGCCAGTGGCCGAGCAACTTGGCCAGAGCGACATTCTCCTCGCTCACCCCGCGGATCGCGAGCTGATCGAGCACGCCGGCGGCACGGTCGGGTTCGACCAGCCGCTCGACCGGCAGCAGAGCGGCGAGAAGCGCCGCCATCCACAAGGCGCCGCCTCCGGTCTTCGCGAGCAGAGGCGCGTCGGGGCCGACCGCGAACGGAAAAAGGGTTGCGACCAAAAGGAAGAAGATGAGCGGCAGCAGGGCATGTCCGCCGCTCGCCGCGAGCCGCAATTCGCGAAGCAGCAGCCCGCTCATGCCAGCACCACGGCGCGGGCGTCCTCGATTCCGAGCGGCAGATGAGTCGCGGCAAGCACCGCGCCGCCGCCGGCGCGATGGCCGGCGACCAATGAAGCGAGCCTGGCCGAACCTTCCGAATCCAGCCCGTTGGCCGGCTCGTCGAGCAGCCAGAGCGGGGCGGCCGACGCGGCGACGCGCGCCAGCATCGCCCGTTTGCGCTGCCCGGCCGAGAGCATCCGCACCGGCACGTCGGCGAGGTGGGAGAGGCCCATACTCTCCATTCCGGCTTCGGCCGAGCCGCCGTCCAGCCGCGCCCAGAAAGCCAGCGCCCGGCCCAGCCGCAACCTGTCGTCGAGCGCCAGGGACTCGTCCGCCAGCGCCGCCGCGCCGCCGCGCTCGACGCTTCCCGCCGCCGGCCTCAGAAGCCCCGCCGCGACCCGGATCAAAGAGGATTTTCCCACTCCGTTCGGGCCGGTGACGATCGCGGCCTCGCCGGGCCCGAGCGACAGGCTGAGTCCTTCGAACAGCAGCCGGCCGCCCCGCGCGCAGGAAAGGCCGCGAAGCTCGAGCAGCTTCAAACGACCGAGTCCTCGATCGCGTGCATGTCGGCGTCCGAGAATCCGAAATGGTGGCCGGCCTCGTGGACGATGACGTGGGTCACCAATTCCTCGAGGCTGACCCCGCCTTCCGCCCATTCGTCGAGCAAGGGCCGGCGGTAGAGATGGATCATCGCCGGAAGCTCTCCGGACGCGGTCGAGCTCCGCTCGCCGATCGGCCGGCCGGTGTAGAGCCCGCTGAGATCGAACGGATCCTCGATCCCGAGCTGGTCGAGCACGTCGTCGGCAGCGAATTCGTCGACCTGGAGCACGACGCCTTCGAGATGGCGGCGGAAATGGTCCGGCATCCGGGCGATCGCAGCCTCCGCCAGCCGCTCGATCTCGGCCGCGTCGGGCGCGAAGGTTTGACGCTCGCTCATGGCGAGGGACATAAAGGCGAAGCGCGGAGCGCGCCAGCAAGGCGTTTAGGCCAGCGAAGGAGACAAGGCATGAAGCTTTCGGCCGAGCAGAGGGAGACAGCGCTCGCCGCCTTGCCGGGCTGGACTTTCGACGAGGAAGGCGGCGGAGGCGGCGGCGCGATCAGCCGAAGCTTCCGCTTTCGAGACTTCGCCCAGGCCTTCGGATTCATGACCCAGGTGGCGTTCGCCGCCGAGAAAGCCGATCATCATCCTGACTGGTCGAACAGCTGGAACCGGGTCGATGTCTCGCTGACCACCCACAGCGAAGGCGGAGTCACCCGCCGCGACGTCGACCTTGCGATCGGCATCGACTCGATCGCCGCTTCGCTTGCCCTCCCCGAAACCGCCCATTAGAGGGCGCTTCTTCCAGGGCATAAGGAGCGGTGGCCGAGTGGTCGAAGGCGCTCGCCTGGAAAGCAGAGCATAAGCAAAACCGTATCGAGGGTTCGAGCCGGAGCCGCGCGCCAGCGCGGCGGAGACGACGGCGCGAAGCGTCGTCAATCCCGTCTCTTAAGGTCATCGTGCCCAGCTTGCCCTCGCGCATCTCGCCGACTAGATGACCGCCTTCCAGAGCATGCGGAGCGGTGGCCGAGTGGTCGAAGGCGCTCGCCTGGAAAGTGAGTATACGGCAAAACCGTATCGAGGGTTCGAATCCCTCCCGCTCCGCCACATTGCTAACCATGCGCGTCTGATCTGAGGCAAGATCCGTAGCTTTTCTGCGGAATTTGGCTCGTAGATCGTGCACCGCCGTCCGACGCGATGTAGCCGAATCCGGGGGCATCAAGGGGCGTGGGCGGCGGGAATCGAACCCGCTAATGCCGGTACCAGGAACCTGTTGCCGTGAACCCTTCTTCCGGCCTTCGCGCCGATCCGGGCCGGACCGAAAAGACGACCGCCCGGCCCGCCGCCTTGCGATAAAGCGCGGAATTGCGCTCTCTGTGCGGCTGCGAGCATCACGCTTGATGGGCGAGGCCGGCCGAGTCCTCCCAATAGCTTCCTACACCGGCGATATCGAGCAACGGCCGCGCGCGGGTGGCCTGTTCTTTGTCCATGAACACGGCGCGGACTTCCCGAACCGGGCTGCCATCCTCCAGCTTGCCGTCCTTCGCGACTCGCCACGCGGTAAGCACATCGAGCCATCGCAGCTCGGCGCCGCGCGGCAGGTGGCCGGCGAACTCATAGATTTGCCCGGCGCGGTGATAGCCGACGCCGCTCAGCGTCGGCTCGCCTTCGTTCAGAGCGTCGAGCTCGCCCGGCACGAATCGTGGCGGATAGATGCGGGCCTCCCCCGGCCTTGCGCCGCGCGCCATCGCCAGCTGGCCGGCGATCACGGCGCGCAGGAAATCCGGATTGTCGCCCTTGTCCATCGCTCTCGACAGCACCCAAAGCGCACCCGCATGCTCGGTCCGGTCCCAGGCCCCGAAAAAAGCGGACTGGTCCTGATAGGCCTGATCGATCGCTGCGGCGGAGCAGGCGACGATCTGGGCGACGTCGCCGACCAGGGGGAGCGAGGGCAGGCATTGACCGCCGGCGAGCCGTTCGACCGTCGCCGATCGCAACAGGTCCGCGCGCGCCATCGAGACGAGGATCGATCGCATGGCGGGCAACACTCTCGAAGCATCCGGCCCATCGTCGATCTGTAGCCGGAGCATCCGCGCCTGTGAGTCAGCCTCGAGTTGGGCGGCGGCATCGGGAGAGTCGAATTCGAAGGCCACAAAATCTGTCCCGGCGGGCGGCGCGGCGCCGATCGGACCGGCGATATCGCCCGCCCGCCATCCGACCGGAGCCGGCAAGCCGTCCGCGGCCCGCCAATGCGCGACGGCGGCGGGGAGCGCGGCCGCGATGTCCCTCGCATCCAACTCCGCTCTCAGGGTGAAGCCGATCGGCCCTGTCGTCACTCGACGGCCTTTCCGACTAGCGCCTCAGCCATTGCACCGCTCCCGCTCCGTCGACATAGGCCACATAGATGTTCCGGTGCCGTCTGGCATTGTTGAGCGCCGTTCGGGCGGTCGTCGCGGCCGTGATATTGTCGAAAAGATACACCACGCCGGCATAGGTTTGGCCATCGAGGCCGACAAGTTGTCCGCCGTTACGTTCGAGATTGGCGTGGTAACGGCCCGACTGCTCGCCGTTGAAGGAACTGCCCCCCTTGCTCTCCAGGGCATAGTCGCCCGCGGCTGGGCGCCCCCGTCCCAGATCGGCGGGTACGTGGATGGCGCCATCGATTCGGGTTATCGGGTTCCGCTCGATGATCTCGGTGGGAATGGGAATTCGGGTGAAATCGCCGAACCCTCCCTGCTCCGCGGATAGCCGGCCGCGCATTTCGCGGTAGCGAGTCCAAAGCTCTCCCTTCGACTGCTCGTCCGCCTGCACCGCATAGAGTCGGTCGTAAAGGGCGCGCTGGTCGGCGGGCGAACGTGGCGGATGGGGAAGCGCCACGCCATTGTCGACGAACCGGGCGAGGACGTCGGGCTCGAATCCCAGCATATAAGCGAGCGCGGCGTCGCGTATGATGTGGCGGAAATTATCGTAGCGCGCCTCGATGTAGCTGCCGTCCGCTCCCAGCCCTCGAGCGAGCGCGGTCACGGCCCGCTGCACCAGCTCCGTATGCTGGCTCAGGTCGAAGCCCAGCGACTCGCCGGCGATCGCGCCCAGTTCGGTAAGAGCCGCACCCCAGCGGCGCAGGATCCCACGGGCCAGGTCGGTATCCGGTATCCCGGCGGCGGTGAGCGCTGCTTCGAGCAGCGGGTTGCGGTGCTCCGGGGCCGGCTGGTTCAAAGCGGCAGACTGCTGCCGGCCGGCGAAGGTCGAGCGTTCTGGGACGGTGGTGTAGGTGAAGCCGCCGTCCGGCCCGCGCCGCGGTACGCCATTGTCCTTGACGATCCGTTGCGCGGGGCCGGTATAGCCGGATTCGCGCTGAAGCTGCCAGCCGCCATCGTCGGCGACGTAGTGATGGCCCGGGCGAGGCGGAGGATATTGATCGATCTGCGCACGGATATTGTTGGCGTGCGAGACAGCCGCGACGCCCGCTCCTGCAGGCACGTCGGGGGCGATATAGATGCGGCCGTTATGCGAGACCAGGATCAGTCGCGGCTCGGTCGTCGCCGTTTGCAGTCGGGTCAGTCTCGGTCCGGAGGCAGTTTGACTGAAATAATAGCCTGGCGTCGGATTGCCGGACGTCGCGCCGGCGACAGGTTCGCGGATCGAGGCCCCTGCCGGGCCCAGCGTAACGACGGCGATATTGTTGTCGGCGACGGCCTGCCGATTGCGCGCCGCCAACCGGGCGCCGGTCTCCGCGGGGCTGTCGGCGGCGATGAATCCGCGCGGATTGGCGGGATCGAAGCCGGCGACGATTCGCTGTGCCTGCTCGAGCTGCGTCCGCAGGTTGGCGATGTCGGCCGCCACCTCGACGGCGCGCGCGTCGTCGACCGTGATTCGCGACAATCGCTGCATCCGCTGGCGAATGATGCCGTCCAGCTTGGCGAGCTCCATCTGCGCTTCCCAGGCCGCGCTGCCCTGCTGGGGCGCGCGCTGGCCCTGGATCGCGGCTCGAAACCGCTGCAGCGTCTCATTCGCGGCGCCGAGCAGCCCGGCATAAGCGTGCAGCGTACGCGCCGTCTCGGCATGAAGGCCGATGTCGACGGCGCTGGCCCGCGGCCCGGCGACGATTCGGATCGAGCCCGGATCGACCCGACCGTTTGGACCTATCGAATATTCGACATGCACCGACCCGCCGCGCAAATTGGGGTCGATATCCAGCGGAGTCGTCCGGCGAACGTCGGGTGGCAGTCCGGCAATGATATTGGCGGGCGGCTCGCTGCGTCCCGCCGGTCGCGGCCCTCCGGGTTCGACCAATGCCGTCGATCGCGTGCCGGGCGCGTCGCCGCTGGTGACTCCTCGCACGCCCGCTTCCACCCCTTGCAAATGACCGCGCGAGGCGAGGTGTGCGCCGACCTGGATTCCGGCCTGAAGCATCGCATTGCCGAGGATCTCGGTGATCCTGGCGGCACGAAGCCCTGGCGGAAGATCGTTCAGCTGCCTGATCTGGTCCATGAGGCCGGCGCCCATCAGCACCATCCCCAGTCCGTTCCCGCCAAGCCCGACGACCCAGAGCGATCCCTCGACCACCGTCCAGCGCAGGCCGGCCCTGGTGCCCGCCCCGGCCAGCGCCCGGGCGCCCGCGCCGATCTCTCCCAGCTGCAGAGCGGCGGTGGCGATATCGACGATCTGCATCGCGGTTTCGAGATCGAGCCGCAACGTGCCCATTTCGTGTCGATGGGCGAGGCGGTAGGCGGACGGGATCGCGCCGATCAATCCGGCCGGCATCAGCAGGACAAGCGAGCCGCCGCCGGTGAAAGGCGCCGCGACGACCGCCGCGATCGACATCAACGTGCTGAGATTCTCGATCGCATGAAGGGCGATGCCCTGCTCGTTGGTCTCGATCCGAAGCGATATCATCCGGCCGGCGGTCCCGGCGACGGTCAAAGCGGGCGGGAACCACACCGCCAGCTCGCCGCGCCCGTAGCCGCTTTCGCTTTCGAGAAGTTGCTTGAGCGCTTCGAGGATCGCATCGATCTTCGGCTCGCCCGGCGCGAGCCGGTTGCGGCCGACCGCAGGCCTCTGGCCGCTGCGCGGTGACGTCAGGTCGGAGACGAACCAGCGATGCGTCGCGGGATTGATCTCGGCCGCCTCGATGGCAAGGCTGTAGACGACCCCCTGGTCCGTCGTGAACGCGGTCGTCAGGCGGACCGGCGCGTTCGCCAGGTTCGACGCTCGATCATTGCGCATGGCGATCAGGAGGTCGATCTGGTGAAGCCGCTCGGTCAGGTCGGCGACGTTGGCACCGGGCTCGGGGGTGGCTATGCTTGCAGCGAGCGCGTCTCGCTGAGCCTGCAGGATCGCACTGGTCGTGCCGCGCAGCCCGAGTTCGATATCGCGCTGCTCGCGCTCGAGCGCAGCACGATCCGCGCCGACGATCCGCGTGTCCGCCAGCTGAGCGGCGATTTCCACCAGGCGCGCCGGAAGCTGGGCCCGCTCCTGCAGCTCCTGGCGCACGCGGTCCTCGGCAAGCCGGCGCGGGCCCTGGGCGTAGACCGGCATCCACGCCGCTCCCGGCGCCCTGCGCAATTGGGCGACCTGCGAGGTATCGGAGAGGTGCGGGCCGACGATGCATCGAACGAGGTAAAGCCCCGGGTCGTTGAACGGGACGTCGAACTCCTCGTCGGGCCGGGTTAGCGCTCGGATCGCCGAGCGGATTACCGAGCCGGTCACGTCCATCAGGAAATTGAGGCCGACAATGTCCAGGGCTCCGGCCCCGGGCGGCCCGAACACGTCGGTGAGCCGCGACATGCTTTGCATCCGCTCCAGATCTGCCTCGGCATAGCGAACGTCGCGCGACAGCGACTGCGAAAGGACATCCCATCCTGATGGGGTCGACGGCGGAATCGTCAGATTTCCCAGGTTGGCGATGTCGTCGCCCGGAACGCGGATCGCATCCCAATTGTAGAACCACCCGCCCAGTGCGTTGCTCATCGCGCTGAAAAGGTCGGGAAAGCGAACGCTGGCGACGAAGGTCGTGGTGGCGCCGGTGGCCGCGGCGAAAAGCGGTGGAGCGATCGGCGGATAGCTGCTCATCCGCACCGGCAGCGGCGCGGCATTGTAGCGCGACGGAGCCGTCTGAAGCGCCTGGTCGCCTTGGCGCCCGGGCAAGGCTCCGCGCGAATCGCGAAACCCCATCAGCAGGCTTCGCCGCGCGGCCGCGTCGGTGGGAATGCTCGCGATGAAATCGCGCGGCTGGGTCGCGGCGTAGCGGACGAACTGGACCGCCTGCACCTCGTCGATATCCTCGACCCTGGGCCGGCGCCTTCCGGATATCTGGGGCCAGATATTGCTCCACACGGTCTCCGATTGAAGCGCGCGATCGTCGTGGATGGCGACGAGCGCCTCGGCGTACGGATCGAACTCGGCGATCAGATTCGACAGCGCTTCGCCGGCGGCGTTGAGGTTCGCCGCGGAGCGGTCGGCTCGCCATGCGATGACGGCGCGGGCATAGGTCTCCGCCTGGGTCCCCCACATCCCGGCGAGCTGCCGCAACACCCACGGCTTGCGGGCCAGGAAATTCGCTTCCGATTCCGGCGGCCGTGCGCGGCTGGGATCGGCATAGACGGTGATGATCACCGGCATCGCCGCCCAGACTTGTCGGGGAACGGGATCGAAGGCCGTGCCGACGGTCAGGATTCGCCTCTGCTCGTTGGTGATGTCGACCGGGCGGCCTGTTGCGCTTTCGAGAAAATCGATGATCCGGAGTGCGCCCACCGGGTCTACCATCAGCCCTGACACGCGCGGGCCGACCTCCTCCCAAAGCGGTCCAGGGTTCGACGCTTCGAATCGACGGACCAGGTCGCGAGTGTAGCCGTCCCCGAGCAGGCTCTTGAACACCGCCGCCGTGGAGGAACTCTGCTGATCGGGCAGGATCAGGACCGTCGCGTCGACCGGCCTGAGCAGAATCCCGTCGAGGCTGAACGTGCGGCGGAGCGGCGGCGGATTCTGCATCCATTCCTCGAGCCGAACCGCATCGACTGGAAACTCCTCCCTCGACTGGCGCCGGATCGTCGGATTCGAATCGGGCGTCAGCCGGGCTGGGCGGCGTCCGCGCAACACCGCGCTCGCGGCCTGCTCCGCTTCGCGTTCGGCACCGTCGCCTCGCGCGCCGAGCCGCCAGGGCCCGGCCCGCGCGCCCCGCCCCTGGATGACATGGGCCACTTCGTGCGCGAGCAGATGACGGAACGAGAACGTTTCCTCCGCCGCTCTCTCCGCCAGGAAAATATTCTCGCCGGCGACGAACGCGCGGGCTCCGATCGACCGCGCCCGAGCCGCTGCCTTCGCTCCGGCGTTCAGACGGACCGAGCCGAGGTCGGCGCCGAACGAGTCCTCGAGCCATGCGCGCTCGCCTGGCGGGATCGGCCGAGCGTCGTCGGATTCCTCGGCATCGAAATCCGGCGCTTCGTCCGGCTCGCGCAATCCCGGTCCGCCCTGGCGCGCCGACCCGGAAGGTTGCTGCCGATCGGCTGGCGCCGCGAAGCTTGCGGCCGCTCCCCCGGCCCGGAGCAGCGCCTGGTTGCCGATCGCGCGCAAGGCTCCGGCCTGAGGGACGATGATCTGGGCGGCAACCGGCGCGGCGACCGCCCGCGAGGACTGGGTTTGTTCGCCCTTGCTGGCCGGACTTACCTGCCGGGAAGCCATTGCAGCGGATCCACGATGAAGCCGTCGCCGGTTCGAGTGGCGCGGATCAGATAATCGCCGCCCTCCTTCAGGTTCGACTTGGCCGGGCTGTGAACCGCGAATTCGAACCGGTCGCCGGTGAACTCGCCCTCGACGACTCGATCGACGGCCATTGTGACCCGCCATCCGCCGCGGCGGCGGGGACCCGGCAAGGGCGTGAGCGCGACGATTCGGCCCCTCAGGACGAGATCGGCCGCCTCGGTCACGGGCATATCCGGTTGAGCGCGGACAAGGCCGATTGGAGGAACATGCGTTCCCACGTGTAGCTGTGAACCTCGTCGCTGGCCCAATCCGCGCCGTCGGTCCACTGCGCCTCGAACGCCGCCACCTCGGTCGGAAAGGTCGAACGAAGTTGATCGAGCCGGTCGGGCGCGCCGGCAAGGTGCCGCCAGGCCTGGAAGAAGGCCGCGCCCTGGGCGCGCGCCATCGAGTCGGCGTGGCGCGAATGCATGGTCTCGTGCACCGATGTCGCCCTGTTGCTCAGCCGGTCGCAGGGGTCGGCCGATGCCGGAGGCAGGGTAACCACGCCGCTCGAGCTGGTCGTCGCGACGACGACCGCGCCCGGCTGAGCCGCGGCGAAACATGCTTCGACATCGGTCGCGGTGGGGTTGGCGGGCGTGTTGCAGGCGCGGTAGGTCGCCGCGGCTTCGTTCGCCCAGTCGATATCGTCCCTGACCCGCTGGCGGCAGCCGCACATCGCCCGAGTCACTTGAAACCCCCAAACGTCGACGCTCGTCGGGCGGGCGGCGGCGACCGGCGGAGTCGCGCCGGCCGAACCCGATCCACCCGTGTGCTGCGTCCGGTCGCCTGCCGCTCGATCGGAATGCCGCGCATCGCTCCCGCGCTCTTTCTGTTCGCACTCCCGGCATTTGGCTCGGGCCGGAGCGGGCGCTGCGCGGAGCCGGGCCTGGTTCCCGTCGGGAAAGGCGCGCGGAGGCGCATGACAGCCGCATCGGCCGGGCCTTTCGGCCGGAGCGGGCGCTTTGCGATCGCGCAATCGCGGGCGGTATCTGGCCATCAGGATATCCTGTTGACGAACGACCAATCCTGCGACGGCTCCATCGGTCGCTGGCTGGGAATGATCTGCGGATAGCTTTGAACCACGTTTGCCATCACTTCGAGCCGTCCCGATTTTGAGTCGACCAGGATCGCGAGCGCTCCGCCGGATTCGTCGCCGCCGCTGCCGATGACCATGTTGCTGGCGACCACCAGGCGCTCGGTCCATTCGATCATGGCGGCCGGATTGCGCCGATTGGCCAGGCGATTGCTGGTGACGAGCACATCGCCGGCGCTGTTGGAGCGAAGGCCGAGGATGACCTGCAGTGCGACCAGCCGCGGCAGGTCGTCGGACCGCGTCGCCTTTCCCCGTGAACCGCGGCGGCCACCCGAATCGGCGCGTTCATGCGGCAGAGTCCCGAACACGTCGATGTCGTTGCCGCTCACATGCAATGCCGGAACGAGCCTTCGGAAATGCGAGTCGATCACGGCGCCGATCAGCCCCAGCGCCGATGACAGCCGGGCTCCGGCTTTTTTCGACCTGCCTGTGTCCAGGATCAACCGGACCCCGCCGTCGCCGGTCATGAATTCATTGTAGAAGGAGTCGAAGCGCAACTCGGCGCCGCTCTCGGATTCTTCGACTTCGGCGGTGTTGATGACGATCGGCGATCGCTGGGTCGCGGGCAGCGCTGCGGCGAAGCCCATCGTCGAGGCGAGCTCGCGAACGCCCGTCCTCTCGTCGGTGTCGTATTCGCGGACGATTCGGGGCGCGACGCCCATGGCCGATTCGAGCAGGTAAATGCCCCCGGAACAGCCCTGCACGCGGTTGCGCTCGATCCGCACATAGCCGAGCCGGGCGCTGATCATGATCGCGATGGTGAGACCGACGAACTGGTTGTCGGTGATTTCCGCCGCCTCGAGCAATGCATCGATCCGCGCCTCGGAAAGCGCCTCGAGGCTGAGCCTTTTGTTGCTCACCGCGATCGCTGGGACGAGCGCGTAGCCGTAAAGCAGCCGCAGGGTCTCCGCGGTCTGAACATAATCGATATCGTGCAGGAAACGGTTGTGAGTCATCCGCAGGCCCCAGCATTCGCCGCGCGCCAGCAGGCCGACGGCGAACAAAGCACGCCGCTCCTTCAAACGGAACCTGAACTGGCATTCGGTGACGGTCAGCTGTGCGCAGCCGGTCGCGCTGACCCCGATCGAACCCTTGCCCGCCTGGATCTTCGCGCCGCTTATGCTGAGCGCGGCAAGACCGTCCTGGGTGAGGGTCGCGACCGGCATCTGGAACTGGAGCGAGCGGAGCGTGATTTCGTCGGCCTCATCGAGGACGATGAGGCCCTCGGCGAACACCGCCCCCTGTTCGCTCTCGGCCTCCAGGAAGACACCCTCGCCGCATCCTTCCAGAGTCAGCCCCCTGTGGCTGGAATCGAGACGGATCGGCCTGCGCAGCTTGTAATGGCCGGGGCGCAAGGTGACGGTGCCGCGCGTTCCGCGAAGCCGATCGAGCGCGCGCTGGATCTGATCGCGGCGTCCGCGCGCTTCCGAATCGAGCATGATTCCGCAGCAGCCGGACCTGGTGAGGGGAAGGAAGGTATCGCGGCAATCGTCCAATATGCGCGCGCCCTCCTTGGCGACCGCGGCCACGGCGAGCGGCGCCAGCCATTGGCGCGGCCCCTCCGGCGGCTGGGCCGAGTCGAGATAGCGGCGTGGATAGACGATGACCGGAGTGCTCGGCCGAGCCGCGAAATTCCAGAACGGACGAGCGACGATCGAGCCGGGGGCGGAATTCAGGGTCAGCGTGATCGCGAGTCCGGTGTCGCCCAATTCGACCGCGCTGCCCTCGCCGAATTCCATTTCCGCCTTCCACAGCCGCAGGAACAGAGGGTGCGCCGAATCGCCCCACTGCGCGGCGGGCAATGTCGCGGCGATCACGACCCGGCGAAGATCTGGGTCGTAGGGTTCCGCGACCTCGGTGACGACGCCCGAATCCGCTGCGACGACGTCGTTGTGATCGAACAGGCTTCGGGTCCGCAGGACCTCGACGGCCTGGCCGACCCTGGGCGCATGATCATTGTCGACCGGTTCGCCTTCGAGCGTCAGTATCTTTCCGTCGGCGGTCGACGCGCGATAGAGCGTTGAAGCATTGTCATATCCCCAGACGAACTTGCCCTTGCCGCTGGTCGGATCGAATGCGGTCACGGCAACCCGGATCAACTGGTTGTCGGCGCCGAGATATCCGCCGCTGGCGGGCGGATCGCACGGGTCCGCCGGGGCCGGCGAGGAAACCAGGGTCACATGCAGGCGCGCGCGCGGAACGATCGCCCCGGTCGCGGGATCGTAGTCGGCGCCCTCAGCCCCCAGCGCCTCGGTCAGGTCGGCGAACGCCGCCTTGCAATCGTCGCCGCCGATCGGCACCGCGACCGCGCGCTGCATCAGCCGCGTGCGCTGGCAGGTGTCGGGCCCGCCGAGCGCGACCTCGAGAAGCGCATGATCCTCGACCGCGCTGACCTCCTGCTCGGTCAGCAGCAGCGCGACCGCATATTGCCCGTCGCCGAGCGGAGTCGGGTCGAGATCGGCTTCGTCCGGCCCTTCGCCGAGCCTTATCGGCTCGTCGAGGGCAACCCGCCAGCCGCCGACATAATAGCTGCCGGCGCCGATCCCCAGGCCGCCGCCGCTGCCGACTTTGACCTCATAGCCGTCGTCCGGAGTGCCCATGGGGCCGACAATGTCGATGATATCCTGCCGAAGCGCGGTCTCGGCGAGGCGGCTTGCCTCGTTCGTGTCGGCCTCCAGGCTCACCCGGCCCTGCTGAAGCACCAACGAGCGGTATTGCCGGCTCGGGTCGTGGCTCAAACGTGCCCGATCGCTTGCCATGTCGCTTCCCCTCAATCCGCGTCGATGAGCACGGGAATCGTGCCCATCGGCATATACTCATTCAGTTTGACCAGCAGGCTCCGCCCCTTGAGCGCTGCTCGCTCGCTTGCGAATGCTCCGGTCTCGCTGCCGTCCTCGCCACCGGCCAGAATCGATTCTCCCGCTTTCGGCGCGGCGATCGACCGGTCGGCGTCGCTCCTCAGCCGAGCGAAGCCCGAATCGCCGAAACGGCGGCTGTGGAACAATGCCGAACGGGCCGCGACGGCGACCGATCGATACGGGGCGTGAAGCTGGCTGCCGCTCGCATAGGTCGAAAAGCGGACGCAGCCATGCTGGGCGTCGTCGACGGTGACTGCTTCGTCGAATAGCGAACCGGAAGCGCTCAGCCGGTGAAGGTGCCCCCGGCCGAGGATGGTGGAGCGGACGATCTCGGCCTCGCCCGCCGCGAACCATAATGCGAAAGCCGCCGGATCGATCGATTGAACGATCGAATCGGTGATTCGAACCTGCTCGACGGCTCCCTTAGCCGCAACGATCGGCCCGGTTATGGAACGGTTGACGATTAGCTCGCCGATCTCGCCGTCGATGATGATCGAGGCCGAGCGCAACGGCATTCCGTCGATCGCATTTTCCAGCGCTCCGGCCGAATCGATCGAGCCGGGATCCAGGGTCGCCTGCTCGATCGCGACGCTTCGAAACTTGCCGGCGAGCTTCAAATCGGCGCCCTGCCAGTGAAGGCCCCGAATGACGAGACGAACGTCGGCGTCGCCGCCGGTCACCAGCAAGGTCGCAGCGCCGGTCCAGCGCAGCAGCGGCCGCTCCGAGACCGCCCGAAGCACCAGCATGCCGCCCGGGTCGATATCGATCGATCCCGCGGGACCGGCATAGGTCCGGCTGTCGTGGAACAGCGAGGTCCTTGACGACACCGGGCTTGCAAATGCGCCGCCCAGGGCGCCGCCGCTGACGATCACCTGGGTCGCGGGCTCATCCTCGATCGGATCGAACTGGTCGGCCTGGCCCTGGGCGCCGACCGGGCCGGCGAAGCCGTGATGATAGTCGCTGAGGAACTCGCCGGCCGGAGCTCCCAGTGGAAAACGGAACCGTCCGCGTTCGGGATCGATCGCGAGGTCGGCCAGCGGCGCCGGCGCCGGCGTTCCACCGCCGGCGAGCAGCACCGCCATCGCATGCGGATAGAATTGCCCGGCCGACTCGCGCCAGAGCCGGTCGGAGATCGCGATCGGCAGCTCCCACGGCCGGGGCGAGGTCCAGGTCTCGCCCAGCGTGTCGCGTTCGCGTCCGGCAGGCGCTCGGAGCGGGGTCTCGCGGCCGGTCGGATCGAAGGTGAATTCGTTCGGGCAGCCGGCGCGCCGGACCGGCGTCGCCCCTTCGATGCGATAGCTGTAAAGCCACCACAGGAACACGCCGATTCGGGGAATGGCGTGGTGCCCGGTCGCCTGGCGAGGCCGGCGAAAGTCGGCATTGTGCGCGAACTCGTCGAAAGCTGAGGCCGAGGCGGTGGCGGACCAGGCGTTGCGCAAATCCGCGGTGCCGCCCGCCGGAGTGCCGCTCACCGTCCCGATCAGCCGTTCGCTCACCGCCAGTATTCGGTCGCCGCCGACCGGCGGATCGAAGCCGTGGCGCGTTCGTCCCAGCCTTCGGAAGAATTCGACGGCGCGCGCGTCATGGCCGGTGACGTCGAAGCCGAGCAACTCGATCAATCCAAGCGTGCCGGCGCGGCGGCGATAATAAATGGTGCGGGCGACATCGAGCCGGCGGGCGCGCTCGTCCATCGAGCTGACCAGCCGGGTTGCCAGCAGATCGGCATGATAGGCGACCGCCCAGTCATCGGCTGTCTCGATGCTTCCGAGCCGTCCCAGAGCATCGATCGCGCGGCGTTCGGCGGCGATGCCGGCGCCGATGCGGTCGACCAGCTCGCGCAACGGTCCCACAATATCGCCGGTCGAGACGTCGCCGCCATCCGGCGCGTCGGCCGAGCGGTAGACCGCCGGAAGCAGCTTCCAAAGCCGGTCCGCGTAGAAAAGGTCGAGGCCGTCCTCAGCCATCGTCCACCTCGATTCCGATCGTCAGGGCTTCGGCGGCGAGGTCGAACCATTCGCTTTCCTCGGCGCGGTGGAGCGCTCCGGTCAGCTCGGTCTGCGTGTCGAGTCGATGGAGCGCGCTGGTCATGACGGTGACGACGCCGTCGACCGAAAGCGCCGCCGCGCTGATCGAGCTCATGAACAGAGCCTCGCCGATACCCAGCCGCTGCTCGGAGAACAGGCCATCCTCGCCGACCAGTGCTTCCGTCACGGCAGCGACGATCGAATCCTCCTCGTAGCCGGCGGCAACCAGCAGGCTGAGAGTCAGCGATATCGGAACCGCGACCGCCGGCGTCACCGCGACGGGCCGATGCGGGTCGCCTGCCGCAGCCAGCGTGGCCCTGACTGCGGCGCAGATATCGGGGCCGCCGGCGACATAGATCGTCACCGCCGTCCGCTGGCGCGTTTCATCCCAGGCCCATACCGCGTTGACCCGGTTGGGAGCAGCGGCGCTCGCGGCGAAGGCCTCGAAATCGGCGACCGAGACGGCGCGCCCGAGCGTGAGGACGGACCGTGGCGCATAGCGGCGTATCTCGTCGCCGGGCTCGGCATCGGCGCCTCCGCCCGCCCCGACCGGGTTCAATATCCGTGCCAGCCCCGGATAGGGGGACGGGATTCGAGTCAGCTTGCCCGCGGCGGGCGCTTCCGCTCCAGCCCCGTAGCGGTAGCTCGCGACGACATTGTCCTTGCCCGTCGGCAGCCGCCGTCCGTTCACGCCGTCGCCGAATTGCACCCTGGTGGCGCCGTCCTCGGATTCGGCGAGCGTGAAGATAGCCGAGTCGGCGCCCTGGCCGTAGAAGCTCGCCACTTCGGTCCATGGCGCGCCGTCGACCAGCACGGTGACGGTGCTCGCATAGGAGGTGCCCGCCCGGACATAGGTGACCGGGGATTTGGCAAGCGCGAACTCCTGTCCCGCGATCCGGGCGTCGCCGCTTCCGATCACCTCGTGCGCCACCGTCTTGCCGCGAGTGAGCGCGAGCAGGGAGGTCAGTATGTCGAGCGGCGCGGCGAGCGGCTCGAAGCCGGCATAAGCGGAATCGACCGTCGCGCTCGCGCTTGCCGCCCCGGCGCTCGCGGTGAGCGACGCGGGAACCCCGGTTCCGTCGGCGCCCGCGATCAGCGCGCTTTGCGCGACCGAGCCTGGGAAGGTGGCGGGCGACACGGCATCGAGGCTCGACGGGCTGCCGGTCCATCCCGCCGGCACTTGGTCGACCAGCTGGCCGACCTCGACCCAGCCGGAATGAATCGTGGTCGTAGACGCGGTCCAGCCGCCGCCCAGCGCGCTCGCGAGGGTGAGCCGGCTGTGCGGTACGGGCAGCGGAACGGTCGGCGCGGCCGGAGCGACCGCCGGATCGCTGCCCGGCGGATTGGCGTACCAGACGATATCGGCGACTGCCGTTGCGCTCGCCAGCACGGGCGCTTTTCCCGGCGCGGTCACAATCACCGAATCGCCCGCGCCTATCGCCCGGGAGAGGCCGGCGAGATGAACGTCGTTGCCGACGATCGCCGAGCCCGCGAACGTCCACAGTGGAAACGACAGGCCGGCTCGCTCGAGCCGGCACTCGGCCGCTTTCGAATCTGCGGCGATGGCGGCGTCGGCGGTAATGCCGAGCCGGGTCAGGACCGGCCTGGTACCCGACTCGGCGATCGCCGCGACCGTCAGCAGCCGGTCGCCGGCGGGCGTTCGCAGGCGAAGCAGGTCGCCCGCCGCGACGCCGCGGACGCGCCCTTCGATCAGCACTATGCCGCTCTCGGGCAATGTCAGGCTCGCCGGCGGCTGGGCCGTGATCCGGCCGCCCGGAGTCACGACGGTTTCGCGATCCAGCTCGAAGGTCTGCGGCTTCTGTCCGGCAGCGGGAATGCTCTCCACCGCGAATCCCCGCGCCAGGGTGATCGAGCTCGAACCGCTCAGCACCGCCGCGACGTTCGCGGTCGCTGCCAGCGGCGGGCGCGGACGATAGCCGAGAAGCGATATCAGGCGGGTTATGCTGACATCCTGAGTTGCGGTGGCCAGGAAAGCCTCGTTGGCGATCTCGTCATTGTAGAATTCGAGTATCTCGCCCAGCGTCGCCCACCATTCGAGGATCATCGTCGCCAGGTCCTGGGGGCCTCCCGGCGCCCAGTCCGCGAGCGCGCTTTCGCCGGGGCGGCGGGCGAGCAGCGCTCGGCGGATGGTGAGCCAGCCGCCATGCCTGGCGCTGATCCGCGTCAGTCCCGGCGAATTGGCCGGGGCCGGCGCGATATGATCGTCGCATGGGCAGATCGGGCTCATGCGCCGCCCTCCGTCAGGATCGTGATCGTGCCCCGTTCCGGCCAGTCCGAATCGTTGTCGATGCGCAGGATCTCGCCGGTGCCGACCGTCAGAATCGCCGGCAGCGGCGCGAAGCTCTTCAGCGCTGCGCGGCGGCGATAGCGTATATCGAGGACCCCCTTCACGCCCGGGATCGCGGCGATCGCCTCCTCGAGCCGCGCGCGGTAGAGCGGCATTCCGAAGCTGAACCGATCGGCGAAGAAAAAGCCGGTGGAATCGCGGCTTCTGCCGGCAGGCGCCAGGCTGGCGATGACTCGCCGCTCGACATCGTCGCGCCAGGCGTCGGATTTCACGCATATGTCGATTTCGAGGTCGATCGACACGAACCGCGGAGCCGGCGTGAAGGCTTCGACGGCGGCCAGGCGGCGGCGGTCGATCATTTGCGCAAGCTCGATATGATTCGCCAGTCCGGCGTCGAATCCGCCGATCGGGTCGGCGGCGACGAATCCGCTGTGCCAGCTCCCGGTCCAGCGAAAGCGGGCTGCCGCATCCTGCACCCAGGAAAGCTCGCGCGCGGCTGCGGAATAATCCTCGGCGCGCACCGCGCGAAGCGGCTTTGCCCGGAATGCCTGGGGCGCGAAGCGCCGCACCTCGAGCGCGCTTTCGCAATCCGCTCCGCCGGCGGCGGGCAGGGGATTGCGAGCCTCCACGATCGCCCCGGCGGCGACGATTTCATTGATCGCGTCGGCTGGCAGATTGCCGGCGGCGCCCGCACCGGTGCGATAGGTGACATCGAACACTGCGCCGGGTTCGGGCGATTGGCCGAACACGCCGTCACCGAATCGCAGGGTCGTGCCCTCGTCGCCGTCGGGTTCCCAATGGGTCGCTCCTCCGTCGCCGGCGAAGCTGACCGCCCGCCAGGCTTCCTGGTCGAGGGCGAAGGCCGGCTCGAACGGGTCGGCGTCGAGCAGGGTCGGGCTGTGGTTCCAGTCGCGCGGTTCGGGCAGGATCTGCGCGACCTTTATCTCCGGATCGGCCGAATCGGGCAGCCATGCCAGTTGCTCCGCTCGAAGCGGCAGGCGCTGGACCGCCACGCCGTTGGTCCCCTCGCGCTCGATGGCGAGCGTGGCGCCCGCGGCGCTTGCCGGCGCAGGGGCCGTCGCGAACCGCTCGCCCGCCCGCACGCCCTGCGTCGCCGGAACGAGATTGCCGCCGGCCCTGGTCCGAGTGAGGTCGCGGGCGCGGGTCAGCGCGTCGCTCGAGTCCCACGCGATCCGGGTCAGTTTCGTCCCGGTTCCCGAAGGGAATAAAGGATCGAAATCGGCGCTGACTGCGGTCAGAGTCACGATCTGGCGAATCGATTCGCCGTCCAGATCGGTCTGTATGAGCAGCCGGGACCCCGGAACGAGTCCGAGCGCATCGCCGACCAGCCACATTTCGACCGATCCGCGCGGCAGGCAACGTGAATCCTCGTCCCACCACCAGGGGGCCAGCGGCCAGTTCGAGCGCGGATCGACCGGGTAGGCGGCTGGTCCGGCGAGACCCTCGCCCGTCTCGAAGCCGATCCGCTGGCCGTCGGCGTCGACGCCGTTGATCAGCGCTCCGGCCGGCACGCTTCCGGCGGCGACCGTGAGCATCAGCTCGGTGCGCGCCGAGCGCGCGGGCCGCGGCTCATAATCCACCAGACGCGCATGCGCGGCCAGCGCCTGCCTTCCGACGGCGGTGGCGAAGTTGAGATCGGCGGCGACCCGATCCTGCTGGTAGCTGAGCTCGTCGGCAAGCGCGCTCAGAGCCTCGGCCAGCATGATTCCGACATCGCCTTCCGATCGCTCCAGCCAGCCTGGATAACGCTGCGCCGAATCGTCCAGCAGAAGGTTTCGGAAGCTGGTGAAATCCTTGGCCAGGTAGTCGATCGCCGGCGCGGCGTGCGGATCGGGCGGGCATTGCTCGTCCAGCGGCTCGCAGTCGAACTTGCTTGGGCAAAAGACCTTGAAGGAGACCGGGGTGGCGGTGAAGCGGGGATCGAGCCGGGCGGATTCGAGGGTCAGGAGATAGTTTGAGAAGTCGCCTTCGATCAGCGGCCGAAGCAACAGCAGCGGCCGGCCTTCGGCGTCGGCGGACCAGTCCGCCGCCCCGATCGTATCGAGCGGGATGGTCCGGATCCGGTCGCCGCCATCGAGGCGCGCGGTGACTGCGCCGCCCGAGAGCGCGACGCCGGTGTGGAAATGGACCCGAAGCTTCGGCGGATCGCTGCCCTCCACCAGTTCGGCATAGTCGACGCCGTTGAGCCCCGACGCGGGATCGAGCAGCGCGATCAGCCGGTCCCGCGAAGCCGTCATGGCTGAAGCTCCACGATCTGGGCCTGCTCCTCGCGGGTTTCGATCAGTTCGTAGCGGACCTCGATCGCGATCTTGCCTTCCTCGGGCAGCGTGACCGTGACCGCTTTGACGACGATCTGATCGCCGAGCCAGGTATCGAGGGCGTTGCGCACGGCGAGCTCAGTGGTCGAATCGAGCCCCGCGCCGATCGGCGCGAACAGCAGGCGCCGCAGCCCGGCTCCGAAGGTCGGCAGGCATACGCGCTCGCCGGGCTCGGTCAGCAGGACCTGCCGGACCAGTTGCGCGACATGAGCCGAATAGGGCGCGGTTGCGCCCTGGCCTCCGACGATGCGCAGCGGAAAGGCGAGGTCGCGACGGATCATGAGGCGGTGGCCTGGGTTTGCGCCGGAGTCAGGATGGGCGGCCCCTGCGGCGCCTGGTCGCCGGCGACGCACAGGCCCTGGCTGTCGCTGGTCAGCATGGCGGCGCTCGACGCCTTGACCTTCATCGCCGGGGCGATCCAGCGAACGCTGACGCACGGATGCGGCGAGCCCGAAATGTTGAGCGGGCAGCCGGCGATCGTGAACGTGTCGCTTTCGGTGAGGATCTGCGCTCTCGCCGTCGCGCGCGGGGCGCCCGCCACGGTGGCGGTGATGGTGCCGCCGTGCGGGCACATCATCGTCGCCGAAACGGTAAGGATGGCGCCCATCAGCTCACCTCCAGAGCGCCGTCGTTGACGCTGACGGTGGAGCCGACCGCGACCTTGCCCGCGCTGCCCTGTGCAAGCACGCCGTTCGAATCGACGACGAGCTTGTTGCTGTTCTTGTCCTCGAGGCTCAGGCTCGACTCCGCGTCGTCGAGCGCCAGCGTGCCGGCGGCGGTATAGATCGCCTTGACGTCGGCGGCCGCGTCCCCGGGCACCTCGCCTTCGCGCCAATAGCCGCCCACCCAGATCGGGTAGGAGAGGTCGCCGCCTTCGAACTCGATCCAGACGCCGCTGTCGACCTCGGGCAGCATCACGAAGCCGACGTCGGGGCCGGCATAGGGCACGCAGGCGCTGGCCCAGCCAAGATCGATATCGGCGATGGAAGGCACCTTCGCGCGCACCCGCATCGTCGCCGCGTCGACCTCCGTCACGATTCCGCGATATTTTCCGTAATATCGGCCGGTCACACGCTCGGCGAGATCGGCGAGGGTCAGCTCGCTCACAGGCCGAGCCCTCCCGTCAGGCCGCCGCCGGCGGGGGCCGGGCCGACTGCGTTGCGGACGAGCTCGAAGCGCATTTCATGGCGCTCGCGCGTGATCGAGTGGCGCACGCTCCAGACATAATAGCTGCCCGAATGGACGCTCCCCGCCGTGTCGAGCGAGACGAGCGTTCCGACCCGGAGGATCGCGCCCAGGCGGGACGCATCGCATTTGCCGGTGCAGCGCACGAAGAATCCGGAATTGATCAGCTCGGCCTGCGCTCGAAGCAGGAGCTCGGAGGCGTCGTCGACGACGGCGGCGGCGAGCGCGGTGCTGGCCTCGCCCGCAAAGTCGGCCAGGGCGCGCGAGTCGAGCGGCTCGAGCCCTTCCTCGGCTTCGGCGGTCGCGGGCTCGGTCGCTGTCAACAGGGCCTGGCCGCCGCGGACCGCCGTCGGCCGCATTACGTCCCAGGCGATCTCGATCTCTCCGACGTTCGCCGTCGCTGTGTCGCCGATGACCAGGGTCAGGACCGGGCTGCCGCCCAGATTGGGGCGCGCGAAAATCCCGGTCCGTTGGTCGGGCGTGGCGTCGTTGGACACCCGGAACAGCTTGCCCGCCTGGCGGGCAAGCCGCATCAGGAACTGGGCGTCGGTCGCGCGCTGAAGCAGCGAATGGCCGGCCTCGCCATGGATCGGACCGTCATCGGCATCGTTATCGGGCCCGGGGGTGATTCCGTAGTCGCCGAATATGGTGCTTGCGATCGTCGAGTCGCTGACGTCGACCCATTCGCGCGCCTGCTCGGTCATGTTGAGCAGCCATGACGAATCCTGCCCCCATATCCGCAATTTGCTGTCGACGATGCCCGGAGAAAGCTTGGCCGAATGGGCAAGGACATAGCCGTCGAACACGCATTGGTCGGGGCCGTCGTCGCTGCCTCGGGCGACGACCGCGATCGGCGCCATCGGGGCGAGCCGCTCGTCGGCCACCCAGTCGAGCTCCCCATCGACCGCGGACAAGGGCAAGGTCAGCGCGAATGCGCCGGGCGCGTCGGCATTTTCCTCGACCTCAAGCAAGGTCATGGCGTCGACGACGTCGTCAGCCGCGGCGCCACCGGCAAGCAAGGCGAACCCGGCGCTCACGGACGCCCATTGCGCGGAATGGAGATGAGCAAGCGTGCCTCGACGGCCGCAGGGACCGCGCTTTTGGCGAGATCGCATATCCGCCAGAAGGCCGTCGGGCTGTTCAGATAGCGCGCCGCGAGCAGATCGAGACGGTCGCCTTCGTGGCGCCGGTGCTGCCCGGCGGAGACTTCCAGGCGCGGGGCCGGGATGACGACCGCGGCGACCGCCCGCCCGTCGGGCGTGGTCGTCAAATAGGTCGGCTGAGCGGCATAGCGGCTGGTGCGGTCGAACATGGTCCGGACCTCCTAGATCGGCAGCATGCCGGCTACCGAGCCGACGGCGTTGCCAAGATTGGCGATCGCGAGAGCCTCGCGCAGCCTGTTGGTGTAGCGATATGCGCCCTTGGCGATCTCGCCGAGCGGCCCGTTGACGACCGCGACCTGAGCCGTCGTGAGCA
Organism: Pseudomonadota bacterium; assembly: GCA_046733235.1. Lineage (GTDB taxonomy): Bacteria > Pseudomonadota > Alphaproteobacteria > Sphingomonadales > Sphingomonadaceae > Allosphingosinicella. The sequence goes on from JBKPOT010000015.1 coordinate 51,721, forward strand.
CCTCGAGCGACAGTTGCGCCTGCGCTCGGGTCGGCATCAGCAGCAGCGAATCGTACAGTGTCTCGGTAATGCTCAGAGCGCTGACGCGCACCGGCAGGATTCGCCCCGGCCCCCACACGAACAGCACTGTCGGCAGCTGCGCGGACGGCACCGGCCGAACGGTCGCCGATGACCCTCCGCCCGACAGAGCGGCGGTCACGCTGCCGATCAGCCCGCCGCCGGGAGGCGCGGTCGGGAACAGCAGCATTTCGAGCGCCGCCAGCCGGGTGCCGACGCCGCTCGCCGTCCCGAGCGCCTCGCCGATCGCTCCATCGTCGGCAATCGAATCGGTGGCGTCCATGTACAGGGTGAAAGTGAAGGTCTCGCCGGGCTCTCCGGTTATGGCGAGCGGATTGCCGGTGCTTGCCGCGTCGGCGCCGGGGCTGGCCGCGCGCGAAGGCGTCCAGCCGTGGGTCATCTGTTCCGGATTATACTGGAACAGGATGAGGTTCGGCACGGGCAGCGGAAAGGTCTCGCTGAACGAGATCAGGGCGCCGCGAAGATATTTGCCCGCCATCGTCAGGCGACTCTTGCCCGAAGCGCCGATTCGAGAGCGGCCAGGATGTCGTCGTCGCTCGCCGCGCCGGGCGGCAGCAGGACTTCGATCCGGCCGCTGTCTTCGACATTGCCCGATTCCGCGACAGCCTCGCCGATCGACCGGCCGAGGTGTTCCGCCCGTGCCGGGCCGACGCCGGGCAGATCGAGCACGAGGCGATCGATTCTGATCATCCCGACCTCGCTTCGGCCAGCGGCACGCGCATCGCCTGGCCGTGCTTCGCCATTTCGCGTTGGGTGGCTGCAAGGACGTGGCGCATCGTGATCGTCGATCCCTCCGCGCAGGCGAGAAATGCCGCCCCGAGAGCGGCGGCCTTGATGTCGGCCCCGGTCAGGGACAGCCGTTCGGCGAGCAACTCATGGTCCACCCCCTCGGCGATTCTGTCGCCGTTGGGAGCGCATTGTGGAAGCGCGAGGTGCCACAGCCGCAGGCGTTCGGCGGGTCCGGGCGGGAGAAAATCGATCATCGCGCGCAGCCGCCGCCGGAAGGCGTTGTCGAGCTCGCTCTTGCGGTTGGTCGCCAGCACCGCGATTCCCTCGAACGTCTCGATCCGCTGCAGGAGATAGTTGATCTCCAGGTTCGCATAGCGGTCGTGGCTGTCCTTCGACTGGGTACGAGTCCCGAACAGGGCGTCGGCTTCGTCGAACAGGAGCAATATGTCGGGCCGCTCGGCGAAGGCGAAGGCCGTGCGAAGGCGCTTTTCGGTCTCGCCGATATATTTGTCGACGACTCCGGCAAGATCGATCCGGAAGAGTTGAAGGCCGAGCTCGCGCGCAAGCACCTGGGTCGCCATGGTCTTGCCGACGCCCGACGGCCCTGCGAACAACGCCACCAGCCCGGAGCCGAGGTGGTTCAATCGGTCGAATCCCCAACCTTCGAGGACTTCGGCGCGAAGCCGCACCTGCGCCGCGAAATCCGCGATCGCGGCCTGGGTGTCGGCAGGCAGGACGAGATCGTCCCAGCCATAGGGGGTCGGCAGCCGTGTGAGCAGCTCCGGTATCGGTTCGTCCGAACCGTCATGATCCGCGCCGGCTGCGATTCGGGCGATCTCGCCCACCGTCACCCGCATCGCGGCGATCGCCGGCGGCGCCGGGAGGTCGCTGAGACGCTCCCACAGCGACAGCCGCTCGGCCAGCGCGATTGGGGCGAGCGCCAGTCCCGCAATCTCATGGTGGCTGGAATCGCCCGGCTCGTAGCATCGCACCACCGGCACCGCCGCCGGGATCAGGCGCCGCCACAGTTCCGGAGGGGCGGCGCTCGCTCCGGCGAAGCAGGCCAGGGCCCCCTCGAATCGGGCCATTCGAAAAACGGCGGTCATCGCCTCCACGGCATCGTCCGACGCTGCCAGCAGCCGGGCGGTGTCGATGAGGAGCAGCGGCTCGCCGCGTTGCATCGCCAGTTGCGCGGCCAGAGTCCGCCGGCCGCTGCCCCAAGCGCCGGTCAAATCGGCCATTCGGCCCGCGGCGAGCCGTTCGGCGGCGCGGGCCGCCGCCTCCGGCTGGATGCAGGAGAAGGCCGGCAGCTGCTGATTCCCGATCAGCTCGACGCCTCGCCCGGTGAGCAGCGGATCGTGCCACGCCCCGGCGACAAGGCTGTGCGCGACCGCGGGGGCGGCTTGCCAGCCGGCGAGGGCCGGAATGGGGGCTTTCGGATCGGTTTCGGCAAGTCGCCAGCGCGTCAGCCCGGACTCTTCGAACAATTCGTCTTCGAGGTCGCGATCGAAAAGCTGGCGGACCAGGCTCATGCTCGGAAGCAGCGCACTGCTGTCGTCGGCGAGGTAGGCGAAGACCCGGCCAAGCTCGGGGCAGGCGACCAGCGCGCTCGCAGCCGCCAGCAAATCGGCCGCGGAGGCCGACAATTCGAAACGCTCGATCAGCCGGCGCCAGCCTGGATCGCATGAGAGGGCGATGTCGGCGCGATCGATCAGCGGCCCGAGCTCTCGCGAAACCGCGTCGCGGGCATAGAAATCGGCTCGCGCGGCGGCCATCTCGGCGGCGGGCAGGAGACGTCTGCGAACTTCGCCGGCGGTGATGGTGAGGCCCTGATCGAGGCTGGTGGCGTCGTCGGCCCACAGCGCCTCCACGAAGCGCGCAAGCCGCGCCGCGCGCAGGCGGGTGCGCTCGGCGATCACGGCAAGCGCGTTCGTCATGGTCCGCCGATCTCGATGGCCAGACCGAGCTGCGGCGCCGTGCCGATCCGCAGCCGATAGAGGCCTGGCGCGGGCGCTCCGGCCGGGGGCACGCCGGCCGCCGCCGGAAGCGTGAGGCGAAGCGAATTCGAACGGCGGTGGCCGGCCCAGCTCGTCACGTCGAAGTCGGCGCTGTCGTCGGCGGGCGACAGGAACAGCTGTTCGGGTCCGTCGAGACCCAGCCCGGCGACCACGGCTGTATCGCCCGGTGCCAACGGGCCTTCGGGCATGGCTCCCGTGGCGATTGTCACCGGCTCGGTGATCGCCAGTAGGGCCGGCGCGCCGGCTTGGAGGTCGGCCGGCGTGACGAGCAGCCCCATTCGCGTCGGAGCGGCGGCCGGGACCAGCTGCGCGGGGTCGGGCCCGAGGAAGACGACTCCGACCTTGAGCAGCGCGGTCAGTCTCAGCGCCCCTGAAAGCGACTGCCAGAGACGCGCGATCTCGTCGAGGCTCGCAGTCTCGATCGTCAGCGTGCACTCGATCTGATGCGGCGGCACCGCCGCGACGGTGAATCGCTGGATCGGATTTGCCGCGATCCAGGCAAGGGCGAGGCTCAGCGCCTGCTGTTCGCGGACATAATCCCTGCCCGAAAAGGCGGTGAGCGCGTAGGTGAGAGTCAACGCGATCGGGACGATCTGAGCGACGATGCCGTCGGGACCGCGCTGCGTCCGGTTGCGGTGGCTGGCATTGGGCACCAGATGGATCAGTGCAATGCTCAACTGGGTATCGCCGTCGCCGCGAGCTACGTCGGGCGCCATTCCCGACACGTTGATCGTGAACTTCGTCACCGGCCCGCCATTGACGGTCCACAAGGGCGAGACGTCGACTTCGTTTTCGAGCGCGGCGACGAGCGCGTCGGTGACGCTTGCAAGATCGAGGGTGCCGACCGCAACCATGCTCAACCGCTCCCGCGCGGAGCTGCCCATCGGTAGCCGTGCGACAGGCGGGCCGCTTCGCGCGCGACGCGGCTGGCAGCGGGCCGCGGAGCGGCTGCGGGCGCGGGGGCCGGCGCCGAGCTTGCGCGAATCTCGATCGATCCGATCCGCACCTCGGTGCCGAGGCGCGGGGAGCTGTCTCCGTTCCGCGCGCGGCGGAGGCGGCCGTCCGGTTCCCCGGCTGTCGGCTCGGGCCCGGGGATCAGCAGACCGAGTCCGGGCCGGTCGACCGGCCGGGAGGCACTGGCGATGGATTGCGGCGGCAACGCTTCGGCCGCAGGTTGGCGCGGCGGGGGAGGCGGCGCGCTCCGGGGAGCCGGCGGGGCTTGCGGAGCGGGCGCCGTCGCCTCGGGCCGCGGCGGTCGCTGCGGATCCGGAGTCGGCCCGCTCGACGCTCGGACGCTCCCGCCCGTTTCGGCCGGGACCGTTCGCGAGCGACCGGGAGGCCGCGCCTTTTGCACACTTTCGGACGGCGTTCCCGCGCCTGGTGGACGATGTTGCGGCGCCCGGTTCGGGATCGGCGCGCGAGCATGTCCGGGCTCGTCCGCGACCCGGCTCCGAGCGCTTTCGCTCGCCGCCGCGCTCCTGGAATATCCGGCCGGGTCGACCGCGCTTGCCCGAGATAGGGGTGGAGGCGCTGTCGCCGGCGCGAGCGGCGGAAAGGGGCGGGCCGCGGCGGCCGGCCGGCTGACGGGAGACGCCGGACGCGCCTCTTCGGGCAGCGCCAGGCTCGGCGCGACCGGACGCAGCAGCGGCAATCCCGTCCTCCGTGGACTGGCGCCGAGCGCGAAATAGCCGGCGCGCGCCATGACGGTCAGACCCCGGCGCGAATGCGCGCCGCGTAGCGCTGACGCCGCAAGCGCGGAAGTGCCAGTATCTCCGCCTCGCGCCAGCCATAGCCCTTCGCGATCAGGTGCACGTCCTCGAATATGCTTCGCGCTATCGAGGTCAGTTCGTCGACGACGAAGCTCGGCACGTGGATCACGGCCCGAAGCATTGCCCGGCAGGCGGCGCAGCGGACTGCCAACGCCCGCGACAGCAGGGGCGCGAAACCGGCGATGGCGCTCTCGATCCGGCGCCGGCCCGCTGGGCCGGGGAGATCCTCGACACAGGAAGCAAGGAGGCGCTCGGGAGCGTCGGCATGGCATTCCGCCGCGCGCGCGTCGCCGGCCGTCGGCAAGCGAAAGCGGACGCCGTCTATTTCGCCGCCGCCGGGAAGCGCTCGCGCCCCGGCGAAAGCGCGCGGTGTCGCCGATTCGGCCAGCGCATCCAGCGAGAAAGACAATTCGACACGTTCCCCGCACTTCGAGCAGTAGGGATGGCTTGCGGCGTCGGCGCCGAGCCAGTGGCGGCGCAGACCGACCAGCGCGGTCTCGAAATCGGTCAGTGTCAGCCTGTCCGGCCGGATCTCGCCGTCGCGAGAGAAGCAGAGCCGCTCCAGCAGCGCGATCGAAGCGGCGACCGGACGGTCCGGCGGGGATTCTGCGATCAGCGCTTCCGCCTCGCCGTCCGGCTCGCGAAAATCGACATCAAGTCCGGAGAGCGGGAGACGCATCGGCCCGTCATACCTCCGTCGGCTCGCCGACGGACGCATCCCATTCCCAACCCTCATTCTCGAGCTTGATATGTTCGAGAGCGATCGCATTGCCGCCGGCGTCGAGGTCGGGCAGCGCCTGATATTCGGAAACCCAGGCCCGATGGACCATATATTGGAAGACCGGCTGTCCAGCTTCGTTGAGCAGCTGAATGCGGACTTCGCGCCTCAGCAACTTGGGTGAGCTGGACGGCGCGCCCTGATCGAGCACTTGCGCGGCGTTCGCCCATTCGGCGAACTCGCGGTCGTGGGTCAGCCCGCGCTCGAGCGTGATCGGCTCGTATTTGGTCCGCCCCAGGCCCTTTCGGATGAGCGCATTGCCGCCTTCCTTATAGTCGATCACGTCGGAGGATCGTTTCAGCCCCCCGACCTTGCTGACCGCGGCGACCGGGCTGGTCGACTGGCCGAAAAAGACCAGGAAGCGGTACGATTTGTACGGGTCGAAGCGATTAACGTTTACCGTGAAAGTGGGCATTGCGGTTACCCCTCTTGCTGCGGGCTCAGGCCGCGGTCTGCCCGGCGATCTGGGCGATCTTGATGATGACGAACTCGGCCGGCTTCAGCGGAGCGAAAGCGACGATGATGTTGACGATGCCGTTGGCCTGATCGTCCGCGGTGGTGGTCGTCGCGTCGCACTGGACCCGGAACGCCTCGCTTGGCTTGGCGCCGGCCAGCGCCTGCTGATTGAACAGGGAAAGCATGAAATTGCTCACCGAGCTCCTGATCGCGATCCAGAGAGGGCTGTCATTGGGTTCGAAGATCACCCACCGCAGATTGGCCACGAGCGTCTGCTCGATGAACAATGTCATCCGCCGCACCGGCACATATTTGCTCTGCGGATAGGCGCTGTTGTCGGCGACGAGGGTGCGTGCGCCGAACACGACGGTCCCTTCCGCGCTGAATGCCCGAAGCGCATTCACCGAGCTGTCATAGAGAACCCCGTTCCTTTGATCGTTCATTCGACCCTGCAAGACCGGACCGGTCGTGTTGAGAATCGTGGCGGCGATGCCCGCAGGCGCTTTCCAGACCCCGCGCTGACTGTCGGTGCGCGCATAGACTCCGGCGACGAAACCGCTCGGGGGCATCGGCTGAATCACGCCGCGCACCGGATCGGTCGACAGCAGCCAGGGGAAATAGATCGCGCCGTTCTGACTGCGCGGGATCTGATCCATCAGGGTGGTGATGGTGGGCAGCCCGTCGGAGCCGTCGGCGGACGAGCCGAACGGCGGATCGACGATCATGAAGGCCCGCTTGCGTTCGGCGAAAGACAAAGCGGTGCTCAAAACATTGTTGTCGGTGACGCCCGGCAGCACGAGCAGGTTGAAGATCTCCACCTTGTCGAGCGAGCTGTCGGTCTGGAGCGCGGCATTGAAATCGGCGCCGCTGAAGGTGGAGGCGAACGTCGCCGGAAGCGTAGTCGCGAAGGTGAGCGTCGTCGCTGCGGCCGGCATCGACAGTCCGAAGCCCGCGCCGTCCGCTGACAGCGTTACCAGGCTGGAGCGCGAATTGACGACCGAATCCGGCGCGTTCAGCCCGGTGCCGGCGAGATCGATGCCGCGATAGGTTTCGATCGCCGTGCCCTGGGTCAGGATAAGGTCGAACACGCTGTTCGCGACTCCGAGCGCGCTGGCCCGGACATTGGTGACGACGGCCTTGAGCGGCACCACGTCTGCAAGCACCTTGGCCGTCAACAGGATCCCGTTGCCCGCGTCGGTCGGGATTTGAGCCGTGTAGACGACCGCGCCCGCGCCGGTGAAGGATCCGGCCACCGATCCGTCCGCCGCGTAGAGCCTCGGCTCGAGCCCGACGACGTAGGCGTCCGATCCTCCGTTCAGGAAGAATTGATTCACCGCATAGGCAAGGCTGCTGTCGGCGATTCCGCTGGCGAACATGCCACCGAACTCGCGTTCGTAATCCGTATAGCTGAAGATCCGCACCGCGGTGCCGAAGGCGGTCGTACGATATGGGTGCGAATAGCCCACGAACGCGGCGATCGAGGTCGGAGCGGCGCTGATCGAATGGGCGCTGAGCGGAAGTTCCTCGACATAGAGCCCGGGATAGGACGTATGGACCGGCATTCGCTTTCCCCCGCTTGAGAAGTTGCTGGATCAGTTCGACAGGACATCGGCCTCCGCGGCCGTCGGCGTGCTGGTTTCGGCTTCAGCGCCGCCGGTCAGATGAATCGTGCCCGGTGCCGGCGGCGCGAAACCGCCGCTTCCAGGCTCCACGTCGACCAGCGGGCCGAGCATGGTGTCGAGCTCGCTGAGCGCGATGCCCGTCTCGACGTGATGAAGCGCGATGACGAGCGTGAACGTGCCGGTGCCGGTGTCGACGTCCTCGATCGCCGCCGTCAAGTCGTCGAGCAGCGAGTCGGTGCCGACCGCCTGAAGCGTAAAGGCGTCGCCGCTGCCGTCCTCCGCCGGGACCGCGAGCTCGACGGGGTCGCCCGGATTGGCGGCCGCCAAGGGTGTCGCCGTCATCGCGCCGGGCAGCTTCGTGGCCGCCGCCGTGAGCGCGACGAGCCCCGGCGCGACGCCGCCCGCGGGGGTTCCAAGCTGCGTGCCGAGCGATACCGGGGTCAGGTTCGAGCGGCGATCCTCATAGTCGATCGTCAGGTCGCACTCCGTATCCTCGGGGTTCGCCTCGTCGGCGGCGACATTCGCGATCGTCACCGCGATCGAATTCCCGGCCGCGCCGGCTGCCTTTGCCTTGAGGGTGAACGCAACGACCGGCGCGCTGGCCAGGCCGGCAACGAGGGCGCCCGATCGATAGAGCGACTGGAGGACCGGCGACGCCTCGGAAGCCAAAGCGGAATCCAGGCGGCTCGTGTCGATCGCGCCGTCCTTGACCGCCAGGATTGACAAAGGAATACCAAACTGTTGGCCGGTTGCGGATACTATGCTCACCGGACAGCTGCCCACAACCGAGCTGGTTGTCATAATTCCCCCTACATGTCTCGCATGTACTGGTTGTGATTCAATAACGGTGATGATGTACCGACGCGATTGGACGCCACCGCTGCGTCCGAACCGGACATACATTGTAAGTCGCTGATCAGAGTAGCTGACATCATCATATTGCGATTGCGGGATCGTCGCAGTCAATAGGCGCCCCCTCGACTCATGCCTATTTTTGGCAGTTCATTACGTTGCATGCGTTGGAATCTGAACCATTGGGCAATTCATCGCGACCTATTCACAATTGATTGGCACAATAATTCGCTGTCACTTCTAAGTGGACAATGGAACAAACGTCTTACCCAGGAAATAGCTGGGACAGCAGGCCTCTAGCTTGCGAATGCCGGCGCCAAAAACGCTCTTCTTACCACTTAGCCGCGATCCGGCAATTCAAGCGCGAGGCTTCATAGGCGCCGAGCCGCCCTGCGGAAGTCTCAAGAGTGAATTGGGGTTAGTCGGCCCGTCTTATGTTCGTAGCGGCTCCGGTCATAGCTCCGGATTGGACCAGACAATGCACTTATCTATCCGAAACGGATGAGGATTGCGAAGAACGGCCATTTGGCGCGTTTCCATGGCGAGCCGCGGGCGCCTGCTGGCCGAATCGCGCTGGTCGCGGGTGCTGCCGCCGGCGGAACGGTCCGCTCAGCTGTTCGAAGGTCGGCGGTGGACGGGGTTGAGATAGGAGGTGGGAAGCTGCTCTATGCCCGAGCAGTCCGAGCGCAATTGTGGAGGCAGCTGTCTAGTCCTCGTCAATCAGACGATTGCTCAAGGGGCATTCTAGGGGGCATCGACATTCGAGCCTCCAGGAGAATCAAGATGCCTCAACAGGACATCTCTTTGCTCGTGGTAGCCTGAAGAGCCCTCCAGGTTCGAGCCGGAGCTGCGCAAAGCGCGGAGCAGACGACCACGCGAAGCGCGGGCAATCCCTCCCGCTCCGCCATTCCCCGGTCTTCGAGGAGCAGGCGGCTGGAATCGCGGCGACAGCGAGTGCAGAAGGGGCATCGCCTGCAAGCTGGATGCCTTTGCGGGAAGCGGCATCCCGATTCGGGCGGAGGATGATTGGACAGGACCTGGATCGAGCGCATTCCGCGCCTGGACATCATAAAGCAACTCAGCCGCTATGGCGCGGTCGGCTTGCTTTGCTCGGCCGTCTATTCGCTTGCTTATATGGGCCTGGCGGCTCCGCTGCCGGACGGCTGGGAGGTGGCCGCGGTTCCTCCGGCTTTCTGCCTGGGTCTGGCGATCGGCTTTTTCCTTCACCGCGACTGGAGCTTCCAGGGCCGAACCGCGCCCCGGCGGCGGATGTCGCAGCCCTTCCGTTTCGTTACGATCCAGATGCTCGGGCTGACCCTCAATTGCCTGTTCACGGCGATCGTGACCATCGGCCTGCGCCTGCCGGACTGGATGGCGCTGATCCCCTGCCTGACCCTCACCCCGATGACGACCTTCCTGTTCCATCGCCACTGGGTTTTCGGTGGGGGATTTTGAAAAGGACGCTCCGCCCCTGGCGCCAGACCGGCTGCAGATCCTGGACCAGGCGCGGGTCGTAGGGCGGCGGATTGATCAGCCAGAGATAGTCGAAGACCGGGCGCGGAAAGTCGCTCAGGCTTTCATCGAGCGTCGGCCAGCGGTTGACCGCGCATTCGGTCAGCCTGACCACCTGCGACGGATCCTTCCGATATTTGCCAGCCTCGAACATCCGCGCCTGGACGAGCTGGGCTCCGGGGAGCGACCATTGCTCGTTGGAAAAAGCGTCGCGCCGGACCACCGCCATTCCGGCGAGGTGATCGAGCCGGGTCATGGTCCATTGGTCGCGGCATCTTGTGCCGGCGAAAGTGATCAGGCGGGCGCCGCGCGGGACATGATCGAGGGCTGCGAGCTCGCGGTCGAACACCGCGTCGTAGCGGCGCAGGCTCTCGGTCAAAGCTCCGAAGCGAAGGACGACGAAGAGGATCCCGATCGCGGCCAGGCCGGAGAGGAAGCGGCGGCCGGCGCCTTCCGCGGGCCGGACCGCGAGCAAGGCGGAGGCGAGCAGGAAGGGAACGAGGCGCATGTCGGCATAAGAGGAGCCGAACAGCTGGCGCGGAAGCAGAAGGTAGAAGCAGGCGAACAGGATCGCGGCCGCCGCCATCCTCCTGTCGAAGCCGAGCCGGCGTCCGGAACAGGCGAGCGCCACGACCCCCCAGCAGAGCGCGAGCGAGGCGAGATCGAACCAGTGCCAGCGATCGCGGAAGATGGTGACGAGATAATTGACCTTGTCGACCGGGTTCCAGCCGAGCGTATCGCCTTCGACCGGGCCGGTCCGCCAGATCACCATCGGAACGATCGGAGCGGCGAGCGGCCAGCAGGCGGCGGCGAGATCCGGGAAAATGGCCCGAAGGCTCCGCCCCCCTTCGCGCAGGCGGACAGTTTCGGCGGTGAAGGCGAGCACCGCCAGACCCGCCCAGCCAAAGGCATGACAGAGCCAGAGCAGGCAGGTCAGCGGAACGAACGATGCCGCGCGAAGCCGCGTTCGCCCGAGCCGGCCAAGCCGAAGCCAGAAGGCGAAGGCGATGAAGGCCAAAGCCATCGACAGAGCGAAATTGACGAAACCGAAATTGAACGGGAAGCAATAGCCGAGCGGAAGCGCGAACAAGGCGCTCGGCGGCACCCGGCCGTGAAGCTCGCGGGCCGTCCACAGAAAGCCGAACGCCATCAGCGGCGGAATGAAAGCCACAATCCACTTAACCGCCGGCTCGAAGCCGATCAGCGGCGTGAGCGGCACCACGAGCAGATCGATCCCCAGATTGCCGATCAGCCAGGGCTTGAAGTCGTAAAAGCCCCGCAGCGCCTGCGAATGCGAATGATCGAGCTGGATCTTGTAGCGCGCCATGTGGCCGGGAAGGTCGACCAAAGGCGGAACGTCGGGGCCGAGCAGCGGGACGAGGGCGGCGAGGACGAGGAGGGCGAGAAGCCACCAGCGGTCCCACCACCAGCCGTCCCCGCTTGTGCGCTGCGCCCCGCCGCCCATCGGTCGCCCTCTGGCACGGGCGAAAGAGCGGCGCAATCGAGGGGCGAGGAGGAAAATTGCCGGGCGCGCCATCCATTTCGCGCGTCGGGCTCGAGGCCGCTATTGCCTTCCGCGAAGGAGACGGAAGCCCAGCGATCCGAAAGCCATATTGCGCGTGATCATCCCGCGGCCCGCTTCGCTCGATAGGCAGCATAGCCCGTGGCGCGAAGAGCGCATGCCGGGCAGGCGCCGCAGCCGAGACCCCAATCATGCTGCGTCCTGCGGTCGCCTTCGTAACAGCTGTGCGACCCGGTCCGGACCAACTCGACGAGCGGTTCGCCGCCCAGCGCCTCGGCCATCGCCCAGGTTTGCGCCTTGTCGATCCACATCAACGGCGTGTGAATCACCAGCCGACCGTCCATGCCAAGGTTAATGGCGATCTGCATCGCCTTGATCGTATCGTCCCTGCAGTCGGGATAGCCCGAATAATCGGTTTCGCAGACGCCGGTCACCAAATGCCTGACCTGGCGGCGATAGGCCAGCGCCGCCGCGAAGGTTAGAAAGATCAAATTGCGTCCGGGAACGAAGGTGTTGGGCAGCCCGTCTTTCCCGATCGCGATCTCGCCGTCGCTCGTCAGCGCGCTTTCGCTGACCTGGCCGAGCATGGTCAGGTCCAGCACAAAGTCCTCGCCCAGCTTCGCCGACCAGCGAGGGAAGTCTCGCCGGATGGCGTCCAGGATCGGGCGCCGCGCATCGAGCTCGACTCGATGGCGCTGGCCATAATCGAAACCGATGGTCTCGACCCGCTCGAAGCCGTCAAGCGCCCAAGCGAGGCAGGTCGTCGAATCCTGTCCTCCCGAGAAAAGAACCAAGGCCGTCTTCCCGCCGCCCATTTCAGCCTCCGAAATAGGAGCAGGCGTCACCGCTCGAATCGCGGTAGATGCTGACCCGCGCGAGCCCGGCGCAGCTCGGCTCGATCCTGCGCCATATCCAGGCGGCGAGATTCTCCATGGTCGGAGGACCCAGATCGGGGAGATCGTCCAGGAAATGATGGTCGAGGCCGGCCCGCGCCGCCTCGAGCTCGCGTTCGAGGAGTCCGAGGTCGATCACCATGCCGGTCTTCGGATCGGCTTCACCCCGGATGACGACCTCGGCGCGGTAGGAATGGCCGTGTATCCGCCTGCTCGACTCGATCTCGACCGCGCGCTCGAGCGTGTGGGCCGCGTCGAACCGGAACTGCTTGCTGATCTCGAACATCAGCGGATCCCGAGATGTTTGTGGCTCTGGAGAGTCAGCCGCCAGCGTGGATGCGCGAGGCAATAATCGACCGCCGCGCTCGTGGCCGACGGATCGGGCCCGTCGAGCGGCTGAAGCAGGAAATGTTTGAAGGCCAGATGCTCGTAATCGGCGGGGTCCAGCCCTGCCTGCGGATAGACCAGCTTCAGTTCATCGCCCGACTCGATCCGCAGTCGAGTTCCCGCCTTCGGACTGATGCATATCCAGTCGATGCCGGGCGGCGCAGGCAAGGTCCCATTGGTCTCCACGGCGATCTCGAAACCGCGGCGGTGGAGAGCGTCGATCAGCGGCGGATCGACCTGAAGGAGCGGCTCGCCGCCGGTGAGCACGACCAGCCGACCTGGCGCCGAACGAACCTTCCAGGCGGCGTCGATCGCGTCGGCCAGCTCGGCCGACGTGGCGAAGCGGCCGCCGCCGGCCCCGTCGGTGCCGACGAAATCGGTGTCGCAGAAGGTGCAATCGGCCGTATTCCGGTCCCGCTCGCGACCGGACCAGAGATTGCAGCCCGCGAAACGGCAGAACACCGCAACGCGTCCGGAATTCCGGCCCTCCCCCTGCAGCGTGTAGAATATCTCTTTCACCGAATAGGTCATTGTGTCAGGCCGCTCTGGTCTCCGGCGCGCGCAACTTCGCAAATCCTGGACCAGGTGAAGCGAAAGCCGGGAATCATTCCATCCCGAGCGCCGCCCTGGCCGCCGCGATCCGCTCGCCTACACGCTCGGGGGCCGTGCCGCCATAGCTGGTCCGGCTCCGCACCGATGCGTCGATTCCCAGTATCTCACGCGCGCTCTCATCGATCCGGCCGTCCACGTCCCGCAATGTCGCCAGGTCGAGATCCGCAAGCCGAACGCCTTTTTCGTCCGCGAGACGCACCACCCTGCCGACGATATGATGCGCCTCCCGAAACGGCACGTCCGCCTCGCGGACGAGCCAGTCGGCGAGGTCCGTCGCCGTCGAAAACCCGTCCTCGGCCGCTGCCCGCATGCGCGCCAGGTCGAAGTTCGAACTTTCGATCATTGCCGCGAGCACCCGGAGCGAGAGAGTCAGCAGATCATGAGCCTCGAAAACCGGCGGCTTGTCCTCCTGCATATCCTTCGAATAGGCCAGCGGCAGACCCTTCATGGTGATCACCAGCGCGATCATCGCCCCTGTGACCCTGCCGGCGTGGCCGCGCACCAGTTCGGCTGCGTCCGGGTTGCGCTTCTGCGGCATGATCGAGGAGCCGGTCGAAAAGGCGTCCGACAGGATCAGGAAACCGAAAGGCTGGCTCGCCCAGACGATCAATTCCTCGGCGAGCCGGGAAAGGTGAAGGATGCACTGGGCGGCCGCCATCAGATAGTCGAGCGCGAAGTCCCGGTCGGAAACGGCGTCCAGGGAATTGGCGCAGGGGCGGTCGAACCCAAGAGCGGCGGCCGTGGAGTCGCGGTCGATGGGGAAGCTCGTCCCGGCAAGGGCGGCCGCGCCGAGCGGGCATTCATTCAGTCGTCTCCGGGCGTCGGCAAAGCGCGAGCGATCGCGCTTGAGCATCTCGTAATAGGCCATCAGATGATGGCCGAGCGTGACCGGCTGGGCAATCTGCAAATGGGTGAAGCCCGGCATGACGCTTTCCGAATGTTCGGCGGCCAGCGCCACCAGCACTTTCTGGAAAGCCTGGACGAGGCCGTCTACTTCATCCAGTGCGCGGCGGACCCATAGCCGAAAGTCGGTCGCGACCTGATCGTTGCGCGAGCGGGCGGTGTGCAAACGGCCCGCCGCGGGCCCGGCCAAAGCCGCGAGCCGATGCTCCACGTGCATGTGGATGTCCTCAAGCGAGACGTCCTCGACGACTCCGTCGGCCGAATATTCGGCTTCGATCCGGTCGAGCCCGGCCAGGATCGCGGCGATATCGTCCTTGCCGGCGATGCCCTGTGCGCCAAGCATCGCAGCATGCGCTCGTGACGCTTCGATATCCTCCCGCCAAAATCTCTTGTCGACGCCGATGGAGGAATTGATCTCGCGCATCAGCGCGGCCGGCCCGGCGCCAAAGCGCCCACCCCACATCAAGTTCGTTCCGGCCTCCTCCTTCATGGCACATCTCCCGCCGGGCGAGGAGCTCGGTCATCCCGCTTCGCCCGCCGCGCCGCGATCCTCAGCCTGAGCGCATTCAGCCGGATGAAGCCGGCCGCGTCGCGCTGGTCGTAGCCGCCGGAGCCTTCCTCGAAGGTGACCAGATCCTGGTCGTAAAGCGATTCCGGGCTCTCCCGGCCGGTGACGATCGCATTGCCCTTGTAGAGCTTCATCCGGACCTTGCCCGAGACATGCTCCTGGCTCTTGTCGATCAGGGCCTGGAGCATCTCGCGCTCGGGCGAAAACCACAAGCCGTTATAGATGAGCTCGGCATAAAACGGCATCAGCTCGTCCTTGAGGTGGGCCGCGCCCTTGTCGAGGGTGATCGATTCGATCCCGCGATGGGCGGCGAGAAGGATGGTGCCTCCAGGAGTCTCATAGACTCCGCGCGACTTCATCCCGACGAAGCGGTTCTCGACCAGATCGAGCCGGCCGATGCCGTTATCGTGGCCGAGCCGGTTAAGGCGCTCGAGCAAGGCGGCCGGCGACAATCGCTCGCCGTCGATGGCGACCGGATCGCCGCGCTCGAACTCGATCTCGATCATCGTCGCCTTGTCCGGTGCGTCCTCGGGCGAGATGGTGCGCTGGTGGACATATTCGGGCGGCTCGACCGAGGGATCTTCGAGCACCTTCCCTTCCGAAGAGGAGTGAAGGAGATTGGCGTCGATCGAGAAGGGCGACTCGCCCCTCTTGTCCTTCGAGATTGGGATCTGGTGCTGCTCGGCGAACCGGATCAACTGCTCGCGGCTCGCGAAATCCCATTCCCGCCACGGCGCGATCACCCTGATGTCGGGCTCGAGCGCATAATAACCGAGCTCGAAGCGGACCTGGTCGTTGCCCTTGCCGGTGGCGCCGTGACAGACGGCGTCGGCGCCGACCGCACGGGCGATCTCGATCTGGCGCTTGGCGATCAAAGGCCGGGCGATCGAGGTGCCGAGCAGATACTGGCCCTCATAGAGTGTGTTGGCCCGGAACATCGGGAAGACGTAATCGCGGACGAACTCCTCGCGCAGGTCCTCGATGAAGATGTTCTCGGGCCGGATCCCGAGCAATTCCGCCTTGCGGCGAGCCGGTTCGACCTCCTCTCCCTGGCCGAGATCGGCGGTGAAGGTGACGACCTCGGCCCGATATTCGGTCTGGAGCCATTTGAGGATGATCGAGGTGTCGAGCCCGCCCGAATAAGCGAGCACCACCTTTTTCGGCGGAGACATGGTCATGAGATTTCCCGGGAAAGGCTCTGGAATCGGTCCGCCACAGCCGCGGCGGTGGCGGCGTCGCGCGCGGCGAGGAACAATGTGTCGTCGCCGGCGATGGTTCCGGCGATCTCGGGCAGCCGCGCCTGGTCGATGGCCAGCGCGACGAGATGGGCCGAGCCGGGCGGCGTTCGAAGGACGATGAGGGTGCCCGCGGCCTCGATCGACTGGACCCATTCGGCGATGATGCGCTGAAGCCTCGACGCCGCCCAGTCGCTGTCGCCGAGCTGGTCGGGAAGCGCGTAGCTCAACACTCCGCCGCGCTTCACCTTGACCGCTCCGAGCTGGTCGAGATCGCGCGACACCGTCGCCTGGGTCACGGCGAAGCCTTTCGCCGCGAGCCGGGCGGTGACATCCTCCTGACTTGCGACCGGCTGGTTGCGGATCAGGTCGGCGATGATCTTCTGGCGGCGGGCGCGGGCGTCGGTCATGTCCCGCCCCCGGCTATCCAGGCGAGCGCTCCGCGGGCGCTGTGCATCCGGTTCTCGGCCTGGCGCCAGATCGCGCTCCTGGACGATTCCATCACCGCGTGGCTGACCTCCTCGCCGCGCCGGGCCGGCAGGCAATGGAGGAACCAGGCATCGTCGCTCTTCGCCATCAGATCGGCATCGACCTGATAGTCGGCGAAGGCCTTGCGGCGGACCTCGGCCTCCTCGTCCTGGCCCATCGACACCCAGACGTCGGTGTAGACGATTCCTGCGCCGGCGACCGCCTCGGCGGGATCGGCGAATTGGCGAACGCCGGCGGGCGGATCGGCGAGGCCGTAGCCCTCCGGGCTGGCGATGGCGAGCTCGACGCCGAGCAAAGAGCAGGCCTCGGCGAGCGAGCGGCAGACATTGTTGTCGCCGTCGCCGACATAAGCGATCCGGGCGCCCTCGAGGCTTCCGAGCAATTGCTTCGCGGTCAGCAGGTCGGCCAGTGCCTGGAGCGGGTGGGCGAGATCGGACAGTAGGTTGAGGACCGGGGCCGGAGTCGCCGCGGCCATCGCCTCGAGGTCGCGATGGTCCATCACCCGGGCGGCGATGATCGAATGATAGCAGGCGAGGGTCCGGGCAACGTCCTCTGCCGTCTCGCGCGTGCCGAGGCCGACTTCCTCCTTCTGGATGTAAACGGGATGGCCGCCCAATTGGACGACCGCCATCTCCATCGAATTGCGGGTCCTGGCGCTCGGTTTCTGAAAGACCAGAGCGACGCCCTTGCCGTCGAGCGGGCGGCCGAGGTCGGTGCGCTCGGACAGGCTGAGGATATGCTCGATGCCGTCGCGGCCGAGATCGGCGATGGAGAGAAGGTCGGTCACAGGCTCGTCTCCCGGGTCACCATTGTGCCGATGCCCTGGTCGGTCAGCACCTCGATCAGCAAGGCATGCGGCACCCGGCCGTCGATGATGTGGGCGGAGCCGACTCCGCCGTCGACCGCGTCGGCGCAGGCGCGGAGCTTGGGGATCATTCCGGCGCTGACGCTTTCATGTTCGATCCGATCCCTGAGCTCGGCCGAGGTCAGCCGCTGGACCAGCGAGCTTTCATCTTTCGGATCCTCGAGCAGGCCGGGCGCGGCGGTCAGATAGACGATCTTTTCCGCCTTCATCGCCACCGCGATCGCCATCGCAGCTTCGTCGGCGTTGATATTGTAAGGCTGGCCGGACGGATCGGCCCCGACGGTCGAGACGACAGGAGCGAGGCCCTGGTCGAGAAGGCCGTGAAGCCGATCGGCACGGACCTCGGCGACGTCGCCGACGAAGCCGAGCGCCGGGTCGCGCGGACGGGTGATCAGCAGCCCGCCATCCTCGCCGGCGACTCCGACCGCGACCGGATCGTCCCTTGTCTCGCGGTTGATCGTCGAGACGAGGTCGCGGTTGACGTCGCCGACCAGGACCATCCGGACGATCCTCAGAGTCTCCTCGTCGGTGACACGGAGGCCGTCGCGGAATTCCGGTTCCTTGCCCATCTTTTTCATCAGAGCGTCGACCTGGGGACCGCCGCCATGGACGAGGACGCAGCGTACGCCGACGCTTTTCAGCAGAAGCACATCCTGGGCGAGCGCCCGGTCGAGGTGCCGGTCGATCGCGGCTCCGCCCAGCTTCACCACCACCGTCTTGCCGGCGAAGCGCTGGATGTAGGGCAAAGCCTCGACGAGGATTTGCGCGGTTTCGACGGGGCTGATCATGACGTGACCGAATTTTCCTTGATGTAGCCGGGGCCGAGATCGATCCCGATCATCCGGGCGCTGCCCGAGCCGCTGCCGAGATCGACCCGGATCTCGATCCTTTCATTCTTCATGTGCGACGCGACCTTCGCCCGGTCGTGGTCGATCTCGATCCCGCCACGCGACACAATGATGCCGCCATAGGCGACCGCGCTCCTTTCGGGGTCGAACTCCACTCCGGCCGAACCGGCGGCGCCAAGCAGCCGGCCCCAATAGGGGTCGCTCCCGTACCAGGAGCATTTGACCAGATTGTTCTCGGCGATGTTGCGCGCCGCCGCCCGCGCTTCGGCGTCGCTGGCGGCGCCGGTCACCTCGAGCATCACCATCTTGGTCATGCCCTCGGCGTCCTTCGCCATCTGAAGGGTGAGATCCTCGCAGACCTTGTGGACCGCGTCGGCGAACTCGGCGAGGTCGGCTTTCCCGGCGCGACCGTTGGCGAGCAGGATCACGCTGTCGTTGGTCGAGGTCGCGCCGTCGACGTTGAGCGTGTTGAAGGTGCGGTCGGCGGCGTCCTTCAGCATGCGCTGGAGGTCGTCGCGCGGAACGTCGGCATCGGTCGTCAGATACGCGAGCATCGTCGCCATGTTCGGCGCGATCATTCCGCAGCCCTTGGCCATTCCGCCGAGGGTGAAATTCGATCCCCTCACCACCGCTTCCTTGATGGCGTGATCGGTGGTCAGGATGCCCCTAGCCGCGTCCTGGCCGCCGGCGACCGACAGCTTCTTCGCCAGCTTCGGAGTGGCGGCGAGGATCACGTCCATCGGCAGCCTCGTTCCGATGATCCCGGTCGAGGAGACCAGGACATGGGCCTTGTCGATCCCGAGCGCGTCGGCCGCGGCCCGGCTCATCGCCTCGGCGTCGGCGAGGCCCGCGGCGCCGGTGCCGGCATTGGCATTGCCCGAATTGACGATGATCGCGGCCGCCTTGCCGCCGTTCGCGGCGAGGCGGGCGCGGTCGAGAGTCACCGGCGGAGCGACGAACTTGTTCTGGGTGAAGACACCAACCGCGGTGACGGGCCTGCGGTCGTCGGTCGCGATCAAAGCCATGTCATATTTGCGGCGTTTGATGCCCGCGTGGCAGCCGGCCGCGACGAATCCAGGGGCTGCGGTCACGCTCATAGCGATCCTCCCCGGGACGAGGAGGGGGACCGCGACGCGAAGCGGCGTGGTGGAGGGGGCTCGGAGTGGGGCGCAGGGCCCCCTCCACCATGCTTCGCATGGTCCCCCTCCCCGTCCCGGGGAGGATCTGTCAAGGCGGCGAAGTTCATGGCCAGACCCCGACGTTGCTCAGGCCCGCCGTCTCATCGAGGCCGAGCATGATATTGGCGCACTGGATCATCTGGCCGGCGGCTCCTTTCACGAGATTGTCGAGCGCCGCGATCGCGAGCACCCGGCCGGTGCGCTCGTCGTAGCGGGCGGTGAGGAAGACCGCGTTCGACCCCGTCGTCCATTTGGTCGACGGCGCCCGCTCCGAGACGTGAACGAACGGCTCGTCCGCATAGGCGTTCCGGAGCGCCTCGAGCGGCGCGTCGGCGGCCATCGGACCCTTTGCTTTGGCGTAGCAGGTGGCGAGGATTCCCCGATTCATCGGCGCGAGATGGGGCGTGAACAGCACCGGCCCGCCAAGCTCGGCCTCCATCTCGGCGGTGTGGCGATGGCCGAGCAGCCCGTAGGCGCTGAAATTGGCGTCGACGGCGGCGAAGGCCGTTTCCTCCTTGAGCGCCCGTCCGGCGCCGGACACGCCCGACGCGGCGTCGACGACGATGGTCGAAGGGTCGATCAGATCGAGCAGCGGCCTCAGCGCAAGGATGGCGCTGGTCGGGTAGCAGCCGGCCGCGGCCACGGCCCGCGCGCTCGCGATCTCGGCGCGGTGGAGCTCGGGAATTCCGTAGACGAATTGCGGCAGAAGCTCCGGCGCCTCGTGCGGCTCCTTATACCATTGCTCATAGACGGCGGGGTCGCGCAGCCGGAAATCGGCGCCGAGATCGACGAACGGGATTCCGCGACTCAATATCTCCCGGGCGACCTTCTGCGACTGGCCGTGCGGCAAAGCGGCGAAGACCAGGCCGACATCGTCGAGCAGATCAGCCGAGACCCGCTCGATCGTCAGCCCGGGCAAGGCGAGAGCGAGATGGGGATGGACCGAGTCCAGCTCTTTGCCGGCCGCGCTCTCGCCGCCGAGACGGACCGGCCGCAAATGCGGGTGGCCGGCCATCAGGCGCAGAAGTTCGCCGCCGACAAAGCCCGAGGCTCCAAGGATCGCCGTCCGAATCATCGGGGCGATATGCAGATCAATGCATAATTATGCAACCCATGGCAGGCGGGTCAGGCAAGGACTTCAGCCGAGGACGATCTCATGGCCGAAATTGAGGCCGATCCGGCCGTCCCGAACCCAGCGCACGAAGGCCTGGATCCGCGAGCATTGATCGAACTCGATCATCATCGTTTCGCCGATCCTGGGATAAAGGGCGCATTCGATCATGGTTCCGCGGGACGAGATGTTGACGACCGCGACCTGGTGGGCTTCGCCTCGGAAGAGCAGGGTCGCGCTGTCGACCAGCCCGGCGTGGCGCTCCTCGCAGCGTCTGTCCTCGAACCTTTGCGGTTCGCGATGGATCCGGATGTTCGCAAGCCCCCCGAGATAGCCCATACAGCGCCCTCCCTCTCGGTTCGGTTATGCGCCGGAAACCATTACCGAAATCCTAGCGGCGGAGCGCGGGTGCGGAGGGACGATCGAATCGCTGATCGAGATCAGCCGGGCGGCCGAAAAGGGGAACCCCCGGCCCTTTGCGCGTGTTCGTTACTCGTCCGTCAGGAGCGTCGGGACTAATCTATGCGGAAAACATATGCGGTTCGTGAAAACGGCCAGCTGGAGCTTTGGGGTGGGATCGAGTGCACGATCGCCCGGGTGAGAGACACATTTCGCGACGAGGTCGCCGAGACCGGTCACGATCTTCGGCCGGGCGACATCGACCTCATCGCGAGTCTCGGGATCAGGACAGTGCGCTATCCGATCCTCTGGGAGAAGGCCGCGGCCGGCGACGACGGAAAGCTCGACTTCGGCTGGACCGACGAGCGGCTGGCGATGCTCCGCGAGCGCGGAATCAACGTGATCGGGGGCCTCGTCCACCATGGCTCGGGTCCGCCCGGCACCGATTTGCTCGATCCCGATTTCGCGGCGAAGCTCGGCGATTATGCCGGCCGGGTCGCCGAGCATTATCCCTGGATCCGGGACTGGACTCCGGTCAACGAGCCGCTGACAACCGCACGCTTCGCCTGCCTCTACGGCCACTGGTACCCGCACCGGCGCGATTACCGCTCCTTCCTTCGCGCCCTCGTCAACCAGCTGCAGGGAAGTATGCTGGCGATGCGGGCGATGCGGGCGATCAACCCGGCCGCCCGCTTCATCCAGACCGAGGATCTCGGCAAGACCTTCTCGACCGAGCCGCTGCGCCACCAGGCCGAGCACGAAAATGAGCGGCGCTGGCTGGGCTTCGACCTTCTGTGCGGCCGGGTCGGCGAGGACCACCCCCTCCACCGCTTCCTGATCGATGCCGGCATAAGCGAGGCGGAGCTGGAGCTGTTCGCGAGCGGCGAGGGCCGGCCCGACCTGCTCGGGATCAATCACTACCTTACCAGCGAGCGATTTCTCGACCACCGGCTCGGCCATTATCCCGATCGCGAGCCCGGCGGGAATGGCCGCGACACCTATGTCGACGCCGAAGCGGTACGGGTGGGAAGCCTGGACGCCGACACCGGCGTCGGACCGCGGCTGCGCGAGGCGTGGGACCGCTACCGGATCCCGATGGCTATCACCGAGGTCCATCACGGCTGCACGCGCGACGAGCAATTGCGCTGGTTCGCCGAAGTCTGGCGCACCGCCGGCGCGCTTCGAGACGAGGGGGTCGATCTCAAGGCGGTGACCCTCTGGTCGATCTTCGGAGCGCTCGACTGGCGATCGCTGTTGACCGTGCGCGACGGCCATTACGATGTCGGCGCCTTCGACATACGCGCGCCGAGTCCCCGGCCCACCGCGGTCGCCGCCGCGGCCAAATCATATGCCGGGGGCGAGGATTACGATCATCCGGTGCTCGACGTGCCGGGCTGGTGGCGCCGGCCGCAACGGCTCTATCCCTGGAGCGGAGGTTGCAATTCGCTCGGCACGGACGGCCGCAAGCTGCTCATCACGGGCGCGACCGGAACGCTCGGCAACGCCTTCGCCCGGATCTGCGAACATCGCGGCCTGCCCTTATGTGTGACCGCCCGAGGCGAGCTCGACCTCGGCGATCGGGACTCGATCCGGGCGGCGATCACCGCTCGGAGTCCCTGGGCGGTGATCAACACGGCCGGCTTCGTTCGAGTCGCCGACGCCGAGAACGAGCCCGAGGCCTGCATGGCCGCCAATCGCGACGGCGCCGCGCGCCTGGCCGAGGCCTGCGCCGAGGCGGGAATCCCTTTGGTCACCTTCTCGTCGGACCTGGTATTCGATGGAAGCCTGGGTCGGGCATATCTGGAGAACGATCCGGTCAGCCCCACCTGCGTCTACGGGCGCAGCAAGGCCGAGGCCGAGCGCCTGGTCCTGGGGGCGTGCGAACGGGCCCTGATCATCCGCACCAGCGCCTTCTTCGGTCCGTGGGACCGCTACAATTTCGCCTGGTACGTGCTGACCGCTCTGGCGCGCGGCGAGCGGGTCGAGGCCGGCGGGGCGATCGTCTCGCCGACCTTCGTCCCGGACCTGTGCCATGCCGCCCTCGATCTCCTGATCGACGGCGAGACTGGAATCCGCCACGTCGCCAACCAGGGGGCGCTGAGCTGGCACGATTTCGCGCGCCGGGTCGCCGAAGGGGCAGGATTCGACCCCGATGTGATCGCCGCCGCGGAAGGCCCGCCGGCGAACAATGCGCTCGCGAGCGGGCATGGCACGATGCTTCGGCCGCTCGAGCCGGCGATCGAGGCTTATCTGGCCGAGGTCGGCGGCGCGCTGGACGCGCCGTTCAGCATCGCCGCCGAATAATCGTTGTTCCGCTGCCCGTCCGCATGCTCGGCCGGGCCACATGGATGAAAGGCTTAGGCTGAAACGATGCCACGCAATGTCGCAACCGGCTGCCGTGTCTAAAACCAGCGGTTGGATTGGGCGGCGTTCACAGCGTTTCCTGTGTAGATTGCGTTGTCTAAGGTCGCATTGAAATCCGCGGGCGGGCCGACGGAATTTCCCGTATAGATGACGTTGTCCATGACCGCGTTGACGTCCGTCCCCTCATTGGGAGAGGTCTGCGTCGCCCCGGTGTCGGCTGTAACTTCGTCACCTTGCTGACCCTCCGGGGTCCTGTGCATCATGGCCGCGAGAGCCGTTGCCAGCCTTCCGTAGTCATCCAGCTCGTAGGACTGAAAGTCCCGCCATCGTGGCGATTCGCGACTGGCCAACTTCTGAAAGCGCCCGCTCAGCGACTGGAGGTCGCCGCCATACACCGTTTGGACGGAATTCTGGTCGAGAACACCTAGCCGGATCATGGAGAGCAGATCGCGGAAATGCTGATAGAGCAGCCTGACGTCTCCAGCAGAGCCAGCGCGGCCATCGTCGATAAAGCGCGAAACGCGTAGCCCGATATCGCCCATCGCTCGATACTGCTTGTAGAATTTCAATGCAGCTTCGCGCTTGGCATTCGCGTCTGCTTGTTGCTGCCTCGCCTCCTCCTCGGCAAGCTCACGACCATGCCTCACGCTGTCCATGGAATAATCGACTCCGAATGTGAGCAAGGCTCCGCCGATCGCTCCGATTGCTGCGATCATTACCCGGCCGGCGTCAACGCCGCCTCGCCCTCTTCTGCTGCCCGCAGTCGATTTGCCGTTCATCGGCAACTGCCCCCGAAATTCCCCCTCAGCCGATGTCAATCCTTAATAGAAATACAGCTTTGGTTCCAGTCAGGACTGCGCTCCTCCGAGCGTGCTCATAGGCTCGACGGAGAACGAAATATCTATTCCGCGGCTTCGGTCCAGATGCTCGGCCTGGGCACCGCGCGCGGCGCCTTGCGCGCCGAATCGATCTTGCGGAAGGCGGCGAGCGCCTGACCGACCACCTGGTCCATATTGTAATAGCGATAGGTGGCGAGCCGCCCGACGAAGGTGACGTTCGGATTGGCGTCGGCGAGCGCCTCATATTTCTTGTACAGCGCCTGATTTTCCGGCCGCGGGATCGGATAATAAGGGTCGCCCTCCGCGCTCGGATATTCGTAGGTGATGCTGGTGTGCGGGTGCTTCTGCCCGGTCAGATGCTTATATTCGGTGATCCGCGTGTAGGGCGTCTGCGGGTCGGGATAATTGACCACCGCGACCGGCTGGAAACGCTCCTGCTCGACGATCCTGTGCTCGAAGCGAAGGCTCCGGTAGGGCAGCTTGCCGAAGCGGAATCCGAAATATTCGTCGACCGGGCCGGTGAAGACGATGTGGCCCGCCTCGACCTCGTCCATGATGTCTCGATAATCGGTCGAGAGAAGCACGTCGATATTGGGATGGTCGAGCATCCGGTTGAACATCGCCGAATAGCCGTGAAGCGGCATGATCTGGTGCTTGTCGCCGAAATAGCGGTCGTCGATGTTGGTGCGGGTCGGGATTCGGGCGGTGACCGCCTTGTCGAGCTGGCTCGGATCGACGCCCCATTGCTTGCGGGTATAGCCTTGGAAAAAGAGCTCGTAGAGCTCGCGGCCGACCGCGGAGACGACCACGTCCTCCGACGTCCTGATCTCCCCGACCGGCTCGGCGCGCGAAGCGAGATAGGCTGCGGCCTCGTCGTCTGTCCTCAGGTCGAGGTCGAACAGCTGGTTGAGCGTAGTCCGGTTGATCGGGATCGGCACCAGCTTGTCGCGGACGCTCGCCAGGACCCTGTGCTCATAGGGCCGCCAGGCGGTGAATTGCGACAAATAAGCGACGATCTCGTCCGAATTGGTGTGGAAGATGTGCGGCCCATATTGGTGGATCAGAACGCCTGAATCGTCGACATGGTCGTAGGCATTGCCGGCGACATGGGGCCGGCGGTCGATCAGAAGCACCTTTGCGTCATGCTGGGCCGCGAGCCGCTCGGCGATGACCGAGCCGGCAAAGCCTGCACCGACGATCAGATAGTCGTAATGCTTTCGGCTGTGCGCCTTGACGATGTTGGGGCCGGCGACCGGGATCGCGACGGCCTCGTGGACCAGGCCCGCCATCCGGGCATAGGTCGTGTCCCAACTCAGATTGGCGAGCCTGGCATCGACCTCCTCGAGCCAGGAATCGCCGCCGCGCGACAAAGCCAGCGCCTTGTCGCAGGCGGCGATGAAGGCCTGGGCGCCGTCGGCGATGAACACGCCCTCGAAATCGCCATAATGGCGGATCACGTCGGTGATCGGGGTCGAGACGACCGGGCGTCCGCCGGCCAGATATTCCGGGGTCTTGGTCGGCGAGATGAATTTTGTCGAATCGTTGATCGCGAACGGCATCAACGCGACGTCCCACTCGCCCAGGACGGAGGGAAGGTCCTCGTAGGTCTTGCCGCCCGGATAGACGAGGTTCGGCCTTTGCGGCAGCTCGGCCGGGTCGATCTTCACCACCGGGCCGACCATCGTGATCGTCCAGTCCGGACGGGCATCGGCGAGCGCGGCGAGAAGGTCGAGATCCATCCGCTCGTCGATCACTCCGTAGAAACCGAGATTGGGGCGGCTGTCGGCCGGACGCTCCATTTCGCGCGCTTTGGCGAAGTGCGGCCGGTCGACGCTCGACGGGAAGGGATGGATGTTCGGATGGCGGTCCTTCTTCGCCTCGTAGAGGCTGTAGCCGCCGGTGAAGACGACGTCGGCGGTGGCGATCAGCTCGCGCTCGAGCTCGAGCAATTGCGGCGGCGCGAATCGGAAATTGGCGAGCTCGTCCATGCAGTCGTAAACGGTGCAGGCCGATTCCACATTGCGCGAGAATGGCAGCATCATCGGCGTGTAGTACCAGCGGACGAAGGGTCCCTTCTCGCCCGCGATGAAGGCGTCGAGCAACGCTCTCAAAGTCGAATCCCGCTCGTCTTCGCCCAGTGTGTCCGGAAGCGAAGGCGTGACGACGATGACTCCGGTCTCCGCGCAGGTCCGAACGCCGAGCGCGGGCTCGCATTCGGGCAAGGCCGCCTCGGGCTCTTCCCAATAGATGACCCGCCGCGTTTCCGCGAAGCGGCTCATCAGATGCTGGGGACGCTGAAAGACGAAGTTCCAACGCAGGTGGGAAAAGCAGATGAGGACGTGATCGTCATGAAGCGGGGGCGCGGACTGACTCTGCCCCAGCACGGAGGCGGCGGATTGGCTGATCAATGGTTACACCCTGATTAGAAGGACTTATGTGCAACACGTTGCAGCGCAGCAAAGTTCCACCGCCTCCTCAGGAATCTAGCTAATCTGTATCAGGGAAGAGCCGGATCGTTTCAGTACCGGACCCGGCCATTACTTGCCGAGCGAATCCCTCAACTCGGCCAGCCAGGGAGCGGCGGTCCCGTCCGATGGCGCCCGCCAGTCGCCGCGCGGACTGAGGCTTCCGCCCATCGAAACCTTCGGAGAATTGGGCAGGGCCGATCGCTTGAACTGGCTGGTCTGGAAGAAACGCGTCAGGAAAATCTCGAGCCATTTGCGGATCGTCGGCAGATCGTAGGCGCGCTTGTGATGCTCGGGATAGTCGGCCGGCCAGCGTCCCGCCTTCACGTCGTGCCATGCCTGCCAGGCGAGGAACGCGACCTTGCTCGGCTTCTGGCCGGCGCGGAGGATGTGGAACAGGAAGAAATCGTGGAGCTCGTAGGGGCCGATCAGGTCCTCGGTGCTTTGCATCTCGCCTTTGTCGTCGGCGGGCACCAGCTCGGGCGAGATCCTGGTGTCGAGGATGTCGGTGAGGATGCGGTCGGTCCCGGCGTCGAACTGGTCGGTCTTGACCGCCCAGCGCACCAGATACTGGATCAGGGTTTTGGGGACTCCGGCATTGACCCCGTAATGACTCATATGGTCGCCGACTCCGTAGGTGCACCAACCGAGCGCGAGCTCGCTCATGTCGCCGGTGCCGACGACGAAGCCGCCGCGCTGATTGGCGAGGCGGAACAGATAGTCGGTCCGAAGCCCCGCCTGAACGTTCTCGAAGGTGATGTCGTAGACCGGCTCGCCGCGGCCGAACGGATGGCCCATGTCCTTCAGCATCTGCATCGCCGCAGGCTTGATGTCGATCTCCTCGCCGACCACGCCGAGCGCCTTCATCAGAGCCCAGGCGTTCGATTTGGTCGTGCCGGAGGTGGCGAAGCCCGGCATGGTGAAGCCGAGGATCGTCGAGCGCGGAAGTCCGAGCATGTCGCAGGCCTTGGCAGCGACGATCAGGGCATGGGTGGAATCGAGGCCTCCGGAGACGCCGATGACGAGATGCTTGCCGCTGGTGGTGGTGAAGCGCTTGGCGAGGCCCTGGACCTGGATGTTGAACGCCTCGTAGCAATCCTGGTCGAGAAGCTGGGGCCGGTTCGGAACGAACGGGAACCGGCGAAGACTCCGCTCGAAGCCGATATCCCTGAACGCGGGCCGATGCTCGAAGGCGATCCTCCGGACCCGTTTCTCCGGATGGCCGGCGGCGACCGCATTGTCGTTGAAGGTCGGCATCCGCATCCGCTCCAGCCGGAGCCGCTGGACGTCGACGTCGCCGACGCACAGCTCGGGTGCCATGTCGAAACGGTTCGATTCGGCGAGCAGCTCGCCGAGCTCGTAGACCGAGCATTGGCCGTCCCAGGCGAGATCGGTGGTGCTCTCGCCCGGACCCGCCGCGGCATAGAGGTAGGCCGCGCAGCAGCGCGAGCTCTGGGCGGCGCAGAGCATCTTGCGCTCGTCCGCCTTGCCGATCGTGATGTTCGAGGCCGAGAGGTTGCACAGGATCAATGCGCCGGCGAGCGCTCCGGCCGTCGAAGGCGGCTGAGGCGCCCAATAATCCTCGCAAATCTCGACGTGGAAGACGAAGTCGTCGAGATCGTCGGCGGCGAACAGGAGGTCGGGACCGAACGGAGCCGACTGGCCCGCCACCTCGATGTCGAGTCCCTCGAGGCCGATCCCGGAAACGAACCAGCGTTTCTCATAATATTCGCGGTAATTGGGCAGGAAACTTTTCGGAACGACCCCGAGGATCCGGCCGCGCGCGATCACCAGGGCCGTATTGTAGAGCCGGCCGTTGCGGCGGAGCGGCGCTCCGATCACCAGCACCGGCGCGAGGCCTTTGGTCGCTTCGCAAAACTCGGCGATGCCTTGCTCGGCGGCGTCGAGGAACGCCTCCTGCATGAACAGATCGTCGACCGCGTAGGAGGAGATGTTGAGCTCGGGATAGACGAGCAGGTCGCAGCCGCGCTCGGCGCCCTGCTTCGCGAGCGCGATCGCCTGCTCGACGTTGAACGCGACGTCGCCCGACGAGGCGGTCGGGCTGGCCGCCGCGACCCGGACGAAGCCGTGGCGGTGGATCGCCTCGAACGGCGCCTTGCCCTTCCCCGCTTTCACAGCATCTCCGTCATCATCTCGATCGCTACCGTCATGCAGGCGATACGGGTAGCACCTCTTCCGACCGGACCAAAATGCTCCTCGCGGTGGGCGGTGGCGCGGCCGGCGCGGGCGCAGCCGAAATGGACGAGACCCGGTTCGTCGCCGCTGTCGGCGAAACCGGTGATCGACAGCGCGATATTGGCCCGCGAATGCGCCAGCGCACCCTCGGCCATGGCGATCGCGACCGCCCTCGAGACCGCTCCTTCGCGCTCGATCAGCTCCGCCGGGATTCCGAGCATCTCGCTCTTCGCCTCCTCGGTATAGGTGACGAAGCCGCGATCGAAGGCGTGGGCGACCCCCTGGACGTCGGTCAGGAGCGACGCGAGCATTCCGCCGGTGCAGCTCTCCGCCGTCGCCAGCATCAGCCCCCGCTCGCTGGCCTTGGCCAGAAGCCGGCGGGTCGCCTCCTCGGTCTCGTTGGGGAGGACAGGCGAAAGAGTCTCGGTGTCGTTCAAATCCTTCTCCAGGCGGGCTTTCGGGCGCGGAACCGGCGCGGCGCCCCGAATGTTCCAGAGACAAATAGGAGGCAAGCATGGCAAATGAAGGCAGGCAGGACGCGACCCATCTGCTGATGGAAGATCATCGCAAGGTCGAGGGGCTGTTCGAGCAGTTCGAGAAAGCGAGCGGCGAGGGCCGCAAGCAGCAGATCGCCCGGCAGATCTGCATGGAGCTGAAGATCCACGCGATGATCGAGGAGGAGATTTTCTATCCGGCGCTTCGCGGCAAGATCGAGGATGACGATCTCGACGAAGCCTATGTCGAGCACGACGGCGCCAAGCTCCTGATCAACGAGATCGAGGCGGGCGATGCCGACGACAGCTTCTACGAGGCGAAGGTCAAGGTGCTGAAGGAGCAGATCGAGCACCATGTCGAGGAGGAAGAGAAGATCCGCGGCAACATCTTCCAGCAGGCGCGGGCGACCGACGTCGATCTCGAGGCGCTCGGCGAGAAGATGGCCGCGCGCAAGGCGGAGCTGGTTCAGCGCGCCGAGAGCGAAGGCCTGCCGCCGGCCGAGCCGGCGACGATGACGGAGGCCTGACCATGGCCGTCAGCAAGAGGGGCGCGGCGATCCTCGGCGCGGTGGCGGCGGCGGTGGGCGGAGTGGGCTATCTCGTCACCCGCCTGTGGCGGCGGCGCGGCGAGGAGGAATTGAGCGGCCGTCCCGCTCTGGCCGGGACCGGCGCCCATGGCGCGGTCGGCGAGTCGGGCGCCGCCCGCTCGGCCGGCCCCGACGCGATGCGCGATCCGCCCGAGGATTGGGACAAGGTCGACCAGGCGGCCGACGAGAGCTTTCCGGCGAGCGACCCGCCCAATCTCAGCCCGCACGTGGATTGAGAAAATGGGGACAGTATATATTTTTCAACGCGGCTGATCCGCCCCCAGGCCGTCCGGAAAAAATATATACTGTCCCCATTTTTCGGCGCGGCGTCCGGAAAAATATATACTGTCCCTATTTATCCTTGTCCGGGCCCGGGCCGAGCATGGTCTCGCGGGCCGCGACGAGCTCGCGCATCGCAGCGGCGGTCGACCAGCCCCAGACGAGATGGGCGGCGATCATCAGGCCGTTGCGGCGAACCGGATGCCTGGTTGCCGGATCGAGGATCCCGACCGCGGGAATCCAGCCCATGTAGGAGGCGAGCCACACCGCCGCCCCGGCGAGAGCGCCGCTTTTCTTCGACGGCGCCGGGTTGAGCGCCCCGATCACCGCGCCGACCGCGGCGCCGTAGGCGAAATGGGCGGCGGTGCTGACATCCTTGGCGACTTCGCCCGGCAGAGGGATGCCGCTCTTCTCCGCCGCCGAATCGACGATCTCGCGGGGCGGGAGGGGGTAGCTCTCGCTGGGCGGCAGGCGGCGATGCATGCGCCGCATCGCGCCGGTCATCGCCATCGTTCCGACGAATCCGGCGATCCCGCCGATCAGCAGCCGGCTGCCGATTTTCAATCTTTGCTTCGCCACTCGACCTCCGACCCGGCCCGACCTCCTCAATCAATGATCGGCGGCGGTGTAAAGGTCCCGGCTAGAGGTCTACGCCGCGGGCGATCGCCTCGAGCTTGCGGAGCCGCTCGCGCACATCGGCCATTTCGATCCGCGCTCCGGTTTGCGCTTCGGCCTCCTCGGTGGGTCGCGCCGTCGCCAGCTCGTCGCGGCGAAGCTCGAGCCAGCCGCGCCAGGCGCTGAGGCCGGCAATGCAGAGCATGGCGATCGCGGCCAATGCTCCGCCGGTCCAGATCAATGCGGTGACGATCATTCCCACTTCCTCATTCGTAGCGCAGAGCATTGATCGGATTGGCCCGGGCCACCCGTACGGCGTGGCCGGATATGGTGCCGATCGCGATGACGAGAGCGATCCCGGCGGCGAGCAGGAACGGCGTCGGGCCGATGCGGATCCGGGCATCGAAATCGTTCAGCCAGTCGCTCATCGCGAGCCAGGCGACCGGCGCGGCGATCAGATTGGCGATGATCACCGGTTTGGAGAATTGCCAGGCGAGCAATCGGACGATGTCGCGGCTTCGAGCGCCGAGCACCTTCCTGATCCCGATCTCCTTGGTCCGGCGCTCGGCGGTGAACGCGGCCAGGCCGAACAAGCCGAGGCAGGCGACGATGACGGCGAGCAAGGCGAAGGCGGCAAAGGTCCGGGCCCGAGCGTCCTCGCCCTTGTACAGCCGGCCGATAATGTCCTCGCCGAAATCGGCCTGGAACGGCGCGTCGGGGACCAGCCGTTTCCAGATCCGCTCGATGTCGGAGCGGACCCGGCGCGGATCGGAATCCTTGTAGCGGACCAGCATTTCCCCGAAGTTCGTCTTGTTGATCCGGAACATGATCGGGTCGATCGGCTCGCGGACCGATCGGAAACGGCTGTCCTGGACGACCCCGATGATCGTCACCGGAAGCACTCCGCCATATTCGTCGTCATAGCCCATCTTGACCTGCCGTCCGACCGCGTCCGCGGGCGATCGGAAATTCATCTTCCTGGCGGCGAGCTCGTTGATGACGATGTTCGCGCCGCGAGCGACCAGGGCGCGCTCGGCATCGGGCACTTCGGGAAATGGCGTGGTCGAATCGTCCATCGGCCGCGCTTCGTCGAACATCCGGCCGGCGAGCAGCTTCACGCCCATGGTCGGGAGGAATTTGTAATCGATCGCATAGGTGCCGATGGTGACCGGCTCGGCAATGCCCGGCACCTGTACTCCGGTGCTCGAGCTGTTCCCGGTGGCGATGCCGATATTGGTCCGTCCGACCGAAACCACGCCGCGGACCCGCTCGACCTCGCGGACCATCGTGTCGGCGATCGGCACGATCTGACGGCGCCCGATCCCTTCGACCTGGATCAGCCCGTCTCTCTTGTAGCCCGGATCGACGGTGCGCGCGTAGACGGTCTGGGCGTAGACGATCGCGGTGCAGATGATCAGGCCGATCGATACCGCGAACTGGGCGATGACCAGCAGATTTCGAAGCATGCCGGTGCCGCCGCTCTCAGCCGCGCTCTGGTTCGCCTTCAGCACCTGGGCGGGCTGGAAGCGCGACAGGTAGAAAGCCGGATAAATCCCCCCGGCGGCGCCGACCAGCAGGATCAGGCCGAGGACGGGCAGAAGAACGCCGCCCGCACCCCAATAGGTCATTGCGAGATCGGCATCGAGGAATCGCGAGAAGGGCGGAAGGAGCAGCTCGACCATGGCCAGAGCGACGATCATCGCCAGGATCGCGACCAGCATCGACTCGCCGAGGAACTGGACGATGAGCTGCTTGCGGTTGGCGCCGAGCACCTTGCGCAGGGCGACCTCGCGGGCGCGCTGGCTCGCTCGGGCGGTGGCGAGATTGGTGAAGTTGACGCAGGCCATGCCGAGGATGAGGGCGGCGATGATCCCGAACGTGACGATCGTGCGCCGGTCGTTGCCGGGGACGGCGGCGCCGTCCTGGGCCTTGCCGAGATGCACGTCGCGGACGTTGACCAGCCGATAATCCTGCTCGTCGCCGGCATTGTAGACCCGGTCGCCGAATGTCTCGTCATGGATATTGCGCTTTTCCCAGGCCGGCATCTGATCGTGGATCGTCCTGGGATCGGTGCCGGGCCGGAGCGCCGCATAATACCACCCCGATTGCCAGCCCCATTGGGTGAGGAAATCGGGATTCTCCGCGTTGAACGTCACCGGATCGTAGCGGACGAGCATGTTGAACCGCATGTGCGAGTTCTTCGGCAGATCCTTGAATATCGCGGTGACCCGGTGGTCGACCGCCTTGCCGCGAAGCATCACCGTCAGAGTCTTGCCGTAAGGGTCCTCCGCTCCGAACAGCTTGCGCGCCTGGGTCTCGGACAGCGCGACCGAGCCGACCTGGGCGAGCGCCGTCCGGGCATCGCCGCGCACCAGCGGCAGCGGCAGAACGTCGAAGAACGGACCGCTGACCTGCGAGCTGTTCTCGACCGCGATCGCCTCGCCGTTGCGGATGACGGTGAATCCGCCGCCGCTGGCGTAGACCAGCTTCTCGACCTGCGGGAAATCCTTCTTGAGCGCCTGTCCCGAGACGAAGGACGCCATCTGGAGGTTCTGCTCCTCGCCGCTCTGCTTGTCGCGGTAGAGGGTCTGGAACTGGTAGATATTCTCCGAATTGGGAAGCCACTGGTCGTAGCTCGTCTCGTAGCGGACGTAGAGCAGGATCAGCAGGCAGGCGGCGAGGCCGAGTGCGAGCCCGATTATGTTGATGAAGGCGTAGGTCTTGTTCTTGGCCAGGGCCCGAAGGCCGACGGTCAGATAATTGCGCCACATGATTCGGGGTCCTATTCGTAGCGGAGAGCGTGGATCGGGTTGAGACGGGCGACCCGGAAGGCGTGCCCGGCGACGGTGCCGATCGCGATCGCCAGGGCGATCAGGCCGGCCATGACGAACGGACCCGGTCCGAGCGGAATTCGAGCGTCGAAATTGTTCAGCCAGTCGCGCATCGCCCACCAGGCGACCGGCCAGGCGATGATATTGGCGATGATCACCGGCTTGGAGAATTGCCAGGCGAGCAGGCGGACGATGTCGCGGATCCGAGCGCCGAGCACCTTGCGGATTCCGATCTCCTTGGTCCGCCGCTCGGTGGTGAAGCTCGCCATCCCGAACAGGCCGAGGCAGGAGATCAGGATCGCGAAACCGGCGAAGCCGGCGAAGATCGCGCCCTGGGCGCGCTCGCGCTGGTAGAGCTCGGCGATCAGATCCTCGGCGAACTCGCCCTCGAACGGAAGGTCGGGAAGGAACCGGCCCCACACCTTGCGGAAGCCGGCCATTGCAGTGGCCGGCTCGACTCCCCGGTAGCGGATGATCAGGAAGCTGGTCCGGGTCGGATCGTAGCTGAAGATGATCGGCTCGATCTCGTCGCGGGCGGTCCGGATCCTTGTATCCTCGACGATCCCGACGATCGTGCACGGCACCGGGGCGCCGCCGTCGACGGTCACCATCGCCTGGCGGCCCAGGATTGCGGCGGGATCGGCGAAGCCGAGCAAGGCGGCGGCCTTGCGATTGACGACGATGTTGAGTCCGCGCGCGGCGAGATCCGGACCCGATTGCGCCGCCGCGCCATCGGGCGGCCGGACGATCAGATCGTTGGAATGGCGCTCGTCGAGCAATCGCCCGGCGAGCAGGCGCGTGCCGAGAGTCGGGAAATATTCGGGGTCGACTCGGTAGAAGCCCATGTCGACATGTTCGGTCGCGCCCGGCAGCCTGACGTCGAGGATCGTCTTGTTGGTCGCTCCTACCGCCTGCAAATTGGTTCGGCCGACCGCGACGATCCCCGGCTGGCGCATCAGCTCGCGGCGGAAGGAATCGTAGGTGCCGCGGTCGGTCAGGGTCCAGGCGCCGCGCGCCTGGATCAGGCCCTCGCGCTCGAAGCCGAGATCGAAATTCTGGACGAAGCGGGTCTGTGAATAGACGATCGCGGTGCAGGCGATCAGGCCGATCGAGATGGCGAACTGGGTGACGACGAGGATCGCTCGAAGCCGACCCGAGCCCTGGGTCTCGGCCGCGCTTTGATTGGCCTTGAGCACCCGCGCCGGCTGGAATCGCGACAGATAGAGGGCCGGGTAGAGGCCGCCGGCGAGCCCGACGAGGATGACCAGCAGCAAAGCAGGCAGAAGCACGCCCCTGCTTCCGAAATATTCGATGTTGAGAGCCATGTCGAGGAAGCGCGCGAGATAGGGCGTGGCGAGCTCGGCGACGCTCAAGGCGATCAGCATCGCGATCGCGGCGATGAGCAGAGATTCGCCGAGGAATTGCACGATCAGCTGGCGGCGCGAGGCGCCCAGCACCTTGCGGAGAGCGACCTCGCGGGCGCGCTGACCGGCGCGCGCGGTGGCGAGATTGACGAAGTTGATGCAGGCCATGACCAGGATCAGGACGGCGATGACCGCGAAGGTCGCGACCGTTCGCGAATCGTTGCCCGGAGTCGCCGCCGAGATCTGCGCCTCGCCGAGATGCACGTCGGCGACGTTGACCAGCTTCAGGTCCATGATGTCGGCGCGGCTCCTTGCCTTGCCGTCCGAGGTCTCGGTCGGGATGACCCTCTTTTCCCAGGCGTGGAGAGCGGCGTTGATCGCCGCCGCATCGCCGGCCGAGCGAAGCCGGACATAATGATATTGGCCCATCGTCCCCCAGCTTTTGAAGGCCGGAGGAACGTCGTCATAAGCGTGGGGATCGAAGCGGAAGATCGTCGCCAGCTTCATATGGCTGTTCTTCGGCAGGTCCTTGATGACCCCGGTCACCTTATAGTCGCGGCGGGTGTCGCCGGCCTGCTCGGTGATCGTTCGCCCGAGCACGTCGCTGGTCCCGAACTGCTTGATCGCCTCGCTCTCGGTCAGCACCACCGAGGTGATATTGGGCAAAGCGGTCGCCGCCGAGCCGCGCAGGAAGTCGAGCTTGAAGATGTCGAAGAAGCTCGGATCGACGACGACGGCGTCGACGAAGACCGGCTGGCCGTCGCGAACCGTCGAGAGCCGTCCGGGCTGGACGATGGTCACCGCGTCGATCGCGCTGAATCCGCTCGCGATCGTCTCGCGCACCGGCAGAGGGCTGCTCTGATTGGGCGTAATCGGCTGGCCGGGCTCGTGCCAGGTCGCCTGGACCTGGAAGATCCGATCGCTGTCCGGGAGCCATTTGTCGTAGCTGGTCTCGTAGCGGACATAGAGCAGGATCAGAAGGCAGGCGGCGAGCCCGAGGGCGAGACCGAGAATGTTGATCAGCGCATAGCCGCGGCTCCTGGCGAGGTTGCGGACGCCGACGATCAGATAGTTTCGCCACATGGCCTGTCCTACTCGTAGCGGAGCGCGTGGATGGGATTGGAGCGCGCCACCCTGATGGCGTGGCCGGCGACGGTGACGATGGCGATCGCCAGAGCGAGACCGCCGGCAAGGACGAACGGCGCCGGGCCGAGGGCCATCCGCGTGTCGAAGCCGTTCAGCCACTCGCGCATCACCCACCAGGCCGCCGGCCAGGCGATCAGATTGGCGACGATGACCGGTTTGGAGAATTGCCAGACGAGCAGCCGGACGATGTCGCGGACCCGCGCTCCGAGCACTTTCCTGATGCCGATCTCCTTGGTTCGGCGTTCGGCGGTGAACGCGGCGAGCCCGAACAGGCCGAGCGCTCCGACGATCACGGAAAGGATGGCGAAGGCGGCGAAGGTCTTCGCCCGCGCATCCTCGGCCTTGTAGAGCTCGCCGATAATGTCATCGCTATATTTGGCGTTGAACGGCACCTCGTTGGTGACTCCCCTCCACACCCGATCGACCCCGGCCCGGACCGCCGCCGGATCGCCCCGGAACCGGACGATCATGTAGGTCAGACCGCTGTTCGAGTTCACGAACATGATCGGATCGACCGGCACCTTGACCGACCGGAACCGCGAATCCGCGACGACGCCGACGATCGTCGCCGGGACGAGGCCGAGGCGATTCTCGATCAGCGCCGCCTTGAAGGTCTTGCCGACCGCGTCGGCCGGGTTCTTGAAGCCGAGCCGCCGCGCCGCAAGCTCGTTGATCACGATATTGACCCCGCGGGTAATGAGCGCCAGCTGCGGCGCGTCCTGAGCGGGATAAGGCAGGGTCATGTCGTCGGTGAGACGCGAAGGGTCGAACCAGCGGCCGGCAACGAGCTTCAATCCCATCGCGTCGAAAAAGCCCTCGTCGACCGGGTAGATTCCGATCGAAGCCGGTTCGCTCCGCCCCGGCACCATTACGCCGGTATTGTTGGCATTGTCGGTGGCGACCCCGATCGTGGTGAGGCCGACCGATTCGACTCCGGGCACCTTGCGGGTGCGCTCGGCGATCATCTCCTCCTTGCCGAACAATTGGGCGCGGCCAAGCTCGTCGACCTGGAGGATGTGGTCGCGCTTGAAGCCCGGGTCGACGGTCCGGGCGTAGACGGTCTGGCCGTAGACGATCGCGGTGCAGATGATGAGGCCGATCGACACAGCGAACTGGCCGACCACCAGGATGCTTCGCAACAGCCCGGAACCCGGAGTCTCGGCCGCTGACTGATTGGCCTTGAGCACCTGGGCCGGCTGGAACCTCGACAGGAAGAAGGCCGGATAGAGGCCGCCGAGAACGCCGACGGCCAGAACCAGCAGGATCACCGGAAGGGCGATCCCGTCAGGGCCGAAATAGGTCAGCCTGATGTCGGCATCGAGGAAGGCGGCGAAGGGCGGCACAAGCAACTCGGCGAGCGCCAGAGCGATCAGCATGGCGAGGATCGCGACGATGATCGATTCGCCGATGAACTGGGCGACGAGCTGGCGTCGATTGGCTCCGAGCACCTTGCGAAGCGCGACCTCGCGCGCCCGCTGGCTCGCCCGGGCCGTCGCGAGGTTGGTGAAATTCACCACCGCCATGCCCAGGATCAGCAAGGCGATGATCGCGAAGGTGACCATCGTCGTCCGATCGTTGCCCGGAGTCATGGTCGAGCTCTGAGCGCGGCCGAGATGGACATCGCCGACATTGGCGAAGTGCCAGTCGGAATCGTCTCCGGCGTTGTAGCGGACCTCGCCCGCATTATCGTCGGGGACGTTCCTCTTCTCCCAGGCGGGAAGCTGCCGCTCGATCGTCCTGGGATCGGTTCCGGGCCGAAGCCGCGCATAGATCCAGCCGCTCTGGCATCCCCAGCATTCGAAGAATCGCGGCTCGTTGACGAAGTAAGAGGGAAAATCGATCCGCAGCAATGCGCTCATTCGCAGATGCGAGTTTTTCGGAAGGTCCTTCATGATCCCGACGATCTTGAAGTCCATCTTCTTGCCGCGGCTGATCAAAGTGAAGGTCCGGCCGAGGACCTGATCGGTGCCGAACCTTTTGATCGCCTCGGCCCGAGCGATCACGGCATTGCCGACCTGGCCGAGCGCCGAGGCGCTTCCGCTCAACAGCGGGAGGTGGACGACGTCGAGGAAATTCTCGTCGACGAAAAAGAAACTCTTGGTCGAGGAAGCCTTGCCACGGTCGAAGAAGACCGGATCGGTGTTGAAGACATAGGCCGTCTTCTCGATCTGCGGAAAATCCTTCCTGAGCGCCGGCCCGGCCGAATAATTGGTCATCTGGTCCTGGCGCTCCTCGCCGGTCTCGCTGGACTTGGACCAGGTCTGGATCTGGTAGCTGTCCTCGAATCCGGGGATCCAGCGGTCGTAGCTCATCTCGTAGCGGACGAAGAGCAGGATCATCAGGCAGGCGGCCATCCCGATCGCCAGGCCGAATATGTTGATGAAGGCGTAAGTCTTGTTCTTGGCCAGAGCCCGGAAGCCGACGGTCAGATAATTGCGCCACATGAGCTCTCTCCTACTCGTAGCGGAGGGCGTGGATCGGGTTGAGCCGGGCGACCCGCACCGCGTGGGCGGCGATCGTCGCGACGGCGATGGCCAGGGCCAGAAGCCCGGCGGCGACGAACGGGCTCGGGCCGAGCGCGATCCGGTCGTCGAACCCGTTCAGCCAGTCGCGCATCGCCCACCAGGCGGCCGGCCAGGCGATCAGATTGGCGACGAGCACCGGCTTGCTGAACTGCCAGACCAGCAAGGCGACGATGTCGCGGGTGCGGGCGCCGACGACCTTGCGGATGCCGATCTCCTTGGTTCGCCGTTCTGCGGTGAACGAGGCGAGGCCGAACAGGCCGAGGCAGCCGATGACGATCGCGAGGCCCGAGAAAGCGGCGAAGATGTCGGCTCGGGCGGCCTCGGAATCGTAGAGGTCGCGGACGATGTCGTCGCTGAACTTGGCGTCGAACGGAACGTCGGGCGCGATCCGCTTCCAGACCTTCTCGATCCCGGCGCGGACGGCATTGGGCGAACCTTCGTAGCGGACCAGGAGCCAGTTGGGCTGATAGCGGTCGTAGACGAAGATGATCGGCTCGACCGGCTCGCGGATCGAGCGGAAGCGCGAATCCCGGACCACTCCGACGATGGTGACCGGAGTCCGGCCGTTCGCCTCGACGTCGCCGTCGTCGGCCATCAGCACCTTGCCGACCGCATCGGCCGGGCGGGCGAAGCCGAGGCTCTTTGCGGCGAATGAATTGATGACCGCGCTATAGCCGCGATGGGCGAGAGCGCTGATCGCTGCCGGTTCGGGCGGCAGACCCTCGAGCGTGCTGTCGTCCATCGCCCGCCCCTCGACGAAGTTGCGGCCGGCAGCGAACGGGATTCCCATCGTCTCGAAGAAATGGGTGTCGACCCGATATTCGTTGAGCTCGAATCCCTCCGCCGCGCCCGGCGCCTGGACCATCAGATTTTCCATCGGGAAGGTGGCGACCCCGATGGTCGAGCGGCCGACCGACTTCACGCCTTCGATCGCCCCGATCTCGTGAAGAAGGGTTCCCATCACCGGCCGGATCGAGCGCCTCGAGACATTGTCGATCTGGATGAGGCCGTCGCGGCGATAGCCCGGATCTGCGGTGCGGGCGTAGACGGTCTGCGCGTAAATGATTGCGGTGCAGATCAAGAGGCCGATCGACACCGCGAACTGGACGATGACGAGAAGGCTCCGAAGCCGGCCGGCGCCCCCAGTCTCGGTCGAGCCGAGATTGGCCTTGAGCACCCGCGCCGGCTGGAATCGCGACAAATAGAATGCCGGATAGAGGCCGCCCGCGGCGCCGACCAGGAAGACCAGAGCGACGGCCGGCGACAGCAGTCCCTCCTCGCCGAGATAGACGATGCGCATGTCGGCCTGGAGGAAATGGTTGAGCGATGGCAGCAGCATCTCGACCAGGGCCAGAGCGAGAAGCATGGCAAGCCCGGCGAGCAGGATCGATTCGCCGATGAACTGGACGATCAGCTGTCGGCGCGATGCTCCGACGACCTTGCGCAGAGCGACCTCGCGGGCGCGCTGGCCGGCGCGCGCGGTCGAAAGGTTGGTGAAATTGATCACCGCCACGCCGAGGATCATCACAGCGATGATCGCGAAGGTGGCGATTGTCCGCATGTCGTTGCCGGGACTCATCGCCCCGCGCTGGGCGGTGCCGAGATGGAGGTCGCGGACGTTGACCAGCTTCCAGTCGCGGTCCTCGCCGGGATTGTAGCGCTTGCCGCCGACCATCTGGTCCGGGATGTTGCGCTTCTTCCAGGCATCCATCCGGCTGGTGATCGAAGCGACGTCGGCGCCGGGCCTCAGCTTGACATAGGCCCAGCCGTTCTTGGGCAGCCATTGGGTGATGTAATCCGGGTTGCTCGCCCAATAGGTCGCCGGGTCGTAGCGGGCGATGACCGACAGAGCGAGATGGCTGTGGCGCGGATCCGCAACCACTCCGGTGACCCGATAATCGATCGATTTGCCCGCCTCGAGCAGGGTCAGGGTCCGGCCGATCGGATCCCTGGTCCCGAACCTTTTCGCAGCCTCGCTCGCGGTCAGGACGAGCGAGCCCGGTCCGGCGAGCGCGGTGCGCCGGTCGCCGCGCAGGAAGGGAAGCTGGAGGACGTCGAAGAGCGGCCCGTCGACATAGACGAAATGGTCGGACGTCGTCGCCTGGCCGTCCTGGATGATGGTCGGGCGGTTGTTGCCGACATAGACGAGCCGCTCGATCTCGGGGAAATCCTTGCGGAGCGCCATTGCCGACGCGATCGACGTCATCGTCCCGCCGCCGGCCGGTTCGCCGGGCTGCGGATCGGGCCATTCCTGAAGCTGGAACACGCGCTCGGAATCGGGGAGCGCCTTATCGTAGGAGAGCTCGTAGCGAACGAACAAAAGGATCAGCATGCAGGCGGCGAGGCCGAGCGCGAGGCCCAATATGTTGATCGCCGAATAGGTCTTGTTCCTGGCGAGGGCGCGGATGCCGACGGTCAGATAATTGCGCCACATGACCTTTCTCC
Source organism: Pseudomonadota bacterium (assembly GCA_046733235.1). GTDB lineage: Bacteria > Pseudomonadota > Alphaproteobacteria > Sphingomonadales > Sphingomonadaceae > Allosphingosinicella. The sequence continues at coordinate 92,695 of JBKPOT010000015.1, forward strand.
TACTCGTAGCGGAGGGCGTGGATCGGGTTGGCGCGGGCGACCTTCAGAGCGTGCGCCATGATGGTCGCGGCCGCGATGGCGAGGGCGAGGATGCCCGCGCCGACGAACAAAGCGGGATCGAGGCTGATCCTGTCCTGGAACCCGTTCAGCCAGTCGCGCATGACCCACCAGGCGATCGGCCAGGCGATCAGATTGGCGACGATCACCGGCTTGGAGAATTGCCAGAGGAGAAGCCGAACGATGTCCGAGGCGCGCGCGCCGAGCACCTTGCGAAGACCGATCTCCCTTGTGCGCCGTTCGGCGGTGAAGGCAGCCAAAGCATAGAGACCGAGGCAGCCGATAATTATCGCGAGCATGGCGCCGACGGCGAAGACATGGCTCCGGGCTTGTTCCGCGTTGTAAAGCTTCGCGACGGCATCTTCGACGAAGACGGGTTCGAACGGGACGTCGGGGGCCCGGCCGCGCCAGATCCCTCCGATCCGGGCAACGAGGTTGCTCGGCGAGCCGGTGGAGTATCGGACGACCAGGTTACCGAGACCGGTGTCGGTCATGCGATAGTAGAGCGGCTCGATCTCTTCCCGCACCGAGCGGTATTGCACGTCGGCGACGACACCCACGATCGTGGCCGCGATGTCGCCGATGCTAACCTGAGCGCCGACGGCGGCAGCCGGCGATGGGAAGCCGAGCTGCTTCGCGCCCGCCGCGTTGACCACGATGTTCGCGGCGGCCCCGGGAGGCGTTTCGTCCGCGAACGCCTTGCTGGACTCGTCGAGCGCATACCGTTCCGAGAAGGTCCGCCCCGCAAGCGTCCTGATCCCCATCGTGCCGAAGAAGCTCGAGTCCACCGCGTAGGTGCCAAGAGCGACGGGGTCCGCCCGGCCGGCCAGCTTGACGAACCCCGTCGAGCGCCGATCCGAAGCCGGCGTAAGGTCGCTGCGTGCGACGGCGACGACGCCGTCCAGCCGGGAAACTTCGCGCGCGATCGTCCCGGCGGCCTCCTGTGCCGGCTCGCGCGCAAGGTTTCCGACCACCAACAGGCCTTCGCGCTTGTAGCCCGCATCGGCATGAAGGGCATGCTGGGTCTGCTGGTAGACCACGCCGGTGCAGATGATCAGCGCGATGGACACCGAGAATTGAGCGACCACCAGAAGGTTGCGCAGCCGCGTCGAGCCCTGCGCGCCGCTTGCCTGGTTCGCCTTGAGAATGGCGGAGGGACGGAAGCCGGACAGGTAGAAGGCCGGATAGACCCCCCCGGCGAGTCCGACGACCAGCGCGAGCCCGATCATCGGCAGCAGCACCCCGCCCGGTCCGAAATAATTCAGGTGGAGGGTGGTGCCGACGAGTGCCGCGAATGCGGGCGCCGAAACCTCGACCAGGGCTAAAGCGAGAAGCAAAGCAAGCGCCGCGATCATCACCGATTCGCCGAGGAACTGCGCGATGAGCTGCCGGCGCATCGCACCCAAGACCTTCCTGAGCGCCACTTCCCTCGCTCGCTGAGACGCCCGCGCGGTCGCGAGGTTGGTAAAGTTGACGCATGCGATGCCGAGGATGAGCAGCGCGATCACCGCGAAGGTGATGATCGTCGTCCGGTCGTTGCCGGGCGTCATGGCGCTCTCCTGGAAACGCCCGAGGTGCACGTTCCGCACATTCTCCAGGTGCAGCGCCCAGCGGTCAGCGCGGCTCATTTCCCCCGAGCCGGGACTGTCGGGCGGGATGGTCCGCTTCTCCCATGCGGGAAGCTGGGCGTTGATCGCGGCGGCATCGGCGCCCGGCCGGAGCCGAGCATAGACAAAGGTCGACAGGCTGTTCCACCGCGTCGGCGCGCCGGGGTCGTCGGCGAAGGTGGCCGGCGACAGGCGGCTCACCATCGTCAGTGCGAGATGCGTATTGTCCGGCAGGTCCTTGACAATTCCCGTCACGCGAAGGTCGGTCGGAAAGCCGCGGCGGACGACGGTCAGAGTCTTGCCCAGCGGATCCTCGGCCCCGAAATATCTGCGCGCCGTCGTCTCGGTGAGCACCAAAGAGTCGACGCCGCGCAGAGCGGCGCCGCGGCTTCCGCGGACGAAAGGCACTTCCAATATGTCGAAGAAATCCGGGTCCACCATCAGCATGTCGTCGTAGGTGGCTTGGCCATCCTTGAGCACGATCGGACGGGTGGTCCATGCGGCGGCGATCTTTTCGATCTGTGGAAAATCCTTCTTCAACGCGGCCGCGACCGGCGGGAAGGTCTTCTGGGTAAGCGTCGGGGGCTCCTCCGTCGCGACCCGCTCGCTCTGGATCTGGTAGACGCGGTCCGCGTTCGGCAACCAGGCATCGTAGCTCAGGTGGTGACGCACGAAGAGCAGGATGAGCAGGCACGAAGCCAGCCCGATCGTAAGGCAGAACATATTGATAAAGGTATAGGACTTGCTTTTCGCGAGGGAGCGAATGCCGACTGTGAGATAGTTGCGCCACATCCCCCTTGTTCTCCTATCGGTTCGAGGCCGCGGCCGGACGCCGGGCGACGATCTTGATCTCGGTAATTCCGCTGTCGGGAATGAGCCGGTCGACGTCGATCGCGGTCCAGGCCGGGATATGGCCGCCCATATGGCGGCGCTGGACCGCTCCCATGGCGCGGACCTGGGCGTTGACGTCGGTGTGGAAGCTGGTCACGTCGACGACGTCGACCCAGCCGGCGCCGGCCCTTGCGAGGATCGTCCCGATCTTCGCATAGGCCCGCTCATAGGCCGCCTCGAGACTCTCGCCTGGGCGCTGCCCCGCGACGACTCCCGACATGAAGATCAGGTCGCCCGAGACGATTGCGTCGGCATAGCCGAGCTCCTGCTGGAATCGCCGCTCGCCCTCGTCCTCCGACATCAGCACCTGCTGGGCGCCGGCCGCGGCCGGCAGGATGAGTAAGGCGAGGGCGATCGCGGGCCTCATGCCGCGCGCCGGCGCTCGATGAGAATCCGGCCGTCGAGCATGTTGACCACGCGGCCGGCATAATCGGCGTGGCCGGGCGAGTGGGTGACCATGACGATGGTCGAGCCCTCGCGATTGAGTGCCTGGAGCATCTTCATCACTTCCTCGCCATGCTGGGTGTCGAGATTGCCGGTCGGCTCGTCGGCGAGGATCAGCTTCGGGTTGCCGACCAGCGCCCGGGCGACGGCGACGCGCTGCTGCTGGCCTCCCGAGAGCTGGCTCGGCCGATGCTTGGCGCGGTGGGCGATGCCGACCTTGTCCATCACTTCCTCGACCCGTCGGCGGCGCTCGGCGGCGGGGACGTCGTGATAGAGCAAGGCGAGCTCGATATTTTCGCGGACGCTCAACTCGTCGACGAGATTGAAGCTCTGGAAAATGAAGCCGATATTCTTCTTGCGGACGTCGGCCAGCTTGCCCTCGGGGAGCCCGGCCACCTCGGCGCCGTTGAAGACGTAGGAGCCGCTCGTCGGACTGTCGAGCATCCCCAAAACGTTGAGAAGGGTCGATTTGCCGCAGCCCGACGGCCCCATGATCGCGACGAACTCGCCGTCGGCGATATCGAGATCGATCCGGTCGAGCGCCGTCGTCTCGACGGTATCGGTGCGGTACACCCGGCTAAGCTCACGCATGGTCAGCATCTGATCGGCTCCTTCGCTAGTTCTGGAGGTCCAGCCGATCCTTGTCGGCGAAACCGGTATAGGGTGAGGTGATGACTCGCTCGCCGGGCTCCAGCCCTTCGAGCACTTCGATGAAATCGGCGTTCTTGCGGCCGAGCCGGACCGGGCGCTTGACCGCGCTTCCGCCGCCGGGGGCGACGACGAACACGAACGCACCGCCGGTCTCGTTGTAGAACGAGCCGTAGGGGATCAGCAGGGCCTGGGTCGGATCGCCGAGGGTGAGCTTGACCTGGAGGGTCTGGCCGCGCTGCAGATCGGCCGGCTCGGGCCCGACGAAGATCAGATCGACGTCGAAGGCGCCGTTGCGGACCTGCGGATAGATTTTCGCGACCTTGGCGCGGTAAGTCTTGCCGCCGGCCTCGACGGTCGCGAGCTGGCCCGGCTGGACGCGGCCGAGATAGAATTCGTCGACATTGGCGACCAGCTTGTTGCGGCCGGCGCTGTCGATCTGGCCGAGCCGCTCGCCGCGGCTCAGCGACTGGCCGACCTGGATCGAGAAAGCGGTGAGCTGGCCGGCCACCGGAGCGCGCAGGTTCAATGCGTCGAGGGTGGCCCGGGCGATGTCGAGGCTTGCGTTGAGCGAGGCCGCCGAGGCGCGAAGCTGGGAAAGCTGGCTCGACTGCAATTTCTCGTCGGTGGCCTGGGTCCGGCGAAGCACCGCGGCGCGGCGCTGGGCCGAGCGATATTCGTCCTCGCTGTCGCGGACCGTCTTGCCGGGGACGAAGCCCTTCTCGGCGAGCGGACGCTGCATGTCGTACTGGCGGCGCGCCTTGGTGGCGACGAGGTCGGCCTCGATGATCGCCCGCTCGTTGGCGAGCCGGGTCTGCGACAAAGCCAGCTCCTGGCTGCGCATCGAGTTGATCTGCTGGGTGACCTCGGTCTGGCGGGCGAGCAGGTTGAGCTGGAGGTCGGAATTGGACAGCTCGGCGAGCAATTGGCCCTGCTGGACCATCGCCCCGTCCTCGACCAGCACCTTCTCGACCCGGCCGCCCTCGACCGCGTCGAGGAAGACGGTGACCAGAGGAGTCACCCGGGCGCGGAGCGGCAGGAAATCGTCGAACGTGCCGCGCTTGACGGTCGAGATGGTCAGCCGGTCGGCGGCGACGCTCTGGCTGTTGGCGGTCGGAGCGAACCACCAGAACAGAATCGCCGCGACGACCGCCAAAGCCGCGCCGATAGCGATCTTGACCCGGTTGGACAGGCCGCTGCGCTCGACCACCCGGTCCATCGCGCCGCCGCTCGCCGGCCGTTCCTTGTCGCTGGATTGCATACGAATTACGCTCATCTCCACCCCATCGCGATTGCCGAGCAATCATCGTGCCAGCGTCCGGTCCCGAAAAAGCGCGTATCGGCGCCGCGCGGGGCCCGAATGTGTCCGTTTCCGGACAGCACCTGTTCGGCGATGGACAGTGAGGGGCGAAGAATCGTCACAGATACATGCTCGAGCAGCCCATCAGCAGATTGGAGCTGCCGTCCGCGCAGACCGAAACGAAGCGGATCTCGTCACCGGCGGAGACTGGCGCCGAGTCCAGGACCGGCTGAAGCGCCGCGGACGCCATCGAAAGTGCGATCAGCATCCAGATCGTTCCGCCGGCAATGGCCTGCCAGGTGCGCATCTTGTTTCTCCCCTCAAGGATTACCCCTGCCCGATCTTCTCAGCAGGAGCCGTGCCAAGTGGCGGAAGCGGCGCATTTCCGCGCTTTTCGGTCCGCGGGAGCAGAGCCGCTCCGTCCGCTGGCGGACATTCCTGTCCGCTCCCGGACTCGGCTGGCACGGAAATTGTTTGTCCGGAACCGGACAGGAGCTAGAGCACTTCCCGAAAAGTGGTTTCCGGTTTTCGGCGGGAAGTGCTCCAGACATTGATGAGAGCCTTTCTTATCCGGCAAGGCGATTCCGCCTTGCCGGGAAAGGCTCGAGGAGGGCGCGGTGGTGCGGGAAAAAGCTTTCGGTCGCTGCGTCATCATCGACGACGATCCCGACATCCTGCTTTCGGCCCGGCTTCTCCTGCGCGAGCTGTTCGACGACGTCGCGACCTTCCAGTCGCCCGACGACGCGCTTGCGACGATCGAGAGCGATCCGGCCGACGTCGTCCTGCTCGACGCCAATTTCGGCCGCGGCGCGACCAATGCCGCCGAGGGTTTCCACTGGCTGGGCGAGATTTTGAAGCGCGACCCCCAGGCGGTGGTGGTGATGATCACCGCCCATGGCGGGGTGCAGATCGCGGTCGAGGCGATGAAGCGCGGAGCCACCGACTTCGTCTCGAAACCCTGGTCGAACGAGAGGTTGCTGGCGACGGTTCGGACGGCGGCCGCGCTTCGAACTTCGCGCCAGGCCGCGGTCCGCGAGCATAAGCGCGCGGTCGCGATCGCCGCTCCGGCGTCGGGCGGCGAGATGCAATTGCTCGGCGGCTCGGCGGCGATGCGCCGGGTCTATTCGCTGATCGAGCGCGCGGCCCCGACCGAGGCCAATGTGCTGATCCTGGGCGAGAACGGAACCGGCAAGGAATTGGTCGCGCGCGAGCTTCACCGCCGCTCGCGCCGGGCCGACAATGTCCTCGTCTCGGTCGATCTCGGAGCGGTCGCCGAGAGCCTGTTCGAATCCGAATTGTTCGGCCATGTGAAAGGCGCCTTCACCGATGCCCGCGGCGACCGGGTCGGAAGGCTTCAGGCGGCCGACGGCGGAACCCTGTTCCTCGACGAGGTCGGCAACCTGCCGCTCCACCTCCAGCCCAAATTGCTGACCGCGCTCGAGCAGAGGCAAATCGTGCCCGTCGGCGCCAACCGGCCGGTGCCGATCGACGTCCGGGTGATCGCGGCGACCAATCTGCCGCCCGAGCAACTGGCCGACGAGCGCCGGTTCCGCCAGGACCTGCTGTTCAGGCTCAACACGGTCGAGATCGAGCTTCCGCCGCTGCGCGAGCGGCGCGAGGATATCGCCATACTAGTCGACCATTTCGTCGCCCTCTACGCCAAGAAATACGGCAAGCCGGCGCGCGAGATACCCGACGAGGTGATGGCCGCGCTCTCGGCCTATGACTGGCCCGGCAACGTCCGAGCGCTTCGCCACGCAGCGGAGCGGGCGGTGATCCTCGCCGCCAACGGGGCGTTCACGGTCGAGGATTTCTCGCTGTCACGTTCGGCGCCCGTCCGGGAGAGCACCACCACCCCGCCCGCCGTCGGAGCCGATCTCAATCTCGAGCGGGCCGAGCGGCAGATGGTCGAGCAGGCGCTGAAGAAGCACAGCTACAATATTTCGCTCGCCGCCGCCGAGCTCGGACTGACCCGCGCCTCGCTTTACCGGCGAATGGACAAGCATGGCCTTTAGGGGCCGCTTCATCCTCGGCCTGGCCTGGCGGGTCGCCGTCATGGTCGCGCTCGCCTTCGCGGCGTTCGAGGCGGCGCGGAGGCCGGGCCTCGGCGCCGCCCGGCTTCTGGCCGGAGCCCTGTTCCTCTGGGCGCTCGCCGAATTGTGGCGCTTCATCCAGCGGACCAACCGCGAGCTCGCCCGGTTCCTCGAAGCGGTACGGCTCGGCGACCTTTCGCAAAGCTTCGCGCATCGCGGCCAGGGGAGCGGCTTCACCGAGATCGGCGAGGCGCTCGACGAAGGGATCAAGGCGCTTCGCGACGAGCGCCACCGGCTGACCGACACCAGCCGATTCTTCGAGGCGGTGCTCGACGATGCGCCGACGCCTCTGCTGACGGTCGACGGCGAGGGACGGGTCGAGCTGACCAACAAGGCAGCCCGCCGCCTGTTCGTCCGCCACAAGGGCGTCCGGATCGACGATTTCCGCGATTATGGCGACGCCTTCGCCCGGACCCTCGCCGAGGAGGCGGTCGGCCCGCCGCGGCTGGTCCCGCTGACCCTCGATGCGGTTCCGCAAACCGCGATGGTCAGCGCCGCAGCGGTCTACCGGCTCGGCGGAGCGGTTCGGGTGGTCGCGGTCCAGCCGATCCAGGGCGAACTGAACGCGGTCGAGATCGCGGCGCAGAGCGACCTGGTCAGGGTGCTGACCCACGAGATCATGAACTCGATGACCCCGGTCACCTCGCTCGCCCACACCGCCGCCGATCTGATGGCCGAGGCGGACAAAGGCGGCGACCAGATCGTCGCCGACGCAAGGGCCGCGGTCGAGACCCTGTCGAGGCGCGCCGACGGAGTGATGAATTTCGTCGAGAGCTACCGCCAGATCAGCCGGACGCCCGAGCTTCGCCGGCGGGTCTATGAGGTCCTGCCCTGGGCCCGGGAGCTCGAATCGCTGTTCCGGGCAAGCGACTCCTCCGAAGGAGTCGATTTCACCCTCGACGTCGCCCGCGACTCTTTGCTGATCGACGCCGATCCCGATCTGATGTGCCAGGTGCTTCTCAATCTGCTGCGCAATGCCGCCGAGGCGGCGCGCGGCCATGCCGAGAGACCTGCGGTGCGAATGGGCTTCGACCTCGCCGGCGGCGGCCGCACCCAGATCGAGGTTTCCGACAACGGACCGGGAGTCGCCAGGTCGCTGCGCAAGGACGTGTTCCTGCCCTTCTTCACCACGAAGGCGAAGGGGACGGGAGTCGGCCTCAGCCTCGCCCGCCAGGTCGTCCTCGCCCATCGCGGCTCGATCGGCCTTGGCGAAAGCGAGAGCGGGGGCGCGATGTTCCGGATCCTGATTTAATAGGGACAGTATATATTTTCCGCCCGGTCCGGGCCGCATTTCGCGGCGTGAAAAATATATACTGTCCCCAATTAAGCGGTCACCAGGGCGGCGATCCGCTCGGCCTGGACCCTGATGTCGGGCACGGCGACGCTCTCCCAGAAGGTGCCGCGGGTGACCGGGCCGATCGCATAGAGGCTGGAGGAGGCGCGGCCCGACGAATCGAGGGTGCGGCAGTGCGGATCGACGTCGAGCCCGATGCGCAGCGAGTCGGGGCGAATCCGGCCGGCACTCAGGAGCGCCGACAGGAAAGGCTCGCCCGAACGGACGATGTCCATTTCGGGGCCGGTGCAATTGACGATCCGGGCGACCCTGATGCTCTCGATCCCGTCGCTGCCGCGCGGCCGGAACCGGACCAGGGCCTGGCCGTCCGCCGGTTCGGCCGAGATCAGCCTGGCGCCGGCGACGACCAGCTTCGCGGCCTGCTGCATCGCCTCGATCCGCTCGGCGATGGCCGGAGCGATCTTGTGGCGATGGACGTCCCACCAGGGCCGCAGGTGACGCAGGAAGCGGCGCCGCTCTTTCTCGCTCGCCGACGCCCAAAGGTCCTGGGTGACGGTCCGCAATTCGTGAACCGCGCTTCGCCAGCCTATCTGCTCGGAGCGCCGGCGGATCCGGCGAAGCATCGAGATGCAATCATTGGGGAGTTGCTCCGCCGGCGCACCCATCGGCTCGCGTGCCGAATGGCCGCGCGGCGCCAGCCCGCGCCGGGATAAAGCGACGATCCGCCCGCCGAAACCGGTCGCGTCCAAGGTGAGGATGGCGTCGACCGCGGTGAGGCCGGTGCCGAGCAGGAGCACAGTGTCGCCCTGGGCCAGGCCTTCAACGGACGCCCCGGCCCAGGGATCGTCGACCCAGAGCGAGCCGAGCGAATCCGGATCGATCCCGCGCGGCGTCGCCGGCTTGAAGTTGCCGGGGGCGAGAATGATCGCGTCCGCATCGATGGTTCGCCCGTCGGCGAGACTCACCGAAGCCTCGGATGGCATGTCGACAGCTTCGCCGCGGACGATCTCGAGCCGCTCGCCCGCCCCGGCAAGCTGCTCCTCGAGATAGTCGCCATAGAGCATTCGCGGCGCGAATGCCTCGGCATCGCCGCCGCGCTCGCCATACCAGCGGGTGAAATGGTCGGGATCGGCAGGGTAAGCGCTCATCCGCCGCGCCGGGACGTTGAGCAGATGCTCGGGCCGGCCGGTCGAGTAAGCGACCCCCCGCCCGGGAACGCGCTCGCGCTCGATCAGGCTGACCCGGGATGCGCCGGCCTTGAGCAAATGGAGCGCGAGAAGTGCGCCCGATGCGCCGCCGCCGACGACGGCGACGCTTGGCCCGGTCACGCCCCGTCCGCCGCGAAGGCCTGAACGGTCTCGTCGTCTGCCGCGAACGTGTCGGCCGGCACCGGATCGGCAAGGCTGAAGCCGTCGAGAATCCGTGCCGTCTCGTCCCGAACCATCAGCATCACCCGGTGAAGCCGGCATTTGTCTTCGCTGATGCAGTTGCGGCAGCTCTGGTAGGCGAGCCGGCTGGCGCAGGGCAGAAGGCCGAGCGACCCGCGGGTCAGCCGGACCAGCTCGCCATAGCTGATCTCGGCAGGCGGCCGGGCCAGCCAATAGCCGCCTTCGCGCCCCCGGCGGCTCGCGACCAGGCCTTCGCGGATCATCTGCGAGAGCATGACGGTGAGGAATTTGGGCGGGATGTTCTGGGCGACGGCGATCTCGCCGAGCTGCACTGGCCCCTCGCCGAACCGGTCGGCAAGATGGAGCAGAGCCCGGATTGTATACCGCGTCCGTTGAGATAGCATGGCCGGTTCATGAACGCTGCGGCCCCTCTTGGCAACCTGCTCAGAGGGCGCGGAGGGCGAGCCCCGCCAGGGCCGACCCCAGGATCACCCAGAGCGGCCCGACCCGGAACCGGAAGATCGCGACCATCGCCGCCGCAGTGAGCGCCAGAGCGAGCGGATCGAGGCTCGCCGCGACCGGCGCGTCCAGCGTCACCGGCCCTGCCTTGAGTTCGCGGACGGTGCCGAACAATGTGTGGAGACCGAACCACAAAGCGAGGTTGAGGATCACCCCCACCACCGCGGCGGTGATCGCCGCCAGCGCCGCCGCCAGAGCGGGGTTGCCGCGCAGCCGCTCGCTGAACGGAGCGCCGAGGAAGATCCACAGGAAGCAGGGGGTGAAGGTCACCCAGGTTGTGAGCAGGCCGCCAAGCGCGCCGGCGAGCAAAGGCGGCAGCCCCCCCGCATTGCGGGCGGCGCCCATGAAGCCGACGAACTGGGTGACCATGATCAGAGGCCCCGGTGTCGTCTCGGCCATTCCGAGCCCGTCGAGCATCTCGCCCGGCGCCAGCCAGCGATAATGATCGACCGCCTGCTGGGCGACATAAGCGAGGACGGCATAGGCGCCGCCGAACGTCACCACCGCCATTTTCGAGAAGAAGATGCCGATCTCGGTGAAGACGTTGCCTCGGCCGAGCACCGCCGCAAGCAGCGCCACCGGCGCAAGCCAGAGCAGGAGGAAGACGGCCGAGACGAGCAACGAGCGGCGCAGATCGGGGCGGGCATGATCGGGCAGGGCCTCGCCGAGCGCCGAATCCGCGTCGGTCAAGCCGTCCGCGCGCCCGCCATGGCCGCCATCGGCGAAGGCCGTCAGGCTGATCCGGCCCCCGATGAAGCCGACCAGACCGGCGGCGAGAACGATCAGGGGAAACGGCACCGAGAACAGGAAGATGGCGATGAAGGCCGAAGCGGCGATCGCGGCCATGGCCGGGCTTCGCAGCGCCCTCGAGCCGATCCTGCGCACCGCCTCGAACACGATCGCGAGCACCGCCGCCTTAAGCCCGAAGAACAGGGACTCGATCGGGCCGACCTTGCCCCAGGCGGCGTAGATCAGGCTCAGAGCCATGATCGCGACCATGCCCGGAAGAACGAACAACAGGCCGGCGACCAGCCCGCCGCGGGTGCGGTGCAGCAGCCAGCCGATGTAAGTGGCGAGCTGCTGTGCCTCCGGGCCCGGCAGGAGCATGCAGAAATTGAGCGCGTGGAGGAATCGGGCCTCGCCGATCCATTTCTTCTCCTCGACCAGGATTCGGTGCATCACCGCGATCTGGCCGGCCGGTCCGCCGAAGCTGAGCAAAGCGATCCTTGCCCAGGTCCGGGTCGCTTCGCCGAAGCTGATTCCGTGGCCGTCGGATGGCGCCCTGGTCATGCGCGCATCTGGAGCGGGCGATCCGCATGCCACAAGCGAGAACTGCTCATGGCGCTGTAAATATCTCAGCGATTGGAGCCGGCGGCCTTGCGCAGGAAGTGGCCGGTCGAAACTCCGCGAAGCAGAGCCAGCCGGTAGTCGCCGACGACCTTGTCGCTGTTCCAGCCGGTGCTCGGCCAGTCCTCGACCAGCTTCGCCATCCTTCCCGTGTCGAGCGCCTCGGCGGTGAGCTCTATGTCGGCAAGCCGCTCGACCTCCTCGCGAAGCTCGCCGCGCGCCAGGCACAGGCCTTCGTGCCAGTCGGCGCCCTGATAGCCCTTGCGCCGCTCGGTCAGGACCGATGGCGGGAGCCGGTCGGCGAAGGCGCTCCGCGCCAAAGCGCGTGGAATGCCGCCGGCGAGGAACTGGTCGGCCGGGACCGCCAGGCAATGCTCGACCAGCCGGCGGTCGGCAGTCGGATCGCGCTGGTCGACGCCCCAGCCGCCCAACGTCCCCTTGTTGTAATTGCCGAGATCGACCCGGCCCAGAACCCAGAGACGAGTCTCGAACGGGTCCGAGCGCGGGCGATAGGTCAGGTCCAGACCCCGCTCCGCGGCCCGTTTTCGAATTCCCCGCTCTTCGGCGCCGGCCGGGTTGATCGCGCTATACTGGCTGATGTCGAGCGCCTTGCCGCGAAGCCGGCTGATCAAATGCCAAAGGCGGTGGGGAAGATAGGGTCCTATGGTCTGAGCGGCGATCGTCCCGGCGCGGGTGCCGTTGGCGAGGAGAAGCGAGGTCTCTCGCGCCAGCCTCGCCCATCTGAATCCGGCGAGGAGCTGGGGCAGGAGCTGCATGCCGTCATAGCTGAAGCTCATATTGCCGAGCGCGCCGGTGAGGAGCACGGTCAGCCGGCGCTCCTTCACGCAATCGAGGATGGAGTCGCTCCAGACCGCGTTGCAGAGATTGAGCATTGGCCGCTCGTAGAGGAAGAAGTTGCGGTCCATCCCCGCGAAGGGGGACCGTTCGCCCGATCGGACCAGGACATGGTCGATATTCGGGTAGAGCGCCGCGACCGAGGCGGCCAGGGGTCCTTCGTCGCTGATTCCGTCCCTTGTCCCGCCTTGATAGCCCTGGCGAGGAACCGCGGTGAAAGCACTGACCCGGCCATTCTCCGGCGCGAGCAGTCGCGCGGCGGTCGCGGCGACCGCGCCGCTGTCCAGCCCGCCGCTGAGATGGGCAGCGACCCGGCCCCGCGCGCCGCGCAGGCGCGATCGCACCGCCTGGTCCATCTGCGCGCGAAGGGCCTCGCGATATTCCTCCGGGCCGGAGAGCCGAAGCTCGGTCCTTCGGGGATTCCAGTGGCGCTTCATGCTCACGCCGTCCGCGGTGACGATCGCGACATGGCCCGGCGGCACCTTCTCGATCCCCTCGAAGAATGTCCCCGTCCCGGATTCGGGAAGCAATGCCAGGAAATCGGCGGCGGTCTGCCGGTCGGGCCTGACCGGGATCTGCTCGAGCGCGTGGAGACCCTTCGGCATCGACGCGAAAGCGAAGAAGCCGTCGCCGCGATGGAAGTGGAGCGGCCTCTGGCCGAGAAAGTCGCGTCCGAGGATGAGCTCGAGCGAGTCGGGCTTCCACAGGGCGAAGGCGAAATCGCCGACCATATGGTCGAGCGCCTCGAGGTCCCAGCGCTCGAGGCAATGCATCATCAGGCTCGAATCCGACATCGAGTCCGAATCGGACGCGGACAGGCCGAGCGCCCGGATAAGCTCGTCGCGATTGTCGAGCCGGACGTCGGCAACCAGGATCCGCCCGCCCTTCGCGACCGGCCCGCGGTCGAATCTGTCCTCGGGGAGAAGCTCGAAAAGGCGGCGGCCGAGCGAGACCGGCCCCTCGGTCCGGCAGACGGACGGGTCCGGCGCGTAGACCCGCTGAGTCGCGAGCATCCGCTCGCAACTCGGCGCGGCCTCGGCCGGGTCGCCGAAGCTCCAATAGCCGGCGAGAGCAGTCATGTATGCGGCCCCGGAGCCTCCGGCCCCGATGCCTGCCTGTTCGTCATCGCGAATATCCCGTCTTTGCCGGTCGCCTAACCCTTATCCCCCGCTTCGTCCATTTCGCACTGGTCGGAGACTGGTGCGAAAGGGTTTGACGGCCGCTCCGTCGGGACGCCAAACCCGCCGGGATGCCCTTTCCCCGACCGACCTTTCCGAAGCAGGTTCGCCTGGGCAGGCACAGAATCGGCATCGGCCCCGCCGTCTATCTGTTCGTCACGCTCTCGACCCTCATCGTCGAGCTCGCGCTCGCCGAACGCCAGATCCCCATCTTCGGACGCGACTTCCGCCGCTTCCACACCATCGACACCGCGCTCGAGACCGTCTCTTTCCTCGCGGGGCTGATCGCGGCCCAATTCTTCCTGATGCTGTTCCTGTTCTGGATCATGCGGCTGCTCCACGGCCGCCGGTCGCGCGCGCCGCTCTTCTATTTCAACTATCTGTTCCTGGTGACCGTCGCCGTTGCGGCGGTGCTGTCCGCCCGGTTCCGGATCCTGAGCTATTTCAGCGAGGCGGTCAGCTTCCAGACCCTCCGCAATCTCGGCGGCGGAAGCCTGGTCGAAGCCTTGCTCTACGTCGCCGACGAGGCCGTTTTCCTGCTGGTCGGCCTGGCCGTCGCGGCCTTGCTTTACGTGCTCCTCTACCGGTTGCTCGGCCTGGGTCAGGCCGGCGACACGACTCCCCTCTCCGGCCGGCCCGGACCCCGCTTGCGCCTCGTCGCCGCCGCGGCGCTTCTGGTCGCTCTGCTGCTCTACGCGGTCCAGCAGGTCGGCGACACGCGAATGGCGCTCGACCGGTTCCTGGCGCCCTATCTGCTCTATGCGGGACTCAGCGAGATCAGCGATTTCGACCGCGACGGCTACAGCTATTATTCGAGCCAGCGCGACGCTTCGCCGTTCAATCCGGACCGCCATCCCTTCGCTCTCGACATACCGGGGAACGGCGTGGACGAAGACGGCTTCGCGGGCGACTTCGCTTTTTCAGGGGATGCCGAGTCCGTCGCGACGCCCGCCTTCCCGGGAAAAAAGCGCCATGTCATCCTGATGGTGCTCGAAAGCACCCGCGCCGAAACCCTGACCAAGACGGTCGCTGGGCGGCGGGTCGCTCCGAACCTCGCGGCGATGGCCCGTTCGGGAAGCTGGGCTCCGGAAGCCTACAGTCATGTCGGCTTCACCCGCAATTCTCTCAAGAGCCTGTTCACCGGAAGGCTCGAGCCGGCCGACGATCGCCAGTCCCTGTTCCGCGACTTCAAGCGTAACGGCTATCGGGTCGGAGTGCTTTCCAGCCAGGCCGAGGATTTCGGCGGGATCGCGGCCACGGTCGGAGAGCGTAGCCACAGCGACGTCTTCATCGACGCCAAGTCGCTTCAGCGGGAGCGGCTGTGGAGCTACATGCGCGACATTTCGCTGCTGGTGGACGGCAAGAGCCTGCTCAGGGAAATGGACCGTCATTTCGGCGCGGCCGAGAGCTGGAAGCAGCCCACCTTCCTCTACTTCAACATCCAGACCGCGCATTTCCCCTACAATTTTCCCGGCGCGCCACATCTGTTGCCCGGACCATTGATCCCGCGGTCGGAGATCAGCTTCGCCAATCGCGAGTGGGTCGCCCGCACCTATTGGAACGGGGTGGCCTATGGCGACTGGCTGGTAGGCCAGGTGGCTTCTCGCCTGAAGAGCCTCGGAGTCTATGACGACAGCGTGATCGTCGTCCTCGGCGATCATGGCGAGGAATTGTTCGAGCATGGCTATATCGGCCACGGCCAGGTTCTGAATCGTCTGCAGACCCAGATTCCATTGGTGTTCAGCACGCCCGGAGTGAAGATTCCGCGGCCGGTGGGACTGACCGACCTTCGGGCGATGATCCTGGAGGCGGCGGGCGGCTCGGTCCCGCGGGGGCGGGAGCGGGAAGCGGTTTTCCAATATATCGGCGATCTCGATCGGCCCTCGACGATCGGCATGGCGGAGCGCGGCGGAGTCATTACGACGCTCGACCTGCAGACCGAGGAGGTCTCGTCCACCGGCCTCGCCGAGCGGGGCCATTACCGGCTGTTGCGGCGCGGCAGCGCGTTGAAGGCTCGTGCGGACGCTTTGGTCGCGCTCTGGGAGCGCCAGCGTTGGATCCGGCATGTCAGCAATGAAGGGGCGGCGCCCGCCGGCTAAGGACGCGCACGACCGGCCGCGTCAGCGCCCCGCGGGCGGCTGGCGGATATCGAGCAGGCCGTCGCTCCTCAGCTCCTCCAGAATTTCGCGCAACTGCTCCCGGCAGGTCTGGGGATCGACATCAAATTCGGCAATCAGGTCGCGCTCGAGCTCGGACAGGCGCTTCGGCTTTTCGATCAGCGCCCAGATGCGAGTCGCGGTGAGGTTGAACCCATAGCAGGAGCCGTTTTCGATATGCAGAGCGACGAGCTCGCCGTCCACTTCGGTCTGAATGAGGCCGCCGCGGCGCTCTACGATCGGGTCGTCGGTCACTGGAGTCCTCTCCATTGTCGGCGCGTCCTATCGCCGGGGCGGCCTGTTCGGCAACTCCCGCTAAGCATCTGTACCATCGCGCTTCGTTGACACTCGGCGCAAAAGGAGGTTACGGATGGCCAAACTAAGGTACGAAAAGGGGTCGTCATGATTGTTGCACGCGAAGAGAATCAGGTTTCCGCTCCCGAGGCCCGAGCCGAGGAGAAGCTCGACTGGGTCCGTCCGGAGATCCGACGCATGAGCGCGGGCTCGGCTGAGCAGGGCAGCACCGTCGTGACCGATCTCGGGGTCAATTATTCCTGATCCGCAGTTGCGATCGATCGATCTCGGATAAGATCCCGGCGCCGCGAGCGCCGGACTGACGCCGGGGCGCAGGCGACTTCGGTAATCCGGACAAACAAGGGGCGGTCCATCGGGCCGCCCCTTTTTCATTGCCGCAGATCCGCCTCACGGCGACGGACCAGAGCGCCATCCCTGCCTCGGTAGCCGCGTCTCCGGCTCGCCGAGCCGGAGCCTCTGATTACAGGATGAAGTCGCCTCCGGTGATCGGGTGGGCGTCGCTGACGACCACGACGAACTCGATGTCGGCGATGCCATCGCCGTTGACGTCACCCTGCACCGTCCAGTTGCCGCCCGAGAAGGCCGCTCGAAGCTCGCCGGCGGTGTTGCTGAACGCCGCCGAGCCGATGAAGGTGAAGGCGTCGTTGCCGGGGGTGCCCGAGATCGCATCGATCGGCGAGAGGTTGAGCAGGTCGCCGAGCGAGAAGTCGTGGACCGTGTCGCGGGCTGCGGAGGTCGATTCCGCGGTCGTGCGGTAGTTGAAGATGTCGTTGCCGCCGCTGCCCCACAGATTGTCGGCGCCGGTCCCGCCGGTAATCAGG
>JBKPOT010000016.1:0-3652 GCA_046733235.1 Pseudomonadota bacterium
GACCGCGAAGCGGCGCGGCGGAGAGACGGCCCTGCTGTCGTCGCTCGTCGGTCACGATGAATCTTCATCGCTCCCTCCTCGCTCCTAACCATGGCCGCCTCTCTGCCACGTCATGGCCGTTGCCGATAGTGGGTCCGGACCCCCTCTCCCTGGCGAAAAGCGGCCCGCCGAAGCCGGTCGTTGATCGCCGCTCCGAGCCCCTCGTCGGGAACCGGAGCGACGGCGATCGCGGCGGCCGGACCGGAATCGGCCTCGTGGAGCCGGTCGAACAGGTTGGCGGCGGCCTCGACCGGAGCGCCCGACGCGCTCAACGTGGAATCACCCGCAATCGGGCCGAAGCCGATCAGCCATTCGCCGTCCTGCCGTTCGGTCGCGTCCAGCCTGAGCGGCCTGGCCGGCGCATAATGGCCGGCGAGCTGGCCCGGCGCCTCGATCGCGGACGAGGAATTCGGCGCGAGGGCAACACCGAGATCGGCGATCGGTCCCGGCCGAAGCAGCCGCGCGCCCTGTCCGTCGATCGCGACAATCGTGCTTTCGAGGCCGTGCTCGGTCGGTCCGGCGTCGAGGATCAGGGGGATCCGTCCGCCCAGTCCCGTCAGCACATGCTCGGCCCGTGTCGGGCTGAGCCGCCCGCTGGCATTGGCCGAGGGCGCGGCGAGAGGTCGGCCGGCCGCCGCCAGCAGGTCGCGCATCGCCGGATGGGCGGGGACCCGCAAAGCGATGGTGCCGAGGCCGGCGGTGACGATCGAGGCGATGCCGCTGTCGCGGCGAAGCGGAAGGACCAGGGTGAGGGGTCCGGGCCAGAAGCGGCGGGCGAGATCGCGCGCAACGTCGCTGAAACGCGCGATCCGCTCCGCCTGCTCGAGCGAGGGGACATGGACGATCAGCGGGTTGAAGCTCGGCCGCCCCTTGGCGGCGTAGATCCGCGCCACCGCCTCGCCGTCGGTCGCGTCGGCGGCGAGTCCGTAGACGGTCTCGGTCGGTACCGCGACCGGCTGCCCCGCCCGGATCAGCCGTGCCGCTTCGGCGATGCTGTCGGGTCCTGCCGGCAGGACCCGGGTCGGCTGGTTTTGCGCGTCCACGCCCGCGCGCTATAGCCGGGCGGCCAGACGCGCAACTCGGGACGCCGCGAATGACCTATACGCCTCCGATCGCCGAGCAGCGTTTCCTGCTCAAACATATCGTCCGGCTCGACGAGCTTGCCGGCCACAATGCCTTCTCGGAAGCCACGCCAGACCTCGTAGACGCTATCCTTGACGGCGCGGGCGACTTCGCCGCCGGGGTCTTCGCGCCATTGAACAGGGCCGGCGACGAGATCGGCGCGCGCTGGGCGGACGGCGCGGTGACCATGCCGGCCGGATTCAAGCAAGCTTATCGCGCCTATGTCGACGGCGGCTGGGGCACATTGGCCGGACCGCCCGAGCATGGCGGCCAGGGGCTTCCGCTCGTCCTCGCCACGGTCGTCATGGAGGATCTCGGCTCGGCGAACATGGGCTTCTCGCTGATCATGATGCTGACGCCGGCCGCGGTCGAGGCGCTCAAGCATCACGGAACGCCCGAGCAGCAGGAGACATGGCTCCCGAAGCTGGTCAGCGGCGAGTGGAACGGGACGATGAATCTCACCGAGTCCCAGGCCGGTTCGGACGTCGGCGCTCTCAAGACCCGGGCCGTCAGGCAGGAGGACGGCAGCTACCGGATCAAGGGCCAGAAGATCTTCATCACCTTTGGCGAGCACGATCTCACCGACAATATCGTCCATCTCGTCCTCGCCCGCACTCCCGACGCTCCGGAAGGGACTCGAGGGATCTCACTGTTCATCGTTCCCAAGTTCAGGCTCGGCCCGGACGGGAGCCCAAGCGAGCCGAACGACGTGCGCTGCGTCTCGATCGAGCACAAGCTCGGGATCCACGCCTCGCCGACCTGCGTCATGTCCTATGGCGACGAGGGCGATTGCAGCGGCTGGCTGATCGGCGAGGAGCAAGGCGGGATGCGGGCGATGTTCACGATGATGAACAACGCCCGTTTGAATGTCGGACTTCAGGGCGTTTCGATCGCCGAACGCGCCCTTCAGGCGGCGATGGCCTATGCCAAAGAGCGGGTTCAGGGCGCGCGAGCCGGCGGGCCGGGCCGCGAGCCGGTCCGGATCATCGAGCATCCCGACGTCCGCCGGATGCTTCTGAGGATGCAGGCCCTGACCCAGGCCGCCCGGTCACTCGCTTATTATGCCGCCGGCCAGACCGACCGCGCGAGCCTCGGCGATTCCGAGGCGAAGGCGCGCGCCGATCTTTTGACGCCTTTGGTCAAGGCCTATGGCACCGACGTCGGGGTCGAGGTGGCCAGCCTCGGAGTCCAGGTCCATGGCGGCATGGGTTTCATCGAGGAGACCGGCGCCGCCCAGCATTATCGCGACTCCCGGATCGCTCCGATCTACGAAGGCACCAACGGGATCCAGGCGGCCGACCTGGTCGGGCGCAAGATCGGCCTGGAAGGCGGGGCGGTGCTCGCCCGCCAGATCGCCGACATCCGCGCCGGCGCGCGCGGCTCGGAGACGCTCCAGGCCCTGGCCGACAAACTCGAAGCGACCGCCAGGCATCTGCTCGAGGCGAGCGCCGACGATCGGCTGGCAGCCTCCTACCCCTTCCTGACCATGCTCAGCGTCGCGACCTGCGGCTGGCTGCTGCGGCGTCAGGACGAGGCGCTCGACGGCGAGGACGGGCTCGATCCCAATTTCGTCGCATTGAAGCGGGCCGCTTCGTCTTTCTATCTCGACCAGATCGTGCCCGAGGCGATCGGCCTCTCGGCGGCAGCCAATGCCTCGGCCGACATCCTCTATGCCGTGCCCGAGGAGGCCTTCGCGGCGCACTGACGGCTGTACTAGCCTGTCATCCTTCTCCGCTCATCCTGAGTAGGGGCTGAGCTCGGCGAAGACCCGTATCGAAGGACCGACCAATGGCGCGGCGTCCTTCGATACGCCGTTTCGACAAGCTCAACGGCTACTCAGGATGAGCGGCTGGAGTCGCTGAGTCTGTGGACCGTGTCCTACGCGACGTTGGCGAGCTCGGTCGGGCGCTGGCCGACCGAGCGATAGATTCGCGGGCCGAGGTCGAGGCGGAACGCGCCCATCTTGTCCGACGGCGCCTGAGGCTCGCGGCCGACCAGCCAGGAGCGCGACGTCCGGCCGGTTCCGGCCTTGTCGCCGCTGCCCCAGTCATAGGCGGTGTTGATCGCGACGATCGGCACGAAGATGCTTCGGCCCTGGACCTCGATCCCCTTCACCTCGTCCTTCGGCATCGCGATCGAGCTGGTCAGCTTCAATTCGCCGCCCGGTTCGATGACGACGTGAGGCGAGCCGCTCTGCTCATGGATCGCTCCGTTGAGGAAGGCGCCGATCGCCGCCTTGGCGCCGGCATTGAACATGCGAACATCGATCCGGATGTTGCCCGCGCTCACCTCGCCAAGGTTGCGAAGCACCATCTCGTAATGGACGATCGTCTCGTCGGCGGTCGCGACAGCGCGCTCGGCGGTGAAGGCGAGCTCGAGCCGGGCCCGCGGGCCGGTCTCGACCGCAGCCGGCTCCGGCGCGGCCGCCGCTTCCGTTGCCCGGACGGTAGCCCGTTCCTCGCGCCGCGCGCGCCGGCGCGACACGTCGCGG
>JBKPOT010000017.1:0-1647 GCA_046733235.1 Pseudomonadota bacterium
GCACACGAGATTGTACCGAATGTCTCGTGGGCTCGGAGATGTGTATAAGAGACAGCGCCAGGCGTGAAGGGCCTCGGCGCGCCGGACCTCCGCCGGCGGACGCCCCACGGCCCGGTTCGATCCAGCTCCACGACCGCAGGGAGGATCCGCTGCTTCTCGCCGAGGCCTATGGCGAGCTCGGCGAGCGGCTTCGCGGCGGAGTGTCTCCCAACGACCATCCCGGCCTGTTCATCACCCAGAACGGCATGATGCGGCGGCTTTCGCAGGGCGAGGCCGAGCAGGTGCTCCGCGCCCGCTTCAACGAGCGCCCGCGCGGCTCGAGCCTGTCCGAGCAATCCACGCCCGCCGACCTTGTCGACGAGGCATTCGGCGCGAGGCGGCCGCGGGAGATCGACATCCTCGTCGGTCCGCGGCGGCCGGCGGCGCTCGCCGACCCGCTCGCCGGGCTCCGCGACGATCCGGGCGACGAGGCGGTCTACGGCCAGGACGACGCCCATGTCGCGGCGCGCCGCCGGGCCGAGGACCGGCTCCGCCGCGAGGATTCGGCGCGCGGCCGGCGCGAGGATGCGCGCGGCTTCATCGGCAGCCTGGCCGAGATCGGCGGCAAATATGTCGAGAATGTCCCGGATCGGGTCCGGACCGCATTCTGGGGCACCGCCAACGCCATGCTCGAACACGAGGATCTCGGGCTGCCGCTCCCCGGCGTCAGCGATGTGCATCGCGTCCTGAACCAGGTCGATTTCGTTCGCGAGGCGCGCGAGCGGCTCGCCGACGGCGCCGGCCGGCTCGCCCATTTCTACCAGGAGCGGGCCGATTCGAACGGCCCCGACGTCCGCCGCGACAGCGGCTGGAACACGGCCTACGGAATCGCCAGCGCGGTCGGCGACCTTGCCATCGCCGGCGCGGCCGCCGCGGCGACCCGCAATCCGGAGGTCCCCGTCGCAATTCTCGGGGCGCGCGCGTTCGGCGACACCTACACCCGCTCGCGCGCCGAGGGTTATTCGCCCGATCGCGCCTTCGCCCATGCCTCGCTCTCGGCCGCGGCCGAGGTCGTTCCGGAGACCGCGCCGGTCCAGCGGCTCCTGACGGCGGCGGCGAGGCCGCTGGCGCGGCTCGGCCGGACCGGCGAGACCGCCGCCCATTCGGTCAGCGGAGCGATGGGCCAGGTGCTGGCGGAGTCGCTTCGGATCGGCCTCGACACCGGGCTGCTCGACAAGGAGATGAGCTGGGCCGAGGCCTGGCCCCGGCTTCGCGATACTCTGCTGGTGGGAGGGTTCGGCCATCCGATCGCCCGCCGACTGGGGGAGTCCGCACGGCATGGCGCCGCGATCGGCGAGATCGAGGCGAGCCGGCTTCCGGCCGGCGATCCGGTCCGAGCGTTCAGCCCGGACCAGGGCCCGCTCAGCGTCGATCCCGCGCCGCCGGTCCGAAGCGCGATCGTCCCCCGCCGCGCTCTCGATCTCGACGATCTCGGCGCCGGAGCGAGCCCGCTCGAGGCGGATTTCCACGACGACATGCCCGACGGCGAGGGAAGCGCCGTGCTCGCGATGCAATCGCGGCCTTCGCAGCAGCCCCGCGCCCCCGCGCCCCGGCCGCCGGGCGGCGTTCGAGGGGCGGGCCAGGCCGCATCGGGCAGCGGGCGCTCAC
>JBKPOT010000018.1:0-80493 GCA_046733235.1 Pseudomonadota bacterium
GGTAAACGGCGGCCGTAACTATAACGGTCCTAAGGTAGCGAAATTCCTTGTCGGGTAAGTTCCGACCTGCACGAATGGCGTAACGACTTCCCCACTGTCTCCAACACCTGCTCAGCGAAATTGAATTCTCCGTGAAGATGCGGAGTACCCGCGGTTAGACGGAAAGACCCCGTGCACCTTTACTGCAGCTTCAGAGTGGCAGTGAAAAACAACTGTGTAGAATAGGTGGGAGGCTTTGAAGCCCGGGCGCCAGCTCGGGTGGAGCCACAATGTGAAATACCACCCTGTTGTTTTTTACTGTCTAACCTCGTTCCGTAAGCCGGAACAGGGACCCTCTGTGGCGGGTAGTTTGACTGGGGCGGTCGCCTCCTAAAGAGTAACGGAGGCGCGCGATGGTGGGCTCAGGCCGGTTGGAAACCGGCTGTTAGAGTGCAATGGCATAAGCCCGCCTGACTGCGAGACTGACAAGTCGAGCAGAGACGAAAGTCGGTCATAGTGATCCGGTGGTCCCTCGTGGAAGGGCCATCGCTCAACGGATAAAAGGTACGCCGGGGATAACAGGCTGATAACCCCCAAGAGCTCATATCGACGGGGTTGTTTGGCACCTCGATGTCGGCTCATCACATCCTGGGGCTGGAGCAGGTCCCAAGGGTTTGGCTGTTCGCCAATTAAAGTGGTACGTGAGCTGGGTTCAGAACGTCGCGAGACAGTTTGGTCCCTATCTGCCGTGGGCGTCGAAATTTGAGAGGAGTTGACCCTAGTACGAGAGGACCGGGTTGAACATGCCTCTGGTGGACCTGTCATCACGCCAGTGGTGCAGCAGGGTAGCTATGCATGGACGGGATAACCGCTGAAAGCATCTAAGCGGGAAGCCTCCCTCAAGATAAGATTTCATAGAGCGGTCGAAGACCACGACCTTGATAGGCCGGATGTGGAAGCGGAGTAATCCGTGGAGCTAACCGGTCCTAATTGCTCTATTCGCGCTTGATGAATCCCACCATCAACGACAGCTTTGGAGAGCTGAGGCTCCCTCGAGCCACGCTTCACGCGTGGATCGATGAGGCTCAGCCCAGGGCGGTCGCAGCAAGATAATAAGTGCACGATTTCTAGCGATCCCAATCTGACTCATGCGCCGGCCCCATAGCTTGGTGGCCATAGCGTCCGTGACCCACCCGATCCCATCCCGAACTCGGCCGTGAAACCGGACAGCGCCGATGGTACTATTGCTTAAGCAGTGGAAGAGTAGGTCGTCGCCAGGCTTTGAAGCCGGCGCATGAAGGGTTCCCATCAAAGTAATACTTTGATGGGGTCCCAAGCAGGCACGGATCGTTGAAAAGAACCCATTCACATTGTCAGAGAGCCTCTCGCCGACACGCATGAAGCGTGCCGCCGGGCGGCCCGGCTGATGTTGGCGCGGGATGGAGCAGCCCGGTAGCTCGTCAGGCTCATAACCTGAAGGTCGTAGGTTCAAATCCTACTCCCGCAACCAACAAAACAGCCCCGCCTTTGCGGGGCTTTTTTGTTGGTTTTGGGGGTGCCCGGATTGGAAGCTCGTTCAGCCGGAGCCGCCGCAGGCGGCGGAGACTAGGCGCCGCAGGCGCGGAAAATCCTACTCCCGCAACCAACCAAAGACCCCGCTTCGGCGGGGTTTTTTGTTGCCCCGGACCTGATCCCGGGGCCCAGCTTGAATGTCAGCCCGCCGCAAGCGGGCTCTTCTTTTGTGCTTAGGATCCGGTCGAGGCCGGCTGCCGGCCCCTCGCCTGTCTCAAACCCAGTAAGCGATCCGAGTCCGCAGCGCGGCGAAGCCGATCGAGGCGCAGGCGAGGCTCAGCAATGTGACCGCGAGGGCGACGGGCCAGGAGGTCGGCGCCGGGGCGGCGCCGAGCAAAGGCGACCGGATGATGTCGATGAACGCGAAGACCGGATTGAAGGCAGCGATCCAGCCGCGGTCGGGCCCGAGCGCGGACGGGAACCAGAAGATCGGGGTCGCGAAGAAAAGCAGCTGGAGCAGGTTGGTCATGATCTGGTGGACGTCGCGAAAGCGGGATCCGAGCATCGCCAGCACCAGGGTCGCGGGAAGCAATGCCAGGACCAGCAAAGCGAGCCCGGCGGCCGCGGACATCGCCGTCAGGCCCGGTTCGACACCGAAGGCGATCAGCACGATCGGGATGATCAAAGCATTGTGCGCGAAGACGATCCCGTTTCGCCAGACCAGCCGGAACGCCTGAACCGACAAGGGGACGGTGGAATGGCGGATCGTCTCGGCCGCGGCCACGAACATGGTCGCCGCCTCGCTCAGTGTCGCCAGGATGAAGTGCCAGAGCACCAGCCCGATCGCGACATAGGGGATATAGCGCTGGTGATTGGCGCCGAGCGGCCCGGCGAAGATGAAAGTCAGGCACAGGACCAGCAAGGCGATGTTGGCGGTGATCCACAGCGAGCCGATGACCGAGCCCGAATAACGGTGGCGTATGTCGTTGCGAGCCAGAGCGTCCCACAGGCGCCGGCGGCGCGCGCCTTCCGCGACGTCCCGGGCGGCCAGGCGCCAGGCGCGATTCATGCCGCCAATTGCTTGAGCACCTGCTCCAGCGCGTCGCAGACGATGTGGATGTCGTCCTCGCCGAGATGGTTGTGGAACGGGATCGCCAAAGTCGTCCGCGCGACCCGTTCGGTGATCGGGAAATCGCCTGCCGCATAACCGAAGGTGCGCCGATAATAAGGCTGAAGGTGGAGCGGCTCGAAATAGCCCCTTGCCGGAACGCCCTTGTCGGCGAGCGCGGCAATCACCGCGTTCCGGTCGAATCGGGGATCGAGCCGGACCGCCGCCGTGAACCAGCTGAGCCGGGTGGTCGCGGGCGCCGCTTCGATCAGCCTGATCCCCTCGATCGGCTCAAGCCGTTCGCGATATTGCTCCGCCACGGCTTCCCGCAGTCCGAGCATCTCGTCGATCCGCGCCAGTTGCGCGAATCCGAGCGCGGCGGAGAGCTCGGTCATCCTGTAATTGTAGCCGAGTTCGACATGGTCGAGGCTTGCGCTGCCCTCGCGAAGGCCCTGGTTGCGAAGCACCCGGAGGAGCGACGCCGTCTCGCTATCGCCGCAGGTGATCATCGCGCCTTCGCCGGTGGTCATCTGCTTGTTCGGGAAGAAGGAGAAAGCGGCGGTTCCGCCGAAACTGCCCACCTTGCGGCCGCGATATTCGGAGCCGATCGCCTCGCAGGCGTCCTCAATCAGCCGAAGCCCGCTCGAGGCGCAGAGCTGGACCAACTCGTCCATCGCGCAGGGCTGGCCGAAGACGTGGACCGGGAGCAGCCCGCGGGTCCGCTCCCCGACCGCGGAGGCGGCCAAGGCCGGATCGATGTTCATCGTCTCCTCGTCGATATCGACGAAGACCGGCCTGGCTCCGCAATAGAGGATCGCATTGGCCGACGCGACATAGCCGAACGGCGTGGTGATCACCTCGTCGCCGTCGGCGATTCCGGCCGCGCGCAGGCACAGATGAAGCGCCGCCGTGCCGTTGGTGACGGCAATGGCATGAGGCGTGCCGATATAGTCCGCGAACGCTTTTTCGAAAGCGGCCGTGTAAGGGCCCTTGCTCAGGCTCCCGCTGCGCAAGGCGTCGACCACCGCGGCGACATCCTCGTCCCGAATGTCGGGGGCCGACAGCTTTACCCGATAGAGATTGGCTTCCTTGCTCACGCGGCCCCTTGCCCCTTCGACTGTCGGGCCGCTCTGGCATCCCTCCCGCCGGTCGCCTAGTGGGAAAACATGATGCGGGAATGATTGCCGGGATATCGTGACAGCCAGGACATTGCGAATATGCCACGTCTTCGCGGGCGTGAACGGCGGCCGCTGGGTGTACGACCAGGTCGACCGGCTGCGCTCTTTCGGCTTCGAGGCCAGCGTCGCCCTCGGCGGCGAGGAAGGGCCGACGGTCGACCTCTGCCGCTCTGCCGGGATCGAGGTGACCGGGTTCGATTTCGGCACCAGTGGGTTGAAGGCGCTGACCCTGCCGTGGCGGGTGCTTCGCCTCGCCTGGTGGATGCGCCGCCAGCGGTTCGACGTCGTTCAATCGCATACGATCGCCTCGACGCTCTTCGCCCGGCCCGCCGCGTGGTTCGCCGACGTCCCTGTCCGGCTCGAAATGTCGACCTCGCCATTCTACATGCAGGCGCCCTCGATGCGGCGGCTCGAGGTCGCCACCGCCTGGATGGAGACCGGGCTCATTCCCTCCTGCAACCTGACCGAGCGGCTCTATCGGGAGGCCGGCATTGCCGAGCGCCTGATCCAGCCGGTCCTCTATTACGGCCCCGACGCGGAACGCTTCGACCCCGCGAAGGCGAAGCCCGAAGGCCTGCGGGCGGAATATGGTCTGCCCGAGGACACGCCTTTGATCGGATCGATCGCGATCTTCTATCCCAAGTGCAAGGGCAACAGCTTCGTCCCGCCGGACACCCGCAACCGCTATATCAAGGGCCATTACGACGTGATCCTGGCAATGCGTCACGTCCGGCGCGAATTCCCCGCGGCGCGGCTGATGATGATCGGCTGCGGCTGGGGACCGAAAGGGCCGGAAGCGGAGGCGGACCTGCGCGCTTTCGTCGCCCGCGAGGGCCTCGAGGACGTGGTGCTGTTCACCGGCTGGCGGCCGAGCACGGCCGCGGTCTACATGGATCTCGACGTCTCGGTGCAGGCCTCGCTCAACGAGAATCTCGGCGGTACGATCGAATCCCTGCTGATGGCCCGGCCCACCGTGGCGACGCGCGTCGGTGGCATGGTCGACAGCGTGATCGACGGCAGAACCGGCCTTCTCGCCCGCCCCGAGGATCCCGAGGATCTGGCCCGAGCCATCATCGAGCTGCTTCGCGACCGCGACCGGGCCAGGGGCCTGGGCAAGGCCGGGCGCGCGCTGATGCTCTCGCGTTTCACGCTCGAGACGACGGTTCCGGCGCTTGCCGCCATCTACCGCCGTCAGCGCGAGGCGGCGCCGGGCGCGTTCCGCCTTCATGTCGGCGCTCTGCGGGTCATCGCCTCGATCTTTCTCGCGCCGTTCCTGTTCGCGCCCGCGGTCTACGACTATGTCGCGACCGCTTTGATCCCCTCATGGTTCGGACGGAGGGGCGAGGGGGCTGCTAAGCAGCCGGAGCCGGCCCACCAGCGCTGACGGCCCGGGCCGGCAGGCCGCCGACCCTGGCGCCGGCGGCGACATTCCGGGTGACGAGCGCGCCGGCCATGACGGTCGCTCCGTCGCCGATCTCTAGCCCGGGCAGAACCGAGCAGCGGAGGCCGAGAAATGCCCTCCGGCCGATCGTGATTCGTCCGCCGAGGATGACTCCGGGGGCAAGCTGGCTATCGGGCCCGATTGTGCAATCGTGGTCGACCGAGGCGAGCGTGTTGACGATGACATTGTCGGCGAGCCGGCTGCGCGAGCCGATGATCGCGCCGGCGCCGATGAAGACGCCTTCCCCGATCGCCGAGTCGGCGGCGATCCAGGCGTTGGGCGCGATGCAGCTCGAGACCCGAAGCCCGGCCCGCTTCAGCCGGTCGAAATAGAGCCGGCGGGCCTCATTGTCGCCGATGCCCACATAGAATTCGGCATCGGCCGGCGGAGGAGCGGCGAAGAAGTCTTCCTGGAGGATGTCGTCCGGTCCCGGGTCGCGGTCGACGAGGAAGCGGACTCGCGGATTGGGCAGGAGCGAGCGGATGACATGAGCGTGGCCGCCTTTGCCGAAAACATAAGCGGTCCCTTCGCTCACCGTCTCTTCTCCTGGCCTTCCGGAGCCGCGGCCGGGTGCTCCTGCTTCGTGCCGATTGCAGATCGGCGAGGGCGTGGAAAGGTCAGACTTGCTCCGCCGCCGCCGTCCCGGCGGTGCGCGCGAGCAATTCGCCGGCCGGGCCGCGCTCGACGATTCGGCCGCCGTCGAGCCGGATCGCGGAGTCGCACCACAAGGTGATCAGCTCGGAGGAATGGGAGGCGAGGACCAGGATGTTCGATCCGCGCACGAAATCCGTCATTCGCCGATGGGCCTTTTGCTGAAAGGCCGGATCGACGAATCCGAGCCACTCGTCGATCAGCAATATGTCGGGAGCGAAGCTGGTGGAGACCGCGAAGGCCAGACGAACGATCATTCCGGCCGAGTAGGTCCTGAGCGGCGCTCCGATGAACGGCCCGAGCTCGGTCCAGTCGACGATCTCATCGATCCGCGACCGCATCTCCGAGGGCGGCAGGTCGAGATGCATCGCGATCAGTGTGATATTCTCGAGCCCGGTCGCAGCCATGTCGAGCCCGGTGCCGTGGCTGAGCAAAGGCGTCAGGCGCCCCGAGCGCTGGATTGTTCCCTTGAGCGGCGCGTAGACGCCGGCCATGGTTCGAAGCAGGACGCTCTTGCCCGCCCCGTTCGCTCCGATCAGCGCAAGCCGGTCGCCGTCCTTCAGATCCAGATCCACGTCGGCAAGGGCGGTGACGGTGGGCCGCGAGCCGTCGGCGCGGAGACGCCGCGCGAAGGCTCCGGCGAGAGCCGCCTTGCGGATCGAGCGCGCGCTGGCGTGATAGATGGGCATTTCGACGGTGACGCCGCTGAGCTTGAGCCGAGCCACTTTCAGCTGCCCACGGACATCACGGCGTTCCGGCCGAGTCCGCCAATCGGGTGGTGGAGGGCCGGATCGCGGTGGAAAAGCAGCTTCGGGCTGACTCCCGGCACGATCAGGAACGGATCGCCCCCGACGATCGCGGGATCGCGGACCGCCAGCATGTTGAAGCCGTGCGGCGGCCCTTCAAGCCGGGCGGTGGCGGCCGGGACCAATTCGATCGGGCGGCCGCCCATGTCGACGTTCGACTGGAAGTCCCGGACCGCGAACAGGGCGTAGCCGCACGAGAGGAGCAGGCGCGAGATCTTTATGGTCTCGAGCCCGCCGCTCCAGTCGACATAGGAGCCATGGACCTCGAAGACGATGTGGGGCGAATCGCGTTCGACCAGCTTCTTCGCGCCCTGAAGCACGTTGAGCTCGCCGCCCTCGAGATCGAGCATGATCAGCCCGAGCCGCCCGATTCCAGCGTCTCCGGCATAATCGTCGATCGTCGTCGCCGGAATGCCGCCTTCCGACTCGATCGTCGCCGCGAGCGCATCGTCGCCGACGAAGGCGAGATGGGCTTTCTCGCTCCACAGGCCGATCGGCCGGACCAGAAGATTGTCGAGCCCGTTCAGCTCGGCGTTGCGGCGAAGGCTCGCCGCTTGGGCGGCGTCGGGCTCGAAGGCGTGGCAGATGCCCCGGCCGCGCAGGGCATGAGCAAGGGGCACCGCCTGATCGCCGAAATAGGCGCCGCCGACGACCGCATGCTCGATGCCCTGCGCGAGGTGGAGGAGAAGCCTGGTCGTCTGCGGCTCCCAGACATGGTCCGGCCGCTCGGGGACCGACATCACGAAGTCGCGCGCGATCTTGGACCGGTAGGGGAATTCGAAGATCAGGCCGTTGGCCAAATGCTTGCGGACCAGGCCGGCTTCGGCGTGAAGAGCGTCGACGATCGGTCCGGTCACGTCGTCGCGGACGGTCGTGAAACGATTCTCCGGCCGGCGTTCGAACAACCGCAACGCCGCGACGATCGCGGCGCGCGCGTCCGGGTCTCGTCCAACCGTGGCAAGGGCCTCATTGGCGGTCATGTCTGAATTGTTTCGAATTTCCCGCGCTCAGTGGGCGGCTATAGCACCCGGGCCGCGCCGCGCCAGACATGGCTGACACCCAGGCGCCGTCACAGTGCGAAAGCGGCGAAGGCTGTTCAACGGCTCTTGGCTGCGCCAAGGGGGCTGCGCCGGATCGTCGCGAGGGCCGGACCGGTGCGTAGAGCGGGAGAATGAGATGAAGGTGGTTCTGCTCGCGGGCGGCCTCGGCTCGAGGCTTGCCGAGGAGACTCAGCTGCGGCCCAAGCCGATGGTCGAGATCGGCGGCCAGCCGATCCTCTGGCACATCATGATGGGCTATGCCCGCCACGGCCTCACCGACTTCGTCCTCTGCCTCGGTTACAAAGGCTATGTGATCAAGGAGTTCTTCGCGAACTTCATCCTTCACCGGTCCGATCTGACCGTCGATCTGGCCACCGGCGCGATCAGCCATGTCCGCGGCGACGGCGTTCCGGACTGGCGGGTGACCCTGGTCGATACCGGCACCGACACCCAGACCGGAGGCCGGCTGAAGCGCGTCGCCCACCTCCTCGATCCCGACGAACCATTTTGCATGACCTATGGCGACGGCGTGTCCGACGTCGACATCGCCCGCCTGATCGCCTTCCACCGCGAGCAAAAAGTGGAGGCGACCGTGACCGCGGTTCACCCGCCCGGCCGGTTCGGAGCCACCGTTCTCGACGGCGACCGAGTCACGCGCTTCGACGAGAAGCCGGGAGGCTGGATCAACGGCGGTTTCTTCGTCCTCGAGCCGCGGGTGATCGGCCGGATCGCCGGCGACGAGACCGTCTGGGAGAGCGAGCCTCTGGCCGGGCTGGCCGCCGATGGACAGCTTGCCGCTTATCGGCACGACGGATTCTGGCAGCCGATGGATACGCTCCGCGACCGCGCCCATCTCGAATCCTTGTGGGCGGCGGGAAGCCCGCCCTGGAAGACCTGGTAGAGAATGGGTCCCGCTCCCGACCCCGGCTTCTGGCGCGGCCGCCGAATCCTGCTCACCGGCCATACCGGCTTCAAGGGCGCCTGGGCGGCCTTGTGGCTTCACCGGCTCGGTGCCGAGGTGCACGGCTTCGCGCTTGCGCCGGAGGGCGAACCCAATCTCTGGCGCGCCATCGGCGGCGGCCCGATCGCCGGCGAGGCGACCGGCGACGTGCGCGACCTCGACTCGGTCCGAAGCTGTATCGATCAAAGCCGGCCCGAGCTGGTCCTGCATATGGCGGCGCAGGCATTGGTCCGCCGATCCTATCGCGACCCGGTCGGCACGATCGCCGCCAATGTCCTCGGAACCGCGCATCTTCTCGAGGCGCTGAGGGAAGCAAGCGGCCTTCGCGCCGTGCTCGTCGTCACCACCGACAAGGTCTACGCCAATGACGGCTCGGGCCGTCCTTTCGAAGAAGGCGATCCGCTCGGCGGCTCAGACCCCTATTCGGCCTCGAAGGCCGCGTCGGAGCTGGTGACCCGTGCCTTTGCCGCTTCCCTCCTCGAGACGGCCGGAGTGGCGGTCGCGACCGCTCGCGCCGGCAATGTCATCGGCGGCGGCGACTGGTCCGAGGACCGGCTTGTGCCGGACCTGTACCGCGCCGCGCGGAGCGGCGAGCGGCCGCGCCTTCGGGACCCGGAAGCGACCCGGCCGTGGCAGCACGTGCTCGATCCGCTCGCGGGCTATCTGCTCTATCTCGAAGCGCTGGCCTCCGGGTCCCGTGTTCCTCGAGCGCTCAATTTCGGCCCCATCCCCGGAGATTCGATGAAGGTATCCGAGCTCGCCGAAGCGATGGGCGAGGCGCTGGGCGGTTCCCCGGCATGGGAGCCGGACCTCGGCGACCATTCGGGGGAAGCGCGGACTCTCTCGCTGGACTCGTCTTTGGCGCGGCAGAGTCTCGGCTGGGTGCCCCGCCTGCCGCTTCGGGAGGCGGTCCGCTGGACGGCAGATTGGTATGCCGGCTTCGCGGAGGGGCTACCGGCGCGCTCGCTGTGCGAGGAGCAGATCGCGGAATATGAGGCGCTCAGGTGACATCTCTTACCCGGTGCCAGTCCTGCGGTTCGTCGCGCCTGCGCACGCTCGCGGATTTCGGAAAGCAACCGCTAGCCAATGCCCTCGTGCTTCCGGAGCAGGCGGGCGAGCCCGATGCTCTCTATCCGCTTCATCTTCGCCTTTGCGAATCATGCCTGCTGGTGCAGCTCTGCCCGACCGTGCCGCCTGAAACCCTGTTCGGAGACTATTCCTATTTCTCCTCCTTCTCGGAGACCTGGCTCGACCATTGCGACCGGTTCGCGGCGGCGATGACGGAGCGGCTCGGGCTCGGCACTGGCTCCCGGGTCGTCGAGATCGGCAGCAATGACGGCGCGCTCCTCGGCTGCTTCGCCGCGCGCGGAATCGCCGCGCTCGGAGTCGAGCCGGCCGCAAACGTCGCGCGGGTGGCGGTGGCGCGAGGCATGCCTACCGAGATCGACTTCTTCGGCGATCGGACCGCGCACCGTCTCGCCGGGTCCGGCTGGAGCGCGGACCTCGTCATTGCGACCAATGTTCTCGCGCACGTGCCCGACATCAACGACTTCGTCGCCGGCCTGCGCCATCTGCTAAAACCCGACGGTCTGCTCGTCATCGAATTCCCCCACCTCCTCAACCTCATTCGCGAGGTCCAGTTCGACACCGTCTATCACGAGCATTTTACCTATCTTTCGCTCCTTTCCGTGAGGCGGATATTCGGTCGCCACGGCCTCACTCTCGTCCACGTCGAGCGGCAGCCCGTCCATGGCGGCTCGCTCCGGGTCTTCGCCGCGCCGACCCGATCGGATTCCGACGAGCCGATCAGCGTCAAGTCGACGATCGCCGAAGAGATCGCCGCGGGACTCGACCGGAGCGGGGGCTATGACGGCTTTCAGCAGCGCGTGGATTCGATGCGCGATGAACTCGCCGCTTTCCTCGCCGGCAGCCGTCGCGACGGCCGAACCATCGTCGGTTACGGCGCCGCGGCGAAGGGCGCTACATTGCTCAATCATGTCGGCGCGACCGCCGCGGAAATAGATTTCGTCGTCGATCGCAATCCCGCCAAGCAGGGCCTACTCCTCCCGGGCAGCCGAATCCCGGTCCGCCCGGTCGAAGCGCTGATCGAGGCCGAACCGGATTATGTCCTGATCCTGCCGTGGAACCTGCGCGACGAGGTGATCGGCCAGCTGCCGCAGGTCGCTTCCTGGGGCGGCCGCTTCGTAGCTCCATTGCCCCGTCTCGAGGTGGTGACATGAAATTTACTGAGACGCCGATCGGCGGCGTGCTGCTCGTCGACCTTGAGCCCGTCCACGACGAGCGCGGCTTTTTCGCCCGCATGTATTGCGAGGAGGAGTTCCGGAGCCGAGGGCTGGAGCCGCGGATCGCCCAATCCAGTATGGCCCATAACGCGCGCAAGGGCACTCTTCGCGGGATGCACTTTCAGCGCGACCCGCACGCGGAGGTGAAATTGGTCCGCTGCACGAGCGGCTCAGTCTATGACGTCGTCATCGATCTTCGCCCCGGCTCTCCGACTTTTCGCCACTGGTTCGGCACCGAGCTGACCGCCCGCAACCGCCGGATGCTTTACATCCCGCACGGCATCGCCCACGGCTATCAGAGTCTCGAGGACGAAACCGAGATCAGCTACCAGATGTCGACTCCCTATTTGCCCGAGGCGGCAGCCGGCGTCCGTTGGGACGATCCCGCTTTCGCCGTTCGCTGGCCGCTCGAAGTGACCGCAATCACCGAGCGGGACCGCTCCTACCCCGATTTCGCTCCGTTCTGATGTCCGAAACGCCTTCGCTCTCCAGGCGGATCCGCCGCCGGCTTGCACGCTTGCTCTGGCCTGGCCGGCAATCTGCCGACTGGACCTATTCGGGCGACGGCATGGCGACGGTCCACAATGCCGACGCACTTCAGGATCCGCGGTTCCGGGAATCCTATGCCCAGGCGAAGGCGCTCGGCGCCTGGCATGGCGCCGACATTGAGTGGCGGGCTTATGTCGTCTGTTGGGCGGCGATGAAGGCGAAATCGCTCGAGGGCGATTTTGTGGAATGCGGAGTCGACCGCGGAGGCTTCTCGCGCGCCGCCATGCATTATATCGGGTTCGCCGACCTGCCGGAGAGGAGATTTTTCCTGGTCGACACCTATTGCGGCATTCCCGAGGAGACGCTCGTCGGCGATCCGAACCGCGAGCTGCTCCGCACGCGCTACGACCGGACCTTCGACGACGTGGTGCGAGCCTTCGCGCCGTTTCCGAACGCGATCATCGTCCAGGGGAAGATCCCCGAAATCCTCCCGGCGATCGATTCCGACAGGATCTGCTACGTCTCGATAGACCTTAACACGGTCGAGCCGTCTGTCGCCGCCGCGGAACATTGCTGGGACCGGATGGTGAGCGGCGCGCCGATGGTGCTGGACGATTATGGGCAGACATTCTTCGCCGGAATGAAGCCCGCCTTCGACTCGTTCGCCCGCCGCCGGGGAGTCGAGATATTGTCGCTTCCGACCAGCCAGGGCCTGGTGTTCAAGCCATGATCACCGTGCTCGGCGCTTCCGGCTTCATCGGCTCGCACCTCGTCCGCCGGCTCGACGAGGCCCGACTCGCCTGGCAAGCGCCGGCCAGGGGCGAGAGTCTGAGCGGCATTCATCTCGGCGACGTCATCGACTGCGCCGGCATCACCGCCGATTTCCGGGTTCGTCCCTATGACACGGTCGACGCCCATGTCACCCGCGTCGCCGACATCGCCAGGAACTGCTCGTTCGATTCCTTCCTCTATCTGTCCTCGACCAGGCTCTACAAGGACCATCCCTCCTCCCCGGCGCGGGAACAGGACGATCTGATGGCCAGCCCGATCGGCCCTGGCGGACTCTACAATCTGTCCAAGGCGATGGGCGAGGCCGTCGCCCTGACGCTCGGCGAACGCGGCCGGGTCGCGCGCCTGTCCAACGTCTACGGCCGCGGCTCCGAGGAGCATAATTTTCTCGCCTCGATCGTTCGAGACTCGGTTACGACGGGCGAGATCGTGCTTGAGACCAGCATGGACTCGGCCAAGGACTATGTCAGCGTCGAGGACGTGGCCGAGCTTCTCCCGCGACTCGCGGCCGGCGGCCGGGACCGAATCTACAATATCGCCAGCGGCAGGAATGTCTCGAACGGGGAGATCGTCGAGGCCATCGCCCGGCTGACCGGGTGCAAGGTTACGGTCAGACCGAACGCCGAGACCTGGCTCTATCCCGAGATCGACATCACGCTCGTGCGCCGGGAGTTCGGCTTCCGTCCGTCCTCCCTTCTCGACGACCTCCCCGGGCTGATCGACGCCTGCCGTGAGAAGGCGGTGCAATGATCACGATCGACGAAAAGAAGGGTCTGGTCATCGTCGAACGGGATGGCGAGACGGCAACCTATGCAATGGATACGCCGGAGGCGTTCGATGCGGTCTCCGACGCGTGGCTGCGCGCCGGCTGGTGGGTCAAGCACATCTACACCTTCACCTGGATGGGCCGGCCCGTCGTGCAATTGCCGGAGGATCTGCTCCGGCTCCAGGAGCTGGTCTGGCGAGTCCGGCCCGACGTCATCGTCGAGATGGGCGTGGCCCATGGCGGCGGGCTGATCTTCTATGCCTCGCTCTGCAAGTTGCTCGGCCGCGGGCGGGTAATCGGAGTCGATATCGAGATTCGCCCGCACAATCGCGAAGCGGTCGAGGCCCATCCGCTCTTTCCCTTCATCACCCTGATCGAGGGCGATTCGGTCGATCCGGCGATCGTCGGCCAGGTGAAGTCGCTGATCCGGCCCGGCGAGACCGTGATGGTGATGCTCGATTCCAATCACAGCAAGGATCATGTCGCGCGCGAGCTCAGCGCTTATGCGCCTTTGGTCACCGCCGGTTCCTGGGTCGTTGTCATGGACGGCTACATCATGGAGCTCGCTGCGGGCGGTCCCCGAACCTGGCCGGATTGGCCTTCGAACAATCCCAGGCAGGCCGCCGCCGAGTTCGTCGCGGAGAATGAGGATTTCGTCCTCGACGAGCCGGAATTCCTGTTCAACGAATCCCCCTTGTCGCGGGGCGTCACCTCTTTCCGGGGCGGGTTTCTCAGGCGCGTGCGATGAGCAAAATCAGGATCGCGGCTGCGATCCCGACCCGGAATCGCGCCGAGATGGCCATCGAAGCGATTCGCTGTCTCCGCGCTCAGCCGGGCTGCGACCTCCATGTCTTCGTCTCGGACAATTCATCCGACGAAGCGGAGGTTCGGCGCCTCGCCGATTTCTGCGCCGGCCTCGACGATCCGACGATCATCTATGAGCGAGCTCCCGGCAATCTGCCGCAGGGCGCCAGCTGGGATTGGGCCATCCGCCAGGCATTGCGGCGGACCGGGGCCAGTCACGCCACCGTGCATTACGACCGGAAGATCTTTCGCCCCGGCGAGGCCACCTTCCTGTTCGCCGCGGCCGACCGCTTTCCGGACTCCGTCATCACCTATTTGACCGATTCCGTCGCCGCCGAACCGCCGCCGCTGCGCCTCTGGCAGACGGAATGGACCGGAAGGCTGTATCGGCTGAAAACGGCTCGAACCCTGGAGGTGACGGCGCGCGGCGATGCGTTCGATCTCGGCCAGCTCTTGCCGATCCTGTCCAACTGCATCGTTCCGCGCTCCGTCGTCGATTCGATCGTCGAGCGGTTCGGCGACCTTTGCACATCGACGACGGCGGATTCCTGCTTCGCCTACCGCTTCTGCGCCCTCCACGACGACTATCTTCATCTCGATCGACCGCTGAGCGTCCTCTACGGATCGCACCGAAGCGCGGCGATCGGCTATCTGAGTGGCGGCGGCGGCGACTTCGCCGACTATCGGGAGACATGGGGCCGCGAGGAATGGCTCGACGCCGGAGCTATCCCGGGGCTGAACCTCGGCTACAACATGCTGTTCCACGAATATGAACTGGTCCGGCGCGAAGCCGGCGGCCGTCTTCCGCCACTCGACCGTGAACGCTGCCTTCGCGATCTCGCCCGCGGCCTTTCCTGGATCCGGGACCCGGGGGAGAAATCAAGGCTTCGCAAATTGCTCGAGCAGCATGGCTGGGAGGGTGAGGACTCCTCGGCCGATGCGGCGGAGCGATCGTCCCTGCCGCGCAGATTCTATCGCCGGCTTCGGCAAAGCGCCCAATTGCTGCTCGCCGACCGCTTTCACAAAGTACCGCGCTCGATCACCGGTTTCCGATTCCGGTCGGACGAGGAGGCGCTACGCTACGCGGTCAAATATCCGAGCCGCCCGGTCGCGACCGCGGCGCATCTTGCCATCGCCGAGCCGGCCGAGGCTGGGGCCCCGGCCGAATGACGTCCGTCGCGATCCTGATCCCGACCCGGAATCGCGCCGATCTGGCGATCGAGGCGATCCGATCGCTGCTCGCCGTCGACGATCCCCGTCTCGTCCGGATCATCGTCTCGAACAACAGCTCCGAGCCGGAGCAGGTTCGGCTCCTCGCCGAGCATTGCGGGCGTTCGCCCGACCCACGTCTGCTTCACATCCGGCCGCCGCGTCCGATGCCGATGGCGGTGCATTGGGATTGGGCGATCGGCGAGGCGCTCGCGCATTCCGAGGCCACCCATCTGGCGCTTCATTATGATCGCAGGATCTCGAAGCCGGAGCTCGGCCTGCTCTTCGACGTCGCGGCGCGGCATCCGGATCGGCCGATCACCTATCTGATCGATCAGGTGCTTGAATGGCAGGGCCGTTTCTTCGTCCACAAGATGGAATATAGCGGAGGCGCCTATGAAATTTGCACGGCACGGGCGCTCGAACTGGCCTCGCGCGGGTTGCTGACCGACCTGTGGCAGGCATTTCCGGTTTTGGTGAACTGCGTGACCCCACGCTCGGTCCTTGAGCAGGTGCGCAGCCGTTTCGGCGATTATTGCGCTTCCACCGCGCCCGAATCCTGCTTCGGCTTCCGCTTCTGCGCGATCGCCGAATCCTATGTGCATTTCGACCGGCCGCTCGGACTCCATTACGCGACGGCGAGGAGCAATGGCCTCGGCTACATTCGCGGCGAGACGTCCGGCGCCTTCGGCGACTATCTCCGGCTTCACGGGGACCGCCCCTGGCTCGATGCGGCGCCGATTCCGGGGCTGAGCCTCGGCCAGAACATCTTCTATCATGAATATAGACTGGTTCAGCGCGAGGCCGGCGATAGCAGGTTCCCGCCGGTCGACATGGAGGGGTATTTGAAAGACATCGCGCGCGGTCTGTTCTGGATAAGCGACCCGGACCGGCGAGCCGAGATGCGGTCCGTGCTCGTCGGCAACGGCTGGGATGGCCAGGCCGGACCCCCGGCGCTGGCGCGGCACGCATGGATTCGGGATCGCCTGAAAGCGGGAATCGATCGCTTGCGCGTGGACCATCTGTCCGTGCGGCCGGAGGATTTCACCTCTGTCGGCCTGAGGAGCGAGGCGAGAGCCTTGCGACTCGCGCTCGAACATGTGCAGGCACCGAGCGCGCATGACGCCTTTCTTACCCCTCTGGAACCGGTCCGCCTGCAATGAGCGTCACGATCGCCGTCGTCATCCCGACCCGAAACCGGGCGGACATCGCGATCCGGGCGGTTCGATCCCTGCTCGACCAGGATTGCCCGATCGAGATCTTCCTGTCCGACAATTCGGCCTCGCCTGACGCTCTCAGCGCATTCGCCAGGGATGAGCCGCGGGTCCATTATCTGCGGCCCGAGCGCGAGCTTCCGATGGCCGAGCATTGGGACTGGGCGTTGCGGCGGGCCATGGCCGAATCCGAAGCGAGCCATTTCACCGTCCATTACGACCGGAAATATTCGAAGCCAGGTCATTGGAATGCGGCGGCGGCAATCGCCGAGCAATGGCCCGATCGGCTGATCACCTATCCGATCGACATGATCGTCGACGAGCCTCCGCCGCTTCGGCTGTGGCAGACAGGCTGGACCGGCAAGAGCTACCTGATCCGAACGGCTCGGGTCGCCGAGCTGGCGTCGGTCGGGCGAGTCCAGGACTCTGGTCACGCACTCCCGATCCTGTCCAACTGCCTCGTTCCCCGGCACGTGCTCGATTCGATCGTCGGCCGTTTCGGGAATATCTGCAATTCGATCGGCCCCGACGCCAGCTTCAGCATTCGATTCCTCGCCCTCGAGGACGACTATCTGCATTTCGACCGGGTGCTGGCCGTGACCTTCGCGCCCCATCGCAGTTCGGGCCTAGGCTATCTGAGCGGCGGCGGACGCGACTTTACCGACTTCCGCACGATGTACGGCGAACGGCAGTGGCTGGACGCCTCCCCGGTGCCCGGGATCAATCTCGGCCAGAACATATATTATCACGAATATGAGCTGACGCGCCGAGTGGTCGGGGACCGGCTGCCGCCGCTCGAACGGGAGGGTTGCCTCGAGCAGCTGGGCGAAGCCATGATCTGGGTGCGCGACCCGATGCGCCGAGCCGAACTAAGCGCGGAGCTCAGGGGCCATGGCTGGACGGGCGAGCCTCCGCCGGTTCCCCGTCATCGTCTCAGGGAAATGCTCCGGCACCGGATGACCGCGTTCCTGATCGGGCGTTTCGGCTTCGTCCCGAAAGACCTGTATGGATGCGCCTTTCCCGACGATGATTTGGCGCTTGCTTATGCGCTGAACCATCCCCGGCCTCCCGACGCGAACAATCCTCATCTGGCGCTGCTGGACCCGGTCGAGGTCGGACCATCGTGACTCGGGCGAGACTGTGCGCGGTCATTCCGACGCGGAACCGTCTTCCACTGACGGTGGAAGCGGTGCGGTCGCTGGCCGGCCAGGGCCGCGACGTGGACATATTCGTCTCCGACAATTCGCCCGCCCCGGAACATGCGTTGCTCGATTTCGTCCGCGGCCTCGGCGATCCCGGGATCAGCTATCTGCGCCCGCCGGCGAACCTCCACCAAGCCGCCCATTGGGATTGGGCGATCCGCCAGGCGATGCAGCGCTCGAACTCGACCCACTTCACCGTCCATTACGACCGCAAGGTCATGAAACCGGGGGCGCTTTCCATCCTGGAATCGGCCGCGGCCCGCTGGCCGGACAGGCTCATCACCTGGCCGCACGATCATGTGTCGGACATGCCGCCGCCGTTGCGGCTGTGGCAGCCGTCCTGGACGGGCAATGTCTATGAATTGCGGACCGGGCGGATCGTCGAGCTGACCGCTCAAGGTCGGGCGAGCGCAATCTACTCCCATACCCTGCCCTTATTGTCGAACTGCCTCGTTCCCCGCGCGATATTGTCCGAAGCGATCGACAGCTTCGGAAGCGTGTGCGATTCCACCACTCCCGACAGCTGCTTCGCCTTCCGCTTCGCGGCGCTCCGCGACCGCTATCTGCATCTCGACCGCCCGCTCGGCGTGATCTACGCCGCCGACCGGAGCGCCGGCGTCGGATACGCCCGAGGCAAGGGCGGCGACTGGCTCGACTTCCAGACCAGCTGGGGCGACAGGCCCTGGCTCGAGGCCGCTCCGATCCCCGGCCTCAGCCTCGGCCTCAACATGCTCTACCACGAATATGAGCTGGTCCGCCGGGCGACGGGCGAGCGTTTTCCGGGAATCGATTTCGGCCCCTATCTCGACGACTTGGCCAACGGTCTCGACTTTGTCGAGGAGGCGGAGACGAAGGCCGCGTTCCGAACCGCGCTCGAGGAGAAAGGCTGGAAAGGCGACCATTGGACGAAACCGGTTCGCGCATTCATTCGCCGAATGCTTCTCGATCGGCTCGACGAGCATCTCGGGATCCGCTTGCCGGGCGAGCTGGGACGGGCTTTCAGCGACGACCGCGCCGCGCTCCGACACGCGCTTGCGCACCCGCGGCCGCCTCGAATGCGGGCACTCCATCTCGACCTGCTGGCGCCGGTCAAGATCGGCGCCCTGGGCTCAGCCTGAGACCTTCGTCCAGTCCAGGCCGTAGCGCTGGAGATATTTGCGAAGCCGGTCGGCGTCGTTCGAGGAGGCGCGGCGGCAGCGGGAGGCGCTGAACAGGCTCCGGCCCGCTTCCGAGAGCGAGCGGCTTCGGCGGCAGATCCGGACCACCTCGGCGAGCTGGATCCGGTCGAACGGGTCGACCGCCTCGAGCGCTTCCGGCCCGAGCAGGCGCTCGAGCTCGCCGTCGGCGCCTGGCCCGGTACCGCCGGCCGACCATAGCCGCTTCAGCCTGGCGGTCTCCGCGGCGACGGTGTCGACGTCGATCCGGCCCGATGGAGCGAATGTGGCCATGCGGGTCACCGAAGCGGCGAGATCGCGGAAATTGCCGGTCCAGGCCGAGTCGGGAGCGGTTGCGAACGCCTGGAAAGCCCGCCGAGCCTCCTTGTTGAAGCCGACGCGAATGCCTTCGCGCTCGGCGAAACGGTCGAGCTCGTAATCGAGGTTGGGCTCGATATCCTCGATCCGGTCGCGAAGCGCGGGAAGCTCGAAGGTCCACAGGTTGAGGCGCGCGAACAGATCGTCCCGGAACCGGCCGTCGGCAACGGCGATCCCCAGATCCTTGTTGGTTCCGGCGATGAGCTGGAAATCCGACGATGATTCGCGGTCCGCGCCGACGGGCAGGAACTTCTTCTCTTCGATCGCCCGAAGGATCATCGCCTGCTCGTCGAGCCCGAGCTCGGCGATCTCGTCGAGGAAGAGCAGGCCCTTGTCGGCGGCTCGAAGCAAACCGGGGCGGTCGGCGGCGGCGCCGGTGAACGCCCCTTTCTTGTGGCCGAACAGAGCGGACATCGCGCTGTCGCCGCGAAGCGTCGCGCAATTCACCTCGACGAACGCGCCGGCCAGCTGATGCTTGGCCCGCTTGAGCTCGAAGATCCGCCGGGCGAGCTGCGACTTGCCGGCGCCGGTCGGACCCATCAGCAGCAGCGGCGCTCGCGAACGCAAAGCGACCTTCTCGATATCGTCGATCATCCGGTTGAAGGCCGGATTGCGGGTCTCGATCCCCGATTTGAGGAAGGAGCTGCCCTCGGCCGCGGTCGCTGCGAAGCGGGTGGCGATACTGTCGTAGCGGGAGAGATCGAGGTCGATCACGCTCCAGGCCCCCATCGCCGGAGCGGCGTTCTGGCCCCGGCTGGGATGGGTCTGAAGCAGCCTGCCGGGGAGGAATCGCGCCTCGGTCAGAAGGAACAGGCAGATCTGGGCGACATGGGTCCCGGTCGTGATATGGACCAGATAGTCCTCGGAGTCGGGATCGAAGCTGTACGAGCCGGCGAAATCGAGCAGCTTGCCGTAGACCTCTTCGAAATCCCAGGGATCGGCGAAGTCCATCAGCCGGAGGTTGACCTCGGTCTCCGGCGACACGCCGGCAATGTCGGATTTCACATAGCGGGCCAGGCCCTCATGCCCTCCGCCGTGGATCAGCTCGAGCCGGTCGACCCGCAGATCCTCGTGCATGCA
The DNA here is from genome assembly GCA_046733235.1 of Pseudomonadota bacterium. Classification (GTDB taxonomy): domain Bacteria; phylum Pseudomonadota; class Alphaproteobacteria; order Sphingomonadales; family Sphingomonadaceae; genus Allosphingosinicella. Next base: position 20,065 of record JBKPOT010000018.1, read on the forward strand.
CAGGCCTACGGTCGGCCTCCACTTGTTCCAGCGGGTCGGGCCGAACTTGCTTGCGTCGAGCGTCGAGCCGACGAAACCGAGGACGACGAGTGGCCGCATATCTTATCCCATGGGATAAAAGCCTATCGCTGTCGATAGCATTTCTCGCAATTCCCGCGCGCACGCAGGTGCGGGCCGATTTCCTTGGTGCAGAGATAACCGCCTGGGGGCAATGACTTAGCCATTTGTCCAAGGTGATGCGCGCGATTTGGCACGCCTCCTGCAATTCATTCGGCGTCGGGACGCAAATCCCGGCCAGGCGGAAGAAGGGGCGGCCGGAATGGGCCGGCCGCCCCGAAAACCAGGGTGTAGCTCAGTCGGTAGAGTGTCGGCTTTGGAAGCCGAAAGTCGCTGGTTCGAGCCCAGCCACCCTGATCAGAAGGATGCGGAAGATGGCGAACAAGGGACTTTTTGCTTCCGCCCTGGCGAAGTTCATGCCGGCGGCGGACACGGTGAATCGGGAGCTGGCCCCGGCTTATGCCTATGGGCCCGAGCAGAAGCTCGCCCAGCTCGCCGCGACCGGCACTTTCCAGGACACTTTCTACGCCGATGCGAAGGCGCAGCTTGCGGACGTGCTGGCGGCCGCGGCCCTGTGCGACCCGGTCTTCGTCGCCCAGGCGGCGCTTTATGCGCGCGGCCGCGGCCGGATGAAGGACATGCCGGCTCTGCTCACCGCATGGCTGACCGTGGCCGAGCCGGATCTCGCGGTGCGGGTGTTCGGGCGCGTGGTCGACAATGGCCGGATGCTTCGAAGCTTCGTCCAGATCATGCGCTCCGGCGCGGTCGGGCGGCGTTCGCTCGGCACCCGTCCGAAGCGGCTGGTCCAGCTCTGGCTGGAGCAGGCGAGCATGCGCGCCCTGATGCAGGCGGCGACCGGAAAGGATCCGTCGCTGGCCGACATCGTCCGGATGGTCCACCCCAAGCCCGCCGACGAGGGCCGCAAGGCTTTCTACGGCTGGCTGATCGGTCGGCCCTACGACGTCGCCGCTCTGCCGGCGGAGATCGCCGCGTTCGAGGCGTGGAAGCGCGACCCCGGCTCGGCTCTGCCCGACGTCCCGTTCGAGTGGCTGACCGCCTTTCCGCTTGGCGCGGAGCAGTGGGCGGAGCTGGCTTCCCGAATGGGCTGGCAGGCGCTGCGGATGAACCTCAATACGCTTGCGCGCAACGGCGCGTTCGGCGTGGATGGAGTCGCGGCGGCGGTCGCCGCCCGGCTCGCCGATCGCGACTTGGTCGCGAAGGCGCGGGTGCTTCCGTACCAGCTGATGGCTGCTCTGGGTTCGGTCGGCGAGGGCGTCCCGCTCTCGGTCCAGGCCGCGCTCGAGACGGCGCTCGAGGCAGCGCTCGCCAACGTTCCGGCCGTTCCGGGACGGGTGGTGGTCTGCCCGGACGTGTCGGGATCGATGCAGTCGCCGGTGACGGGCTATCGCAAGGGCGCCTCGTCCAAGGTCCGCTGCGTCGACGTCGCGGCCCTGGTCTCGGCGGCTCTGCTTCGCCGCAATCAGGAGGCCCGGCTGCTGCCGTTCGAGTGCGGCGTGGTTCGCCTGAAGCTCGATCCGTTCGCGCGGGTCGCGGTCAATGCCGCGAAGCTCGCCGCGGTCGGCGGAGGAGGAACCAACGTCTCGGCCCCGCTCGCTCTGCTCAACAAGGAGGGAGCGAAGGCCGACCTGGTGGTGATCGTCTCGGACAATGAGTCCTGGGTCGATTCGACTCGCTCCGGAGCGACCGCGACGATGCGGGAGTGGGAGCGGCTGAAGAATCGCGTGCCGGGAGCCAGGCTCGTCTGCATCGATCTCCAGCCCTACGGAACGACCCAGGCGAAGAGCCGTCGGGACATACTCAATGTCGGAGGCTTTTCCGACGCGGTGTTCGAGACGCTCGCCGCTTTCGCCACTGGTGGAGCGGAGCGCGACTGGGTCGCCGAAGTGAAGGAAATGGAGGTGTGAGAAAAGGGCCGTGGCGATGCCGCCCATCGCCACGGCCCGCAGGAAAGATCGCGGCGAATGCCGGAAGGACTACATGGACTCTTAATCCCCGGGTCGCGGGTTCGAATCCCGCCGGGCCGGTCATGTCGGCCCGTAGCTCAGTCGGTAGAGCAGGAACGTCTTTCCAAAACCTCGTCGCCGCGAACCATTGAACAACCGCGGCGAATGCCGGTGGGACTACATTGTAAGCTCAGTGTCGCCGGTTCGAGTCCGGCCGGGCCTCGGCCCGTAGCTCAGTTGGTTAGAGCATGAGACGTTTTCTCACCAATCGTCGTCGCCGCGGACGTCATTTGCGAAGGCGGCGGGAATGCCGGTTGCGACTACATCTTGCCAAAATGGTGTCGCCGCCACTTTCTCGTCCCGCCGTCTCCGCAAGGATCGGCGAATGCATTCGGGAGTATAGTGGTGAAACGGCCCTTGGGGCCGGAGCGGTTCGAATCCGCGCTCTCGCAAGACCTCGTCGCCGGTTCTCGATCCGAAGGGGCGAATGCCGACGGGACTACAGCACGCCTGGAATGCCGGTTCGATCCCGGCCGGCGCAGTCGCGGCGAGAGCCGAACGGTGCCGTCGTCTAACCGGGAGGACGCAGGCCAATCGTCCCGTCAACACCTTGTCGCCGCGGCGGATAGACGTACACAACAGGATGAAGGAGGGCCGCCATGGCCGAGCAGAGTTTCGAATATATGCACGTCGAGGGCGGGTCTCCGGTCAAGATGTGGACCAGGGGTGTCGCCGTGGATCCGAAGGCGCGCGAGCAATTGTCGCGCGCCGCGAGGATGCCGTTCATCTTCAAGCATGTCGCGGCGATGCCGGACGTCCATGTCGGGATCGGAGCGACGGTCGGATCGGTGATCCCGACCAGGGGCGCTGTGATCCCGGCCGCGGTCGGGGTCGATATCGGCTGCGGGATGATGGCCGCGCGCACCTCGCTTCACGCCTCGGACCTTCCGGACAATCTGGAAGGGATCCGCCACGCGATCGAGAAAGCGGTGCCGCACGGCCGCGACGTCGGCCGGGGCAAACGCGACACCGGAAGCTGGGGAGACCCGCCGCCGGAGATCGTCTCGGCCTGGGCGACGCTCGCCGAGCGGTTCGCCCGGATCACCGCCAAATATCCGAAGCTCGAGAAGACCAACAATCTGGTCCATCTCGGAACGCTCGGAACCGGCAATCACTTCATCGAGCTCTGCCTCGACGAGGCGGACCGGGTGTGGGTGATGCTCCATTCGGGATCGCGCGGAGTCGGCAACGCGATCGGCAGCTTCTTCATCGCTCTGGCGAAGGAAGACATGCGCAAATGGTTCATCAACCTGCCGGACGAGGACCTCGCTTACTTCACCGAGGGGACCGATCATTTCGACGATTATGTCGAGGCGGTCGGCTGGGCGCAGGACTATGCGGCTCTGAACCGGCGGATGATGATGACCAATGTCGTCCGGGCGATCCGATCGGTAATCGCCAGGCCGTTCGAGGCCGAGCTGGAGGCGATCAACTGCCACCACAATTACGTCCGGAAGGAGAATCATTTCGGCGAGAATGTGCTGGTGACCCGGAAGGGCGCGGTCCGAGCGGCCGAGGGCGTGATGGGGATCATCCCCGGCTCGATGGGCGCGAAGAGCTTCATCGTTCGCGGCCGCGGCAATAAGGAGGCGTTCGACAGCTGCAGCCACGGGGCGGGACGTCTGATGTCCCGGCACGAGGCCAAAAGGCGCTTCACCGTCGACGACCATGTGCTCGCGACCGAAGGCGTCGAATGCCGCAAGGACGAGGGCGTGATCGACGAGACCCCGGCGGCCTACAAGCCGATCGAGGCGGTCATGGCCGCCCAGGCGGACCTGGTCGAGATCGTCCATACTCTGAAGCAGGTGGTGTGCGTGAAGGGATGATCCGACAAAGACGGCATGCCGGGGGCATGCCGCGTCGGATCATGACCCTTCACGCCGCCACGGATCGAGAAGAACCATGATCGTCATCGACGGGTCCGAAGGGGAAGGCGGCGGGCAGGTGCTGCGCAACGCGCTTGCGCTGTCGCTCGTCACCGGCAAGCCGTTCCGGATCGAGAATATCCGCGGCAACCGCGACCGCCCCGGCGTGATGCGCCAGCACGTCACCGCGGTCGAGGCGGCGTGCGCCGTCGGCGGCGCCGAGTGCGAAGAGCTTCGGGTCGGCGCTTCCTCGCTCACCTTCGAGCCGGGGGCCGTGACGCCCGGCGATCATCATTTCGCCGTGGGTACCGCGGGCAGCACCAGCCTTGTCCTTCAGACGATCCTGGCGCCGCTCATGCTCGCGGATTCACGATCGCGGCTGGTGCTGGAGGGCGGGACCCATAATATCCACGCGCCGCCGTTCGATTTCATCGCTCGAGTCTACCTGCCGTTGATCAATCTGATGGGGCCGCGGATCTCGGCGACGCTCGTCCGGCCCGGATTCTACCCGGCCGGCGGAGGCAGGATCGAGGTCGAGATCGAGCCGGTGTCCGCACTGAAGCGATTCGACCTGGTCGAGCGCGGAGCCCTCAAGCGGGTCGGGGCGCGGGCCCTGGTCGCGGGGCTTCCGGGCGACATCGCGGTTCGCGAGCTCGCGGCGGTGGAGTCGGTGCTCGGCTGGCCGGAGGAGGCGCGGCGGATCGAGCAGCTTCCCGAGCGGGTCGGGCCCGGCAACATCCTCCTTCTCGAGGCCGAGTTCGAGCATGTCACCGAGATCGCCAGCGGGTTCGGCAAGCTCGGAGTCTCGGCCGAGCATGTCGGCGAGAAAGCGGCGAAAAGGATGGCCGGCTACCTGGCGTCGAGCGCCGCGGCCGGCCCCTATCTGGCCGACCAGCTGCTGCTTCCGATGGCTCTGGCCGGCGGCGGCAGCTTCACGACAGTCAGGCCGTCGCGCCACGCCCGCACCGCGGCCGACATCATCGCGCTCTTCCTCGACGTGGCGATCGCGTTCGAGGAACGGGAGGATGGCTGCCATTCCGTGACGATCGGGCCGGGCGGAGGTCGTTTCGGCGCCGGTTGAGATTTGCCGCCGGACATGCTTCACTCTCCGGACAACAGGGGAGACAGCATATGGCGACCAATCCAGCCGGGTCCTCGTTCGTCGATCGGGTCAAGAATATCCTTCTTCAACCGGCCGCCGAATGGCCGATCATCGAGGGCGAACCTGCGACGATCCGCGGGATCTACATGTCCTATGTCTGTATCCTCGCAGCGATACCGCCGATCGCGTCGCTGATCGGAATGGTGCTGTTCGGTTGGGCCGCGGCGATTTTTTCCGCCGGGATGATCGCCAACGTGGTGCTCCACTATCTCGGCTCGCTGGCGATCGTGTACCTGCTCGCTTTGATCATCGACGCCCTCGCGCCGACCTTCGGCGCCAACAAGGACATCGTGCGCGCCTTCAAGGTCGCCGCTTACTCGATGACGCCCTATTGGATCGGCGGCCTCCTCCTGATCGTTCCCACCCTCGGAATGCTGGTCTGGCTGGTTGGGCTGTACGGCATTTTCCTGATGTATCTCGGACTGCCGATCCTGATGAAGCCGCCCGAGGACAAGGCCGTGCCCTATGTCGCGGTCTCGGCGGTCGCCATGTTGGTCCTGATCGCCCTGGTCTATGCGATCATACAGCGGGTCGTGGTCGCGATGATCCTGTCCGGCTCGGGGATCGCCTACACTCCCTATGGCTGAGCGGCACGGGCAATCAGAACAGACTCTCCGGCACGTCGAGGCAGAGCAGGCCGTCGAGCACGGCCTGCTTCGCCCAGCCTATATCGTCGGCGAGATAGCGGTCGCTCGAATAAAAGGGGATTTCCGCCCGGATCGCGGCGAGCGCCGGGCGTAACGCCAGCGCCGTTCGGAGCGGCGCGTGAAAGTCCAGGCCCTGCGCCGCCGCCAGCAATTCGATCCCGACCACGGCGGCGGCATTGCCGGCGATCCGCCGCGCCTTCATCCCGGCATGGGTCGCCATCGACACATGGTCTTCCTGGTTGGCCGAGGTCGGGATGGAATCGACGCTCGCCGGCCAGGCCAGGCTCTTATTCTCCGAGACCAGAGCGGCCGCCGACACCTGGGCGATCATGAAGCCCGAATTGACCCCGCTATCCTCGACCAGGAAGGGCGGCAGGCCGCTCATCTTGGGATCGACCAGGACGGCGGTTCGCCGCTCCGAGATCGAGCCGATCTCGCACAGGGCGATGGCCAGCATGTCGGCCGCGAACGCCACCGGCTCGGCATGGAAATTGCCGCCCGACAGCGCCTCCCCGCCGAACAGGATTGGATTGTCGGTGACCGCATTGGCCTCGATCCCAAGAGTCCGCCCCACTTGTTGCAGAATGTCGAGGCAGGCCCCCATCACCTGGGGCTGGCAGCGGAAGCTGTACGGGTCCTGCACCTTGCCGCAGCCGGCATGCGACTTCATGATCTCGCTGTCCGCGAGCAGGCGCTTCAGCACCGCCGCGACCTTGATCTGTCCCGGCTGGCCGCGCGCCTCGTGGATCCGCGGATCGAAGGCGACGTCGGTGCCCTTGAGCGCGTCGACCGACAGCGCGCCCGCGACCAGGCCCGACGCAAGCACGCGTTCCGCCGTGAAGAGCGTGTCCAGCGCGATCGCGGTCGAGACCTGGGTGCCGTTGATCAGCGCGAGCCCCTCCTTGGGCCCGAGCACGAGCGGCTCCAGCCCGAGCCGGGCGAGCGCGTCACCCGCAGGCAGCCGTTCGCCGCCGAGCAGGATCGCGCCTTCGCCGATCAGTGCGGCCGCGAGATGGGCGAGCGGAGCCAGGTCGCCTGACGCGCCGACCGAGCCTTGCGAAGGGATGACCGGCAGAGCATCCGCCGCGAGCAAGGCCAATAGCCGCTCGACCACGACACGGCGGACGCCGCTATGGCCGCGACCGAGGCCTATCGCTTTCAACGCCATGACCAGCCGAACCACGCGCGAATCGAGAGCGTCGCCGAGGCCGCAGCTGTGTGAGAGGACCAAGTTGCGCTGAAGCTCGGCCAGCCGGTCGTCGGCGATGCGGGTCTGGGCGAGAAGACCGAAGCCGGTGTTGATTCCGTAGACGGTCTCGCCGCTCGCGACGATACGATCGACACTGGCAGCGGCGGCCTCGATTCGAGGCCATGCTTCATCGTCGAGCTGGGCCGGGCTTCCGTCCCAGAACGACCGCAGTTCGGCAAGTGTGACGGAACCGGGACGGAGGGTGATCATGGATTGAAGCCGCGTCATGCGCCTGCCATGGGCAGATCCAGCCCCTGCTCCCGGGCACATGCAATCGCCTCCTCATAGCCCGCATCGGCGTGTCGCATCACGCCCGTGCCCGGATCGTTCCACAGCACCCGTTCCAGCCGTCTCGCGGCCTCCGGAGTCCCGTCGGCGACGATCACCATTCCGGCGTGCTGGGAATAGCCCATGCCGACTCCGCCGCCATGGTGGAGCGACACCCAGGTCGCGCCCGAGGCGGTGTTGAGCAGGGCGTTGAGCAAAGGCCAGTCGGAGACGGCATCGGAGCCGTCCTTCATCGCCTCGGTCTCGCGGTTCGGGCTCGCGACCGAGCCGGAATCGAGATGGTCGCGGCCGATCACCACCGGCGCCTTCAATTCACCGCTCGCCACCATCTCGTTGAAAGCGAGGCCGAGCCGGTGGCGCTGGCCGAGGCCGACCCAGCAGATCCGCGCCGGCAGCCCCTGGAATGCGATCCGCTCGCGAGCCATGTCGAGCCAGCGGTGGAGGTGGGGATCGTCCGGGATCAGCTCCTTCACCCGGGCGTCGGTGCGATAAATGTCCTCCGGATCGCCCGACAGAGCGGCCCAGCGGAACGGCCCGATCCCCCGGCAGAAGAGCGGCCGGACATAGGCCGGGACGAAGCCGGGGAAATCAAAGGCATGGGCGACTCCCTCGTCCTTCGCGACCTGGCGAATATTGTTGCCGTAATCGAAGGTCGGGACGCCCATCTCCCGATAGGCGAGCATCGCCTCGACATGGACCGCCATCGAGGCGCGCGCGGCCTCCTCGACCGCCTTGGGGTCGCGCTCGCGCATCTCGATCCATTTCTCGACGGTCCAGCCGATCGGCAAATAGCCGTTGACCGGATCGTGCGCCGAGGTCTGGTCGGTGAGCGCGTCGGGACGGATGCCCTTTTTCACCATCTCGGGAAGCAATTCGGCGGCATTGCCGAGCAATCCCACGGAGATCGGTTCGTCGGCGCTTCGGATGATCTCGAGCGCCTCATCGAGGGTCGAGGCGCGGCGGTCGAGATAGCGGGTCTCGAGTCTCTTCTCGATCCTGCTCTCCTGGCATTCGATGGCGAGGCAATGCGCTCCGGCCATCACCGCCGCGAGCGGTTGGGCGCCGCCCATCCCGCCCAGCCCGGCCGTCAGGATCCATCTGCCTTTGAGGTCGCCGCCATAATGCTGGCGGCCCATTTCGGCGAAGGTCTCGTAGGTGCCCTGAACGATGCCCTGGGTGCCGATGTAGATCCAGGATCCGGCCGTCATCTGGCCGTACATCATCAGTCCCTTGCGATCGAGCTCATTGAAATGGTCCCAGGTCGCCCATTTCGGCACCAGGTTCGAATTGGCGATCAGCACACGCGGCGCGTCCGGATGGGTCCGGAACACGCCGACCGGCTTGCCCGACTGGACGAGCAGGGTCTGATCTTCCTCGAGCCGTTCCAGGGTCTCCACGATCCGGTCGAAGCTCTCCCAGTCGCGCGCGGCGCGGCCGATTCCGCCATAGACGACCAGCTCCTCCGGCGCCTCGGCGACGGCCGGATCGAGATTGTTCATCAGCATCCGCACCGCCGCCTCGGTCGCCCAGCTCTTCGCCTTGATATCGGGGCCGGTGCGGGCGCGAATATTGCGGCTGTTGTCGCGTCTGTTCATGGCACGTCATTGCGAGGAGCGCAGCGACGAAGCAATCCGGAAAGGCTCTCCGGCAAGACTGGATTGCCGCGCTTCGCTCGCAATGACGAAGGGCCGCTCACGCATCCACTCCGGCCACGATCCGCCGCTCCGGGCCGGGGAGGCCGACCCAATAGCAGAGCTCGGCCGGCCGGCTTACCCGCCAGATGCACAGGTCGGCGGCTTTGCCCGCGGTCACCGTTCCGACCTCGTCGGTCAGGTCGAGCGCGCGCGCGGCCTCGCGGGTCATTCCGGCCAGCGCCTCCTCGGGGGTCAGACCGAACAGGGTGCAGGCCATGCTCAGAACCAGGGTCGGAGACAGCAGAGGCGAGGTGCCCGGATTGCAGTCGCTGGCGACCGCCATCGGCACCCTGTAGCGGCGAAGCAGGTCGACCGGCGGCGTCTTCGTCTCCTTCAGCGCATAGAAAGCCCCGGGAAGAAGGACCGCGACCATACCGCTCGCCGCCATCGCCTCGACTCCGGGCTCGTCGATATGTTCGAGATGGTCGGCGGAAAGAGCGTCGAAATCGGCCGCCATCTCGGTTCCGCACTGGTTGCTGAGCTGCTCGGCGTGGAGCTTGACCCGCATGCCGTGCTCGGACGCGGCCTTGAACAGGCTTCGAACCTCGTCGGTGGTAAAGCCGATCGTGTCGCAATAAGCGTCGACCGCATCGGCCAGCCCCTGATCCGCCGCGGCCGGGATCATGCTTTCGGCGGCGAGGCTCACGAACTCGTCGCGCCGATCGCGAAACTCGGGCGGCAGAGCGTGGAGCGCGAGCAGGGTGGTGACGATTCGCACCGTGTCGCGCTCGCCGAGCGCCCTGGCCGCCCTCAGCATCTTCAACTCGGTCTCGATGTCGAGGCCGTATCCCGATTTGATCTCGACCGTGGTGACTCCGCCCCGCATCAGCGCTTCGAGCCGAGGGCGCGATTCGGCGATCAGCTCCTCGAACGAGGCCGCTCGGGTCGCCTTGACCGAGGAGAGGATGCCGCCCCCCGCTTGAGCGATCTCCTCGTAAGTCGCGCCGTTCAGCCTCTGCTCGAACTCGTTCGCCCTGTTGCCGGCGAAGACCAAATGGGTGTGGCAATCGATCAGTCCGGGCGTGATCCAGGCGCCGCCGAGCGGCTCGACCTGCTTCGCCTGATAGCCGGCCAGCTCGACCCGCCTGCCGACCCGCAGGATCCGCCCGTCCTGGATACCGATCGCGCCGTCCTCGATCGCCCCGAACGGGCCCGGGACGGCCTGGTCCATCGTCGCGATGTTGCAGTTGGTCAGCAGCCGGTCCCACATGGCTCGCTTCTTATAAGGGCCAGGGTGTAAGGCAAAGCCATGGGCTGGAAATCGATCGCCGATCTGTTCGACAAGGATGGCGAGGTCGCCTTGCTGGGAGCGCCGATGGAGGCCGGCTCGGTCACTCCGGGGCGCTGCGATCTCGCCCCCGAGACCCTCCGCCGGATCTTGCGCCGGTTCAGCACCTACGATGTCGAGACGGCGCGCGAGCTGAACGTCGGCATTCGCGACTCGGGCGACGTGGCGGTTCAGGGACTGATGCCGGTCGACGGCTTCGCTCCGATCCGCGACGCGGTTCGGAAATGCGGCGAGGAACACGCCCTCACCCTGCTGATCGGCGGCAACAATGCGGTGACCAGGCCCGCCGTCCACGGCCTCGGTTTGCCGCTGGATCGGGTCGGGCTGATCACGCTCGACGCCCATTTCGACCTTCGCGAGACCGATCAGGGCCTGCTCAACGGCAATCCGATCCGCGCTTTGCTCGAGGATGGGCTTCCGGGGCGCAACATCTGCCAGATCGGGCTCGCGCCGTTCGCCAACACCGCCAAGATGCACCAGGATGCGCGCGAGGCCGGGATCGGCTCCTGGTCGATCGCCGCCTGCCGCAATGCCGGGATCAGCTCGGTGGTCGGCCTTGCGCTGACCAAGCTCGACCATGTCGATGCCCTGGTCGTCGATTTCGACATCGACGTGATCGACCGCGCCTCCTGCCCGGGAGCGCCGGGCGCCCGCCCCGGCGGAATGCCGGTCGAAATGTTCTTCGCCGCCGCCCGCAGGCTTGCCTCCGAGCCGCGGGTCCGGCTGGTCGACCTCACCGAATTCGATCCCGCCCTCGACGTCGGCGACATCACCGCCTTCGCCGCCGGCCGTTGGGTCTGCGAGATATTGGCCGGCTACTCAGTCCGATAAGGGTCCGCACTCGGCACCTGGGGCGGTCGTGACGGGCTGGCATTTGTTGTCCGGCTAGGAGCGAGGAGGGAGCGATAAGGATTTATCGTGACCGATCGAGCGACGACGTCCGGGCGGCAAAGGACAGCCCGCCGCTTCGCGGTCGTCCGGAGAAGGTGGCTGCGGGCGTCGATCACCTTGGACGGGCTGCCCGGCCCGCCCTGCGGCGCTCTCCTACCCAGCCGCCTTCTCCAGACGATCACGGCCACCTCAGGTGCCGAGTGCGGACCCTATTGACTTGAGCGGCACATTAGGGTCCGCGAGCCTGACCGGATCCGGCTTGATGCCCAGTTCGACCAGCTTTCGGCCCTGCGCGTAGTCGCGGACCGAATTGACGCAGTCGAGCGCGATGACCCGTCCCTGGCGGAGGTAGACGAGCGAGAAGCTGCGCTCCTCCGGACTGCCGCGAAGGATCGTGCGATCGTGGCCGATCGACAGGCCGACCGTCTGAAGCCTCAAATCATATTGGTTGGACCAGAACCAGGGCACCGGCGGTTCGCCGGGCGGAAGGCCGAGGATCGAGCGCGCCGCCGCCGTGGCCTGGTCGTGGGCGTTCTGGACCGATTCGATCCGCACCCGCAGGCCATTTGCGAACGGGCTTTCCTGGGCCGCGCAGTCGCCGACGGCGTAGATATCCGCAAGGCTGGTCCGGCAGGTGCGGTCGACGTCGACACCGTTCGCCCCGGCGGCGCCGGCGGCGAGCACAGGCTCGATCGCGGGGGCGATGCCGATTCCGACGATCGCCATCTCGGCGTGGATCGACTCTCCGTCGGCAAGGGCGACCCCGGTCACGCGCCCATCGGCGCCTTCGATCCGGTCCACCGCCGCGCCGAGCCGGAGTTCGACTCCGCGGGCCCGGTGTTCCTCCTGGTAGAAATGCGAGATCTCGGGCGCGGCGACCCGGGCCAGCACCCGGTCGAGCGCCTCGATCACCACAATTTGCTTGCCGAGCGACCGAAGCACCGCCGCGGCTTCGAGGCCGATATAGCCGCCGCCAATGATCGCGACCCGGCGCACTCCGTCCAGCTCGGACTTGATCCTGTCGACGTCGGCGCGGCAGCGGACGACGTGCATGCCGGCGAGATTGCCGCCCGGGCAATTCAGCCGGCGGGCGATTCCGCCCGTTGCCCAGACCAGCTTCCCGTAGCCGAAAGCCTTGCCGTTATCGGCCGACAAAAGCCGCGCTTGCGGATCGATCTGCTCGATGCGGACTCCGGCGATTAGGTCGATTCGCCGTTCGGCCCAGAAGGCGGCCGGCCGGATCGCCATCCGCTCGAACTCCTTCTCGCCGGCGAGATAATCCTTGGAGAGCGGCGGCCGTTCATAGGGGAGCTCGGGCTCGGCCCCGATCAGCCCGATCGGTCCGTCGAAGCCGAGCTGGCGAAGCTGGATCGCCGTCTGGGCGCCGCCATGGCCGGCGCCGACGATCGCGACATCGAAGTGCAAGGGCTTCGTCATTCCGCTTATGTCCTAGAGCCTGATCGCCTCAGATTGAACCGCTGCCGCGGTTCCATCTGAGGCGTGAATCAGGCTCTCAGATATCTGCGAGACCATGATTCACGCCTCAGGCTTCCAGCCTGAGGCGATCATGGTCTTGGATCAGATGCCGAGCGGGCCAGCCGGTGCCCTTGTTCTTTTGCGGCTAAAGCGGCAGTGCCGGGGGATGGCCGAGTCCGACCCCGAGCTGGCGTCCGTCTTCAAGCAGGCGATGCGGCGAGTCGCCTCGACCGTCAACGTCATCACGATCTGCGTCGGCGGCGAGCCGAAGGGGATCACCGCGACCGCCATGTCGGCTCTGGCGCTCGATCCGCCGAGCCTCCTGGTCTGCATCAACCGCTCGGCCTCGCTCCACGACATGATCGAGGATGTGACGCATTTCCGGGTCAACGTCCTCCATCGCGACCAGGAAGATATCGCCCAGATGTTCGCCGACCGCAGCCAGCAGGCGCTGCGCTTTCTCGGCGGCTGGGAGATCGACTGCGACCTCCCGCCGAGGCTCGCGGAAGCGCAGGCCGCCTTCCTCTGCCGGCGAACCGATCACCACCGCTTCGGAACGCACAGCATCTTCATCGGAGTGGTCGAGGAGGCGACGGTGCGCGACGAGATCAGGCCCTTGCTCTACCTCGACGGCGCCTATCGAAGCGCGGTCTGAGCTCGCCACAGAATCGTTTCCCGGCGAAAGCCAGGATCCAGTCCTTCCGTTTTCTGGGCCCCGGCCTTCGCCGGGGAACAAGGAAGAGCCAGCGAAAAGCGGCGGAGCCTAGCCCCTTATGAAGGCCTCGAGCGCCTCATAGGCTTCGTCGTCGGTGGTCTGGACCGGCGGATGCTTGCAGAAATAAGCCGACGCCGGGTGGATCGGGCCGCCGATTCCGCGGTCCCGGGCCAGCTTGGCGCAGCGGATCATGTCGATCGCGACTCCGGCCGAGTTCGGGCTGTCCTCGACCGAGAGGCGGAGCTCGATGTTCATCGGCACTCCGCCGAACAACTGGCCTTCCATGCGCAGGAAGCAGACCTTGTTGTCGTTCTGCCAGGCGACATAATCGGACGGGCCGATATGGATATTCTCGTCTTCCAGCCGGTGCTGGGCGACCGACTGGACGGCTTCGGTCTTCGACACCTTCTTCGAAGCGAGCCTCGAGCGGTTCGACATGTTGAGGAAGTCGGTATTGCCGCCGGTGTTGAGCTGATAGGTGCGGGCGAGCTTGACGCCCCTTTTGTGGAAGAGGTCGGTCAGCACGCGGTGGACGATGGTCGCACCGAGCTGGGCCTTGATGTCGTCGCCGATGATCGGGACTCCGGCTTCCTCGAACCGCCGGGCCCAGTCGGGATTGCTGGCGATGAAGACCGGCATGTTGTTGACGAAGGCGACCTCGGCCTCGAGCGCGCATTCGGCGTAGAATTCGGTCGCCTGCTGGCTTCCGACCGGCAGATAATTGAGCAGGACGTCGGTCTCGGTCTCCTTCAGCCGGCGCACCACGTCGGCCTTGTCGGCCTGAGGCGCGTCCGAGGGCAGGAAGGTGCGGTCGTCGGGCCAGTCGGCCATATGCTCGGAATAACCGTCGAGGATCCGGCCCATCTCGACGACGGCGCCCGATTGCGGAACATGGTCGCAGAAGATCGCGGTGCAATTGGGCTTCTCGAAGATCGCCGCGCCGATGTCCTTGCCGACCTTGCGCCGGTCGATGTCCCATGCCGCGACCAGCCTGATGTCCTTGGGGCGGTAGCCGCCCAGATCCCAGTGCATCAGCCCGATCTGCTCGTTCTGGCCGCCATTCTGGTAATAAGCGAGGCCCTGGACCAATGAGCTGGCGCAATTGCCGACGCCGACCATCGCGACGTTGATTTGGGAGGGATCGTGGAGCGCCATCAGCGGGCTTTCGTGGGGAGAAGGGGCGCGGAGCAAAGCTCCACCGGCCCGATAAAATCGAGGGTGACCAACATGGGCGGCACTATTGGCCCTCTGTTGCCATGCCGCGCAAGCGCTAAATGGTCGGACGGTACCCGCAAACGCCTCGAATCGTCCGACTTTGCGGCCTGAATCAATTCGATGCGCCCACGCCGCGCCGCACCGGCTCGGCCTGCTCAGCCCTTGCTGAACAGAGCGTCCGGATCGCTCATCGCCTTGATCTCCAGTGCGTTGCCGGACGGGTCGAGGAAGAACATCGTCGCCTGCTCGCCGGCCTCGCCCTCGAATCGGATGCCCGGAGCGATGACGAATTCCGTTCCGGCCTCCTCGAGCCGCGCTGCAAGGGACCGCCACTTCGCCATGTCGAGCACCGCGCCGAAATGCGGCACCGGCACGTCATGGCCGTCGACCGGATTGTAGTGGCCGCCCGGACGCATCGCCGGATCGAGATGAGCGACGATCTGGTGGCCGAAAAAGTCGAAATCGACCCATTCCGGCGCGCTTCGTCCCTCGCGGCAGCCGAGCAGCCCGCCATAGAAAGACCGGGCGGCCTCGAGATCGTGAACCGGGAAAGCAAGATGGAACGGCGGCAAAGTCATGCACTTTCTCTATCCTCCGCCGGCCGATTGTAAAATCGCCGCGTTGGGGCGATGAGCGGCGGCGTGAAGCTGCTCCTTGTCTCCTTCCTCGCCGGCTTGATCGCCGCCTGCGGCTTCCAGCCGATCGGCCTGTGGCCGCTCACCATCATCGCATTCGCTGTCTTGCTCTGGCTGATCGGGCAGGCGCCGGGGCTGCGCACCGCTCTGGCCAGGGGATGGTGGTTCGGAGTCGGACAGTTCGTCCTTGGGCTGAACTGGATCGCCACCGCCTTCACCTACCAGTCGGCGATGCCGGCCTGGCTCGGCTGGCTGGCGGTGGTGCTGCTCTCGCTCTACCTCGCCGTCTACCCCGCCGTCGCCGCGGGCCTGGCCTGGACCTGGGGCAGGCGCGACCCGCTGGCTCTGACCCTCGCCTTCGCCGCCGCCTGGATCGTCACCGAATGGCTGCGCTCGGTGACGTTCACCGGTTTCGCCTGGAACCCGATCGGAGTGATCTGGATCGACGCCGCCGGAGTCGCCGGGCTGGCGCGCTGGTTCGGCACTTACGGCCTCTCGGGAGTGGTCGTGCTGGCAGCGGGCCTGCTTCTGATGCTCCGGGAGAAAAGATGGAAAGCCGGCGCCGCGCTCGCCGCTCCGATCCTTCTCGCCGCCTTGCTGCTGCTCCCGGGCAAAGCGGGCGCGCCGGACCCCGGCCGGCCCGAAGTCCGGATCGTCCAGCCCAATCTCGACCAGCAGGAGAAATGGCAGGAAGGCTATGACCGGCTCGCCAAGGCGAAGCTCGCCCGCCTCAGCATCACCGCTCCGCACCCGCCGCGGCTCCTGCTCTGGCCCGAGGCGGCGATCACCAAACCGCTCCAGAACGGGCTCGTCGATCCGCTCTATCGTGCCGAGTCGGCGGCCCTTCGGCAGGAGGTGGCCGGCATGATGGGCCCGGGCGACCTGCTTCTGACCGGCGGAGTGACCTGGGGCTCGGCCAACGGTCTCGACGTCACCAGCGCCACCAACAGCGTGTTCGCGATGGACCGAAGCGGCCGGATCCTCGCCCGCTACGACAAGGCCCACCTCGTCCCTTACGGCGAATATCTGCCTGCGAGGCCCCTGCTTTCGGCGATCGGCCTTTCGCGGCTGGCGCCCGGCGATATCGACTTCGCTCCCGGTCCCGGCCCCCGGACGGTGGATCTGCCGCTGGTCGGCAAGGTCGGATTCCAGGTCTGCTACGAGATCATCTTCTCGGGCGAGGTGGTCGACCGGCGAGACCGGCCCGGATTCATCTTCAACCCGTCCAACGACGCCTGGTTCGGCGCCTGGGGGCCTCCGCAGCATCTCGCCCAGGCGCGGCTTCGAGCGATCGAGGAGGGATTGCCGGTGCTTCGCTCGACTCCGACCGGCATCTCGGCCGTGATCGACTCGCGCGGAAGGCTGCTCGCCAGCCTGCCCTGGCGGCGCCCCGGAGCGATCGAAGCCCGCCTTCCGGCGGCCGCGCGGCCGACGCCTTTCGCGCGGATCGGCAATATCTTGCCCTTGCTGTTCGCCCTTTTTCTGGCCGCGCTCACGATTGCAGTCCGGCGCAAAGCCCGTTACGGAGCGGGCCGCATATAACGATATCGTTATATCCGAATTTCCCCTTGAAAGGTCGTTCCTTCCGATGCGCAGCAATTACATCTTCACGTCCGAATCGGTTTCCGAAGGCCATCCCGACAAGGTCGCCGACCAGATTTCGGACGCGATCGTCGACCTGTTCATCGGCAAGGATCCCGAGGCGCGGGTCGCCTGCGAGACCCTGGTGACGACCCAGCGCATCGTCATCGGCGGCGAGATACGCTGCAAGGGCGCCTATGACGAGGAGCAGTTCGCCGACACCCACGGCTGGGCGCCGGGCGTGCGCGACGAGATCGAGCAGGTCGTCCGCCACGTCGTCCAGAAGATCGGCTACGAGCAGGACGGCTTCCACTGGCAGACCGCGAGCTTCGAGAACCACCTCCACGGCCAGTCGGCACACATCGCCCAAGGCGTCGACGAGAGCGGCAACAAGGACGAGGGCGCCGGCGACCAGGGCATCATGTTCGGCTACGCGACCGACGAGACCCCCGATCTGCTCCCCGCCACCCTTTATTACTCGCACCGGATCCTCGAGCGGCTCGCAAGCGACCGCCACGAAGGCAAGGTTTCCTTCCTCGAGCCCGACGCCAAGAGCCAGGTGACCCTCCGCTATGAGCAGGGCGAGCCGGTCGCCGCGACCGCTCTGGTCGTCTCGACCCAGCACGCGCCTTCCTATTGCGACGACGATCGCGAGGGCGCCGACCCGGCCAAATATGCCGAGCTTCGCGACTATGTGGTCGGCGTGTTCAACGAGGTGCTTCCGGACGGCTTCATCACCGACGAGACCAGGATCTACGTCAACCCGACCGGGCGCTTCGAGATTGGCGGCCCGGACGGCGACGCCGGCCTCACCGGCCGCAAGATCATCGTCGACACCTATGGCGGCGCAGCGCCGCACGGCGGCGGAGCGTTCAGCGGCAAGGACCCGACCAAGGTCGACCGCTCGGCCGCCTATGTCGCCCGCTACCTCGCCAAGAACGTCGTCGCGGCCGGGCTCGCGAAGCGCTGCACGATCCAGCTCTCTTATGCGATCGGGATCGCCGAGCCGCTGTCGCTCTATGTCGATCTTCACGGCACCGAGGCCGAGGGCGTCACCGCCGAGCGGCTCGAGCAGCTGCTCCCGACCCTGGTGCGCCTGACCCCCAAGGGCATCCGCACCCATCTCGGCCTCAACAAGCCGATCTATCTGGCGACCGCAGCCTACGGCCATTTCGGCCGCAAGCCGGACGGCGACCGGTTCAGCTGGGAAAAGACCGACCTGGTCGACGCTCTGAAGGCCGCGCTGTAGGTGATGGCGGTTCCCGCCACTTCCCCCTCTCCCCGGCGGGGAGAGGGAGGGGTGAGGGGGAGCGAGCGCAGCGAGCGTGGATGTTGGCGGATATTCTCGGCCGCCGGACCCCCTCACCCTAACCCTCTCCCCCAAGGGGAGAGGGGATTGCTACTGAGCCGGTGAGCGCGGGCTTCAATCTGTACGATCTGTTCGGAGCGGCGGCGCGAGCGGCCGCCGAGACTCCCTGCATCGTCGAGAATGAGCGGATCGCGCTCCGCTACGACGAGCTCGACGGGGGCAGCGCCGCTTGGGCGAATGCTCTGGCCAGGCTCGGCGCACGCCAGGGCGACCGGATCATCGTCCAGGCCGAGAAGTCGGTCGAGGTCGTCCTCCTCTATCTTGCCGGCCTTCGCGCCGGTCTCGTCCACGTTCCGCTCAACCCGGCCTACACGCCTGCCGAGGTCGGCTATTTCATCGCCGACGCCGAGCCGGTGCTGATCGTCTGCGATTCGGGCCGGGAGGAAGCGCTTGCCGCCGTTTCGGGCGGCACGAAGATCGTATCGCTCGACGGGCTCGCCACGCTCGCTTCGGCCGAGCCGGGCGAGTTCGAGACGGCGCGGCTCGAATCCGACGACCTCGCGGCGATCCTCTACACGTCGGGGACGACCGGCCGCTCCAAGGGCGCGATGCTGAGCCACTCCAATCTCGCCTCGAACGCGATCGTCCTGAAGCAGGCCTGGCGTTGGCGGGACGGCGACGTGCTGATCCACGCTCTGCCCATCTATCATGTCCACGGACTGTTCGTGGGGCTTCACGGCGCGCTTCTCAACGGCTCGACGATGCTCTGGCACCGGAGCTTCTCCGCCGATGCCGTGATCGCCGATCTGCCGCGAGCGACGATCCTGATGGGCGTGCCGACCTTCTATGTCCGGCTCGCCGCCCATCCGGGCCTGACCCGCGAGGCCGCGGCCGGAATCCGCCTGTTCGTGAGCGGCTCCGCGCCCCTGCTCGAATCGACCTTCGCCGATTTCGAGGCGAAAACCGGCCACCGCATCCTCGAGCGCTACGGAATGACCGAGGCCGGGATGATCTGCTCCAACCCTTATGACGGCGATCGAATCCCGGGAACGGTCGGATTCGCACTGCCGGGAGTCGAGGCAAGGGTCGCCGACGAAGCCGGGCGCGAGCTGCCGCGCGGCGAGCCCGGCATCCTCGAGATCAAGGGGCCGAACCTGTTCAAGGGCTATTGGCGGCAGGCCGAAAAGACGAAGCAGGCGATCCGCCCGGACGGCTTCTTCGTCACCGGCGACGTCGCGACGATGGACGAGCAGGGGCGGGTGGCGATCGTCGGCCGCGGCAGCGACATGATCATCGCGGGCGGCCTCAATCTCTATCCGCGCGAGATCGAGCTGGCGATCGACGCGGTTCCCGGAGTGGCCGAGAGCGCGGTGATCGGCGTTCCGCACCCCGATCTCGGGGAAGCCGCGGTTGCGGTAATTGTCCGAAGCGATCCGGCCCTGGATGCGGAGGCGATCGTCGAGGCAATTTCGGGACAGCTTGCCCGCTTCAAGGTGCCGCGCCGGATCCTTTTCGCCGATGCGCTTCCGCGCAACGCGATGGGCAAGGTTCAGAAGGCCGCGTTGCGTAAGGCGCACGCGGATATTTTCGCGGGTTGAACAGCTATCCACGTCATTGCGAGGAGCCCTTCGACCCCGCCTGCGGCGTCGCTCAGGACAGGCTGCCGCTTCGCGGCAGCGACGAAGCAATCCAGCATCGATGAGGCTGGCGAGTCCGTAACTGGATTGCTTCGCTCCGCTCGCAATGACGATTGGTTGTGCCGGTCCGTGCTTGGCGGCGGAACCTGGTCGGACTACGCCGGCGCCGTGAACGATCCCACCACCATCCGCCGGCTCTACGGGCGCCGCTCGGGCCATAAATTGCGGGCTGGGCAGGCCGCCTTGCTCGAGCGATTGCTGCCCGAGATCGAGGTGCCGGAGGGGCCGATCGATTCCGTCCGGCTGTTCGGAGACCGGCGGCCGCTTCATTTCGAGATCGGCTTCGGCAGCGGCGAGCATCTCGCCTATCGAGCCGATCTGCTGCCCGATCACGGCTTCATCGGCTGCGAGCCCTTCCTCAACGGAGTCGTGGGAGCGCTCCAGCATGTCCGCGACGGCCATCTCGCCAATGTCCGACTCCACATGGGCGACGCTCTCGACGTGCTCGAGCGGCTGCCGGACGCTTCGCTCCGCTTCGTCTATCTGCTCCACCCCGACCCCTGGCCGAAGGCCCGCCACGCCAAAAGGCGGATGGTCAATTCCGGGCCGCTCGACCTGATCGCGGCCAAGCTCGAGCCCGGCGGCGAGTTCCGGCTCGGCACCGACGATCCGGTCTATTGCCGCTGGGCGATGATGGTGATGAACCGCCGCCGCGATTTCGAATGGCTGGCCGAGAGCGCGAAGAATTTCCTGACCCGGCCCGGCGGCTGGCCGGAGACCCGCTACGAGGCCAAGGCCCGCCGCAAGGGCCACGAAGTCTGGTATTTCCGCTACCGGCGGGCGTGAGCCGGGGAGCGGGGCGATGCTTCGCTCGTGCCCGCGCGAAAATTTTGAAAAGTTATCATTCGACATCATTGGTTATCATTCGCGGCGCGCCGAGGACATGCGAGGCGCCGGCGATCGCGGCCCGTACGCGGTTCAGGACGAGCCCATGATCCCGGCGTGAGAATTTCAGAATGTTGTCATCCGGCATCATGTGCGGGGCCTGGCGAACGGGCGAAGCGCCGCTGATCGGGGTCCGCGCGCGATCAGGATGAGCCGACGATCCGCGCGCGAAATCTTCTTGATTTCAACACTTCTCAACAGGCGCGCCTTCGGCCTCCCGGCCGCCTGGAGCAAAGAATGAAGCGGAGCGCGATCCCACTGGTTCGAAACGAGGGCCATGCCCGGAGGGGATCCAGAGTTCCATTCCGGGAAGCAAGGGGCGGCGCAAGGGCCACCAAGTCTGGCACTTCCGCTTCCGGCGGGTGTAGGCTGCGGCGATGCGCTGCCGCCATGCCATCGCCGCTTCCCTGCTCCTGTCGTCCGCGCCGGCGATGGCGTGCCGCTGCGTCACCGACAGCGTCGCGCAACGTACCGGACATTTCGATCGTATCGCGGCGGACTCGCAGGCGGTCGTGATTGGCCGTTTCGTCGGCAAGCCGCGCAAGGACTCGCGCCGGTTCGTCGTTCGCGAACGGGTGCTTGGCACCGTGGGGCGGCAGTTCTGGGTGCGAGACTATCGGTTGGCCGGGACGCCGAACGTCATCGTCTTTTCGTGTGGGATCGACTCGAGGCAGGACGGCGAGATGGTGCTCGTCATCGAGCATCGCGGAGTGGAAGGCGATCGGCCCGCGCCCTATGACGCCGATGCCTGCGCATCGAGCTATTTCACACGCTCGCCAGCCGCTCTCGCCCAAATTCGCGGCCGGCGCCGCCGACCTCAGCGTTCCTAACCCCTACCGCTTGGGAGTCAGCTTGAGCAGCCGTCCGCCCGGGCCGTCCTCGAGCAGGTAGACGCTTCCGTCCGGTCCCTGCTCGACCTCGCGAATCCGGTTGCCCATGTCCCAGCGCTCGGTCTCGCGGGCGTTGGTGCCGTCTATGTCGACATGGATCAGAGCCTTGCTCGACAGTCCGGCGACGAGAACGTCGCCGCGCCAGGCCGGGAACATCGGCCCCGAATAGATGATGAAGTCGCCGGGCGAGATGACCGGGGTCCACCAGGCTTTGGGCGCGGCGAATTCGGGCCGGGTCGGGTGGTCGGGGATCGGCCGGCCGTCATAATGATCGCCGTTCGACACGATCGGATAGCCGTAATTGGCGCCGCGCTGGATCAGGTTGAGCTCGTCGCCGCCCATCGGACCCATCTCGATCTCCCACAATTTGCCGTCCTCGGCGAATTTGAGGCCGAGCGGGTTGCGGTGGCCGAGCGACCAGATCTGGGCGGTGACCCCGCCGCGGCTCGACCAGGGATTGTCGCCCGGCACCGAGCCGTCGTCGTTCAATCGAAGCACCTTGCCGAGATTGGCGCCCATGTCCTGGGCCGGGTCGAAATGCTGGCGCTCGCCCGAGCTGACATACATCTTGCCGTCCGGACCGAAGGCGATCCGGTGACCGAAATGGCCGCGGCCGTCGAGCTTGGGCTGCTGCCGCCAGATGATCTGGAGGCCGTCGAGGCGCGGCGACTTGCCCGGCTCCATGACCAGGCGGGCGCGTCCGACCACCGCTCCGTGGGTGTCGTTCGGGCCGGCTTCGACCCAGCTCATATAGACCAGCCGGTTGCGGGCGAAATCGGGATGGAGGACGACGTCGCCGAACCCGCCCTGCCCGCCATAATCGACCGCCGGCGCTCCGGCGAGCTCGCCGACCCGCCCGGTGTCGCTCCACAGCAATTTGAGCTTGCCCTTCTTCTCG
Organism: Pseudomonadota bacterium; assembly: GCA_046733235.1. Lineage (GTDB taxonomy): Bacteria > Pseudomonadota > Alphaproteobacteria > Sphingomonadales > Sphingomonadaceae > Allosphingosinicella. The sequence goes on from JBKPOT010000018.1 coordinate 42,531, forward strand.
GTGATCAGCGCTTGGCCGCCGCCGGGCAGGAAGACCATCGCCCAGGGCTCGTCGAAGGTCGCGATCGTCCGCGCGTCGAAGGGCGCGGCGGCGCCGGGCGGCGCCGCCCGGGAATCGCCTGAAGCGGTGCAGCCGAGGAGGGCGAACAACGGGACGGCGAGTTGCAGGGCGCGCATTGCGAATCTCCACGATGAGAAAGGCGTCATTGCGAGGAGTGAAGCGACGAAGCAATCCAGACCGGTGCCCGACCTGGGCGGAGGACTGGATTGCCGCGCTACGCTCGCAATGACGATCGACTGTCTGGCCGCCAGTAATGACAGACGGCAGGGCGGATGGCCATGACTTGTCGCGCGGGAACAGGCACTTGCATCCGGATCGCGCCGCTCTAGGTTCGCCCGCACCGGACGTGGGGGAAATGATGAGAGCGTTGCTGTGTCTCTTGCTGCTGGCGATTGCGGCGCCCGCCGCGGCCCAATCCGCGCCGAGCCTATCGGCCACTGCGCCGCGGCCGGCCGAGCAATTCGCCCGGCTTCCGTTCGTGGCCGGCCCCAAATTGTCGCCCGACGGAACCAAGGTCGCCGCGGTCGTCGCCAGCAATGGCCGCCAGATGCTGGCCATCTACCGCTTCGCCGCGGCCGAGTCGGAGCGGCTGTCGCTGGTCAAGCTCGACGAGGTCGACCTCAACTGGTGGCAATGGGTCAATGACGATTATCTGATCGCCGGGGTCGGCGGCCCCGCCAAGGCGCTCGGGCCCGATTTCTATCTTCGCCGGCTGGTCGGGATCAGCGCCGACGGCAAGACCGTCCGGCCGTTGGTCCCGAACCGGGCGGCGCAGCAGGCCGACGAAGTGATCTGGGTCGCGAACGACGGTTCGGCGCGGGTCCTGCTCGCCATGCAGACCTCGCTTTATGCCGACGATCTCGGCTTCTGGCCCGCCGTCTACGAGGTCGATGCCGCCACCGGCCGCAATCGCCGCGTCGTCGCTCCCCAGGAAAATGTCGTCTCCTGGTACGCCGATGCCAGCGGCTTCGTCAGGATCGGCATCGGCTACAAGGACAAGGACCGGACCTCCTTCCTGCTCTATCGCGATCCAGGCGACACGCAGTTCCGGATCGTCGACCGCGGCAGCCGCAGGCCGGAGGACGATCTGCTGATCCCGGCTCTGTTCACCGCCGATCCGGCCAAGGCGATCGCCTATAGCGACCAGTCGGGTTTCGATGCTCTCTACGAGCTCGATCTCAAGGCAATGCGGCTCGGGAATCGGCTGTTCGGAGTCGAGGGTTACGATATCGACGCGTTCGTCTCCGACCATGCCCGCAATTCCGTGCTCGGAATCGCCTACACCGACACAAGAAGCCGGATGAAATGGCTCGACCCCGAAATGGCGCTGGTCCAGTCGCAGCTCGATACTGCCGTCGGCGCGGACCGGCGCGCCGACATCGTCTCGATCAGCCGGGACCGGCGAAGGCTGATCGTCAGGGTGGGCGGCGCGGACCGCGCCGGCGCTTATTTCTATTACGACCGCGCCGACGGCAAGATGCGCAAATTCGCCGACATCAACGCCGACTTCGGCGGGCGGCGTCTCGCCCCGGTCAGCACCGTCCGCTACAAGGCCCGCGACGGCCTCGACATTTCGGCGGTCCTGACCGTGCCGGCCGGCCGCGATCCGAAGAGCCTGCCTTTGATCCTGATGCCGCACGGCGGCCCGTTCGCGCGCGATTCGGAAAGCTGGGACTGGTGGGCACAGTTCCTCGCCGATCGCGGCTATGCCGTGCTCCAGCCCAATTATCGCGGCTCCTCCGGCTTCGGCAAAGACTTTGCCGCGCGGGGCGAGGGCGAGTGGGGCCTGAGGATGCAGGACGATCTCGACGACGCCGTCGCCTGGGCGGTGAAGCAAGGAATCGCCGATCCGGCGCGGGTGTGCATCGCCGGTGCGTCCTATGGCGGTTATGCCGCGCTTCGCGCCGCCTCGCGGAGCGGCGGTTTCGCCTATCGCTGCGCAATCTCCTATGCCGGCGTCTCGGACCTCGGCGCCATTCTCCGCTACGACAAGCGCTTCCTCAACAGCGGCTCGAGGCGCGACTGGCTGCGCGAGCAGGCGCCGGATTTCCGCACGGTCTCGCCGATCGGCCATGCGAGCGAATTCTCGATCCCGGTGTTGATCATGCACGGCAAGAAGGACCGCACCGTCCCCGTCGGCCAGTCGCGCGACATGGCGGCGAGGCTTCGCGAGGCGGGCAAGCCTTACGCCTATATCGAGCAGCCGGAGGGCGACCATGTCTTCAGCCGCGAGGCTGACCGGGTCCAGTTCCTGCGCGAGCTCGAGGCGTTCCTGGCGAAGAACAATCCGGCTTGAGCGGCGCTTGCGTCAGCGTCGGAAAGCGAGCCTGAAGCTCCACCACAACATGGCCAGGATCGCCCCGCTGATGACCGCGCCCCAGAACCAATAGGGAAGAAGCAGGACGTCGGCGATTGCGCTCGTGTCCGATCGCTGCAGCTTGCCGCCGATATTTCCGCCCGAACTGAACAGATAGCCGAACTGCTGCCATGCGCTGATCGCCGCCTCAACGCCGAGGAGCTGGATGACGAAGCGCCGCGTGGCCTGAGATCCGCGCAGCGCGAGCGCGAGGATCCCCAGTCCCAGCGCGGGGAGAACCAGCCAGCCCGTCGGCGACCGGACCCAGATCAAGGTGGACGCGATCAGCGCGATGCCGAGCACCGCCAAAGCGTTGCGCGCGGCGGTGGGAGAGCGCGAGCAGATGATCAGCGCCGCTCCCGCGATCGCCGGCCCGAGCGGTCCACTCGCCGCGATCAGCGCGTCGGTCGCCCCGTACCCATCGGCCGGACGCATCGACAGAGCGACGCCGGAGCCGTCGCCGAAAATCAACAGGCGCTCGAACCCCCGGCCCGACAGCATCGCCGCGATGCCGTGGCCCATTTCATGAAACCAGGTCGCCAATATCGTGAATGGATAGAGCAGCAGGCTGCCGAACGTGGTCTGCCACAGCGCGGTCGAGGCGAGCGCGATCGCCAGCAGCAGCCAGATGCGTTGTTTCTGATCCTGGCCGGCGAGGCTAGTGGACATCAAGGTTTCCGGCGACGATCGCGATCTGCCGGAATGTCGATTCGTATCTTCATGATCTCGATCCGTCGCCCTTTAAACCGATCGTCCGTGAGAACGAGCTGGCGAAGCATTTCGATTAGGCCATCAACGTCGATAATCCCGCTCGGACATTCGCCCGTTGGTGGTCGGCCGAGGTCGACGAGCAGATAAATACCGTGCGCGACGCGATCGGAGATCAAGTATTGCTGGAGCAGTTGAGTGACCAGCTTGTCGCAGAGTTCCATCCAAGTCCATCGGTGGAGCAGCTTAATCTCGACCACCAAGATTGATCCGCTGACTTCGCGTAGCTCGAAGCGCAAGTCACTACGTTTCTCGCGAGCAGTGACGGTTTCCTGAGTGATGGCATAGTGGTCGCGGTGGCGCTGGTCGAGCTCGTGTCCGAGGAATGCCCTTATGTCGGTTTCCCATGCGTCCCGAAAGAGGGCTCGCCGGTCAAACTCAGACGAGGCCAAGTCAAGTTCGATGTCGCGCAGCCCCTGCAGGACGGCGGCTAGCAAGCTATCGGCAGTTGCCGGACGCCGCGAAGTTAGCGAACCGTAAGATGTGACTTGGTCGATCGGCCAAGGGGCGGGGTCGGCCGAGTCCCGCGCGTGACCGGCAAGCCATGCGCTCGCCCAGCGGCTGCTGTATGGCTCGATGTATTGCTCCACGAACGCTTCGAGAGCGGTACGGCCCTCTGCGTCGCGACGCTCGCCAAGGAGTTTCAGTACTGCACCCCTGACCTCCTCGGCACGCCGACGGTCATCATGGGTGAAACGTCCTTCTCGGCGGTCATCGTCCGCAAGCGGGAAAGTCGTGATCAGATGGGCCGCAAGGGCGACCAGTAGATCCAAATCAAGACAGGCAAGTCGGTCTTCTTCCGGATTCTCGCTTGAAAGGAGCGGTTCCAGTCCCCTCACCATTGCTGAACTGCCCATCTCACCGGAGAGCGGGCCTCGGCGCAGGGCAAGCAATTCGTCGATTGCCGCCGGTTGCGCAGCTGCCCAGAGCGTCACCCATTCTGGGACTCTGGTAATAGCACCCTCCCAAACTGCCTCGCGCGCCCTTCGCCTGGCGAGGAGTCTTAGTTCCGCAAGCGCAGGGGGGTTAGCCTCGGCAATGATGCGCAGTGCTCGCACAGCCCCTTTGCCGGGTAGCCATGTACCGGATGCAAGTGCGACGAGTTCTGACGCCACGGTCGCGCGTAGGGACAGCTCGAGTTCGGACACCCGGCCCAAGACATGCGGCGTGACCCGAGGATCGCATACCCTGTACTGGATCACTTCATCTTGAGCCGCTTTGAGTACCGCGGTGCGGAAGAGTTCGGGTCGCGTTACTGCAAGGTCTGAGGCCCACACAGGCCACGCAAGCGGGGAGGTCAGCGCAATGTGGACGGCTCGGCGCGCGTCGTCATCGGACATTGCCAAGAAGGCAGCACGGGAGTCCTCCCATAAATACCCCCAGCCTGCAAATGCTAGTAGATCACTCCAAATGTATTCCCCACCCCGAGCTGTCGGGGCATGTCTGCGAGCGTGCGCGACGGCACCACGTACAAGCTTTGACCCGAAGGGACGGCGGCGGGCTGCAGCGGGATCTAGTACTATGGGGCTTTCTGCCTCTTCTGAGTCGAGTAGACTCAAGATAAGCCCGACGGCGCGCCCATCCGACAAGTGGCGAAAGTCGCGGCAAAGAGCATAGAATTTGGACCAGCGCTCACGTACGAAGTGCCGCAACCTGATCCACGCGAATTCCGCGCGCCAGGGAACTTCGGCTCTCAGCTTCCGACTGGCGCCGACGACTTTCGCGATCGGTCGCCACCGGATATTTGCGAGGGTTTCATTGTCTCTGCCTTCTCGATGGCCTCTAGCCTCTCTCCAGAGTCTACGACGCCAGGCTGAGGAGTGCGAAGCCGGCATATAGCGGATCCACGTCGACAGCACCTCTGCGTAGACCTGCCTTCCTTGTCTGTCGGCTGCTACATAGTGCTTGAGCAGCTTTGGCGCTTCAGCCACCGCGCTTTTTGCGTCGAGGCCGCCGGTAGGAAGAAAGTGCTCAAGCACGCGGTGCAACGGACCCACCAGTGCGCCCGACGCGTATGCATCGAGGATCGCGAAGCGGAACTCCTCTACGACGCCGAAAAGGTTGTCCGCTCGCTCTTTGGACACGAACCTGTTCCCACGTTCCCATCGCAAAGTCCTAAGGCAACGACCGTGTATCGGCACAAGCAACGCATGCATGTCGGGACGTTCACGGATCGCTCGGCCGATGAGCGTCACGAGTGATCGAAACAGGTCGGGCATGCGTTCCGACGCTGGCGGGGCTGCGTGCGGACGTGCTCCATCGCCCCGAGGGAAGCATAATCGGTCGAGTTCGGTGACCAACTGCTCCAGATCGGCGATGGGGGCCGCAGCGAGGGCTGCAGCGAGTGGCTCCGCGTTTGTGGACCACTCCTTGCCCGCAATTTGCGCCAGTAGCCGAAGAGCTGCTCCTGCATCGATCGCACCTGGATATGCATAGCGGACGAGTCGATGTCGGGCGTCGTCCTCGCGCTGACGCTCGAACGAATGCTCGCCGGGCCGGTAGATTGGCGCACCCCAAGCAAGCATTGTTTGTGCGCATTTGGCGAGATCTTCAGGCCTGCCGCACTCGACCAATGCCGACATCGCATAGATCCGTACATCCGTCGGAGTGAACGGATCGCCCGCGAACTGAACGAGCAACGGAGTAGCCGTGGTGTAATGGCCCGCCCTAACGAGCTGGAGGAGGTGCAGACGGCCCTCGCCATGGGGGGTCTCATAGAGCAGTCTAACCACATCACGCTCAAGCCCAGGCTCAGCGAAGCGTCTGAGGTCGGTCATTTGGAAGAAAAAGCCACCGGGCAACGCATCGGCGCTCGCCACATGACGCTCCAGCGCCGCCACCCGATCCTCGAACGCGAGCGCACGCGGGTCGCCGTCCTCAATCAATAGTTCGGGCGAAACCTCAATCATTCGGCGAAGGACCGTCGGCTGCATCGATGCAAGCCATGCCAGCATCGCGCCGTGCGCCCGACCTATCACCTCCTTGCCGAAGGATTTGTGGAAGAAGTCCTCGACGACTCGTTGCTCTGACAGACCCTGTGCGATCAGCTGATCAACATGATCGGCGGCAAGCATGGCGGCGACCTCAGGGCGGTACGGCCTGACGGTCCCCTGGCCGGCCGATACGAATAGTGCCGTCGACAGCAATTCGCGCGCACGCGCCGTATTCCAAGGGGGATGGGCCCCCGCCAACACCGCAGCAGCATCCATGCCGGCACCGCCGCCGCCCGGATAGATCAGGTCACGGCACTGAGCCATTGCTAGAGCGAAGCAGAGCAGCCGAGCGCCGCCGAGCGCTTCGTCCGGTCCGAGCTTCGAACGCATCCATGTCGCGCCTGCCTCGGCCAGCCGGCGCGCAACCGAAGCCCGAGCGAGCGCCCCCCTGGTGCGCGGGAAGCCGGGGCCGCCGCGATCCCTCTGGTCAACGTAAACATCGGCGTAGTGGATGACGTCGAGCGGAGTTACGGCGTGGTCGAGCGCCCCGCTCTCCCGCATTGCCTCCACGAAATGGTTATCTGCCCCGCGAAAACGCCCAAGCTTATCGATCGCATTGGTCGTGAGTGGTGCGAAGGTGACTGCGAGGACGCGCTCGTCGCCAACATCAAGCCCGTGGTGCTTTCGCGCCGACGCCATCGCCGCCGCAAACGCCTCTAGCGGCTCTTGTTCCGTTTGGTCATGCCACTCGCTGGAGCGGCAGGAGACGATAATCCGCACCCTGTGGAGTTCGTCAGTCATGGCTCGTCGCAGCGCCGCGAGCGCATCGCGTAATGGCGCGGCCGTGCGCGACTGCGGCAACTTTGCCTCGTCGACGGCATCGAGGAGGAAGAGCCCTTCGACGCCCGATTGCAACCACTCTTCGAATGCGTGTTTCTGCTCGCCAGTGTCGTGCGCTGCGTCAACCGTCCCACCGCACAGTGCCTCCACCCGCAACAGGAACCGATGCTGCCCAAGCTCTGGAGCGGCCGCCAATTGGCGGAGCTCGTGCGTCTTTCCTGAGCCTGCTTCGGCGAGGAGCGCGACAGCATAGTGGTTGGTTAGCCAAGTCCAATCCCACTGCCTTTCATCCCGTAGGACGCTTGCCCAAGGGTCGGTGTCGGCGCCGGCCTCCTGAAAGCGGCGGTCGAGATCGACATGGTCGGGTCGGCGTTCGTTGGTGGCCATGCGACAAGCTGCCGGTTCCGCCCCCACCGCGTCAACTCCGCGCCGCAAAGAGCCTTTTGAGATATTCGCGCAGGGCGGCTAATCCCTGTTCGGTTGCGACAAAGTTGCCCGGCCCGATTGATATTGAGCCCCGGATTTCGCGTACGCTTCCAAGCTCTAGAGAGTTGGTTCAAGTGATGGTGTCTGCCGTAAAATCTCATGTGGGGCGTACGTAACTACGGCATCGACCTGCCCCGATTAGGCGCACCTCGAAATGCTGTCTCTATTTCGCCCAATGAACGGAAGTCCGAAGGGAGAATCGAGTTCACCTCCAAAATGGGCAAGGGCAAGTGCAAGCGCCTGCGTTCACCGAATTCCGCGTTGGCCATGAAGCTAATATCGAAAGGGCGGGGATCGCGCGGTACAGTGCCGGTAGGGTGAAGGAGGTACCCAAGGGGAGGAAATGCAATCTCTGCAAAGATCTGTGGACTCGCCGGCGTATCAAGATTCAATAGTGCCGATATTCCGGACTGCCGCGATGAGTTCGAGAGCGGGCTCAGTAAGTAGGCGAACACGCGAACCTCGGTGGGCATTCCTCGCTCCTCAGGGCTGAGTACGAACTTACGCAGGGCTGGCGCAGCATCAAGAAGGCTATCTCCGCAGGCTGAGGCGAACATGACGATAATTTGCTTGATGACAGGAAGTGGTTCGATATCGAACCCGACATCCGACTTGGTATGGCTAAGCTCGATGTGGAGTTGAGCCTGTTTCGCCCATTCGACATAGGCAGGGACATACCAAGAACCAGTGTTGTTGTTGCACAAAGTGCAAAGAGAGTATTTTCCTGCACCCCGCTGATTTTGGCGAGTGGGAGCGGACATCATCTCGCTCATGGAATTGGCGCCTAGAACTGCGTGAACATCTGCCTCGATCACTTTGGATTGATTGAAGGCCGCTCGAGGAGGAATGTGTTCGTAGGTAAGGCGCGCGCTCGAACCACAAACACAGCATCGGCCACTTGGTGGTTCACGAGACATGTCGGACACATAGGTAATCGAGCCATTTGATTGAAGGAAGGGACGGGCCTGTTCTAATCCTCCAATCCCGCTTGCCCCTCCGCCCCGCCCTGCCTATATAGCCCCTGCCTTTCTCGACATCGTCAGACGTTGAGGCTGGTCCCGGGGACGGGGCCGGCGGCGGAGAGGCTTTATCCAGTGTTTTGCTAGCGGAGCGCGAATGGCGGACATCGCCGCATTGACCGAGTTGATCGAGCCCGAGGCCAAGGCCGAGGGGCTCGCGCTCGTGCGCGTCAAGATGATGGGCGGGACCTCGGACCCGACCCTTCAGGTGATGGCGGAGCGGCCCGATACGCGGCAGCTCAGCCTCGACGATTGCGCGCGGCTGTCGCGGCGTCTCTCCGAGAAGCTCGACGCGCTCGAGGCCGAAGGCCGCGATCCGATCGACCATGCCTATCGGCTCGAGGTCAGCTCGCCCGGGATCGACCGGCCGCTGACCCGGATCGGCGACTTTGCCGACTGGCAGGGCCATGAGGCGCGGATCGTGCTCGCCGAGAAGCTCGACGGCCGCAAAATATTCCAGGGCGTGCTTCGCGGGGTCGAGGGCGGGTCGGTGCAAATCGAGGTGCCGGTGCAGGGCCGCTTCGCTTTGCCCTTCTCATCGATCCAGTCGGCCAAGCTCGTCATGACCGACAAGCTCATTCAGGCGACCGCTCCGCTCGATGCGGAGGGCGCGGACACAATCAAGGTAGAAGGATAGGAAAGACATGGCCACGAACGCCGCAGGCTCGGGAGCTCCGGGCGCCGTTTCCGCCAACAAGGCCGAGCTGATCGCGATCGCCGATTCGGTCGCGCGCGAGAAACTGATCGACAAGGCCATCGTCATCGAGGCGATGGAGGACGCGATCCAGCGCGCCGCCCGCGCCCGCTACGGCGCCGAGAACGACATCCGCGCCAAGCTCGACCCGGTCTCGGGCGATTTGCGCCTGTGGCGGGTGGTCGAGGTGGTCGAGGAGGTCGACGACCATTTCAAGCAGGTCAGCCAGAAGGACGCCGAGAAGCTCCAGCCCGGCGCCAAGCTCGGCGACTTCATCGTCGATCCGCTGCCTCCGATCGAGTTCGGCCGGATCGCCGCCCAGGCCGCCAAGCAGGTCATCTTCCAGAAGGTCCGCGACGCCGAGCGCGAGCGCCAATATGAGGAGTTCAAGGACCGCGCCGGCGAGATCATCACCGGAGTGGTCAAGCGCGTCGAGTTCGGCCACGTCGTCGTCGACCTCGGCCGGGCCGAGGGCGTCATCCGCCGCGACCAGCAGATCCCGCGCGAGGTCGTCCGGGTCGGCGACCGGGTCCGCTCCTTGATCCTCTCGGTCCGCCGCGAGAATCGGGGGCCGCAGATCTTCCTCAGCCGCGCCCATCCCGATTTCATGAAGAAATTGTTCGCCCAGGAAGTGCCCGAGATTTACGACGGAATCATCGAGATCAAGGCCGCCGCCCGCGATCCGGGCAGCCGCGCCAAGATCGGCGTGATCAGCCACGACAGCTCGATCGACCCGGTCGGCGCCTGCGTCGGAATGAAGGGGTCGAGGGTCCAGGCCGTCGTCCAGGAGATGCAGGGCGAGAAGATCGACATCATCCCCTGGTCCGAGGATCTCGCCACCTTCGTCGTCAACGCGCTTCAGCCGGCGACGGTCGCGCGCGTGGTCATCGACGAGGAAGAGAGCCGGATCGAGGTGGTTGTTCCCGACGACCAGTTGAGCCTCGCCATCGGCCGCCGCGGCCAGAACGTCCGTTTGGCCTCGCAGCTGACCGGCTCGGCGATCGACATCATGACCGAGGCCGACGCCAGCGAGAAGCGCCAGCGCGAGTTCATCGAGCGGTCCGAAATGTTCCAGACCGAGCTCGACGTCGACGAGACCCTGGCCCAGCTGCTCGTCGCCGAGGGCTTCGGAGCGCTCGAGGAGGTCGCCTATGTCGAGGCCGAGGAGTTGAGCTCGATCGAGGGTTTCGACGAGGAGCTGGCCGCCGAGCTTCAGAGCCGTGCCGCCGAGGCGCTCCAACGCCAGGAGGAGGCCGCCCGCGAGGAACGGCGGGCGCTCGGAGTCGAGGATGCCTTGGCCGAGATGCCCTATCTGACCGAGGCGATGCTGGTCACTCTCGGCAAGGCCGGGATCCGGACGCTCGACGACCTCGCCGATCTCGCCACCGACGAGCTGATCCAGAAGAAGAGGGTCGAGCCGCGCCGCCGCGAGCAGACCGTCCGGCCCGAGGACAGGCCCGGCATCCTCTCCGAATATGGCCTCAACGAGGAGCAAGGGAACGAGATCATCATGGCCGCCCGCGCCCACTGGTTCGAGGATGAGGCTCCGGCCGCAAAAGGGGAGGACGCGGTTGCGGAAACCTCCCAATGAGCGCCTGACGCGTCAGCGCCAATCCAACCCCTCCCTTTCAAGAGTGGCCTCGTCTGCTGAGGTCAATCATGCCCCCGGCATGATTGAGGGATTGCCGGGGGCAATCCCGACCTCAGCAAACGAGACCACTGGGCAAGGGGTGGGTGACCAGTCCGGCCGGCTCGATGCCGGTCGGACTGGTGCTGATGACTGCCCCACCCCCACCCCTCCCCTGAAGGGGAGGGGAGATCATGTGGCCGAGCGGACCTGCGTCCTCTCGCGACGCACGGATTCGCGCGACGCTTTGATCCGCCTCGCCCTTGGCCCCGACGGCGACGTCGCGCCCGACGTCCGCGCCCGGGCGCCGGGACGCGGCGCCTGGATAGGGGTGGACCGGGAGACGTTCGAGCAGGCCCAGGCCAAGGGCAAATTGAAGGCCGCGCTCGCCCGCGCTTTCAAGACCAATGACATCGCCATCCCCGCCGATCTCGGCGAGCGGATCGAGGCGGCGCTTCGCCAGTCGGCGCTCGATCGCCTGGGGCTCGAAGCGCGGGCCGGCACCTTGCTGACCGGCTCGGACAAGATCGAGGTCGCCGCCCGCCGCGGCGGGGTTCATCTGCTGCTTCACGCCGCCGACGCCGGGCAGGACGGGAGCGGCAAGCTCGACCAGGCGCTCCGGGTCGGCCAAAGCGCCGAGGACCGCGGCGCCGAAGCTCTGGTTTTGCCTGCGGAAAGAACCATATTGTCGTTGGCGCTTGGCCGGCAGAATGTGGTACATATCGCTCTGATCGACCGGGCCGCCGCCACGCGTGTGCGACACGCGCTGGATCGGTGGCGTGCTTTTATCGGATTTAATGGCTAAGCGCCGCGACGGCGGGTTCGCCGGATGCTGCGGCAGTTGATGTGAACGAAGGATGTTATGACCGAACCGACGAACAAGCCGACTCTTGGAGCGCGCGCGCCGCTTGGCCTCAAGCGCACGATCGAGACCGGCAAGGTGAAGCAGAGCTTCAGCCACGGCCGATCGAACACCGTGGTGGTCGAGGTGAAGAAGCGCCGGATCCTCGGCCGTCCCGGCGAGGAAGCGCCGAAGGTCGAGGAGGTCGCCGCTCCGCCGCCGCCGCCGGTCGCCAAGGCGCCCGAGCCCGCCGCCCCCAGGCCCGCACCGCGTCCGGCCGACGACGCCACCTCCCGCCGCGAGCGGCAGGAGAGATTGCTTCGCGAGGCCGAGGAAGCGCGGATGACCGCGCTCGAGGAAGCGCGCCGCCGCGAGGACCGCCAGGCCCAGGAAGCGACCGACGACGAGAAGAGGCGCGCCGAGGAGAATCGCCGCGCCGAAGAGGAAAAAGCCGAGCAGGCCCGCGTTCAGGCCGAGCAGGAGAAAGAAGAAGCCGAGCGCCGCGCCGCCGAACCAGCCACCCAGCCCGCGGCGGCTCCGGCCGCGACCGACGACGAGGAGGAGGAGCGCCGCGGCGCCCACCGGCCCAAGCATCACGCGCCGGCGGCCAAGCGGCCCGAGCCGGCCCGCGCCGCTCGTCCCGGCCGCGACGATCGCCGCCAGTCGGGCAAGCTCACCGTCACCCGGGCGCTCGACGACGGCGAAGGCGGAGCCCGAGCCCGCTCGCTCGCTGCTTTGAAGCGCGCCCGCGAGAAGGAAAAGCGCGCCCACCAGCAGTCCGGGCCGTCGGCCAAGCAGGTCCGCGACGTCAACGTCCCCGAGACGATCACCGTCCAGGAGCTCGCCAACCGCATGGCGGAGCGCGGCGCCGATCTGGTCAAGGCGCTGTTCAAGATGGGCACCCCGGTGACCATCACCGAGACGATCGACCAGGACACCGCCGAACTGCTGGTCGAGGAGTTCGGCCACCGGATCAACCGGGTCTCCGAGGCCGACGTCGAGATCGGAGTCGGCGGCGACGAGGATCCGCCCGAGAGCCTGAAGCCGCGCCCGCCGGTGGTCACGATCATGGGCCATGTCGACCATGGCAAGACCAGCCTCCTGGACGCGATCCGCGGCGCCGACGTCGTCTCCGGAGAGGCGGGCGGGATCACCCAGCATATCGGCGCCTATCAGGTCAGCCTTCCCGACAAGTCGAAGATCACCTTCCTCGATACTCCGGGCCACGAGGCGTTCACCGAGATGCGCGCGCGAGGCGCCAACGTCACCGACATCGTCGTCCTGGTGGTCGCGGCCGACGACGGCCTCAAACCGCAGACGATCGAGGCGATCAACCATACCAAGGCGGCCGGAGTGCCGATGATCGTCGCGATCAACAAGATCGACAAGCCGGGAGCCAATGCCCAGAAGGTCCGCGAGGAGCTTCTCCAGCACGAGATCGTCGTCGAGGCGATGGGCGGCGAGGTCCAGGACGTCGAGGTCTCGGCGCTCAAGAAGACCAATCTCGACAAATTGCTCGAGGCGCTCCAGCTCCAGGCGGAACTGCTCGAGCTCAAGGCCAATCCCGATCGTCCGGCCGAGGCGACGGTGGTCGAGGCCAAGCTCGACAAGGGCCGCGGCCCGCTCGCCACCGTTCTGGTCCAGCGCGGCACCCTGAAGGTCGGCGACATCTTCGTCGTCGGCGCCGCCAGCGGCAAGGTCCGGGCGATGATCGACGACAAGGGCCGCCAGGTGAAGGAAGCGGGGCCGTCGGTCCCGGTCGAAGTGCTCGGCCTCTCCGCCGTTCCGTCGGCCGGCGACCCTTTCTCGGTGGTCGAGAACGACGCCCGCGCCCGCGAGGTCGCCGCCTATCGCCAGTCGGTGCTCGACCGCAAGCGCACCACCAGCGCTCCGGTCAGCCTCGAGAACATGTTCGCTTCGAAGACCGACAAGGCGGTCGAATATCCGCTCGTCGTCAAGGCCGACGTCCAGGGCTCGGTCGAGGCGATCGTCGGCGCGTTGAACCGGATCTCGAACGAGGACATCAAGGTCCGGGTGCTCCATTCCGGGGTCGGCGGGATCACCGAGAGCGACGTCATCCTGGCCGGTGCATCCGGAGCGCCGATCATCGGCTTCAACGTCCGGCCCAACGCCAAGGCGCGCGAGATCGCCGAGCGGCAGGGCGTCGAGCTCCAATATTACGACGTCATCTATCACCTGACCGACGCGGTCCGATCGGCGATGGCCGGCGAGCTCGGCCCGCTGATGGTCGAGACGGTGGTCGGCCGCGCCGAGATCCGCGAGGTCTTCTCGGCCGGCAAGCACGGCAAGGCCGCCGGCCTGCTGGTCACCGAGGGCTTTATCCGCAAGGCCCTCAAGGCCCGGGTCACGCGCGACGACGTCATCATCTACAATGGCGCGATCGCCTCGCTCCGCCGCTTCAAGGACGACGTCGCCGAAGTCCGCGCCGGGCTCGAATGCGGAGTCACGCTCGAGAACACGACCGACATCAAGCCGGGCGACTTCCTCGAGACGTTCGAAGTGGAGGAGCGCGAGCGGACGCTTTGAGGCCGGCTGAGGTAGGACAAGAACGGATCCGCTCATCCTGAGTAGCCGTTGAGCGAAGTCGAAACGGCGTATCGAAGGACGGTCCTTCGATACGGGCCTTCGCCAAGCTCAGTCCCTACTCAGGATGAGCGGATGGGTGATGCTTTTCGATGCGGAGGGAACTCGAAATGGGTGGGCAGGACGAAAGTGCTGACGGCCGCGCCTCGCGCCCGAGCGTCTTCACCCGACTCCCCGCGCCGCCCGCCGCCGAGACTCTCGGCTGGGAACTGATCTGCGAGGATCCCGAGGCCGGAACGATCGAGATCGCCTTCCATCCCGGCCACGGCTTCCTCAACCCGCACGGGACCGTCCAGGGCGGTTTCGTCGCGGCGATGCTCGACGACGTGATGGGGCCGGCCCTGGTCAGCATGACTGACGGCGCCTGCCTGCCATCGTCGCTCGACATGAATGTCAGCTTCATCCGGCCGGTGATGCCGGGACGGGTGATCGGCCGCGGCCGGGTTGTCCATCTCGGCAAGACGATGGCGTTTCTCGAGGCGGAATTGTTCGACTGCGAAGGCGAATTGCTCGCCCGCGCGACCTCGACCGCCCGAGTGGTGGCGTTCGCCTGATGCGCAAGGTGGAGACCAAAGAGGGCCGCTCGGTCCGCCTGCTTCGGGTCGGCGAGCAGGTTCGCCATGTCCTGTCCGAAATATTGATGCGCGGCGACGTTCACGACGAGACTCTGGCGAGCCATCTCGTCTCGGTCACCGAAGTGCGGATGTCGCCCGATCTTCGCCACGCCACCGTCTTCGTCATCCCGTTGCTCGGCGCCAATGCCGAGGCGGTGCTCAAGGCGCTTCGAACCAATACCGCCTTTCTCCAAAGCGAGGTCGCGCGGCGCGTGAACACCAAATATGCCGCCAAGCTCAAATTCCTGCTCGACGAGAGCTTCGACGAGGGAAGCCATATCGACAAGCTGCTTCGGGCTCCCGAGGTGGCCCGCGATCTCGGCGGCCGTGACGATTAGAGCTCTCCGGGCTCCGGCCCTGCTCGCCTGTGGTTGGGCCGCCTCGGCTTTGGCTCAGGCGCCTAAGATTCCGTCGGTCGTCTATCCCGCCTTGCCGCGCACCGCCGCCGATCCGGCCGGCTTCGTCCCTCGGGGATGGGCGATCATCGCCAGCCGCCGGGGCGATCTGAATGGGGACGGCGCGGCCGATCTCGCTCTTCTGCTCAAGATGCGTGACCGGGCGAATATTCTCCTGGTCCCGAACGGCCGCGACACGGAGCGCTTCGACACCAATCCCCATTTGCTTCTGGTCGCTTTCGCCGAGCGCCGCGGACTCTATCGGCTGGCAGCGAGCAGCCACGGGCTCTTCCTCCGGCCGTCGAGGCCGTGGACCGGCGACGAGCCTCCGGACGCGGACACGATCGCACTCGAGCGAGGCGATCTTGTCGTCACCTTTTTCTATCTGCGCGGCACGGCCAAATACCGCTTCCGCTGGCGCAAAGGCGCGTTCCGTCTGATCGGCTACGATTCGAGCGACGCCACCGGAGGTTGCCTCCGGAGGGCCAGCATCAATTATCTGACCGGCAGGGCGCGGGTGGCCAGCGACCCGATCTCCAGCGACCGTGAGCGCGCCGTCTGGCGCCGGCTTCGGAACGCCGCCCCGCCCACGCTCGACCGAATCGACCTCGAGGATTTCTCGCCCGAAATGGCGATTGCCGGCCTGCCTCCGGGCTGCTCCCAGGCCGGAGATGAGTGACGATCGGGATCCGCTGGCCGCGGTGATGCAGGATGGCGACCTGCGCCTCGAGCCGCTTGCCGAGGTCCACCGCGCCGATCTCAAGGCCGCCTGCGCCGAGGATCGCGAGATCTGGCCGATCTACGCAATCTCCTACGATCCCGACCATTTCGACTCGAGCTTCGACGCGCTTCTGGCGCGGCCGAACGGGCGGGCCTTCGCCATCCTGCTCGGGGGCCGGCTGGTCGGGATGAGCTGCTATCTCGGCATCGAGGAGGCCAGGGGGGTGCTGGAAGTCGGCAACACTTACTACATACCGGATATGCGCGGGACGGGACTCAATCGGCGGGTGAAGGATCTGATGATCGGCCGGGCCCTGGATCGCGGCTTCCGGCGGATCGAATTCCGGGTCGATAGACGCAATCTGCGCTCGCAGGCGGCGATGACGAAATTGGGCGCGGTTCGCGAGGGCGTGATCCGCGCCGAGCGGATCACCTGGACCGGCCATGTCCGCGATACCGTGCTTTTTTCGATTCTGGCCGAGGAATGGCGACAAGCCCATGAACAATAATACCGTCTTCGAGGTCGCGAGCTGGCTGATCCCACTGGTCGTCGCCATCGTCCTTCACGAAATCTCGCACGGCTGGGTCGCTTATGCGTTCGGCGATCCGACCGCGAAGGAGTGCGGAAGGCTGAGCCCGAATCCGATCCGCCACGTCGATCCGATCGGAACGATCGTCCTGCCGCTGATTCTCGCCATTGCCCATGCGCCGGTGTTCGGCTGGGCGAAGCCGGTTCCGGTGATCGCCGCAAGGCTGCGCAATCCGCGGCTCCACATGATCCTGGTCTCGCTCGCCGGCCCGGGCATGAACCTTGCTCTGGCGCTGCTCGCGGCGATCGGCCTGGCGCTGATCGCTCCGGCCGGACCGGGGGCAGGGCCCGGCATGCTGTTCCTCGGCGCGAACCTCGAGAATTTCCTGCTGATCAATCTCTTCCTGGCGGTCTTCAACCTGCTTCCGATCCCGCCGTTCGACGGCGGTCATGTCGTCGAGGGGCTGCTGCCGAGGCGCCTGGTGCCGGGCTGGAAGCGGATCGGGCGATTCGGCTTTCCGTTGCTGATCCTGCTCCTGGTCGTCCTGCCGATGCTCTCGCCGAAGGCCGATATCGTCGCCTGGCTGGTCGTCCCGCCGGTCCGGGCTCTGACGATGCTGCTCGCGCGGATCGTCGGACTGGCATGATTTCGGAGGCTTGAAATTCAGGGCTCGATCGGGAACGCTCATCGCGGGTTAATCGCTGTGGAGTCAGCACTGAGCGTGCTGAATGAGGAGGCAGTTCGATGATCAGGAATGCAATGATTGCCGGGGCCCTGTTGATCGGAGCGTCGCCCGCTCTTGCCGAGCCTCCGGCCGACGGCGCGCGCGAGGTCCGGATTCCGCGAATCTACAATTTCCTCGAATGGGTCGCCGACGGCCATCACGGCGTCTACGTCCGCGGCGACACCGGCAAATGGTATTATGCCCGAACCGAGGCCGAATGTTCGAGGCTTCGGCCGGCGACCTCGATCAGCTTCGCGGGGACCCGGCACGGCGAGCTCGACCGGTTCGGAGCGATAAGGGTCGAAGGCTGGCGCTGTCCGCTCGACAGCGTGACCGAATCCGCTCCGCCGCCGGGCTTTCCGCGCCCTTAAGGCCTGAGCCGACCCGCTCTTCCAATGCCGCCGCGCCGCGCTAGAACGGCGCGGTGGCGAAGCTCTATTTCTATTATGCGGCGATGAATGCCGGCAAATCGACCCTGCTCCTGCAGGCCGATTTCAATTATCGCGAGCGCGGCATGGAGACGATGCTCTACACCGCGAGGATCCACGATCGCGGCGGCTTCGGAATGATCCATTCGCGAATCGACCTCACCGCACAGGCCAATGTCTATGACGAGGCGACCGATCTTCGCTCCGAGGTCGAGGAGGAACTGAAGAAAAGGCACCTCCACTGCGTGCTGGTCGACGAGGCGCAGTCGCTGACCCGCGAGCAGGTGCTCCAGCTCGCCTCGATCTGCGACGATCTCAACATCCCGGTCCTCGCCTACGGCCTCAGGACCGACTTCCAGGCCAATCTGTTCGAGGGGAGCAGCGCTTTGCTCGCCATCGCCGACACATTGGTCGAGCTCAAGGCGGTCTGCGAATGCGGCCGCAAGGCGACGATGAACCTCCGCATCGATTCGGAAGGGCGCGCCGTCCGCCAGGGCGAGCAGACCGAGATCGGCGGCAACGACCGCTACGTCGCTCTGTGCCGCCGCCATTTCATGGAGCGCTTCCGCGAAGCCGAGGCTCGGCAGCTGGCGTTCGGATTGTCGGGCCGCCCCGCCGGCCCAAGGTAAGCGGCGCAGCATGCTCCATGGCTGGCTGATCGTCGACAAGCCGGTCGGGCCGGGCTCGACCCAGATCGTATCGGCGGTGAAGCGCGCGCTTCGCGACGGCGGCTATCCAAAGCAGAAGGTCGGCCATGGCGGAACGCTCGACCCGCTCGCCTCGGGTGTGCTGCCGATCGCGCTGGGCGAAGCCACCAAGCTCGCCGGGCGGATGCTAACATCCGACAAGGTCTATGAGTTCACGATCGGCTTCGGGACCGAGACCGACACGCTCGATACCGAAGGCGAAATGGTGGCGACGTCGGATCGGCGCCCGTCGCTGGCCGAGATCGAGGCGGTGCTTCCGCTCTTCACCGGCGAGATCGAGCAGGTGCCGCCGGCCTTTTCGGCGCTGAAGGTCGAGGGAAAGCGGGCCTACGACCTGGCGCGCGAAGGCGCGGCGCCGGAGATGAAGTCTCGGAAGGTGACGGTGCACAGCCTCGAGATCCTCCCCGGGACGGGGAGGGGGACCATGCGCAGCATGGTGGAGGGGGCGGCTCATCTGTCGGAGGGCCCCCTCCACCATTCGCCTGCGGCGAACGGTCCCCCTCCCCGTCCCGGGGAGGATCTGGAAGAAGTAACCCTCGCCGCCACCGTCTCCAAGGGCACCTATATCCGCTCGCTCGCCCGCGACATCGCGCGGGCCTTGGAATCGCTCGGCCACGTCACCATGTTGCGAAGGACCAGGGCCGGCCCGTTCGCCCTGGAATCGGCGATTTCGCTGGACTTATTGCGGGAGCGCGCTATGGCGCGCGACCTTGAACAGGCACTCTTGCCGCTGACGGCGGGGCTGGACGACATCCCGGCTCTTCCCGTCACCCCCGACCAGGCGAGGCTGCTCCGACAGGGGCGGACATTGGCCGGGACAGCCGCAAAGCCAGGGCTCCATCTAGCAACCGACAAGTCTGTTCCGGTTGCGCTTGTGGAGCTTGCCGGGGACGAGCTCCGGGTGGTGCGCGGCTTCAACCTGTAGATGATCAAGGAGTAGACGATGTCGGTTACCGCCGAACGCAAGCAGGAACTGATCAGCGACAATGGTAGAGCCAAGGGCGACACCGGTTCCCCCGAGGTCCAGGTCGCGATCCTCACCGAGCGAATCAACAATCTCACCGACCACTTCAAGAGCCACGCCAAGGACAATCACAGCCGGCGCGGCCTTCTGATGATGGTCAACAAGCGCCGCACCCTTCTCGACTATCTGAAGCGGGAAGATGCCGGGCGCTACACCGCACTGATCGCGAAGCTGGGTCTTCGCAAATAATCGCCGAGGCGGCCCCGACGGGGCCGCTTCGCATATCGGGCGCCCGCATTCGGCGGCGCCCGGGACGGACCATATGGGTCCGGCAAAGCCGGGCAGACCGCCCGCAAATTGGCCCCGCCGCATCTGGCCGCGGGTTGTCGTAAGGAAAAACAGATGTTCAACATGAAGAAAGTAGAGATCGAGTGGGGCGGAAAGACCCTCACTCTCGAGACCGGCCGGGTCGCCCGTCAAGCCGACGGCGCCGTTCTGGCCACTTTGGGCGAGACCGTCGTCCTTTGCGCCGTCACCGCGGCCAAGAATGTGAAGCCGGGGCAGGATTTCTTCCCGCTCACCGTTCACTACCAGGAGAAATTCTCGGCCGCCGGACGAATCCCGGGCGGCTTTTTCAAGCGCGAGCGAGGCGCCACCGAGAAGGAGACTCTGACGAGCCGCCTGATCGACCGGCCGATCCGCCCGCTCTTCCCGGAGGGCTTCTACAACGAGGTCCTCGTCATCGCCCAGGTCCTTTCCTATGACGGCGAGAACGAGCCCGACATCGTCGCGATGGTCGCCGCTTCCGCCGCTCTCACCCTCTCCGGAATTCCGTTCATGGGCCCGATCGCCGCCGCGCGCGTCGGCTATGTCGACGGAGAATATATCCTCAATCCGACCCAGGACCAGGTCAAGGAAGGCCAGCTCGATCTGGTCGCCGCCGGCACGTACGACGCCACCCTGATGGTCGAATCGGAAGCCAGGGAGCTTTCCGAGGAAATCATGCTCGGCGCCGTCATGTTCGCCCACCAGCATGGCCGCAAGGTCATCGAGGCGATCATCAAGCTTGCCGAGCAGGCCGCCAAGGAGCCCTGGGAGCTCGCCACCGGCGACGACGACAGCGCGATCAAGAAGCAGCTGCGCGACCTGATCGGCGCCGACATCGCCTCCGCCTACAAGACCACGGACAAGGGAACCCGCCGCGAGGCGCTCGACTCCGCGCGCGACAAGGCCAAGGCCGCCTTCGCCGACGCCGACCCGCAGGTCCAGATGGTCGCGATGAAGCAGGTCAAGAAGCTCGAGGCCGAGATCGTCCGCACCGCCATCCTCAAGGAAGGCCGCCGGATCGACGGCCGCGACACCCGCACCGTCCGCCCGATCGAGGCGATGGTCGGCTTCCTTCCGCGGACCCACGGCTCGGCTCTGTTCACCCGCGGCGAGACCCAGGCGATCGTCACCACGACGCTCGGAACCAAGGATAGCGAGCAGATGATCGACGGGCTGGAGGGGCTCTCCTACCAGCGCTTCATGCTCCACTATAATTTCCCGCCTTATTCGGTCGGCGAGGTCGGCCGCTTCGGCGCTCCGTCGCGCCGCGAGACCGGGCACGGCAAGCTCGCCTGGCGCGCTCTCCGTCCGATCCTTCCGACGATGGAGGAATTTCCCTATACGATCCGGGTCCTCGCCGACATCACCGAGAGCAACGGCTCCTCGTCGATGGCGACGGTCTGCGGCGGAAGCCTCGCCTTGATGGACGCGGGCGTGCCCCTGAAGCGGCCGGTCTCCGGAATCGCCATGGGCCTGATCCTCGAAGGCAAGGACTTCGCGGTGATCAGCGACATCCTCGGCGACGAGGATCATCTCGGCGACATGGACTTCAAGGTCGCCGGCACGTCCGAGGGCATCACCAGCCTTCAGATGGACATCAAGATCGCCGGAATCACCGAGGAGATCATGCGCGTGGCGCTGAGCCAGGCCAATGAGGGCCGGGCCCACATCCTCGGCGAGATGGCCAAGGCGCTCGACCATACGCGCGAGGAGCTTTCCGCCCACGCGCCGCGGATCGAGACGATGCAGATCGACAAATCGAAGATCCGCGAAGTGATCGGGACCGGCGGCAAGGTGATCCGCGAGATCGTCGCCGAGACCGGCGCCAAGGTCGACATCGACGACGAGGGAATGATCAAGATCAGCTCCTCGGACCTCAGCCAGATCGAGGCGGCCCGCCGCTGGATCCAGGGCATCGTCGAGGAGCCCGAGGTCGGCAAGATCTACACCGGCAAGGTCGTCAACCTGGTCGATTTCGGAGCGTTCGTGAACTTCATGGGCGGCAAGGACGGCCTCGTCCACGTCTCCGAGATCAGGAATGAGCGCGTCGAGCGCGTCGCCGACGTCCTCAGCGAAGGCCAGGAGGTCAAGGTCAAGGTGCTCGAGATCGATCCGCGCGGCAAGGTCCGGCTGTCGATGCGGGTCGTCGACCAGGAGACCGGCGACGAGCTCGAGGATACCCGCCCTCCCCGCGAGGATCGCGGTCCGCGCGGCGATCGGGGCGACCGCGGTGATCGCGGCGACCGCGGCCCCCGTCGTGACGGCGAAGGCCGCGGCGGCCGGGACCGGGACCGTGGCGGCCGCGGCGGTGGACGCGGCGGTGAGCGCGGTGACCGCGATCGCGGCCCGCGTCGCGACGGCGGCGACCGCGGTCCGCGCCACGAGGGCGGAGAACGTCCGGCCCGTGAGGAGGGCGGCGAGCCTGAGTTCGCCCCGGCCTTCCTCAACCGCGACGACGACTGAGTCTCAGCTCAGCTGAAACAAAGAAGGGCCGCCGGTTCGTTCCGGCGGCCCTTTTTCATTGCTTGTTGGCGGCGGCCTGATTGCCGTCGACCGCCGCCTCCGCCTGGTTGGCGAGCATGTCGGTCTGATTGTCGATCAGTTCCACCGCCTCATTGGTGGCATTCTCCGCCTCGGCGGTCAGCTCCTCGGCGCGATTCTCGAGCGCCGCGGATATGTTCTCCGCCTTGGTCTGGATGTTCTCCGGTTCCTGCGAATTGCAGGCGGCAAGGAGGAGGAAGGGCAGGGCGACGATGGGAAGGGTGCGCATGTCCGCCCCTTTACGTCATTCCCGCGAAAGCGGGAATCCAGATCAGCCTTGCCGTACGCGACGAGTGAGACCGCACCCCCTTGCGCGGGGATGATGCGAAGCAAAATGGGCTGAAGGGGAAGTGGGGAGCTTCTGTTGCTCGGTGCTCCCCGTACCGCCGGTGTCCGCTTCTGTTGCCCGGTGCGGCCCGAACCGCGCTTTCGTCCTTGTAACTCAGTCCGTGAGGACCTTGTTACGCGGCAATCGCGAGCGCCTCGTTGTCGTTGGCACTTATGGTTTTGAACGGTTTTACGGCGCATTCAGGCCGGGCAAAAACAGCGCTTTTCAACACACGTCGATCCTAGTTCGGCCCCATCAGAGATCCCGGCTTCGCTGGGACATGTGGTGGAGCCGCCGGGTACTGCCCCCGGGTCCGCTGCGTCTATTGCACGCCGCAATTTATCACCATAGCCGGGCGAACCCGGCACCTCCCTATATAGGGAATCGAGGCCCAGGGTCCAGACCCAGCACCGGAGGCGGTCGTGACGGGTTGGCATTTGTTGTCCGGCTAGGAGAGAGGAGGGAGCGATGAAGATTCATCGTGACCGATCGAACGACGCAGTCCGGGCGGCAAAGGACAGCCCGCCGCTCTGCGGTCGCCCGGAGAAGGCGGCTGCGGGCGTCGATCGCCTCGGACGGGCTGCCGGCCCGCCCTTCGCCTCTCTCCTACTCAGCCGCCTTCTCCGGGCGATCCCGGCCACCTCCGGTGCTGGGCCTGGACCCTAAATGTGAAGTGACCGGAGCCGGTTGCGCTCCGGGACGTTGCGCAGGCGGATCGGACTTCCTACCTGACTCGAACCTTGAGGGAGGCATTTCGAATGAACCGCACCCGCCTGATGACCGCATTGCTCGCGCCCGTGGCGATCGTCTCGCTCTCCGGCTGCGGGATCAACTCGATCCCGACCGCCGAGGAGAATGTGAAGGCGAAATGGGCAAACGTCCAGGCCGACTATCAGCGCCGGGCCAATCTCATCCCCAACATCGTCGCCACCGTCAAAGGCGCGGCCGGCTCCGAGAAGGAGATATTGGTCGGAGTGACCGATGCCCGGGCGAGCGCGAGCCGGGTCAACGTCACCGGCGACCAGCTCACCGATCCGCAGGCGATGGCGCGCTTCGCCGAGGCCCAGAGCAGGATCACCCTGCAGCTCCAGCGGCTGCAGGAAGCCTATCCGCAGCTCCAGAGCCAGGGCAATTTCAAGCTTCTGATCAATGAGCTGGAGAGCACCGAGAACCGGATCCGGATCAGCATCCGCGATTATAACGATGCCGTTCAGTCCTATAATACGCGGATCAGGACCTTCCCGGACGTGATCGGCGCCAAGGTCTTTTACGGCGCTAGGCCGATCGTCCCCTATCAGGCGACCACTCCGGGCGCGGAGGCGGCGCCGACGGTCGATTTCGGCAATTCGCAATAATCGCTCCGATCGCCGTGAAGGCCGGGCGCGACGGGATCGCTCGATGATCGCTCGCATCCTCTTCGTCCTGCTCCTGCTGCTTCCGGCCGGGCCGGCGGCCGCGCAGACCTTCCCGCCCTTCAGCGGCTTCGTCGTCGATGCGGCAAACGTCATTCCGCCGGCCGAGGAAGAGGCGATCACCCGCCGGCTCGACGAGCTTCAGCGGACCACCGGCCACCAGGTCGCGGTGGCGACGATCCCCGATTTGCAGGGCTATCCGATCGAGGATTACGGCTATCAGCTCGGCCGGGCCTGGGGGGCGGGGCTCAAGGACCTCAACAATGCCGCGATCCTGATCGTCGCTCCGACCGAGCGCAAGGTCCGGATCGAGGTCGGCTACGGCCTCGAGCCGGTGCTGACCGACGCGATGTCGAGCATGATCATCGACGACAAGATCGTTCCCCGGTTCAAGGAGGGGAATCTGCCGCAAGGCGTCCTCGACGGAGCCAATGCGATCGCCGACCAGCTCGCAGCGCCCGATGCCGAGGCCCAGGCCAAGGTCAGGGAAGCCGCCGCCAGATATGACAAGAGTCATCGCCGCGCCCGCTCGTCGAGCCGCGGCGGCGGCCCGCCGCTCGGCCTGATCTTCTGGGGAATCGTCCTGGCCTTCGTCATCCTGTCGATGGCGCGCGGCCGCGGCCGGCGCGGGCGGCGGGGCCCGTGGGGCGGCCGGCGCTACGGGGGAAGCGACCTTCCGATCCTGCTCTGGACGTTGAGCCAGATGGGCAGCGGATCGAACCGATCCGGCGGCTGGGGCGGCGGTGGCGGTTTCGGCGGCGGCTCGAGCGGCGGCGGCGGAGGCTGGATGGGCGGAGGCTTCAGCGGCGGCGGCGGCGGCTCGTTCGGCGGCGGCGGAGCGTCGGGGAGCTGGTGATGCTGATCTTCTCTTCCGAGGACCGGGACCTGGTCACCGCGGCCGTCACCAAAGCCGAGCGCGACAGCGACGGCGAGATCGTTCCGATCGTCGCCGACCGCTCCGATTCCTATCACGACGTCGGCCTTCATTATGCGGTCCTGGCCATGCTCCTGGTCCCTGCGATCGGCGCGGTTCTTCCCCAATCCTGGTACGACTGGTGGGCCGGCCTGTTGCTCGGCTGGAACGAGCATCTCGACATCCGGTTCGTCATGCTGGCCGTGCTGCTGAAGATGGCTTTGGTCTTCCTGATCGTTCGCCTGGTCCTGAACCGGATGAGCCTGCGCATGGCGCTGACCCCCGGGGCGACCAAGACGAGACGCGTTCGCCGGCGCGCGATGGAGCTGTTCCGGATCGCCGCCGAGCGGCGCACGCGCGGCAGGACCGGAGTCGTCCTCTATCTCTCGCTGCTCGAGCGCCGCGCCGAGATCGTCGCCGACGAGGCGATCCACAGCCGGGTCGAGCCGGAAGTCTGGGGCGAGGCGATGGCGCTTCTGATCGGTAAGGTGAAGGAGGGGCGGCCAGGCGAAGGCATGGCCCTGGCGGTCGCGAAGATCGGCGAAGTCCTCGCCTCCTGCCTCCCGCCGAGCCTCGACAATCCCAACGAGCTTCCCGACCGGCTGATCGAATTGTGATCCTTCGACAGGCTCAGGACAGGCGGACATGAACGAGGCCGAGACCGTCTGGAGCGGCAAGTTCCTCGAGGTGAAGAAGGACGGGCGCTGGGAATTTGTCTCGCGCACACGCGGAGTCAGCGCGGCCGTGATCCTGGCGCTCGACGGCGGCGAGGTGATCCTGATCGAGCAATATCGGGTGCCGCTCGGCGCCAATTGCCTCGAGCTTCCGGCCGGGCTGGTCGGCGACGAGGAGGAAGGCGAGGAGGCCGAGCAGGCGGCGATCCGCGAGCTCGAGGAGGAGACCGGCTATCGCGCCGGGCGCATGGCCAATCTCGGCCGCTTCTATGCCTCGCCGGGAATGTCCTCGGAGGGCTTCACATTATTGCGGGCCGAAGGGCTGGAGCGGACCGGCGACGGCGGCGGAGTCGCCGGCGAGGATATCATCGTCCACCGCGTGAAGCTGGCGGACGTGTCCGGTTTCGTCGAACGCAAGCGGGCGGAGGGCGTTGCCATCGACGTCAAGCTGCTGCTGTTGCTCGCTGGAGACTTGCTCACCTGATGTCCCTCCCTGCAAGGGCGGGGAGGATCTAGCGGAAATTGTCCGCGTAAGCCTGGAGCTTGAGCTTGCTCTGGGCCGGCGGGACGAAATGATAGGCGATCCCTTCGCGAACGGCATAGGCTTTGGCCGCTTCCAGGGTCGGGAAGGTCAGAGTCACTTGCGACTGGGTGTCGGAGCCGCCCGACCAGCCGGTCAGCGGATCGGGGCGGATCGGCCTGCTCGATTCGAACTCGAGCACCCATTCGTCAGCCCGGGCCTTGCCCGACTGCATCGCATTCTTCGATCGCTGGAACAGGCGTGCGGCCATGGCTGATCCTTCCTTGCCGCCGCACTGCCGGGGCGAGCGCGCGGAATCAAGCCTGGAGCCTTCACGCTTCAGGCGAAGCCTGAGACGATCATGGTCTAGCGCGCGTCGGCCCGCTTGGTCCGCAGGGTCGGATCGGCGGCGGCGGGATCGTCGGGCCAGGGGTGCTTCGGATAGCGGCCGCGCATCTCCTTCGCCACCGCGGCCCAGCTACCATTCCAGAAGCCGGGCAGATCGCGCGTGGTCTGGATCGGCCGGCCGGCGGGCGAGGTCAAGCTGAGCACGAGGGGCACGCGTCCGCCGGCGATCGCCGGATGCTCGGCCAGGCCGAACAGGGCCTGGACCCGCACCGTCACGGTCGGGCCGGCTTCGGCCTGATAGTCGATGGGATGGCTGCTTCCCGCCGGAGTCCGGAGAGTCTCGGGCGCGAGGCGATCCAGTTTCTTCCTCCCTTCCCAGCCGATCAGGGAGTCGAGCATTCCGGTCAGAGCGCCCGGTTCCAGATCGGCGAGCTTTTTCTTCCCGGCCACGAGTGTGGGGAGCCAGTCGTCCAGCCGCGCCATCAGCGCCTCGTCGGAGAGATCGGGCAGGTCGGGATCGTGATGCGCGGCGAAGGCGGTCCGCTCGCGAAGCGAGGCCGCGCTCCCGCTCCACGGCAGGAGCGACAGGCCATGGGCCCGAACGCCCTCGACCAAAGCGGCTTCGACCTCCGCCGGCGTTGCCCTGTCGTGGCCGCCCTCGCTCAACATGATCGCGCCCAGGCTTCGACCGCTCCGCGCCCGGACCGATGCCGTGACCGGGTCGAAGACCAGGCTCGAGCCGCTTCGGATTCGGTCCTCGAAAAGGCTTTCCACCATCGCCTCGTCGATCGCCGCGGCCGACAATATTCTCGCTCCAGCCGCCGTGCCGCTGACCTCGGCAACGGCGAGCCATTGCTCGCGTGCAAGCGGCGAGGCGGAATCGAGCCGGAAGCCCCGCCCGCCGGCCGAGATCCAGTCTTCGCCGCCTGGCCCCCGCCGCTTCGAGACCCGGTCGGGGAAGGCAAGGGCGATGCAGGCGCCGAGCAAATCCTCCCTGCCGCTTGCGGGAGGGGAAGGGGGTGGGCTCCTCAAGAGCTCGGCATGCCCACCCCTCAATCCCCTCCCGCGAGCGGGAGGGGAGGCTAAGTCGCGCCACCTTTTCGCGAGTCCTCGTGCTGCTTGGGCCCGCTTTCCGCGATCTGCGCGCCAGCGCCGAAGCCGAAGCTCCAGATCGGCGTCATTGCCGCCAAGCCCTCGTTCCGAAAGCAGGACGGCTGCCTCGGCGGCCCTGTTCCCCCAGCCCCGCGCCTCCGCTTCGATCAGCATGTGGGCAAGGCGCGGCGGCAGCGGCAGCGACGCGATCGCCCGGCCGTGCGGGGTCGGCCGGCCCTGCGCGTCGAGAGCGCCGAGCGCGTTCATCCGCTTCCGTGCTTCGTCGATGGCGGCGGCGGGGGGCGGGTCGAGCCAGGCGAGCCTGCGCGGGTCGTCGACGCCCCAGATCGCGCAATCGAGCAGCAGGGCGCTGAGATCGGCCTCGAGGATTTCGGGCGGGTCGAAGCGCGGCAGGCCGGCATTCGCCGCCTCGGCCCAGAGCCTGAAGACCAGGCCCGGCCCCTGCCGGCCGGCCCGGCCGGCGCGCTGGGCGATCGCCGCCCGGCTCGCCCGCTCGGTGACCAGGCGGGTGATCCCGGCGCCGCGATCGTAACGCGGCCGCCGTACGAGCCCCGAATCGACCACGATCCGCACTCCGTCGAGGGTGAGGCTGGTCTCGGCGATCGACGTGGCGAGAACCAGCTTTCGCCGACCGGCCGGGGACGGCGCGATCGCCGCCCTCTGCTCGCGCGGATCGAGGCTGCCGTGAAGGCGGTGGAGATCGACGCCGGCCGGCAGTCCGTCGAGCCGCTCGGCGGTTCGCTCGATCTCGGCGACTCCGGGCAGGAAGGCGAGAAGGCCGCCCTCCGACTCGCCGAGCGCGCGGCGGATCGCTCCGGCCATCTCGTCCTCGATCCTTTTCTCGGTGGAGCGGCCCAGATAGCGAAGCTCGATCTCATGGCTTCGTCCCTCGCTCGCGATCGTCGGCGCTCCGCCCATCAAAGCCGAAAATCGCGCGCCGTCGAGCGTCGCCGACATCGCCACCAACCGCAAATCGGGCCGAAGCGCGCCTTGGGCATCGAGCGCGAGGGCGAGTCCGAAATCGCTGTCGAGGCTTCGTTCGTGAACTTCGTCGAACAGCACGGCCGAGACTCCGTCGAGCCCGGGATCGGCCTGGATTCGGTTGCGGAATATGCCCTCGGTCAGGACCAGGATGCGGGTCGCGGCCGATCTCCTGCTGTCCAGCCGGGTCGCGTAGCCGATCGTTCGTCCGACCGGCTCGCCGGCGAGATCGGCCATTCGCTCCGCGGCGGCGCGGGCGGCGAGGCGGCGCGGCGACAGAAGAAGGATTTCACCCCGGCACCAGGGCTCGCCAAGCAGAGCGGGAGCGACCGCGGTCGTCTTGCCCGCGCCGGGCGGGGCGACCAGGACCGCGTTGGAGCCGGCGCGCAGGGCCGCCAGCAGATCGGGCAGGACCGCCCTGATCGGGAGGGTCAGTAGGCCCTCGATATTGCGAACTCGACCGCTTCCACGAGGGCGGCTTTGGCCTTGCTTTGCGGGAAGGCGCCGAGCGAATCGATGGCGCGCTGGCCGTAGGTGCGGGCGCGGGCGATGGTGTCGTCGATCGCGCCGCTGTCGCGGAGCAGCCGCGTTGCGCGGGCAAGCCCGGCCTCGTCGGTTTCTCCGTCAACCATCGCCTCGCGCCAGAAAGCGCGCTCCGACTCGCTTCCGCGCGCATAAGCGAGGATGACGGGCAAAGTGACCTTGCCGTCGCGGAAATCGTCGCCGACGCCCTTGCCCATCGTCTCCGAGTCCGAGGAATAGTCGATCGCGTCGTCGATCAGCTGGAAGGCGATGCCGAGATTGCGGCCATAGGCGTCGAGCGCGGATTCGACGCCTTCGTCGCGCTCGGCGACGACCGCCGCGATCCGGCAGGCGGCGGCGAACAAGGCCGCGGTCTTGGCGCTGATGATCTCGAGATAATGGTCCTCGCCGGTATCGATCCGGCGCTGCGCGGTCAACTGGTCGACCTCGCCCTCGGCGATCACAGCCGAAGCGCGGGACAGGATCCGGAGCACCTTGAGGCTGCCATCCTCGACCATCAGCTCGAAGCTCCGGCTGAACAGGAAGTCGCCGACGAGCACGCTCGCCGGATTGCCCCAGATCAGGTTGGCGGTGCGCCGGCCGCGGCGAAGGCCCGAGCCGTCGACCACGTCGTCGTGGAGCAAAGTGGCGGTGTGGATGAACTCGACCGCGGCGGCGAGCCGGTGGTGGCGGGTTCCGGGATAATCGAGCAGGCGGGCGCAGGCCAAAGTCAGCATCGGCCGCATCCTCTTGCCGCCGCCGGCGATCAGATGGCCGGCAAGCTCGGGGATCAGGACGACGTCGCTCTGCATCCGTTCGAGGATGACGGCGTTGACGTGGTTGAGGTCGGCCGCGACGAGCTGGATCATCGGATCGAGCGAGGGCGCGCGGCTCGGACCGAACAGATGAAGTGTGGCGCTCATCGCGGCGCCGATCTGCTCGCTTGCGCCTCCAAAGGCAAGGGGTCGCTCGCCTCCGAACAGGTTCGATCAGCGCCTCTCCGGACGATCCTGGCCATTGCCGATAAAGGGTCTGGGCCCTAGTTTGAAGTCACGCGCCGTGGTCCAAGAGCGCGCTCGAGAGCATGGGGACGAGAGTGGATTTGAACAGGCGCGGCCCGCTGCTGATCGGCGCCGCGATCATCCTGCCGCTGCTGATCTTCGTCGCGGTCCTGGTCGCCTTCTCCGCCCGGGAGCGGCGACGCGAGGTGCAGGAGCAGGCGGTCGCCGAGGCAGGGATGCTGATGGTCGAGGCCGATGCATCGCTGTCGCGCACATTGGGTTCGCTCGACGCCCTCGCCACCGCCCCCGCTTTCGCCCAGGGCGATTCGAGATTCGCTTATTCGCGCGCCCGGGACGTCGCCGGGCTCAACCCGGACTGGGTGACGGTCACCCTCACCGACGTCGACCGCGGCGTCGAGACGTTCGATCTCAGGCGCCCATTCGGAACGCCCTCGTCCGCCCCCGGGCGATTGGCAAGTCCGGTCTCGACCGCGCCTCCCAAGGCCTTCATCGACGGAATAAGCGGCTGGGGCCCGGGCTGTCCCTGCATCCTTGCCCATCGCTTCGTTCGCGGAGCGAACGGACATCTGCTCGCGGTCACGGCAATGGTCGACCCCAAGCCGTTTCAGCGGCTGATCCTGACCGCCGGCACTCGGAACAAGGTCGTCGGACTGGTCGATCGGGAGGGCGATTTCGTCGCCCGGTCGATCGGTTTCCGGGAAAGGCTGGGCAAACCCGGTTCGGTGTGGCTGCGCAGCGCCGTAGCAGCCGGCGCTCCCAAAGGCATCTATGCCGGCACCACGCTCGAGGGCTGGGCGAGCTACACCGCTTTCGCCCGCTCGCCGCACAGCGGCTGGTCGGTCCACATCGCCTTCGCGCCGACCCTGCTCGACGTACCGCGCCGCCGGATGCTGACCGCCGCCGCGATCGCCGCCGGGACGGCGTTCGCCCTGGCCTTGTTTCTCACCTGGTTCACGCTCCGCCAGCTGGCCGCGGCCCGGCGGGGCGAGGAAAGGCTTCAGGAGACCCAGAAGCTCGAGGCGCTCGGCCGGCTTACCGGCGGCATCGCCCATGATTTCAACAATCTGCTGACCCCGATCCTTGGCGGACTCGATCTTCTGACCCGCAAGGAGACGCTCGACGACCGCTCGAGGCGCCTTGCCGAAGGAGCGCTGGCAAGCGCCAGGAAGGCTGCGAAGCTGACCGGCCAGCTGCTGGCTTTCTCACGGCGCCAGCGGATGGATATCGAACCGGTCGACCTCAAGACATTGCTCGCCGGGCTGGAGCCGTTGCTCCGCCAGTCGGTGGGCTCGCCGGTGAACGTCGAGATCGAAATCCAGGAGGAGGCGCGCTGTGTCCTCAGCAACGCCAACCAGCTCGAGCTCGCCGTCATCAACCTCGTGCTGAATGCCCGCGACGCAATGCCCAACGGAGGCACGATCCGGATCCGTTCGATGCGGCGGGCCGGGCCCGACGGCGCTCGGCCCAAGGTCGCGCTTTCGATCGAGGATGACGGTGAGGGCATGGCGCCGGACGTGCTTCGCCGTGCCGCCGAGCCTTTCTATACGACCAAGCCGTCCGGCAGCGGCACCGGCCTCGGCCTCGCCCAGGTCCATGGCATCGTCGAGCAATCGGGCGGCAGCCTCGCCATCGACAGCGAGCCCGGCAGGGGAACGACGGTCACCATCATCCTCGCCGGCGGAACCATGCCGCCGCCGGTCGAGCCGTCTTCGTCCCACCCCGGCGAGGAGGCGGTGCCGTTCAATCGGCGAATCCTGGTTTGCGACGACGACGATGCGGTTCGGGACTTCGTCGCTCGAACGCTCCAGGATGCCGGCTATGCGGTCGAGGCGGTGGCCGACGGCCGTACCGCCGTCGAGGGAGCCCGAAACTGGTGCCCCGATCTGCTGATCGTCGATTTCGCCATGCCGATGATGAATGGAGCCGAGGTCGCCAGCAAGGTGGCGAAGCTGCATCGCGCGCCGGCGGTGCTGATGATCACCGGCTATTTGGACACGGACGCGATGGGGGAGGCGGGCGCGGGCGTCCCGATCCTTCGCAAGCCGTTCGACGGCCCTGCCTTGCTCGCCGAGGTCAGGCGGTCGCTGGGTGGACGGGAGCGCAAAGCGGAAGCTTGAGCCGGGCGAGCAGTCCGCCAAGATCCTCGCTTTCCTCGAGGTGGATCGACCCGCCATAGATTTCGGCGACGTCGCGGACGATCGCGAGGCCCAGGCCGGTGCCGGGCTTTTCCAGATCGAGCCGGGCGCCGCGGTCGAAGATTCCGGCGCGCTCCTCTGCCGGGATACCCTTGCCGTCGTCCTCGACCTCGATCTCGACGCAGTCCGGCGTGGTCCTGGCGGTGACGAACACCCGTCCTCCGCCATATTTGGCGGCATTTTCAATCAGGTTGCCGAGCATCTCGTCGAGATCCTGCCGTTCGACCCTGACCGCCGACTTGCGGTCACCGGCGAGATCGACGGTGACGTTCTCGTAGAGCCGGCTGACCGCGCGCTCGACCGCCTCGAGCGACGGCCAGACCTCCGCCCGGGCCTGGGCGCTCGATCGGCGCCCGATCGCCCGCGCCCTGGCCAAATGATGGTCGACCTGGCGCCGCATCGTCGTCGCCTCGCGGCAGACCGTGTCGGCGAGATCGGGGCTTCGAGCGGTCGCCGCATTGGTGATGACGGTCAGAGGAGTCTTGAGCGCGTGGGCAAGGTTGCCGGCATGGCGGCGCGCTTCCTCGGCCTGGGCCTCGTTATGGGCGAGAAGAGCGTTCAATTCCTCGGTCAGCGGCTCGATCTCGCGCGGGAAGCGCTGGTCGATCCGCGAGCTTTCGCCGGACCGGATCGCGGCGATCGCCTGGCGGACCCGGCGAAGCGGCCAGAGCCCGTAAAAGGCCTGGAGCGCGGCAAGCACGATGAGGCCCAGGCCGAGGATTCCGAACGAGCGGATCATGGTCCGGCGAAGGACGGCGATCTGCTCGTCCAGCCCCTCGCGGCTCTGAGCCACCTGGAAACGCCAGCGGACCGGCGAGCCGGGCAGGCGGACGTCGCGCTCGACCACCCGGAGCGGCTCGTCGGGGAACTGGTTGCTGTCATAGGTGTGCATGCTGAAGTCGGAGTGGCTTGAGTTCACCGCCAGGCGCCGGTCCCACAAGGAGCGCGAGGTGAGATCGAGATCATTGCCTTCCTCGGGAGCGGCGGGCTTGGCGGTGCTGATCTGAAAATAGAGGCCCGAATTGGGCTCGAGGAAATGCTGGTCCGCGGGCGGCCGGTTGAGAAGTACCTCGCCGTCGGGACCCGGCTCGGCCGATGCGATCAATGCGGTGAGCACATAATCGAGCTGGGCGTCGAAATTGCTGGTGACCGCCGAGGTCAGCACCCGGTCGAGCGCCACTCCGCCGCCGCCGAGCAGGACGACGATCCACAAGGCGGAGATGCCGATCATCCGGCGGGTGAGCGATCCGGTCCCGGAGCGGGATCGGCGGCGCTTAAGGGAAAGGAAGGAAGGGAGCCGCATCTCTATCCGCCCGCCCCCGGGACGTTCAGCAAAGGGACCAGGCCGGTCCTCAACCGCCCGGATCCTCCAGCGAGTAGCCGAGCCCGCGGATCGTCGTGATTACGTCGGCTCCGAGCTTCTTTCGGATGCGCGTGACGAACACTTCGATCGTATTCGAATCCCTGTCGAAATCCTGGTCGTAAATATGCTCGATCAGCTCGGTCCGCGAGACGACCTTGCCCTTGTGGTGCATCAGGTAAGAGAGCAATTTATATTCCTGGGCGGTGAGCTTCACCGGCTCTCCGGCCAGAGTCACCTTGCCCGAACGGGTATCGAGCCTGACGTCGCCGGCGGTGAGCTCCGAGCTGGCATTGCCCGAGGCCCGGCGGATCAGCGCCCGAAGCCGGGCGATCAATTCCTCGGTCTGGAACGGCTTGGCGAGATAATCGTCGGCGCCGGCATCGAGCCCGGCGACCTTGTCCGACCAGCTGTCGCGGGCGGTGAGGACGAGGACCGGGACCACCATTCCTTCCTTGCGCCAGCGGTCGAGCACGGTCAGGCCGTCAATCTCCGGAAGGCCGAGATCGAGGATGATCGCGTCATAGCTTTCGGTCGAACCGAGATAGTGGCCGTCCTCGCCGTCGGTGGCGAGATCGACGGCATAGCCGGCGCCTTCCAGCGTGGCGCGAAGCTGGCGGCCCAGATTGGGTTCGTCTTCGACGATCAGGACCCGCATCTTATTCCCTCCGGCTAGGCTCTAGCTATTCGTTGTCGCATCGTCCTTGCGAAAAACCGGTTCCCACTTTTTCGCACGATGCTCTTGCGCTCAATAGCCGTCCAACCAGCGCGATTGCCAATGGTTTCATTGCCGGAAGCATCTGCCCGCATGCGAGCCGCGCGGTTCAAAAACCGGATTTGCGGATGACCTCGGCGGTGCGGGCGTCGACGTCGATCCAGACGACCTGCCCGCCGCGCATGAATTTGAGCCGATAGAAACCCGATTCGAGATAGATTTCGGGCCCGAGATAATCGAAGCCGCGCATCCGCGGGATGATCCGCGCCTCGATCGCCCGGAGCGGCAGGGCCTTGCCCTCCTGGAGAGCCTTGAACGGATCGTTCTGATTGCGGTCGCGCGGGCGCGCCTCGGCGGGGCCGATCGCGGCGCCGCCGATCGCGGCAATCAGAATCAGGGCTCGAACGATCTTCATATGCAATTGCTTTTACACCAAAAGACGGAGGCTAGGCCCATTCCATTGAATAGGCCATGAATGTCCCTGAAGGCCTCGCGAAAGCTTTCCGGGGATCGACGCTGACCCTGCCGATCGCGTGATGGAGCCTTTTTCGGGCTTGGCTCCGGCCGCGCGCCATGCTCTTGGCCTTTCGGGACGAGGAGTGGCATGGGCCGATCATTCAGTTTCGCCGCGTTCGCCGTTCTTGCCCTGCTGGCCGGCTGCGCTTCCACGCCCGCCCCGGCGCCGGTCCCCGCGGCCGCGCCCGCTCCGATCCCGGTGATCGGCCCGCCCCCCGTCCAGCGCGCGCCTTCGCCCGATTGGCGCGACGTCGACCTGACCGCCGGTATCTGGTTCTACGACGGGATTTCGGCCCGCTTCCTGACCACCGACGGCGCCGCTTTCGCTCTGCGCTGCGACAGCGCGGCACGGCGGATGATTCTCGAGCGCGAGGGCGCGACCGGAGCAATGACGATCCGCACCACCGAGGTCGAGCGGCGATTCGCGGACGTCCGCTCGCCGCTCCCCGCCGGAGACCCGTTCCTCGACGCGATCGTCTTCAGCCGCGGGCGATTCACGGTCGAGACCGCGGACAGGATGCTGATCATCCCGGCCTGGCCGGAGCCGGCCAGAGCGGTCGAGGATTGCCGGATCTAGGAAGCTCGCCCGGGTTCGGCGAAGCGAAGAATCTAGCTCCAAAAAAAATCAAAACAAGTCTTGCACCGCGATTCGCGATGATTCATGCTCGCCTTCTCTTCAACAAAGCGAAAGGAGGTGATCCGATGTCTCATGGTTCAGCACAGAGGTCGGTTCTGCTCGTTCGGGAGATGAGGGGCTAAAACTCTCAAGGTCTTCCGGGCTGGAGCATCCGGCCGCTGACCATGTTCGGAGGGTCGTCGAGCTCAGGCTCGGCGGCCCTTCAACTCATCTGGGCGCGGTCCCGCTTTCATCTTCAACGATTCGTCGCGTTCCGGGGCTGAGAGCGGCAACTTTGGCCGGGCCGGCACGTTCATTACGAGGCCGCACCGTTCGGGACCCAAGGATGTTCTTCAGGACCGAGGACAGGAGGAAAGACCGCAGCGTCGACCAGGGCGCCCGTGCCCAGCGCCGCCTGCAGCTTCAGGCCCAGCAGCAGATCCTCAACCGTGAGAAAGCCGCCGCGACGGCGCCCCAGCCGGCCGCCTGAGCCGGCGTTCCGAACTTCCGATCCGCCGCCGGAACGACGCGCCGCCGCCATACGTTCTTGCCTTCATGATCGGAAACAAGATGGCGCCCGACCAGGGCCGGGCCCGGGGGCTCTATGACGAGCAGCTTCAGCGCAAGCAGCAGGAGAAGGCGCTGTTTCGCCGCGCCGAAGGGGAGGAGCGGCGGGCTGTGTCCCAGCGGCCCGAACCGTCCGCGCTGAGCCAGGCCTGATGGACCGTCCCCCGGAAAGCGGCAAGCCGGCCGGCTTCGACCCGGCCTCGGGCGAAGTGCACGGCAGCGGATCGGGCGCCGGCG
The DNA here is from genome assembly GCA_046733235.1 of Pseudomonadota bacterium. GTDB lineage: Bacteria > Pseudomonadota > Alphaproteobacteria > Sphingomonadales > Sphingomonadaceae > Allosphingosinicella. The sequence goes on from JBKPOT010000018.1 coordinate 78,748, forward strand.
GCGGCAATCCGGGCGAGGACCATGACCAGGATCCGATGGCCGGAAGCGGCGCCGAGCCCGAAGGCGGACCGCGCCCGGCGGGCGAAGCGGCGCGCCGCCCGATCGATCCGGACGAACCAGGGTCCGGGCCCTAGATGAGCCCGAAGACCGGCCACCCCTTGCCGGCCAGCGACGAGGCCCGGCACGACGAGATCCCCGAAAGCCTCGAGCGCGCCAAGGGCGAAGGCGAGGACGGCAAGGCCGCCTCGCGGGCCGGCGAGCCCGCAGCGGATCCGGACGGCGAGCCTTATTGCCCCTGACGTGAGGCCGCTTGGGTCCGAGCGGCCCGAGTCCGTCACCATCCATCGCCATCTGTGGATACAAGCCTGAAACCGCACGTTTATCCGGCTCCACTCCAATCCCCCAGGAGGAAAGAATGAACGAGCAGAACAACCAAGGCAGCGGCCAGACCGGCGGCGATCGCGACCAGCAGCAGCAGGGCGGCCAGCAGGGCCAGCAGGGCGGCGGCTTCGGCGGCGGGTCTTCGGATCGGCAGCAGGGCGGCCAGTCCGACACGGGCGGCGGCGACCTTCGGCAGGGCGGCGGCAGCTCGAGCGGCCAGGCATCGGGCGGTTCCTCCGACCGGCAGCAGGGCGGCGGTCAGTTCGGTCAGCAGGGCAGCGGCCTCGGCGGCGGTTCCTCCGACCAGCAGCAGGGCGGCGGCCAGTCCGGCCAGCAGGGCGGCGGCTTCGGCGGCGGCTCATCGGACCAGCAGCAAGGCGGAGGCCAGTCCGGCCAGCAGGGCGGCGGCGAGTTCGAGCGCGACCAGCGCGAGAATCAGGACCGCGGCCAGTCCGGAAGCGACTTCGAGCGCGACCGCGGCTGAGCGGTCACTGCTCGATGAGGAGGGCCGCCCTTCGGGGCGGCCCTTTTTCGTTGGCCTCGGGGCCCGCGTCCGAGGGAACTGTTCGCGCGCCCGCACGTCTGTTACGCCACAGTTACAAAGCTGGAGGCAGAGATGGCTAAATCAACTTCGTCCGGCGCCAAGAGCTCCAAAGGCGGCTCCAAGGGCGGCTCGGCAAAGGGCGGCTCGTATCGCGACGTCTTTCCGGACGCGTTGCGCGAAGCGGGCCAGAAGGCCGCGGACCTCGCGCAGAATCCGGTCGCGCGATCGATGCTGGCGGCCGGGCTGGTGACCGCCGCGGCGGCGCTCACCGCCAATGCCAAGGTCCGGGCGTCGGTTCGGGACGCCGGCCGCGACGCGCTCGATACCGCCGAGGCGGCGGCCGACAGCGCCACCAAGATCGGCGCCGCGATTATCACCGCCGCGACCGACGCGGTCCGGCGGCTGCTCGCCGCGAGCGAGACCGGCGGAGCGACCTCGGGCGGAACCGGCACCGGCGCCGCAGGGACGGGCAGCCGCGGCTCGGCGCGCAAATCGGCCGGCACCGGCGCCAAGTCCGGGGGACGGCGCAAGGCCGCGTCCTCCGGGACAGCGAAATCCGCTACCCGTTCGACGTCCAAGACGGGCTCTGCCGGCACGGGCGCCAAGCGGCGCGGCGCTGCTTCGGCGTCGACCGGCGGAGCGGCGGCCAAGCCGAGCAACAGCCGCAAGAACGCCGCAGGCGGCTCGGCCAGGAAAACGGCTGCCAAAAGCTCAGGCACCAAGAAGTCCGGCACGGCCTCGGGCGCGCGAAAGGCCGGCTCACGCGGCGGCGCGAAAGCGGGTGCTCGCGGCGGGCGCGGCGCCGGCGCCTCGGCCTCGAC
>JBKPOT010000019.1:0-24870 GCA_046733235.1 Pseudomonadota bacterium
CTCGACGGCTCCGGTCGCGGCCGCGCCCGCCACAGCGGCGCCGCTCGCCGCCCGGCCAGCTCCGGCCGCCGAGCCGGCGCCGGCCGCCACCGAGTCGCTTCCGGTCGAGACGCTGCCGGCCGACACCGGAACGACGATCGACACCGCGACCACCAACGATGGCGCAAGGACCGGCCTTCCGGTCTGGGCTTGGCTGCTCGCCGGCCTCGGCGTGGCCGCGATCCTCCTGGCCCTGCTGACGCGCCGCCGCCGGCGGGTGGTCGAGGAGGAGTATGTCCGCGAGGAGCCGGCCGTCTATGCCGAGCCGGTGCATGCGGATCCGGTGGCCGAATATCAGGCGCCGATCGTCGCGCCCGCCGCGATGGCCGAGACTTTCGATGAGGGCGAGCCGCAGATCGAGTTCGAGATGCGGCCGGTCCGCGCGGGAGTCGGCGAGGACGATGCCCGGGTCGAGTTCGAGCTCGGCGTCGCCAATCGCGGCACCGCTCCCGCCCGCGACGTCCGCGTCTCGGCCTGGATGCTCGGCGCCAATTCGCCGGCCGGGTCGGAGGCCGAGAGCGCCCTGATCGAGCGGGTCGACATCGACGCCGGCGAGGACGCCAATGTCGAGGCCTCTGTCGCGCTTCCGCGCTCGGGCCTCAGCGAGGACGCGATCATCCCGGTCGTCGTCACCGAAGCGCGGTTCCGCCGCCCCGACGGCAGCGAAGGCCGCACCACCGCCACCTACCAGGTCGGAGTCCCCGACGGTGAGGAGATGATCTACTTCGACGTCGAGAACCCCTCGGGTCTCCACGGCGGAGTCGTCGCCCGCGAGATTGACGAGCTGGAACGGGCTTGACGCGACGGCCCGTACGGAGAGGGCGGTCCTTCGGGGCCGCCCTTTTCATTTTGGGTCGGCCGTCGAAAGTGGGGAAATCGACCCATTGCCGACATCAAAGATGCGTGCGAACCGAGAGGAAAAGGCGGAAGCTTAATCATCGAACTCGAACGAACCCTCGGCCCGCGCTCAACCACCCCTGAATAGCGACGCCCCGCTGGCACTCCATGCTGCTCGGGGGGCACAGGACGATATGCCGCGAACAAGGATGTGCACGATGAAGGCGATAGTGGTGACGGACCAGGCTGCGGGAATGACCGGGATGAAGCTGGTGGAGCGGCCCGAGCCGCAGGCAGCGATAAACGACGTCGTCGTTCAGGTTCATGCATCGGGATTCGTCGGGACCGAGCTGGCGTGGCCCTCGACCTGGACCGATCGCCACGACCGTGACCGAACGCCGTCGATTCCGGGCCACGAGCTTGCCGGAGTGGTCACCGCTCTCGGTTATGGCACGACCGGTCTGTCGGTCGGGCAGCGGGTGTTCGGTCTCACCGACTGGTATCGCGACGGCACCCTGGCCGAGTATGCGGCTGTCGAGGCGCGCAACCTCGCGCCGCTGCCGGGCGACGTCGAGTTCACAGTGGGCGCGAGTCTGCCGATCTCGGGACTGACCGCATGGCAGGGACTGTTCGAGCACGGCCGCCTTCGGGCAGGGCAGAGCGTCATTGCGCACGGAGCGGCCGGCGCGGTCGGGTCAATGGTGACTCAACTCGCACGACTGGCGGGCGCCTATGTTATCGGCACGGGACGCGCTGCCGACCGTCAGAAGGCGCTCGACTTCGGAGCGCAGGAGTTCATCGACCTCGAGAACGATACCCTGGAAGACGTCGGCGGCGTCGATCTGGTGTTCGATTTGATCGGCGGCGACATCGGAAAGCGGTCCGCAGGCCTGGTTCGGGCCGGGGGAACCTTGGTCTCCATCGTCGGACCGAGCGAGGCACGACCCGCTGACGGTCTGGCTGTCGACTTCGTTGTCGAGTCCGATCGTGTCCAACTGAGCGAAATCGTGCAGCGGGTGCGGGATGGACGACTGCGGACGAACATAGGCACTGTCTCGACCCTCGACGATGCCGTCGCCGCCTTCAACCCGACAGAGCGACGGCCGGGAAAGACGATCATTCAGGTTCGTCCCTGAGGACTGTTCACGTAACGTCCGCTTCCCACATTTGCGGACTCTTGCCTTTCAATTCGGCTGCCACTCTAATATTCTGCGAACCAGGCCGCCGGGGCGGCCTCCAGTCCGCGGAAAGGGCCAAGCCCGCCTCCCGAAACGACGAAGGCCGACTGCCTTTTCCTGCCCGTCGAGCGGACCCGGGCGTAGAGGAAAGGGTCGTCCATTGTCCGCTCCCGTCCAGCCGGATCCGCTGCCCGCCAGTCCATCGCTCGAGAATCTGCGCAAGCAGGCCAAGAGGCTTGCGAAGAGCGAGGGGATCAAGCTCGCCGCCGCTCAGGGGAGACTGGCCCGCAGCCACGGCTTCGCCAATTGGGCCGCTCTGGCCGCCGCTGTCGAGGCGGCTCGGCGGCCGGCGCGATCGCCGCTCGCCGACGCGGCGGCCCGCGCCGATCTTGCCGAGGTGGAGCAACTGCTTGCCGCCGGCGCGCCGGTCGACGGCGCGCCGGGCGAATTGGACACGCCGCTCTGGCTCGTCTGCGCCGCCGAGGGTCGCGCGGAGGATCGCCTCGCCGTGGCACGACGGCTGATCGAGGCCGGCGCGTTCGTCCGCCGCGGCTGCATAGGCGGCTCGACCGCGCTCCATCAGGCCGCCCGCACCGGGCCCGCCGAGCTGGTCGAAACGCTCCTGCGCAATGGCGCCCTGTCCTGGCAGCCGGATGCGAAGGGCAGGCGGGCGCGTGATTATGCGAAAGACGGGGAGCCGGTCGATCGCGAGCGGATCCTCTCTCTGACTGCAGAAGGCCCGCATATCGCCGATCCGGATTTCCGGGCGGCGGTCGACGCGATCCATTCCGGCGACGCCGAAGCGCTGGAACGGCTTCTCGACGCCCGGCCGAGCTTGTTGACCGAGCCGGCGATCGAGCCGGACATCGTCGCCCGAGGCTATTTCAGCGACCCGATGCTGTTCTGGTTCGTCGCCAACAATCCGACCCTGGTCCCGGCGCCGCCGCCGAACATCGTCGAGATCGCCAGGCTGATGATCGACCGCCGAGTGGCCCAGCGCGACCTGGACTATGCGCTCGAGCTGGTCATGACCGACGGCGCGATGCCGCGGCCGATGCAGATGGACCTGGTGCGGACCCTGGCGGAAGCGGGCGCGGCGGTGAGCCGCGAAGCGGTTCTCGTCACCCTCGGCCACGGCCAGCAGGCGCCGATCGCCTGGCTGCTCGATCGCGGCTTGACCTTGACGGCCATCGAGGCCGCCGGACTCGGCCGGACTGCGGACCTCGAGCGGCTGCTCGGGAAGGCGAAAGCGGAGGAGAAGGGTCAGGCGCTGGCGATGGCGGTGATCAACCGGCATCTGGAGGCGGCGCGTCTTTGTCTCGAGGGCGGCGCCGACGCCAATGCCTTCATGCCGTGCCACACGCATTCGACGCCGATACACCAGGCCGCGATCAATGACGACGTGCCGATGCTGAAGCTGCTGGTCGAGCATGGCGCCCGGCTCGATGTCGAGGACAAGCTGTGGCGCGGGACGCCGCTCGGCTGGGCGGTTCATGAGGGGAGGAAGGCCGCGGAGGCATATTTGCGGGGGCTCGAATGAAAGAAGGGCGGCCCCTCGCGGAGCCGCCCTTCTTTCTTATGTCACCCCAGCCCCCGGATCGGGCTGCGCCCGTCCGAGGACAGGCTACGGCTGGGGTCCATGCTGAGTCAGTATGGATCCCAGCTTTCGCTGGGATGACTCCGTGCGCCTGCGGCGCAAGGGTCACTTAAGCTCGACGGTTCCGCCGGCTTCCTCGATCTTGGCCTTGATCGCCTCGGCCTCGGCCTTGGAGACGCCTTCCTTGATCGCCTTCGGAGCGCTCTCGACCAGCGCCTTGGCTTCGCCGAGGCCGAGCTGGGTGATCGCGCGGACTTCCTTGATCACGTTGATCTTCTTGCCGCCGTCGCCGGTGAGGATGACGTCGAACTCGGTCTGCTCTTCGGCGGCCGGAGCGGCGGCGCCGCCGCCGGCGGCGGGCGCTGCGGCGACGGCCGCGGCGGCCGAAACGCCCCACTTCTCTTCAAGCGCCTTCGCGAGGTCGGCGGCTTCGAGGACGGTCAGCTCGGAGAGCTGCTCAACGAGGGTATTGATGTCTGCCATTTTAAGTCTCCACTTGGGCACTCGGCCCGATGTTGCTGTTCAGAAAAGAATCAGGCGTCTTCCTTGGCCGCATAGGCCCCGAAGACTCGGGCCAGCTTCGCCGCCGGCGCGTTCATGAGCTGCGCGATCTTGGTTCCAGGTGCCTGGACCAGACCGATGATCTTGGCGCGCAGTTCATCAAGCGACGGAAGCTCGGCGAGCGCCTTCACTCCGTTGACGTCGAGGAGAGTGTCCCCCATCGCGCCGCCCACGATTTCGAACCTGGGGTTCGTCTTCGCGAAGTCGACGGCCACCTTGGCGGCCGAGACCGGGTCGGCCGACGTGGCGAGCGCCGTAGGCCCGTTCAGCATGTCGCTGATCGGAGCGTAGGTCGTTCCCTCGACGGCAATGAGCGCAAGCGTGTTCTTGGCCACCCTGAAGCGGGCGCCGGCGTCGCGCATGCGATTCCTGAGATCGGTGGACTGGGCCACCGTCAGGCCGAGATTGCGGGTGATGACCACCGACGCGCTCTCGTTGAACATTTGCTTCAGCTCGGCGACCTGCTCGGATTTTTGAGCTCGATCCATGCTTCACTCCACTTATCGCGCGCCGAACAATCCGGCGCGCGGGTAACTGGCGCACACGACAAGCCGCGGGCGCCGCATTGTCCGAAGGGGAGGGTTCGCCGAGGACTTACGGCAGACGGATCCGGGCATCGCACGCCGGTCCGCGAAAACTCTTCCCCGTCTAGGCTGGAAATTAAGAGGGCCGAACTGCCCTCACCAACTGTCTCGGACGGTGCCCGCGCGGACGACCCGGCGGGCGAGGGGGCGCATCTAGAGATTCGTGGGCGAAAGTCAATGTCGAAGCGCGCGGGCGTTCGACTCGGCGGCCTATTGCTAAGCTCTGGCAATCGCGAAGGATTCCGGCGATCAAAGGCCGGGGGACGTGATTTGACAAGCCCGATCATCATCGCCGCGCTCGCGGCTTCGCTCGCTCAGGGGTCGCTCGCGGCTCCGGCCGGCGATCGCGACCAGGTCTCCGACGGCATGGACAAACGCGAATTCACCTGCCCGGTCGGCGGCGAGCATTTCACCCAGGAGGTCGGCTATTCGACCTTCCCGCTCGTCACTTTCCCTGACGGTTCCTATCCGGGCGACGAGGGCACCGACGCCGAGATCCCGGTCTGTCCGGGCAACGGGCTTGTCCTGATCCCCGATTTCGACGCGATGAACCAGCCCGGCAGCGATCGGGTCAGATATTCAGATTACAGCTCCGCCGAGCTTGCTCAGCTGCCCGCCTTGATCGCCGACCCTGCTTATTCGGCGCTCAAGCCGGACGGGCGGCACATCCAGGCGCTGTGGCTCGCGACGCGCCTCGGCCGCCCGCCCTTCACCGGCTTCAGCCTACTTCAACGCGGGACCTGGGCGGCGGTCGAACCGGCGCTTCGAAGGCGGCTGGTCGAGCGGCTCGTGGCGGAAGGGCCGGCGCTGATCGATTCTCCCGGCTTTCCGGCCGAGATCAGGCGCCATGCCCGCTACTTCATCGTCAACGCGCTTCGCGAGCTCGGCCGCTTCGACGAGGCGCTGGCCCTGATCGACAGGATCGAGAGCGAGGGACCGCCGGTGGCGGCGCCGGCCGATCCCGACAATATGTACGGTCCGGGCGCTTACGCGCCGCAGATGCGCGCGGTGATCGCCGCAAGGGACGATGACCGCTACCCGGTCGGCCTGATGCCTGACAAATGGGCCGCGACCATCTGCACCGATGAAGAAAGGCGGCCGCCTTACGGGTCGAAGACAGCGGCGACCAAAGCGGCCTGCGCCCGCCGCTCCGAGGCGAAGCGCAGGCAGGAGGCCGAGTTCCAGGCCGCCAGCAAAGAGGCGGACCGGCTGCAGAGCGATCCCGCGGCGCTGAGCCGGTCCTGCGCCGCGACCCCGGTCGAGCGGCGAAGCCAGGCGCTCGCTTTGGCCTGCCTGACCGACGAAGAAGCGGGGGACATGGCGGCCGGCAAGGCGCTGGCGAAGGATGGACCCAGGCTCGCCGCCCAATGCGAAGCGACTCCGCGGGCCGAGCGGTCGGGAGCGCTCCTCGACGGTTGCCTGCTCTACCGGTCGGCGCTCGAATCGGCGCTCGTTCAGGCGGTGGCGACCGACGATCCGGCATTCGCCTTGCTGTGCCCGGGCGAGGGCCTCGAGATTCCCGAGGATCGGGCTCCGATATTCTACCAGGTGTGCGCCCGGGCGGTGCAATGGCGCGAGCGAGCGGCGTCGGAACGCCTTCAGGCGGACCCGGCCGCGCTCGACGCGCGCTGCGCGGCCGTGCCGGAGAGGGAGCGCGACGGAACGCTCGGCGATGCCTGTATGTGGCGCGGCTTCGCGATCGAGGAAGCGGAGCTGAAGCGGATCGGGGACGATCCGAAGCTGTTCGAGGCGCGGTGCGGACGATTCAGGAAGGAGCTCGCCAATGGCGACGCTCTTGGCCTCGACGATTCGAGCGACGAGCTTCGTTACTGCCGAAGGATCAAGAGCCTGCACGACGACACCGGTCCGTCGACTGTATCCGACGCAGAGCTCGACCTGGATGGGAAGAGCAGCGTGTCGGTGGAGGCCCGCGCCCGCGCCGCGGCCATCATCGCCAAAGCCAAGGCGGAAGGCGCCTATCCAAAGCGCCAACCGGGGGACACGGATGAATGATCCGATCTGCCCGGCGGCGTGATTAGCCGTTCGGGACTAGACTCCGCGGCCTCGCACGAAGTGGAAGATGATCACGATCACCGCGAGCACGATGAGTATGTGGAGAAGGCCGCTCGTGACGTGGAAGGCGAAGAAGCCGAGCAGCCACAGGACGATCAGGATTGCGGCGATGATTGCAAGCATGGCGTCACCTCGTGGGTTGAACCGGACGAGAACGGCTCAGTAACGAGTTCGTCTTCGAGGAGTTCCGGAGGGTCTGCGGACGGTCACTGGGGACTTGGGCGGGAGGCAGCCCCGGTTCCCATCCAATGAGAGCCCCTGTTGCCGCATGTCGAGCTTGCGCTTCCGAGGCGAGCGGATCGCCGCTCGCAACAACTCTAGGCCGTGGCCACCATTATGGATGTGGCGCCACGCAGAATAGCGCCGCGCTTCCAGACCAGGGGGCGGTCCGAGGCCAATTTCAAGCCGGGAAAACGATCGAGGATCGCTCGAATGGCGATCTGACCCTCCATCCGCGCCAGCGCCGCCCCGGCGCAAAAATGCGGGCCGTCGCCGAAGGACAGGTGACGATTGGGGTTCCGGCCGATGTCGAGGCGATCGGGGTCCTCGAATGTGCGTTCGTCGCGATTGGCCGAGGCGATTGCGCCATAGACCGCCGCAGGCGCGGGAATCATCACCCCCGCAAATTCGGTCGGCGCCAGAGTGAAGCGCTGGGTGGCCGTGAGCACGGGTCCGTCGAAACGGAGAATCTCCTCGACCGCGCTGCCGACAAGGGACGGATCGGCGGCCAGCCGGTCGCGCTGGTCCGGATGCTCGATCAGTCGCAGGACGCCGTTGGCGATGAGATTGACGGTGGTTTCATGCCCGGCGACGAGCAGAAGAAACAGCATCGCGACGAGCTCGTCCTCGTCGAGCCTGTCATTGCCGTCTCGTGCCGCGACCAGTGCGCTCGTCAGATCGTCCCCGCCCGCCGCGCGTTTCTCGCTGATCAGCGAGCGGAGATAGCGCACCATGAGCAGGACCGCGGGCATGGCCCGAAGCATCGCGACGCCGGACGTGTCCGCGACCACGATGGTCTGAGTCCAAAGATGGAATTGGTGCTGTCTCCTGGCGTCCACTCCCAGGATTTCGGCTATGATCGTCGTCGGGATCGGAAGCGCATAATCGGCGATCAGGTCGAACCGGCCGCGCTCGGCGGCCCGATCCAGCAGCGCGTCCGCCAGGGTTTCGACCCGCTCTCTCATCGCCTCGATGATTCGCGGCGTGAATGCCTGCGATACCAAGGCGCGGAGCCGCTTGTGATGGGGCTCGTCCAGATCGAGCATGTTGCGGGTCAACGGTCGGGCGAAGGCGGGAATCCAGGGAAGGGCCTTGCCCAGCTTGCTCAGGTCCTTGACGAAGCGCTCGTCCTTGAGCAGCCGCGTGACGTCGTCATAACGGGTGACGAGCCAGGATTCGCGGCGGCCGACGCGGACTCGAACGACTGGCGCTTCGCTTCGCATGGCCCGCAAGAAGACGTGCGGATCCTGCTTGAACGCCCGCCCGGCAATGTCGACCGTCATGCGGTGCCTCCCCGACCGGGATTACCGCCTCGCACAGAAGAACGTCCACGATAATCCTCCGTGGTCTCCCTGATCCCGCGCTCCCAACGCAAGAAGGGCCGGAGTTTCCCCCGGCCCTTTTCTACTCACTATTCCTGTTCACCGGCGGAGGCCGGTGTCCAGCCTGGGTCCTGGCCTTTGCCGGGACACAGAAAGTTATGCGGAAGCGACTTCCGCCGTGTCGATCTTGAGGCCGGGGCCCATCGACGAGCTCATCGCGACCTTCTTGACATATTTGCCCTTGGCGCCGGTCGGCTTGGCCTTGACGATCGCATCGACGAACGCATCGAAATTTCGGCGCAGATCCTCGTTCGAGAAGCTGGCCTTGCCGATGCCGCTGTGGATGATCCCGGCCTTCTCGACCCGGAACTCGACCTGGCCGCCCTTGGCCGCCTTGACGGCCTCGGTGACGTTGGGGGTGACGGTTCCGAGCTTCGGGTTCGGCATCAGGCCCTTGGGGCCGAGCACCTTGCCGAGGCGGCCGACGATTCCCATCATGTCGGGGGTGGCGATGACCCGGTCGAAATCGATCGTTCCGCCCTGGATCGTCTCCATCAGATCCTCGGCCCCGACGACGTCGGCGCCTGCCTTCTTCGCTTCCTCGGCCTTGTCGCCCTTGGCGAAGACCGCGACCCGGACGTCCTTGCCGGTGCCGGCGGGGAGGGTGACGACTCCGCGCACCATCTGGTCGGCGTGGCGCGGATCGACCCCGAGGTTGAGGGCGATCTCGACGGTCTCGTCGAACTTGGCGGTGGCGTTGGCCTTCACCGTGCTGATCGCCTCGTCGACTCCGTAGAGCTTCTGGGTGTCGACGCTCTCGGCGAGCTTCTTCTGCTTCCTGGTCAGCTTAGCCATGGTCTCAGCCCTCCACCACTTCGAGGCCCATCGAGACGGCGCTGCCCTCGATGATCCTGGTCGCCGCGTCGAGATCGTTGGCGTTCAGATCCTTCATCTTCATCTCGGCGATGTTGCGAAGGTCGGAGCGCTTGATCCGGCCGGCGCTGACCTTGCCCGGCTCCTTCGAGCCCGACTTCAGCTTGGCGGCCTTCTTGATCAGGAAGCTGGCCGGCGGGGTCTTGGTCTCGAACGAGAAGCTGCGGTCCGCATAGACGGTGATCACCGTCGGGATCGGCATCGCCTTTTCGAGATCGTTGGTGGCGGCGTTGAACGCCTTGCAGAACTCCATGATGTTGACGCCGCGCTGGCCGAGCGCCGGGCCGATCGGCGGCGACGGATTGGCGGCGCCGGCGGGCACCTGGAGCTTGATATAGCCCGTTATCTTCTTTGCCATATTAGTCTCTCACTCTGTAGATCGCCCGAGGCGCCGAAGCGCGAAGGGCGGGTTCAAGCTTAGCGGTCCAGACGGCCGCCACGAGGGCGGCCTCCCGCAATTTCCATTGCTGCTGCGTTGGAAGGCGGAGCTCATATCGCAATTGGAAGCGCAGGGGAACCGTGATTCGATCACGTTCGAAGGCAGCGCGAGGTATCAGTTGGCGAGGGGATTCGCTATAAGAATGCGAGCCGTCCCAAAAGGGAATTGCTGTGAAGAGAGCGCGCTATAAATTGAGCCAAAACCAATCAAGCAGTCGGTTTCTCGTCGCGCGACCGAAGTTGGTGAGCGGGGGCGATGTTGGTCCGTGGAACTCACTAGAGGTCACTAAATTGATTGTGGCTCTTGTTACGCCGGTCACAATCGGCCTAGCTGCAACTTACATCAACTACAGTAATAACGCTAGACAAATCGAAGTAAATAACAACAACAGAGCTACTGATAAACTAGTAGAATTCTGGATCGAGGTGTCAAAACCGAGCGACGATATCGTAAGAGCGTCAATGGGTGGAGAAGATCCTGACCCAAAGAATTTGGATTTGATCGAGGAGGACTGTCAGCTTATCTCTAGGAGCCTAGTCACCTACTCGCCATTTATTCCAACGCGGGTCGAGCGTGCCGCATCATCGCTGATTGATGCAGCTCTCGTCTATACCGAGAGGCCTAATGATAAAACAATGTGGGATGTTCTGACTGCAAGCGACGATCTAAAGCGAGCTGTACGAACAAGCTTAGTTGCGGGTGGCGCCGATTCAACGCCGCAACTCCGGGCCAATGCTCCCAGGAAACGCCCAACGGAAAATAGCGGTACATTACTGCTGCCTCGGTGATGGCGGTTACGCTCACCGCGAGTAATGCAATCATGAGACCCTGTCGCGACGACCAAAGGTGTTCGGCTTGCGACGCATTGCCGGAGAAATGGTTCGTCGCCGAACGTTAACCTGCATTAGCCGGCGGCCGGCGAACCCGCCGCGTGCTCGACAAGAAACAGGAGTAATTCGGATGAAGATTGCCGCCATGACAATCGCGCTGCTGATGAGCGGCGCGGCCTTCGCCCAGACCGACGACACCGCTTTGGCCTATGACGGCGATGGTGCCGTCACCGCGCCCTACGAGACCGAAGGGGCCGCCGACGCGATGACGACCGTCGCCGGCGCGGATCTGACTACCGCCTCGACACAGATTTCGCAGCCGGGCAACACCGCGCCCGAGCATGACGCGCGCGGAATCGCCGTCATCTCCGATCCGGCGACTGTCCCGGCCGGCTGGAACGGCACCGCCGCCGGAACTGCGATGGGCGGTCCGGAGCTCGACGCGAACGGCAATCCGGTCGCTCCCGAGACCCATCCGGCCTGCACCGCGACGGTCACCGACAATTGCCTGCAGACTTATGAGAAGGGGCGGGTGGACTGACGGTCTGATCGTCATTGCGAGCGTAGCGCGGTAATCCAGCGCTGCCTATGAGGGTGGCTGGGTTGCCGCGTCGCTTCGCTCCTCGCAATGACCTGATGAATGCAAAAGCGCCTGAGGGTTTCCGCTCGGCCCTTTTGCTAGCCGTCATCCCGGCGGAGGCCGGGATCTTGTGTCGGTGAGGCGAGGCCTGCTGGCAGGGTGTCGTGTCGATGGTTTTCCCCGAACGATGTAAAATCACCCGCGGCCCTAGCAGGCGTGAGAATCGGTGCGAATCAAGTCCATGGACTGGTGTGTCGGCGATCACACGCGAAGCTGGTTTTTTATCATCGCCACATCCTGCAAAGCCATTTCCAAATGAGGTTTGCTGTGTGCGCTTGAATTGACCATCCCCACTGCGCCCTGCGCCCTGGCTATTAGTCGCTCTATTCCTGCATCGCCGTCAAACTGTAGCCCGCGAAGTTTCACCTGGACAGCGTACCCATCTTGTGCGCGCACAAGGACTTGATTGAGTAGATCGGCGATCTTGCGCTTGATCTCAGCCTTTGAGTCGAACTCTGCGCTTGTGTCTCCGTTCATCGTTTACCCTCCATAGGCCGCCGAGCGCAACTTCACGCCACCTTGGACCAACTAATTACCCGCCCCCTTCTGGCCTTCACAAGGAATTGACCAGTGCCTCGAGGTCGAAAGCGTAGCACGCTATCTCGCCATGTAGACAATCCATCGATTTGATCGCGCGTTACGAACAAGGCTATGTTTCGCCCAGACGGATTACGCGTGCTCGGGTAGATTATTCCGTCGAGCCGAAACTTTCCGGCGACAACGAAGACTCGTCGAAAATACTCAGTTACAATCTGAGATGGAACATAGTCGATATGTTCGCGTCCATCACGTTCCGTGGTGATGGCAATGTCAGCTGTGAAGGCGTTCACGAAGCTGCGAAGGCCTCTCATCGCGGACGTAACATTCTCGAAGATCGACCGATAAGGCAGTGGTTCGCGACCGCTCAAATCTAGCACCATGAGCGGGCGTAAGGGTGAGAAGGCACCTACCGAAACTTGGCCATTGCTCTCTAGGGCTTCCGTCAATGCGGTAGGTTCGTCGAGCGCGCCATAGAAAATGGGTATACCAGCGGGATTCATGCGGCCCGCAGGAGGGCCCGTCTCAGATTCCTCCGGTGGGCCCAGTGCGCCAGCGGAATTGAGCCATTCTCCGCCCTTGACTCTGCGGGCGCGATAGACGCGCGTGGATGTGCCCAGCGTCTTGATCAGCCCCGCAGTGATCACTGCTTGGCCGACGACATCCAGCATATCTTGAGCTGGAACATAGTTGTCGTCCGGCTCGTCCATAACCCCGCGTGGCCGTTCGTCTTGGCGCAGAAACATGAATCGGGAGCGATGCTTGACATAGCGGCTAAAGCTCTCCCAACTTACTGCGAGCTGTTGCCCAGGAAGGAAATGGGCCTGATCGCTCGCGCACCATGTTTTGTCATCCGTCACACAGTTAGCGATTGCTTCGATAACTTCCCATTCAGCAGATACGTAATCTTGAATGAGTTCCCATTTATCGTAGGTCGTTCCTGCCCAGCCCGTCTCGCTCTCATCATCTAGGAACAACACATTTTCTGGGATGTCATAATCTTGTCGGAGGCAACCCATGATGAAGCGGGCAATGTCGGTGACCGGCGCCGCTTTCTCAGAACGATAGCGGCGGCCGCAAAAATCACAGACTTTGGCATCAGCGAAATACTCGATGGCATTCTGAATGCCTGGATCGTCCAAGCAACGACTGCATACCCGGCGTTCGTCAGAGCCATCTACATCGCTGGCGCCGGACCCATGCATAAGGTCGACCCAATCGAAGGTTCCCAGTTCATCTGAAAAGTGCATCGAGACGCGGACTCCCGAAAAAGGCTGGAGCGTCTATGGCACGGTCCATTCCGTTGTTTCGTCATCCCAGGCTTGACCCGGGATCCATGGACACCGTCCCTGCCGAACTTGCGATGTCGGTGTTCATGGATCCTGAAACAAGTTCAGGATGACGCCCTGTTGGGGGCGTCAGACAGGGTGGGGCTTGGGCGGTTGCGCGCCGCCGCGCTGTCACTTAACCCGTTCGACCTGCTCGAATTCGAGCTCGACCGGAGTGGCGCGGCCGAAGATCGAGACTCCGACCTTGACCCGGCCGCGGTCGAAATCCAATTCCTCGACGAGGCCGTTGAAGCTTGCGAACGGGCCGTCGAGGACCTTGACGCTGTCGCCGATCTCGTAATCGACGCTGATCTTGGTCTTGGGGGCGGCCGCGGCGGCTTCGTCCTTGGTGTTGAGGATCCGGGCAGCCTCGGCTTCCGAGATGGGCTGCGGCTTGCCGCTCGAGCCGAGGAAGCCGGTGACCTTGGGGGTGTTCTTGACCAGGTGGTAGACGTCGTCGTTGAGGCTCAATTTGGCCAGAACATAGCCCGGGAAGAATTTGCGGTCGGAGGTGACCTTCTTGCCGCGGCGGACCTCGGTGACCTTCTCGGTCGGGACCTCGACCGATTCGACGAGCTGGGCGAGGCCGAGCCGGTTCGCTTCCGCCATGATGGCGTCGCGCACCTTGTTCTCGAAGCCCGAATAAGCGTGGATGATGTACCAGCGGGACATAGATTACCTTAGCCGATCAGGTTCAGCAGGAAGCGGACGATCGCGCTGAAAGCCGAATCGACGCCGAAGAAGAAGACGCCCAGCAGCGAGGTCATGATGATGACCATCATCGCGGTCGTGAACGTTTCCTTGCGGGTCGGCCAGACGACCTTCGCGGTCTCGACCTTCACCTCGTTCAGGAATTTGACTGGACTTTTGGCCACCTTCTGCACCTCAAAACAGGACGAAACAGGCCATCGGCCGCTCTCCGGATCAACCGGCGCCGCCTCGGACCTGTGCCTTTACCCCCGGCCTTTTCCGCTCAGCCGCAATATGCGGGAGTGGCAGGAGTGGAGGGACTCGAACCCACGGCCCTCGGTTTTGGAGACCGATGCTCTACCAGCTGAGCTACACTCCTAGAGCCGGAGAGCGCCGGTCCCTAGCCGAGCACCGGCGACGGTGCAAGTGGCAAGGCAGGCAGTATGTGGGTGGTGGCAAGGCCGGCGCAAGGGCTCCCGGACTGAAGATCATCGGGGCTCGTTGATCGGCAGGTCCAGCTTGACGGCGTGGCCCTGGACCGGCGTCAACAGCAGCAGGAGGACGCAGGCCAAGCCCGCGGCGGCCATGACATAATCGCCCCTGCGATAATCGCGGACGATTTGTACGATGCAATAGGCTGCGACGAGGAGCATCAGCAGCGTCCAGGTCATTGTCGACACTTCCATGGTCGCTGTCCTCCCTGCTTCCGAACGACCAGCTTGCCCACCCCCGGCCCCTCCCGCAAGCGGGAGCGGGGGGAAGTAGAGGCGCCCACCCGCAAGCGGGAGGGGGGAAGAGAGGCGCCCTCCCGTCAGCGGGAGAGGGGAAAGAGAGGCGCCCTCCCGCAACGGGAGGGGGGAAAGAGAGGCACCCTCCCGAAAGTGGGAGGGGGGAATAGAGCGATCGGCGAGCGCGTCAGGCGGCGATGTCGTAGGGCTGGATCTCGCCGGTGAGATAGAGGCTTCGCGCCTTGGCGCGGCTGAGCTTGCCCGAGCTGGTTCGCGGCAGGGTGCGCGGCGGGACGAGCTCGACGACGCAGTTCATTCCGGTGATCGCCCGGACCCGCTCGCGGATCGTGTCGCGGAGCTTGCCGCGCTCGGCGGCGTCCGAGGTCCGGCACTGGACCAGGACCGCGGGGGTCTCCTCGCCGCCGGGGGTGGTGATCGCGAAGGCGGCGATGTCGCCCGATTTGAAGCCCGGCAATTGCTCGACCGCCCATTCGATATCCTGCGGCCAGTGATTGCGGCCGTTGATGATGATCATGTCCTTGGCGCGGCCGACGATATAGAGATAGGAATCCGACACATAGCCCATGTCGCCGGTGTCGAGCCAACCGTCCTCGCCGAGGCACGCCTCGGTCGCTTCCTCGTCGCGGAAATAGCCGACCATCACCGATGAGCCGCGGCAATAGACCTTGCCGATCTCGCGGTCGGCGAGCGGGCGCCCGTCCTCGTCGCGGATCGCCACTTCCATGTCCTTGACCGGCTTGCCGCAATTGACCACCGACCGATAGCGCTGGGGCCGGTTGCGCTCGGCCTCGCCGCCGCCGGCGAGGAGGGTCTCCTCGACCAGTTCGACGACGATGCCCTCGCCCGGAGGCATCAATGTGACCGCCAGGGTCGCCTCGGCGAGGCCGTAGCTCGGCATGAAGTTTTTCGGGTTGAAGCCGGCCGGAGCGAAGGCGTCGACGAAGGCCTGCATCACGTCCGGGCGGATCATGTCGGCGCCGTTGCCGGCGACCCGCCAGCGCGACAGGTCGAACCGCTCGGCGACGTCCATCTGGCTCGACACCCGGCGGGCGCAGATCTCGTAGCCGAAGGTCGGCGAATAGCTCATCGACGTGCCCTGGTTGCGGCTGATCAGGTCGAGCCAGGCGAGCGGGCGGCGGGCGAAATCCTCGGTCTTCAGATAGTCGACCGAGACCTGGTTGGCGACCAGGCCGAGCATGCAGCCGACCAGGCCCATATCGTGGTAGAAAGGAAGCCAGGAGACGACCCGGTCGGTCGGCCCGAGATGCATTCCGTGGCTGTGCGCGGCGAGGTTGGCGAGCAGGGCCCGATGGGTGATCGCGACCCCGTGCGGGAAGCGGGTCGAGCCGCTCGAATATTGCAGATAGGCGATGTCGTCGGGCCCGGCCGAAGGAAGCTCGACCTGCTCATCCGCGGACTCGGCGAATCGCTCCCAGGCGATGCCTTCGACTCCGGCGCTCTCAGCCGCGGCGCCGGCCATGGCTTCGAGCTCGGCGGGATAGAGGAACAGCTTCGGCTCGGCGCTCTTCAGCTGGACCCCGAGCTGGTCGACATAGGATTCGCGGCCTCCGAACGAGGTCGGAAGCGGCAGCGGCACCGGCCAGGCGCCGGCATAGACCGCTCCGAAAAAGAGGGCGACGAAATCGGGGCCGGTCTCCGCGATCAGGGCGACCCGGTCCTCGGGCACCACTCCTGCGGCGATCAGCCGGCGCGCCGCGGCGAGCGCGTCCTCGCGCATCTCGGAATAAGGATAGACGCGGGTCAGGACTCCGCGCGGATCGTGGAAGTTCATTCCGCGGACGCCCCGCGCCGCATAATCGAGCGCCTCGCCGAGAGTCCCGAAATCGGCGAACCGGCGCTCCAGAACGTCCTCGATCGGAGTGGGCACAAGGCCCGGATTCACCCGGGCCCTCGCCGGGGCTCCCGCCGGCTCTTCCTTCTGCTTGGTCTCGACGGTTTCGGGCACTGGTCCTGCCATCCTCGGTTCAGTTGCCGAACGGGCGCGCACTTTCCTCCCCTTGCCGGAGAGGATGTGCCGTTCATAATCCGGCCCGACTATGGCACAATGATGGCGCGTGAAACCCGCTCGTGACAAAAAGGCCCGGCCGCCGCTCGACCCAGAGGGCCTGGAGCGGCTCGGCCTCCAACATGCCGGCCGCTATGCGACGACCCGTTCGAAGCTCGCCTTCTACCTCGAGCGCAAGCTGCGCGAACGCGGCTGGAGCGGCGAGGGGCCGTCCGAATCGGCGGTGGAGTCGCTGGTCGAGCGCTTCGCCGGGCTCGGCTATGTCGACGACCGCGCCTTCGCCTCCGCCCGGACAGCCTCGCTGATGCGGCGCGGCTATGGCGAAAGGCGGGTCGAGCAGGCGCTTCGCGCCGCCGGAATAAGCGAGGAGGATGGCGATCCGGCGCGGGCGGAGGCTCGGGATGGCGCCTGGGCGGCCGCGCTGCGCTTCGCCGAGCGCAAGCGGATCGGGCCCTGGGCCGATAAAGCGCCCGACCGCGACGCCCGCAACAGAGCTGCCGGGGCGATGATCCGGGCCGGCCATCCGATCGACATGGTGAGGCGGCTGCTCGACGCCGCGCCTGGAGAAATCCCGGAATCGGACGGTTGGTAAAAAACGCGCCGAAACAGTTCACAAGCCCGCAACAGCCATGATAGTCCTCTCCCCCGCACCACCGTGGAACTTCGCTCCATGACCTCGCGCCGGGAAATGCTCGCCGATGACAGCGCCTCGCCCAACGAGAGCGGCGACGAGGCGCGCTTCGAGGGCGAGGATCTGCTCCGGCTGACCGGAACGATGAAATGGTTCGACGCCACGCGCGGCTTCGGATTCCTGGTGAGCGACGAGGCCGAGGGCGACATCCTCGTCCATTTCAGCGTCCTGAAGGAGCATGACCGGCGAAGCCTGCCCGAAGGCGCGATCGTCGAATGCCTGGTCGCCCAGCAGGAGAGGGGCCTCCAGGCCCGCAAGGTGCTGTCGATCGACCTCAGCCAGGCGGTTTTGCCCGAGCCGTCGCGCGCCGCCGCTCCCGGGGGAGACCGGGTCGATCCCTCGGCGCTGATCCAGCAGGCCGGCGAGTTCGAGCCGGTCCAGGTCAAATGGTTCAACCGCCTCAAGGGCTACGGCTTCCTGGTCCGCGACGACGACCGTCAGGAGGATATCTTCATCCACATGGAGACGGTGAGGCGCGGCGGCCTCGCCGATCTCGCGCCCGACCAGCCGCTCAGGGCCCGGATCGCGTCGGGACCGAAGGGGCCGCTCGCGGTCGAAGTGGAACCGGTTTGAGATCAATCTGGCTGCTCGCGGCTGCGCTGCTCGCGGCGTCCCTCCCCGCGTGCAAATCGGAGCCGGAGGTCGCGGCGGCCAAGGCCGAATCCGGCCTCGCGCTCGTCCCGCTCGAGATCCGGAGCTCGGGCAAGGTCCATCATTTCACCGTCGAGGTCGCGAAGACCGAGGAGGAGCAGGCGCAGGGACTGATGTACCGCCAGAGCCTGGCGCCGGACCGGGGCATGATCTTCCCCTTCTCGCCGCCCCGGCCGGCAAGCTTCTGGATGAAGAATACGTTCATTCCTTTGGACATGATCTTCGTCCGCGCCGACGGCACGATCGCCCGGATCGCCGACAATGTGGTCCCGCAGTCGCTCGAACCGGTCGAGGTCGGCGAGCCGGTCGCAGCCGTTCTGGAGATTGCCGGCGGGCGGGCGGCGGAGCTCGGGATCAGCGACAGCGACACCGTCCAATGGCGCAAGTGACGGATCGGATCGAGCGGATTCGGACCGACCGGCTCGTCCTGCGCCGGGCGCGCCCCGACGATCTTGCCGCGATTCACGAGGTTCTGAGCGAGCCCGAGGCGATGCGATACTGGTCGACGCCGCCGCACTGCAGCGTCGAGGAGACTCGGCTCTGGCTCGATTCGATGATTGAGGAGGCGCCCGGCGAGCGCGACGATTTCATCGTCGAGCATGAGGGGCGCGTGGTCGGAAAGGCCGGCTGCTGGCGGCTTCCCGAGATCGGTTTCATCCTTCATCCCGACGTCTGGGGGCGTGGCTTGGCGCGCGAGGCGCTGGCCGCGATCATCCCTTATCTGTTCGATCTTTATCCGATCCCGAGGATCGTCGCCGACGTCGACCCGCGCAACCTCGCCAGCCTCGGACTCCTGACCGGCCTCGGCTTCGAGGAGACCGGTCACGCGAAGGGGACGTGGCAGATCGGCGAGGAATCGTGCGACAGCATCTATCTGGCGCTTCCCCGGCCCGCCGAGGGCGGGTCGCCCGCCGGGACAGGAAGCTTGCGCGCCGCCCTCCGTCGGCGCTAGGCGGAGCCGCCATGGGCATCCTTCACAAGATCTTCACCTGGTGGGACGGAGCGACGATCGGAACGTCGCTCCAGGTCTGGCGCCACGGCCGCAAGGTCGGAAGCGATTCGCTCGGCAATGTCTATTACGGAAGCAAGAGCGGCCGGCGCTGGGTGATCTATGACGGGCCCAACGATCCGAGCCGGATCCCGCCCGAATGGTATGCCTGGCTCCATCACCAGATCGACGCCGTGCCCGACGAGGCGCTTCCGCCGCCGCCCAAATTCCTCAGGGAGCCGACCGGCAACCTGACCGGGACTTCGCGCGCCTATCGGCCGGCCGGCGCGATGGAGCGCGGCGGAGTGCGCCAGGCGGCGAGCGGCGACTATCAGGCCTGGACGCCCGGGCAGGGATGAGCTTCCCGCTCGGACGCGCCGGCCTCCTGATCGCCGGCCTGATCGCCCTTCAGGGCTGCAGCCAGAAGGGCGCGGAGACCGGGAACGCGCAGGCCGACGCCCAGCCGCGCACCGTCGACATTCCGCAGACGGTCACCGCGATGGCGCCGGGCACGACCCCGATGGCCGAGCGGGTCGCCGTGATCGGCCTTCTCAACAAGCGCAACGGGATCTCGCGCGATCTCGAGATGAAGCCCGGACAGGCGATCCGGGTCGGCGACGTGGTGGTCCGGCTCAGGGCCTGCGAGACGACCGCGCCCTGGGAGGTGCAGAGGCTGACCGGGGCGTTCGTCCAGCTCGACGTGCGCAATCCCGACGGGCATTTCTACCGGGTCTTTTCGGGCTGGCTCTACAAGGAGACTCCGTCGCTCAACGTCGTCGAGCACCCGGTCTACGACGTCTGGCCCAAGAGCTGCGCGATGACGCATCCCGAGGCGGGCGAGTCGACGGTCCGGGCCGGATCGGCCTCGAGCAGCCGGTCGAGGGCGCCGAACTCGGCGCCGGCGAACGACTCCGCCCCCGCCGCTCCGCCCGCGGCCGCTCCGTCGGGCGCCCCGGAGGACAGGGCTGCGGAGAGCAATTCGACATAATCCGACTGCGTGATCTCGACCGCTCCGAGGCTTCTCAGGTGATCGGTCATGAACTGGCAATCGAGAAGCCGGTAGCCGCCGACCCTGAGGCGCGCGATCAGCCAGGCCAAAGCGACCTTGGACGCGTCCTTGCGAAGCGAGAACATGCTCTCGCCGAAAAAGGCGGCGCCGAGATTGACCCCATAGAGGCCGCCGACCAGCGCCCCCTCCTGCCAGCATTCGACCGAATGGGCGTGGCCGCGCCGGTGAAGCTCGTTATAGGCCGCCTCGATCTGGGCGTTGATCCAGGTCTCCTCGCGCTCCGAGCAGCGGCGGACGACCTCGGCGAATGCGGTGTCGCGGGTTACCCGGAACTGGCCGGAACGGACCGCCTTGCGAAGCGAGCGCGACAGCCGGAACCGGTCGATCGGAATGATCGCCCGCCGCCGCGGCTCGACCCAGAATATCTCCTCCGCGTCGCGGCTGTCCGACATCGGGAAAACACCGATCGAATAGGCTCGAAGCAGCAGGTCCGGATCGATCTCCGCCATGGCGGCCGATTGCGTCCGGGCAGTGGGGAGGTCAAGCAGGAGAAGCGACTTTGCAAATCAACAAGTTCAGACCGGATTGCTTCGTCCCCCGGATCAGTCCGGGGTCCTCGCAATGACGTCGCAGCCTCGATCGTCATTGCGAGCGCAGCGAAGCAATCCGGAGCGGCTTCGGCGAAGCGACGGCGAGAGCGCTCGAGCGCCCCTTCAAAGTATCTCCCGCACCTTGTCCTGCGGCCGGCATAGCCGGACGCCCTTTTCGGTCTCGACGATCGGACGTTCGATCAGGATCGGATTCTCCACCATCGCGTCGAGGATCGCTTCCTCGCTGACCCGGCCGGCAGCGAGGTCGAGGTCCTGGGCGAGGCTCTCCCTGGAGCGAAGGCCCTCGCTCGGCTTGATCCCGGCGCGATCGTACAACCGCCGCAGATCGTCCTTCGAGGGCGGCGATTTGAGATATTCGATCACCTCCACGTCCGCGCCCGATTCCTCGAGGATGGCGAGAGTTTTTCGGGACGTGCCGCACATCGGATTGTGGTAGATTGTTGCCTTCATTTCACCCGGTCCGTTTGCTGAGTTCGACGCTTCTCTAGTGCCGCGCCCGGGTTCAAGCTACCCTCGGCACGAAGGAGAATGACCTGATACCCGTTCGCGCCTCTGTTGTTCTACTTGCCGCGCTTCCGTTCTGGCCCGGAGTGGCGCAAGCGCCGCCGGTCTCGAACCCGCCGGTCTCCAACCCGCCCATCGTAGCGCCGCCGCCGGTGTTCGCGCCGCCGCCGATGCCGGGACCCACGCGGATGCCCGGCTATCCGCGCTTCGACGACAATCTGATCCGGATCTATTTCGACTATGATTCGGCGGCGCTGTCCCCGACGGCCGAGCGAATCGTCGATCTCGCCGCAGAGCGCGCGGTGAGTTGCCGTTATCTTCGCATCGCCATCGCCGGCCATGTCGATGCCGCAACGCGCCCTTCGCGCGCCGTCCGCCTCTCGCGCAAGATGGCGGAAACGGTCCGCCGCGGGTTGATCGCACGAGGCCTGGACAAGGCGCGGATCCGGGCGACGGGCTACGGCTCGTCCCGGCCGGCGATCGCTGCCGCGCCCGGCGCGCGCGAGCCGTTCAACCGGCGGATCGAGATGGAGATTCGCTGTCCCGGATAGCCCGCGAGGCCGAGCGGATCACAAGATGCCGTGTCAGTCGCGCCGCTGGTCGATTCGAAGCAAGGGACGAAGCCTGGCCATCACCACATCGATATCGAGCGTGAAGCATTGGTCGGGCCGCTTTGCCCGGCAATCGGACGGAGGCGCCGGGCCGTTCGCGCCGCGGACCGTCAGGGTCAGGAACTCGCCGGCCCTGCTTGTCGCCGGGGCTCCGCCGACGCCGAAGTAGCGCTCCTTCCCCTTCTGGTCGATCACCTGCATGTGGCTGAAGCCCTTGCCCTTCAGCAGCTCGGCGGCGCGATAAGCGGCCATGTTGCGGCCGAAGCCCGATTCGGCGACACCGTTCGAGCGGCCGGTGACCCTCCACACTCCCGGCTCGATCTCCTTCTCGCTGTAGCCGCCGAAAATATAGGCCGGCCGATATTTGGTCGCCGTTGCGGCGGGCGCCGAACAGGACGACAAAACGGACGCGGCGAGCAGGATGATCAGGATTCGCATGGATCCTCCGCGGAGTGAAACTCGCGCCGATCGAAATCTATCCCTGTTCCGCCGTCCCGGCCAGCCACTCCTCCGGATGGCTCGATGAGGGAAGTGAGCGACCTCGGTCCGAGGTGACGCCGGTGAATCTCAGAAGGGATCGATTATCCAGATAAAAGGAGGATCGTTCGTGCATGGAAAACTTCTGACGTCACCGCCGTTCGCAGAGTTGCCATAAATGCATCTGCCGCTTGCTTTTGATCGCAATCGGACGCGATTGTTGCCGAGATCCTCTCGGACGAAAGTCATGGAAGGGTCGCTTGAGCAGCTCCAATTCGTGACCGCGCCGCTGAAGAGGGAACCCACGATCAGGCATTTGCCGTTCACCCTCAGGCGAATGCGAACGTCCGAACCGCCCAGCGGCTCCAGCCAGACGGCCATTTGGGGATCCTTCCAGCAGGGCCCCCAAGTCTTGACATTATGGCCGTCGACCGCGTCGCCGTAGAGGCACCTTCCAGTCATTTCGTGGCGCAGACGGACGTCACCAGGCTGCGGGCTGAACAGGTTTGCCGGCGCGGGAGCCCAATGGGTGTACTCGACTTCAAATATCCTGATCGGATGCGCAATCGCGAAGGGACCGCTTCCTTTGCAATTGCACCACACTTGAAAGCGATACGTTGAGCCCGCCGTCACCCCGTGATAATCCACCAGTTGATCATTGCCATCGATGCAAGTCGTGCCGCCTTTCAGCAGATACCCCAGACAGGCGCGATACTTCTTGCCGCCATAAATCGGCGAGGTCTGAGCGGTGTAGCCCGGATGTTGGTAAGTGATCCTGACGGCGGTGGCGCTGATCGCAGTCACCGACCACTGGCGAGGGCAGGCGTTTCCCCCATCAACAACAGGGTCGACGTCGCCATGATGACGGTCAGAGCGCGAATCAGGACATGGGCCATCCCGGCCTCCCCCGCACGCGGGAGTTATTATTCCTTTGTCAGTCGCAAGTAAACCGTGACCTCAATGGGAGAGAAGCCTCTTAACGGGCTGATCTCGATCGTCGAGCGATTTCGCTCCGGCAATGCTTCTTCTATTGGCGAATTCAGGCGCGCGATCTTCAATCGGATCTGGCCAGCCATTCCTCCAGCCATTTGATCGTGTAGTTTCCCGCCAGGAATTCGGGATCGTTGATCAGCTTCTGGTGGAGCGGGATGGTCGTTTTCATCCCCTCGATGACGAACTCCTCGAGGGCGCGCCTGAGTCGCATGATGCAGCGCTCGCGCGTGCTCCCGTAGACGATCAGCTTGGCGATCATCGAATCGTAATAAGGCGGCACCTTGTAGCCGACATAGAGGCCGCTATCGACGCGGACGTGCATTCCGCCCGGCGCGTGGAAGCCTTTAACCGTGCCGGGGGAGGGGGCGAAGGTCTGCGGGTCCTCGGCGTTGATCCGGCATTCGATGGCGTGGCCGTGGAATTTGATCTGGTCCTGGCTGCAGGAGAGCGGATGGCCGCCGGCGATCCGGATCTGCTCGCGGACCAGGTCCATGCTGGTGATCATCTCGGTGACCGGATGCTCGACCTGGAGCCGAGTGTTCATCTCGATGAAGTAGAATTCGCCGTTCTCGTAGAGGAATTCGATCGTCCCGGCGCCGCGATAGCCCATGTCGGCCATCGCCTTGGCGACGATCCCGCCCATCCGGTCGCGCTCCTCCGGCGTGATCACCGGCGATCCGGCCTCCTCGAGCACCTTCTGGTGGCGGCGCTGGAGCGAGCAGTCGCGCTCGCCGAGATGGACGGCATTGCCCTCGCCGTCGCCGAAGATCTGGAACTCGATGTGGCGCGGGTCGCCGAGATATTTCTCGATATAGACGGTGTCGTCGCCGAACGCGTTCTTCGCCTCGCTCCGGGCCTGGCTGATCTGGCTTTCGAGCTCGTCTTCGGAGCGGACGATCTTCATTCCGCGCCCGCCGCCGCCGGAAGCGGCCTTGACGATGACCGGATAGCCCGCCTCGGCGGCGACCTTGCGTGCCTCCTCGATCCCTTCGACCGGACCGTCCGAGCCGGGGACGAGCGGAAGGCCCAATTTGGCGGCGGTGCGCTTGGCCTCGATCTTGTCGCCCATCACCCGGATATGCTCGGGCTTGGG
Organism: Pseudomonadota bacterium; assembly: GCA_046733235.1. Classification (GTDB taxonomy): domain Bacteria; phylum Pseudomonadota; class Alphaproteobacteria; order Sphingomonadales; family Sphingomonadaceae; genus Allosphingosinicella. The sequence goes on from JBKPOT010000019.1 coordinate 24,211, forward strand.
GCCGATCCAGATGATGTTGTGGAGCTCGACGATCTCGGCGAAGCGGGCATTTTCCGAAAGGAAGCCGTAGCCCGGATGGATCGCGTCGGCGTGGCTGATCTCGGCGGCCGAGATGATGTTCGGGACGTTCAAATAGGATTCTGCCGCGGGCGGCGGGCCGATGCAGACCGCTTCGTCGGCGAGCCGGACGTGCATCGCTTCCGTGTCCGCGGTCGAATGGACCGCGACCGTCTTGATCCCCATTTCGTGGCAGGCGCGGTGGATCCGAAGCGCGATCTCGCCGCGATTGGCGATCAGGACCTTCTTGATCGGCATCAGCCGGCCGCTCCGCCCGTGGACTGGATGAGGTTCACAGGCGCCTACTCGACGATGACGAGCGGCTGGTCGTACTCGACCGGCTGGGCGTCCTGGACGAGGATCTGGCGCACCGTCCCCGAGCGCGGAGCGGCGATCGGGTTCATCACCTTCATCGCCTCGACGATCAGCAATGTGTCGCCTTCCTTGACCCTGTCGCCGGCCGAGACGAACGGCTTGGCCCCGGGCTCTCCGGAGAGGAAGACGGTTCCGACCATCGGCGACTTGACCGTGCCGGGATTGTTGGCCGGAGTGACTTCGGCGGCCGGAGCCGGCGGCGGCGCGGCAGCGGCGGCAGGCGCGGGC
>JBKPOT010000020.1:0-16928 GCA_046733235.1 Pseudomonadota bacterium
GGCCAGGCGGGCGGCGGCGGTCCGCGCGGGCCGGGCGGAGGCGGAGCTCGCGGCGGCTTCGCCGGCGGCGGACGTGGCGGCTTCGGGGGCGGACGGGGCGGTTTCGGCGGCGGTCGCGGCGGCCGGATTCAGCTCGCGCTCTACCATACGGTCCATTTCACCGACACGATCCTGATCCGGCCCGGAGTCCCGGAGCTCGACATGCTCGGCGGCTCGGCGGTGGGCAGCCGCGGCGGCCAGCCCAGGCACGAAGTCGATCTCCAGGCGGGTTACTTCAAGAACGGGATGGGCGGATTCCTCAATGCCCATTGGGAAAGCGGAACGACGGTGCTCGGTGGCCCGAACGGCAGCGGCGGGACGACCGGAGATCTCCACTTCTCCGATATCGCCACCTTCAACCTCAACCTGTTCGCCGATCTAGGCCAGCAGCGCTCGCTGGCGCGCAAGCACCCCTGGGTCCGCGGCCTTCGGGTCAGCATGGGCGTCGGCAACATCTTCGATACGAGGATCAAGGTGCGCGACCAGAACGGGCTGACGCCGCTCAGCTTCCAGCCGGGCTTTGTCGATCCCCAGGGCCGGACGGTCTTCTTCAGCATTCGAAAGCTCTTTTTCTCGCTTCCGTCCCGCGGCGTAGGCCGGGGCCCGGCAGCACGATAGCGGGACTGGATCCCGGCGTTCGCCGGGAAGCACATTTGCTCGCGGAGATTACCGCCACGCTTTGCGCTTGCATCCGCGGCCCGATCCCCTCCAACCTGACCCTGACAGGAGGCGGGCATGGCGGCAGAAGCGGCGGAAACTCCGTTGAAGCAGAGCGACCGCCTCGTCATCTTCGCTTCGTCGCTCGGCACCGTCTTCGAATGGTATGATTTCTACCTCTACGGGCTGCTCGCGACGATCATCTCGGCCCGTTTCTTCTCGGGCGTGAACGAGACGACCGGCTTTATCTTCGCTCTCGCGGCCTTCGCGGCGGGGTTCGCGGTCCGGCCGTTCGGCGCCTTGCTGTTCGGCCGGATCGGCGACCTGGTCGGCCGCAAGAACACCTTCCTCGTCACCATGGGCCTGATGGGCCTGTCGACCTTCCTGGTCGGCCTTCTCCCGACCTATGCCGCGATCGGAACCGCCGCGCCTTTGCTCCTCGTCTTCCTGCGGCTGGTCCAGGGCCTGGCACTCGGCGGCGAATATGGCGGCGCGGCCACCTATGTCGCGGAGCATGCGCCTACGGGCAAGCGCGGTTTCTACACCAGCTTCATCCAGACCACGGCGACCCTCGGCCTGTTCGCGGCCCTGCTCGTCGTGATTTCGATCCGGACCTGGCTGGGCGAGGAAAATTTCGCGGCCTGGGGATGGCGGATCCCGTTCCTCGTCTCGATCCTGCTCCTCGCCGTATCGCTCTGGATAAGGCTGAAGCTCGAGGAGAGCCCGGTGTTCCGGCGGATGAAGGAGCAAGGCAAGGGATCCACCGCGCCGCTGACCGAGGCGTTCGGTCGCTGGTCCAATCTCCGCCTCGTCCTGATCGCCTTGTTCGGAGCGGTCGCGGGCCAGGCGGTGGTCTGGTACGCCGGCCAGTTCTACGCTCTGTTCTTCCTCGAAAAGTCGCTTCGCGTCGACGGCGCGACGGCGAACATATTGATCGCCATCGCTCTGGCCCTGGCGACGCCCGGCTTCGTCCTGTTCGGCTGGCTCTCGGACCGGATCGGGCGCAAGCCGATCATCCTCGCCGGCTGCGCTCTCGCCGTCCTCACCTACTTCCCACTGTTCGACGCTCTGGCGCGGGCGGCCAATCCGGCACTCTACACTGCGCAGCTCCAGGCGCCGGTCCGGGTCGCCGCCGATCCGGCCGAATGTTCGGTCCAGTTCGATCCGATCGGCCGCAACAGGTTCGACCGGAGCAGCTGCGACATCGTCAAGTCCTGGCTCGCCAAATCGGGCATTTCCTACGTCAGCGAGGACTTGCCCGCCGGCAGCCTCGCCGAGCTCAAGGTCGGCCCCGCGCGGCTTCCGGCAATGGACCCGAAAGCGGTCCCGGATTCGGGCCGGCCGGCCGCGATCAAGCTGTTCCAGGATCAGATGTCGGCGATCCTGACCGACGCCGGCTATCCCGCCAAAGCCGATCCGGCGGCGGTCAACAAGCCGTTCGTGGTCATGATCCTGTTCATCCTCGTCCTCTACGTGACGATGGTCTACGGCCCGATCGCAGCACTGCTGGTCGAGCTGTTCCCGACCCGGATCCGCTACACGTCGATGTCGCTTCCCTACCATATCGGCAATGGCTGGTTCGGCGGCTTCCTTCCGACCACCGCCTTCGCGATGGTCGCCGCGACCGGCAATATCTATTACGGCCTCTGGTATCCGATCGCCGTCGCCGGGCTGACCGTGATCGTCGGAATCCTGTTCCTCCCCGAGACCAGGAAACGCTCGCTGGAGGACTGAACCCGGCGCCGCGGCGCGCCTTTTTGCTGATCCGGATCAAGGCGCCGCCTCTCCCATTACAAAGCTTTAATCGGGCCGCCATCTCGCGGTGAGAGCGAGGCGGCTAATCCGCTCCGGCCGGCGGCGATCGTCGCCGCCGGAATGGAGATACGACATGAAGCTTCATATCCTCGCACCGATCGCCGCGGCGGCGCTGCTGGCGGTCCCGGCCTTCGCCGCGGCCCCGCCAGCCACCGCCGGCCGGACCAAGGCGGCCGCCACGACCGCAGCGACGACCGCCAAGCCGAAGCCGGCCAAGCATCGCCGCACGGTCCGGCGGACCGCCGCGCAAAGGACCGCCCGTCCGGCAACCTAGAGCCGCACACTCACGCTGAAGCCCCCGAACCCTGCCGCCCGGTTGCCCCCCTCCCGCCGGGCGGCTTTTTTTGGGGGCGCGGCGCTTGCGAAGGCGGCCCGGCCGGACCTACCCCGGCTGAGCGGAGGCGAATCGATGGGCCGCAGGATCCTCTTGATCGAAGACGATATGGAAACCGCGGCCTATCTCGCCCGGGGCCTCGCCGAGGAAGGCCATGTCGTCGACCATGTCGCTGACGGCCGGGAGGGCTTCTTCCGTGCGACCGACGGCGAATATGATCTGATCGTCCTCGACCGCATGGTGCCCGGCCTGGACGGCCTGGCGCTGCTCAAGGCTTTGCGCGCGGCCGAGATAGCGACTCCCGTCCTGATCCTTTCCGCTCTGGCCTCGGTCACCGACCGGATCGAGGGGCTGGAGAGCGGATCGGACGATTATCTGGTCAAGCCCTTCTCGTTCGGCGAGCTGCTCGCTCGGGCCAATGCCCTGCTTCGCCGGGGCGAGGGACGCGCGGCGGCCGAACCCCGCCTCGTCGTCGGCGATCTCGAGATCGACCTGCTCTCCCGAATCGTCAGAAGGGGCGGGCGGGCGATCGACCTGAAGCCGCGCGAATACCGCCTGCTCGAATATCTCGCGCGCAACCATGGCCGGGTCGTCACCCGCACCATGCTTCTCGAACAGGTGTGGGATTATCATTTCGATCCGGGCACCAACGTCATCGACGTCCACATCAGCAGGCTGAGGCGCAAGCTCGACGACGGCTTCGATTTTCCTATCCTCCACACGGTGCGCGGCGCCGGCTATCGCCTCGCCGGGCCCGAATCGGAGGGTCCCCATTGAGGATCCGGATCCCGATCAGCCTGAGAGTGGCTTTGCTTTCGGCTCTGCTGGCCTTCGCCGCCAATCTCTCGGTCATCGGCTTCATCCGATGGCGAACGTCGGACGATTCGGCCGACGCCCTGCGCCGTCAGGTCGCCGAGCAGTCGGCCGTGCTCGACGACGTCGCGGCCTCGGGCGGCCGCTCGGAGCTCGACAAGGCGGTCGCCGACACGATCGCCTCAGGCGACCCGCAGGTTCTCGCCGCAATCATTGCCGGCGACGGCCGGCCGCTCACGGGCAATGTCGCGGCGCTGGCCCAACCGCCGAGGGGCACGACTCCGGAATATCGGACCGGCAGGCTTCAACCGCAGGGGCAGTCGGCGCTCGCCGAAGCCTATTATCGGCTCCGCCCGATCGGCGGCGGCCAATGGCTTCTGAGCGGCCGCAGCTTCGGCGAGCGGCTCGAGCTCCAGCGCACGCTCGAGGGCTCGCTGGGCCTGGCACTCGCCATTTCGGTGCTGCTCGGCCTGGTCTGCGGGCTGATCATCGCCCGTTATGTCGGGTCCCGGGTGCGGGCGGTGGCGGCGGTGGCCGACGGGATCAGCGGCGGCGACCTCAGCCGCCGGGTGCCGGTCTTCGGCGGCGGCGATGCGTTCGACGGGCTGGCGGCGCGGATCAACACGATGCTCGACCGGATCGGCATATTGATGGAGGAATTGCGGCTCTTGACCGACTGCCTCGCGCACGATCTGCGCTCGCCGGTCGCGCGCCTGAGAGTAAGGATCGAGGCGGCGATGCGTCCGGAAAGCGAGGCGAAACGCGAAATCCTCCTCGCCGGAGTCCTGCAGGAGGCGGACTCGCTTATGCGAATCCTCACCACGGTGCTGGAGATCGGCCGCTCCGAGGCGATGGCGAGCCGCAACCAGTTCGCCTGGCTCGATCCGGCCGAACTCCTGGCCCAGCTCGCCGACATGTATGAGCCGATCCTCGAAGAAGCGGGATGCGTCCTTCGACTCGACTGTGGACCGGCCTTGTTGCCCCTGTTCGGGCACCGCCAGCTGCTCGCCCAGACGCTCAGCAACCTGCTCGACAATGCGGTGAGCTATGCGGCGGGAACGGGCGAGATCGTCCTGTTCGCCGCGCAGGAGGAGGAGGGATTGAGGCTCGGTGTCGCCGATCGCGGCCCGGGGATCGCTCCCGCCGACCGGGCCGAGGCGCGGCGCCAGTTCGGCCGGCTCGATACTTCGCGTTCATCGGCAGGTGCGGGCCTTGGCCTCGCTCTGGCCGAGGCCGTCGCCCATCTCCATCAGGGCAAGCTCGATCTCGAGGACAACCGGCCGGGACTGAGAGTCTCGCTGCTGCTCCCGCCGCTCGGGCCGGATCGACACTGAGCCCCGCCTCGTCGGATTTGGCGGCTCGGCGGCGGAACCCGCCCGCCGGGTCGTCGTTCCCTTCACGCAATCCCTTCCCTTCCGATGCAATGGAGAAATCGATGTCGAGCATTCCCAGCAGCGCGATGCCGCATGCCACCGAATCCGCGATCCAGCCCGACGTGCCCGAGGGCGAAGGCGGGACCACACTGAAGGAGCGCGCCGGCAAGCTCGCCTCAAGCGCCGCCGATCTGGCGCGCGAGAATCCGAAGACCGCGATCGCCGCCGGCGCGGCCTTGTTCGCCGGAGCCGTCGCGGCCGCCGCGATCCCGGCCGTCCGCGCCCGCAAGAGCGGATCGAGCAGCGGCAAGAGCGGCGGCTCGGGCTCGCGCAAGAAGAAGAGCTGAGCCGCTGGGCCGATCGGCGGCCCGGATTCGGCGCCTTGAAATGGCACGGGAAAGGCCGATTTCGCCGGCCTTTCCCGGTTGACAGGCCCGGTTCCAATTCCTATTTGCAACCTATCCCGATAACCGGTCCTCCGGCGGCGCTCTTGTGCGCTCGTCGGCTATGCCTGTTCCCGGGGCTCATCAAGCGCTGAGATAGGTCGGTAGCCATACCGGCCTGTGGAGCAGGAGAAAGTCGCAAATGGCACGTATAGCGGGCGTAAACATCCCGACCAACAAGCGCGTGGAAATCGCGCTGACCTACATTCACGGCATCGGCCGGACCAAGGCCCGTGAGATCACCAAGAAGCTCGGAATCGCTCCCGAGCGCCGGGTCCAGGATCTCACCGACCAGGAAGTCCTGCAGATCCGCGAGTCGATCGACGCGGACTATACCGTCGAGGGCGACCTCCGGCGCGAAGTCGCGATGAACATCAAAAGACTGATGGACCTCGCTTCCTATCGCGGACTTCGCCATCGCAAGGGCCTCCCGGTCCGCGGCCAGCGCACCCACACCAATGCGCGCACCCGCAAGGGCAAGGCCAAGCCGATCGCCGGCAAGAAAAAGTAAGCTGAGCTCTTCGCCCGGCGCCGCACGCGCGCCGCGAAAGCTCCGTTTCAACGAGATCAGGTAGGGATTAGAAAATGGCACGCGAACCTCAGCGCCTCAGAAGGCGCGAGCGCAAGAACATCACCGCCGGCGTCGCTCACGTGAACGCCAGCTTCAACAACACGATGATCACCATCACCGATGCTCAGGGCAATGCGATCGCCTGGTCGTCGGCCGGCATGATGGGCTTCAAGGGTTCGCGCAAATCGACCCCCTATGCCGCCCAGGTCGCCGCCGAGGATGCCGGCAAGAAGGCCGCCGAGCATGGCGTCCGGACCCTCGAGGTCGAGGTGAAGGGCCCCGGATCGGGCCGCGAATCGGCGCTTCGGGCGCTCCAGGCGGTCGGCTTCCAGATCACTTCGATCCGGGATGTGACCCCGATACCGCATAACGGCGTGCGCCCGTCCAAGCGCCGCCGAGTCTGAGCTTTCGAAGGCGCCGGCTGTCCGGCACCTTCACCTATTTTTACCGGCGGGGCCGACCCGCCCAAGACCCAAGGGAAGATCATGGCCGTCAACGCAAAGAACTGGCAGGAAATGAAGAAGCCCAACGCCCTCGAGAAGAAAGCCGCCGGCGACGCCCGCCGCAAGGCGACCTTCGTCGCCGAGCCGCTCGAGCGCGGCTTCGGGCTCACTCTCGGCAACTCGCTGCGCCGGGTTCTGCTCTCCTCGCTTCAGGGCGCCGCAGTCACCTCGATGCGGATCGAGGGCGTATTGCACGAATTCTCCTCGCTCGCCGGAGTGCGCGAGGACGTCACCGACATCGTCCTCAACGTGAAGCAGATCGCTCTGCGCATGGAGGGCGACCAGCCCAAGCGGCTGCAGCTGTCGGCGACCGGCCCCGGCGAGGTCACCGCCGCCAACATCGCGACCACCGGCGACATCGAGGTGATGAACCCCGATCTGGTCATCTGCCACCTGGACGAGGGCGCGACCCTCAACATGGAGCTGACGGTCGAGGCCGGCAAAGGCTATGTGCCGGCCGCTTCGAACCGTCCGGCCGACGCTCCGATCGGCCTGGTCCCGGTCGACGCGCTCTACTCGCCGGTCCGCCAGGTCAGCTACAAGGTGGAGAATACCCGCGTCGGCCAGGAGCTCGATTATGACAAGCTGACCCTGACCGTCGAGACCGACGGGACGATCAGCCCCGACGACGCGCTCGCTTATGCGGCCCGGATCCTCCAGGACCAGCTCCAGCTCTTCGTCCACTTCGACGAGGGCATGGTCGCGGTTCCGACCATGGCCGGAATGGCCGCTCCGTCGGCTGCCGAGACCGAGAGCGACGCCAACCAGCTCAACCGCTATCTCCTGAAGAAGGTGGACGAGCTCGAGCTTTCGGTGCGCAGCGCCAATTGCCTCAAGAACGACAACATCATCTATATCGGCGACCTCGTCCAGAAGACCGAGGCCGAGATGCTCCGGACTCCGAATTTCGGCCGCAAGAGCCTCAACGAGATCAAGGAAGTGCTCTCGAGCATGGGCCTCCGTCTCGGCATGGATATCCCCGGCTGGCCGCCGGAGAATATCGAGGAGATGGCCAAGAAGCTCGAGCAGGAGCTGATGGGGTGATCCGAAAGCCGCCCATCCGGGGGATGGGCGGGTCGGATCACCACCAGCCCGCCGTCCAGGCGGGCTGGGGCGGGTTCTTCTTCTTCCGTCATTCCAGCGAAAGCTGGAATCCATACGGAAGTTGAGGCCTGCACAGAGTCAGCTTGGATCCCAGCCTTCGCTGGGATGACGATTTGGGGTTTGGGCGGTGCCCCGATTTCACCGCCTGGTCCGGGGTACCTGATACGGCCCCCGAACGAACGAAGGAATGAAACATGCGTCATCGCGTCGGCGGCAGGAAGCTGCAGCGTACCTCGAGCCACCGTGCGGCCCTGTTCCGCAACATGGCGGCCGCTCTGATCAAGCACGAGCAGATCACCACCACGACCGCCAAGGCGAAGGAGCTTCGCCCCTATGTCGAGAAACTGATCACGCTCGCCAAGAAAGGCGGCCTGTCCAACCGCCGGCTCGCCCATGCGCGTCTGCTCGACGATACCCAGCTGAAGAAGCTGTTCGACGTCCTCGCCGACCGCTACGCGAAGCGCGAAGGCGGCTATACGCGGATCATCAAGGCCGGCCTTCGAGCCTCGGACGCGGCGCCGATCGCGATCATCGAGCTGGTCGACCGCGACGTCTCGGCCAAGGGCCAGGATTCGGGCCCCGCTCAGAACGAGGAATATGAGGACGCGGCCTGAAACCGGTCCTCCTCAATATTGTGAAAAAGGCCTCCTCGCGGAGGCCTTTTTTTTGCGTCACGGACTGCCTGGAGTCGCGGTCAGGGTGAAATCGCCCAATTTCTCCGCATTGAGCGAGCGGGCCCGCAAATAGATGGTTCCGGCCTCGGTCGGAGTGAGGACCAGACGGGCGTTGGTGCCGTCGCTGTCGTCGTTGGTTCGGGCCGAGGCGAAGCCGAGCGGCGACATCACTCCGGCGTCGAGAACCGGGTCGAAGTCGCTCGCCTTCAAGTCCACCGTCACGGTCTCGCCGGCGCGCATCGGCAGAGCGTAGATCCGATAGAAATAGGTGATCGCGCCCGAATCGTCGGTGCCCGCCTGAAGGCCCGAATCCTCGAACGAGAGCCGGCCCTGGACGGGCGCGCCGCGGGTCAGCTCGACCGGCGCGGGCGGCGGGCCGGCGGGCCCATATTCGGTCAGCTTGAGCGTATAGTCGCCGGCTTCGTCGCCGAGGCTTCGGGCCTGGACCGTGTAGCGGCCGCTGGCCGGGAGCACGACCCACAGGCGCGAGTTGCGGCCCTCGCCGCCATCGTCGTTGGTCGCCGAGAAATCGCCTTCGCCATCTTCCCGCTTCAGCTCGACCACCGAATCGAGAGTCTCCGAAATCATGTCGATCCGGATCCTCGAGCCCTTCTCCCCCTGGAAGCCGTAGAGGGCGTAAGGATGGCCGTCGTCGGTCTTGGGACTCTTGTCGTCGAGATGGCCCTGGACCTCGCGGCCGGCCGCGAGCGGGAGCGAAGGCGGCGGCGGAGCCAGTTCGTGCCGGGTCACCGACAATACATAGGAACCCTTGCCTCCGCTCAGCCCCTGGGCGCGGAGCAGATAGTCGCCGGTCGCGGCCGCGCGGAAGTTGAGCCGGGCGTTGCGGCCGCCGCCGGGCGCGTCGTCATTCTCCTTGAGCGGCTCGTCGCCGCCGCCCGGCGCGAACACATCGAGGAACGGGTCGAACTGGCTCGCGACCAGATCGACCTGGACCATGTCGCCCTCACGCAAGGGAAGCCGGAAGCAATCGGTCAGCCGGTCGTCGCGCTTGCCGTCGCTCTCCGCCAACTCGCCGCTCACCGCCCCGCCGATCGCCACGGCCGGCGGCCGCGCCGGGCAGGTCGACTGCTGCGCCGAGGCCGAAGCGGGCCAGGCCAGAGCCGCGGCGGCGCTCCCGGCGAGAAGCAGCGGCCCAAGGCCGCCGAGATTATGCGATGTCCTGACGATCGTCATGCTCGTCCCCCGTTCGAATGCTGTTCCGCCTGAATAACGACAAGCCGGGGCCTCGGCCAGCAGCCTGATGCGACGGATGGCTCGAGGTTTGATTTAAATTAACCTTGTGGACTCGGCGGCGGGAAATGGCGGCGCTATAGCCGTTCCACCGATAGGGGAGAAAAGACGTGGCGATTATCAACGGCGGTCCGGGCAACGACTTCATCAGCGGCACTCCGGCGAACGACCAGATCACGACCTTCGCGGGCAACGATCTGGTCAATGCGGGGGAGGGCGACGACGTCGTCGACGGCGGCGACGACCATGACAATCTGCGAGGCGAGGGCGGCAACGACTCGCTGTTCGGCGGCAATGGCGACGATTATCTCCGCGGCGGTCCGGGCGACGATCTGATCGACGGCGGCGCCGGCTTTGACCGGGTCGCCTATTTCACCGCGACCAGCGGCATCACCGTCGATCTTCGAATCGTCGGCGTCGCGCAGGACACAGGCGTGGGCATGGATACCCTGGTCGGGATCGAACATGCGTCCGGCACCGAGTTCGACGACATCATCCTCGGCAATGACGGCGACAATTGGCTGTGGGGCGAGAATGGCAACGACACGATCAATGCGTTCGGCGGCAACGACCTGGTCGAAGTCGGCCCGGGAACCGTGGTCGCGGACGGCGGAACCGGCAACGACACGCTCTCCCTGTGGGCGAACAACGCCGCGCTCGCGGGCGTCACAGTGTCGCTGCTGCTTCAGGGCGGCGCCCAGGCCACCGGGATCGGGTCGATGACGCTCAATGGCTTCGAAAACCTGTCCGGTTCGGCGGGAGACGACGTACTGACCGGTGACGGCAACGACAATGTCCTCGCCGGCGACACGGGCAACGACCAACTCAGCGGCGGCGCCGGCAACGACACGCTTTACGGTGACGGCCGGATCATCGTCGATACGCACAATACCGGCGGGTCGGGGCCATTCATAACCTATCAGGACGTCGGAATTCTCGATCCGGAGTTCGTCGACGGCAATGACGTGCTCGAGGGCGGCGACGGCGACGACACGCTCAACGGCGGCGGCGGCTCCGACACCGCGGCCTATACGACCGCGACCGGCGCGGTGCAGGTCGATCTGAACGCCGGCTTCGCCAGCGGAGCCGCCGGCGACGACACATTGATCAGCATCGAGAATTTCACCGGTTCGGCCTTCAACGACCTGGCCATCGGCAACTCCGGCGCCAACGTGCTCGACGGCGGAGCCGGTCACGATTTCATGCGAGGCCGGGGCGGCAACGACACGATGCTGGGCGGCGCCGACGACGATTATCTCGATGGCGGCCTCGGCGACGATCTGCTCGACGGCGGCAGCGGCTGGGACCGCGCCACCTACGCTCCGAGCGCCACCGGCGGAGTCGTTGTCGACCTCAACATCGTCGGAGTCGCCCAGGCGACGGGACAGGGCAATGATACTCTGATCGGAATCGAGCACGTCTCCGGCACGATCTTCAACGACATCCTGACCGGCGATGGCGGCGACAATTGGATCTGGGGCGGCTCCAATGGCAGCGGAGTCACCGGCAACGACAATCTTTCCGGCGGCGGCGGCAACGATCTGATCGAGGTCGGCACCGGGACCCATACGCTCTCGGGCGGGAGCGGGATCGACACCTGGTCGCTCTACGGCAACGAGACCGACATCACGGCGGCCGGAGTCACCGTTTCGCTGGCGCTTCAGGGCGCTGCCCAGAATACCGAGCAGGGCTTCATGAACGCGTCCGGTTTCGAGAATCTCTCGGGATCGATCTACGACGATTTCCTGACCGGCGACGGCAACGACAATCTCCTCGCCGGCGACCGCGGCAACGACACTCTGAGCGGCGGCAGCGGCAACGACACGCTCTACGGCGACGGCCGGGTGATCGTCGACGACCATGATACCGGCGGATCGGGCCCGATCACCACCTATGGCGACGTCGCCAGCGAACTCGGCGAGGCTGGCGGCAACGACGTCATCAACGGCGGCAAGGGCAAGGACATCATCGTCGGCGGCGGCGGCAACGACACCCTGACCGGCGGGCAGCACGAAGACACGTTCGTCTTCGGCCCCGGCTCGGGCAACGACCATGTCACCGACTTCGAGAAGAAGGACGTGATCGCGATCAACGGCGTCGCCGGAGTCGACGATTTCTCCGACCTCACCATCGTCAATGTCGGCGGAAGCGCCGTGATCAGCTGGGGCACGGGCGATTCGGTCACTCTCGACGGCTACAAGGCGAGCAAGCTGTCAGCCGCGGACTTCAGCTTCGGTCCGTCCAGCTTCGCCGCCGCGTCGATGGCGATGGATGCGGGCCATGGCGGCGGCCACCTGGCCGGCCCGCACGACGTCTGGATGGCTTGAGAATTCGGAGGGCGGCGGACTGACCGCCGCCCTTCCATTTCTACCGCATCGGCACCGGGTCGCCGGCCGGCCAGGATGAATCGCCGACGCGCTTGAGGTTCATCTCGAAAATCCGCATCGGCGGGGCCTCGCCCGCGATCCGTTCGCCGACCTCGCGCCAGGTGCCGTTGCCGATCGTCGCGGTGTAGCGGATGATCGCGCCGGGGCCTGCCGGTATCTGCCAGGCATAGCCGTCCGGCCGAACGTCGAGCGGGAAGTCGCCGGCCCGGCCCATCGCGTAGGAATGAAGCACATAGGCCTTGCGCTGCGGATCGTAGGAGATGGTGCCGAAGGCGTTGAAGCCGACCTTCCCGTCGGGGAGATAGGAACGCCCTTCGACGACCTTGACCGATCCGTCGAGGAACGGCCCGACCCGCTCGGTATGGACGACGTCGTGACGACCGCTCGGGGTGAGCGTCCAGGCCGTGCCGCGCCAGACTCCGTCCATTCCCGCCAGAGGCGCCATCGCCTCGCGCTGGGCTGCGATCAGGGCTGCGGGATCGGGCGGAGCCTGGCCGAAAGCGGGAACGGAGATGGCGAGCAGGCCGGAAGCGGCGAGGATTGCGAATCGCATTTGCAAACTCCTTTGATCTACAAAGTAGATGCACGCTAATTTTCGAGCGGTCAAGCTCGCGGAGAGTCTCAGCGGCGAGCGGCCCTTTGCTGCGCCCAGAGCCAGCGAGCGGCGCTGGCGCGGCAGGCGAAGACGATATAGTCGACGGCCGCGGCATAGAGCAGCCGGGGGACTCCTGCCTCCTCGAGGTCGGGACGAAGGCGCCGAATCAGGATGTCGTTGGAACGATGGGTGTAGTCTTCGGCCGACAATAGCCTGGCGATCGGGTGCAGTTTTGCGGGATCGAAGCCGGCATGGCGCAGGTCCCATGACGCCCCGCGGCGCAGCATTTCCCCCATCGTATATTTGTCGAGAAGGTCGAGCTCCTTCGCGTTCAGACGATATTGCCGGCCGCAATCCGCGATCTGCTCTTCCTCGCGTTCGCTGATCTGAAGACGGCCGTCAGGACCGTTGCGCGGAGGGCTATGTCGGGAAGCGACATAGACCTGGCCGATCAATCGGTCGTCGGCCTCGCTGAAGGCCGAAAGGCCGCATTGCAGGATCGCGGCGTCGCTCACGGCCGCGCCGCCCTGAACAGCCTGCGCTTTCCCGAACGGGACGACTGCGAGCAGCAGCGCCGCAAGACCGAACTTCAACACTGGTTCGATGGCCATGTCGGGGCATCCTGTCCGCTTCCTTGCATAATGTCGCAAAGGCGCGAGCGGCGCTAGCCGGCCAGTATCTTCTCGATCGCGGCCTCGACCTCGGCGATCGGCGCCATCCCGTCGATCCGCCGCACCAGTCCCCTGGCTTCGTAATAAGGGAGGATCGGAGCGGTCTTGCAGCGATATTCGGCGAGGCGGTTGCGGACGGTCTGCTCATTGTCGTCGGGCCGGCGCCTGAATTCATGGCTTCCGCAGACGTCGCAGGTCCCGGCGACTCTCGGCAGCTTGTAGCGGTCGTGATAGCCGGCGCCGCAGCTCGCGCAGGAGAATCGCCCGGTGATCCGGTCGACCAGGGCATCCTCGTCGACGACCAGCTCGATGACATGGTCGAGCCTGAGGCCCTTGGCGGCGAGAAGGGCCTCGAGGGCGTCGGCCTGGGCGGCGGTGCGCGGATAGCCGTCGAGGATGAAGCCGTTCCTGACATCGTCCTGGTCGAGCCGCTCGGACAGGATGCCGTTGACGATGTCGTCGGAGACGAGGTCGCCCGCATCCATCACCGCCTTGGCCTGGAGACCGACCGGGGATTTGGCGGCGACCGCGGCGCGAAGCATGTCGCCGGTCGAGAGCTGGACCATCCCGAGATCGTCCTGGAGCCGGGCCGCCTGGGTGCCCTTGCCGGCGCCCGGCGGGCCGAGCAGGATGATGTTGAGCGGCCGGCCCTCGCTTCGGCGGTCGGGCCCGGCCGGAGCCGGGCTCACCTGCCCCTCCCGCCCTTCAGCTTCGCCTTCTTGATGAGGTCGCCATATTGGTGGGCGATCAGGTGGCTCTGGATCTGGGTCACCGTGTCCATCGTCACGTTAACGACGATCAGCAGGCTGGTTCCGCCGAGATAGAAGGGGATTCCGGCGCGGGCGATCAGGAATTCGGGCAGCAGGCAGATCAGGGTCAGATAGGCTGCTCCGACCACGGTGATCCGGGTGAGAACGTAATCGAGATATTCCTCGGTCCTCTTGCCGGGCCGGATACCGGGGATGAAGCCGCCGTAGCGCTTCAGATTCTCGGCCGTCTCCTCGGGGTTGAACACGACCGCGGTGTAGAAGAAGCAGAAGAAGATGATCCCGGCCGCATAGAGCCCCATGTAGAGCGGAGCGCCGTGCTGTAGCCAGTTGGTGACGGTGAGAAGCACATTGTTCCAGGTGCTCTCGGTGTTGGTCGTGTTCTTGCCGGCGAACTGGGCGATGGTCAGCGGCATCAGAAGCAGCGACGAGGCGAAGATCGGCGGGATCACGCCGGCGGTGTTGAGCTTGAGCGGCAGATGCGACCGCTCGGCCTGCATCTGACCGCGCGCCGTCTGGCGTTTGGGATATTGGATCAGCACGCGGCGCTGGGCGCGTTCCATGAAGCAGATGAACAGGATCAGGCCGAGCGCGAGGGCGACGACTCCCATGATGATCAGCGGCGAGAGAGTGCCGGTACGGCCGCCCTCGAACGCCTGGGCGAGCGCGGTCGGGAGCTGGGCGACGATTCCCGCCATGATGATCAGCGAGACGCCGTTGCCGATGCCGCGGCTGGTGATCTGCTCGCCGAGCCACATCAGGAACATGGTGCCCCCGACGAGGGTCACCACCGCCGTGATCCGGAACATGATGCCGGGATCGAGCACGGCCGAGCCGCTGCCGCCCTGGCCCCAGGTCTCGAGCCCGACCGCGATGAAATAGCCCTGGATCGCGCAGAGCAGGACGGTGCCGTAGCGCGTATATTGATTGAGCTTCTTGCGCCCACTCTCGCCTTCCTTCTTCAGCGCCGCCAGAGAAGGCGACATCGAGCTGGCCAGCTGAACCACGATCGAAGCGGTGATGTAGGGCATCACGCCGAGCGCGATCAGGCTCATCCGCTGAAGGCCGCCGCCCGAGAACATGTTGAAGAAATCGAGCACGCCGCCGCGGGTGCTGTTGAACAGGATGTTGAGAGCTCGAGGATCGATTCCGGGCAGCGGCACGAAGCTCAATAGCCGGAAGACGATCAGCGCGCCCATGGTGAACCACAGGCGCTTCTTGAGATCGGTCGCCTTGGCGAAGTTCGCCAGGCTGATGTTGGAAGCCATTTGCTCGGCTGCGGAGGCCATAGGTGTCGATCCCGAATGAAAAAGCGGCGGGGAAGAAATCCTCCCCCGCCGCTCCATATAGTGACCGGTTCCGGCTTGTCAGCCTTTCAACCGGACGAGCGGCAAGGAAGCCGTCAAGCTTTCTTCTTGGCCGCCTTGGTCTGGCCCTTCTTGGCGGCCGCTTTCTCGGACGCCGGAACGACCTCGATCAGCTCGATCGAGCCGCCGGCATCCTCGACCGCCTTGCGCGCGCCGGCGGACGCGCCGGCAAGCCGGAAGGCGAGCTTGGCCGAGAGGCTGCCCTTGCCGAGCAGGCGGACTCCATCCTTGCCGCCGCGGGCAAGCCCGGCCGCCTTCAGCGCTTCATGATCGACCACGCCTTTGCCGTCGAGCTTGCCGGAATCGAGCGCCTTCTGGATCGCGCCCAGGTTCACCTCGGCATAATCCTTGGCGAAGATGTTGTTGAAGCCGCGCTTCGGGATCCGCATGTGGAGCGGCATCTGGCCGCCCTCGAAGCCCCAGACCGAGACGCCGGAGCGGCTCTTCTGGCCCTTCTGGCCGCGGCCGCCGGTCTTTCCCAAGCCGGAGCCGATGCCCCTGCCGACGCGGACGCGGGATTTGCGGGCGCCCTTATTGTCCCGGATGTCGTTCAGTTTCATGTCTTGCACTCGCTTTCGCTTTTGTCGCGCGTGGGAGAAGCGCGAGCTCCTTCCCATTTCGTCATCCCAGCGAAAGCTGGGATCTTAATTCTTTTCTCCACTTCCCACAGGGGAAGAGAGATTCCAGCTTTCGCTGGAATGACGGTCACGGTGGGTCTCCGGGAGATCCCAGCTTCCGCTGGGATGTTCGGAGTAATCCCGCCGCCGGCGGATTACTCCTCCACCGTCACCATATGCTGCACCCGCTTGATCATTCCGCGGACCTCGGGGCTGTCCTCGAGCTCGCGGGTGCGGTGCATCTTGTTGAGGCCGAGGCCGATCAGCGTCTTGCGCTGGTGCGGCTGGCGGCGGATCGGCGAACCGGTCTGCGTGATCTTGATCTTCGCCATCATTCTTACTCCGTCACAGCCTCGGCTTCCGCCTCGGCCTCGGCACCGCCGGTTCCGGCGCGCCGGCCCATCAGGTCGGCGATCTTCTTGCCGCGCCGCTGGGCCACCGATTTGGGGCTGGTCTGGTCGCCGAGCGCCTCGAAGGTCGCCCGGACCATGTTGTAGGGGTTCGACGTGCCGACCGACTTGGTCACCACGTCGGCCACTCCGAGGCTCTCGAACACGGCGCGCATCGGGCCGCCGGCGATGATTCCGGTTCCGGCCGGAGCGGTCCGGACATAGACCCGGCCGGCGCCGAAATGGCCCATCCCGTCATGGTGGAGGGTGCGGCCCTCGCGAAGCGGGACCCGGACCATCGCCTTCTTGGCCGCGGCGGTCGCCTTGGAGATCGCCTCGGGCACCTCGCGGGCCTTGCCGTGGCCGAAGCCGGCGCGCCCCTTGCCGTCGCCAACGACGACCAGAGCCGCGAAGCCGAAGCGCTTGCCGCCCTTCACGGTCTTGGAGACGCGGTTGATGTGGACGAGCTTCTCGACCAGCTCCTCGCCGCCGTCATCGTCGCCGCCGCGTCCGCGGCCGCGATCGTCGCGCCGGCCGCGGCCGCCGCCGCGATTATCG
>JBKPOT010000021.1:0-4383 GCA_046733235.1 Pseudomonadota bacterium
ATAATCCCTGATTATCTATCTGCCCCTGAACCGTCTACGCCATCTCAATGGAGCGAGGAAGCAATCAAGCACTTCGAAATCAATATTCCCTAAGTCGCCGCTTGCCGAGCGGGGGACCTCGGCTGCCGTGGGCTTAGAGGAGGAATATGTGCTGCTCACGGACAGGATGACGGCTGCTTATGTCAGCCGGTTGAAGACGATACGGGACCCGTCGGATCATACGATCCGAGCCTATACGAGCGACCTGAAGGATTATGTCGGTTTCGTCGCCGGCGCGCGGCTATCCGCGCGGCAAGGTGAGACGATTCTTGCCTATGCCAACTACCTCTCGAACGAGCGATATGCGGCGCCTCGCACCCTTCGCCGGAGGATGGCTTGCCTGCGGGGATTCTACAAAGACCTGGTTCGATCGGGGACGTTGAAGCAATCACCCTTCGCAAGCCTCGAAATGCAGCTGCCCCGGACGAAATCATTGCCGCGAGGTCTGAGCAGAGGGGATACCGCGCGGCTTGCGACGAGTGCATGGCAGATCTGTCTCCAGCGCAACGTGCGTGTCGCGGCTACGGCATTCCCGGCTGCCGTCCTTCTGCTGATCTCGACGGGCATTCGCGTTGGCGAACTCGTCAAGCTTCGACCGATCGACTTCGACGCCGACAGCGGCGGGCTGCATGTTCGCGGAAAAGGCCAGCGTGAGCGACGCGTGTTCGTCGTCGACGACCGACTGAAAGCCGTGCTCGCCATGCTTGCCGCACGACCGGGAGCGCAATTCCTGCTCAGTCCGGACGGTAGCCATTGGTCGACGCAATCGGCGCGCCGATCGCTCAGGGGCTTCGCCAGGGCCGCCGGTGTGGAGGTCCACGTGACGCCACATATGCTCCGGCACACTTGCGCGACATTGCTGCTCGAGGACGGTGTCGACCTCCGATTCCTGCAAAGGCTGCTCGGGCATGAAAATATCGCGACCACCGCGATCTACGCCCATGTCGGCGACGCCGGTCTGCGCCGAGCGCTCGAGAGCGCGAGCTTGCTGTCGTCCCTGCGGGCTCCGCAATAAGAGGCCGCGCGCGCCGGATTGCCACCGGGTCCGCCGCGGCTTATTCCGTCGGCCGGACAACATATTCAAACCTCTAAATCTCAACAGCTTAGTGGAGGATGCCTCGTGAAGAAGAGCCTCGCCCTCGCCGTTTCCCTGCTCGCGCTCGTCGCATCAACACCTGTCCTGGCCAACGACCGCCACGTCTGCATCGACGAAACCTGCACGATAGTCTCCATCTTCGACCAGACCGACCAGGCCGGCGCACCCGCCCCCGCCTCCGTCAATGCCCAACGCTACGGCACATGGGGCTTCGACATCGCCGGCATGGACCGCAGCGTAAAGCCCGGCGACGACTGGTTCCGGTTCGTCAACGGCACCTGGGCGCGCAACACCACGATCCCAGCCGACCGCTCGTCCTACGGCGCGTTCGCGGTGCTTCGCGAGCTTTCCGATGCGCGGCTGCGAAAGCTGGTCGAGTCCTATCCAGCCGGCGACGTCGCCACCGGCGGGGACCAGGCCAAGGTCGCCGCGCTCTATCGCGGCTTCATGGACGAGGCGGCGATCGAGCGGGCCGATTCGGCGCCTTTGCTGGCGCGGCTCGGGCCGGTCTGGCTGGCCCGGACGAAGGAGGACGTGGCGCGGCTGATGGGGCGGTCGATCGGCGGGTTCGGCTCGTCCTTCTTCGGGCCGGGCGTCAACGACGACGCCAAGAGGCCCGATTTCTACTCGCTCTATCTTCGCCAGTCGGGCCTCGGGCTCGGCGACCGCGAGCTCTATCTCGACGCCAAGTTCGCGCCCCAGCGCGAGCGCTACAAGGCCTATGTCCGGCAGCTGCTCGAGATGGAGGGCTGGCCCGATCCGGCGCGCTCGGCCGACGCGGTCATGGCGCTCGAGACAAGGATCGCCGAGGCGCACTGGACCCGCGCCGAGAGCCGCAACCGCGACAAGACCTACAATCTGATGACCCGGGCCGAGCTCGAGGCGGCGGCGCCGGGCTTCCCCTGGGCGGCCTTCCTCGATTCGGCCGGGGTCGGAAGCGCCGAGCGGGCGATCGTCGCCCAGAACACGGCCTTTCCAAAGCTGGCGAAGATCTTCGCCGACACCGACCTCGCGACGCTCAAGGCCTGGCAGGCCTTCCACATCGCCGACGACATGGCGCCTCTGCTGTCGCGCCGGTTCGTCGACGCCAATTTCGACTTCCGCCAGAAATTCCTCAACGGCCAGCCGCAGCAGCGCGACCGCTGGAAGCGCGGAATCGCCTTCGCCGAGAATGCGATGGGCGAGGCGATCGGCCGCGACTATGTCGCACTCTATTTCCCGCCCGAATCCAAGGCGAAGATGGACGCCCTCGTGGCGAACCTGCGCACCGCCCTTCGCGCCCGGATCGACCGCCTGGAATGGATGGGGCCCGAGACCAAGCGGCAGGCCCAGGCCAAGCTCGCAAACTTCAACGTCAAGATCGGCTATCCCGACAAATGGCGTGATTATTCGGCGCTCCGGATCGTGCCCGGCGACCTGGTCGGCAATGCCGAGCGCGCCGCCCGCTTCGAATGGGATTATCGCCGCAACCGGATCAACCTGCCGGTCGACAAGGCCGAGTGGGGAATGACCCCGCAGACGGTCAACGCCTACTATAATTCGGTCAAGAACGAGATCGTCTTCCCGGCCGCGATCCTTCAGCCGCCCTTCTTCGATCCCGACGCCGACCCGGCGGTCAATTATGGCGGCATCGGCGGGGTGATCGGCCACGAGATCACCCACGGCTTCGACGACCAGGGCCGCAAGTCGGACGGCAACGGCGTTCTGCGCGACTGGTGGACCGCGGAGGATGCGGCGAAGTTCGAGGCCCAGGCGGCGAAATTGGGCGCCCAGTATGAGGCGTTCACGTTCGAAGGCCTGCCCGGGATCCACATCAACGGCCGCGCCTCGATGGGCGAGAATATCGGCGATCTCGGCGGGATCCTGCTCGGGCTCGACGCCTATCACGCCTCGCTGAACGGCCAGGCGGCGCCGGTGATCGACGGCTTCACCGGCGACCAGCGGGTCTTCCTGGGCTGGGGCCAGGTGTGGCGGACCCTGTTCCGAACCGAGGCGCTGCGCCAGCAGCTGGTCGGCGATCCCCACTCGCCCGGCCAGATTCGCGCGATCGCGCCGCTGAGGAACGTCGACGCCTGGTACGAAGCCTTCGGCGTCAAGCCCGGCGACAGGCAGTATATCCCGCCCGAGGAGAGGGTGCGGATCTGGTAGTTCTTTCCCCCCTCCCGCTCGCGGGAGGGGCCGGGGGTGGGCAGGGTCGGCTTGTGGGTTCCAGCGCCGGATGAACCGGGCCGTCTTTGCCCACCCCTGACCGTGCGGCGCTGCCCCGTCCCCCGGACGGGCCTTAGTTGCGTCGCACCCCGCAGGCGGGAGGGGGGATGGCTTCCGCGCCTTGCTTCTCGCGTCAGGGTGCTTCGCGTGCGCCGTTTTGGTTCGCGCAGAGACGCAGAGAATAAGAGGCGCAGAGACGCAGAGGGGAGAGGTGCACGCCGACCGACAAACTGATCGTCATGTTCGGTCCCGGGCCCGAAGGGCTCGATTTCCTTCTCTGCGTCTCTGCGTCTCTCCGCGTCTCTGCGCGAAACATCTTTGACTCGGCCGTGGAAGAGCGCTGGCTGATCCTACCCTTGCCCTGCCCACCCCCCTGCCCCCTCCCGCAGGCGGGAGGGGGGGAGTGCTTACTCCGCGGGCTCGCACTCCAGCTCGCGGCGGAAGCTTTCGCCGCTGAGGGTGGGGGCGGGCTCGGCGCCGAGGAGCTCGACGATCGTCGGGACGACGTCGAACGCGCTTCGCGTGCCGTGGTCGCCGGCGGCGATTCCGGGGCCGGCGATCCAGGCGAGGCCCTTGCCGCCGGTATGGCCGCCGGGGCGGCGATAGGGGAAGGGGCCGATCCGGCCGTGGAGCGGATGGTCGAGGCCGAGCGGTGCGCCGTCCCACAGGATGAGCATGTCGGCCTCGGAAGGCGCGAGCGAGTCGGGCCGGCCGGTGCGCTCGACCGCGGCGGCGACCGGGCGGCCGGTCGCGGAGTCGCGGCAGTCGCGGAGAAGCGCCTCGATCCCGTCGCAGGCCCGGTCGTAATCGGCGCGCTCGACGATTCCGCGCCCCTCCCGCCCCTTCAGGTTGATCCGGACCTGGCCGTCATAGAAGCTCGGGAAAGCGAAAGCCGGCATGTCGGGCCAGAAGCGGCGGTAGCGGGCCGAGGGCATCCAGTCGAGCGACAGCGTGGCTCCGCCGCCGCCGCCCAGCCGGGCCTTGAGCGCGGACAAGGCACGGCGGGCGCGGCCCGGCCGCTTCAGCGCCCGGGGCAGAGC
>JBKPOT010000022.1:0-64081 GCA_046733235.1 Pseudomonadota bacterium
GCCTCGACCGGCAGCGGCGGCGGCGCTGGCGGCGGCGGCACTGGCGGCGGAGGGACCGGGGGCGGATCGGCCTGACCGCCGGATTGCCGACATGAAAAAAGGCGGGGCGCCCGGTTGGGGCGCCCCGCCTCTTTTTTTCAGCCGGCGCCGATCAGCGGCAGCGGCGCGTGCTTCGGTTGCGGGCGATCTCGCGTCCGGCGAGAGCGCCGGCCGCGGCGCCGATCAGAGTGCCGGTGGTGCGGTGACGGCCGCCATCGACCGCTCGTCCGACCAGAGCGCCGGCGGCGCCGCCGACAATGATTCCGACCGTCCCGTTCGAACGGCGGCAACGCAGCCGGCCGCGCGAGTCGCGCCAGGTCTTGCCGTGATAATAGCCGTCGGCATGGGCCGCGACGGGCGCCGGAATGACAGGCACCGTAAGGGTGGCGGCGGCGAAAGCGAGAGCGAGTTTACGCATGACTAAGGGTTCCTTCCCTGGAGTGATCCCAAAACCAACGTGCGGGCGATGCGCTAGTTTCATTAACCTCGCACAACGATCCCGACCGAGTTGGAGTCGCGTCAGGGCGCTCCACAGTTGCGACGAGCCGTTAATGGGCCGCCTGAATTCCTAGAGGACATATTTGCTGAGGTCGGTGTCGCGGGCGATCCCGGCAAGCTGCGCATCGACATAGGCGGCGTCGACCACGACCTTGTCGCCCTTGCGCTCCTCGGCATCGAAGCTGACGTCCTCGAGCAATTTCTCCATCACCGTCTGGAGGCGCCGCGCTCCGATATTCTCGACCTGGCCGTTCACCTCGGCGGCGATGCGGGCGATCGCCCTGATGCCGTCGTCGGTAAACTCGACCTCGACTCCTTCGGTGGCGATCAGCGCCCGATATTGCTCGGTCAGGCTCGCCCGCGTCGTCGACAGGATCCGGACGAAATCCTCCTCGGTCAGAGCCTTCAGTTCGACCCGGATCGGAAGCCGGCCCTGGAGCTCGGGAAGGAGATCGCTCGGCTTGGCGACATGGAACGCGCCCGAGGCGATGAACAGGATGTGGTCGGTCTTCATCGGCCCATATTTGGTCGCGACCGTGGTGCCCTCGATCAGCGGGAGAAGGTCGCGCTGGACGCCTTCGCGGCTGACCGAGCCGCCGCGCACGTCCGACACAGCGATCTTGTCGATCTCGTCGAGGAAGACGATGCCGTTCGCCTCGGCGTCGGCGAGAGCCGTGCGGTTGACGTCATCCTCGTCGAGCCTTTTGTCGGCTTCCTCTTCGACCAGCCGCTGCCATGCCTCACGCACCTTCAGTTTGCGCTTCTTCTTCGGCTGCTGCCCCATCGCCTTCGACATCATGTCCGAGAGATTGATCATTCCGATCTGGCCGGCGCCGCCCGGTATTTCGAACGGCATGCTGGGCGCCTCGTTGACCTCGATCTCGACCTCGCTGCCGTTCAAATGGCCGTCGCGGAAGCGCTGCCTGAAGCTCGCACGGGTGGCCTCGCTCGCGCCCTTGCCGGTCAAGGCGTCGAGCAGCCGCTCCATCGCGGCCTCCTCGGCCGCATCCTTCACCGCCGCCCGGCGCCGGTCCTTCTCGAGCCGGACCGCTTCCTCGACCAGGTCGCGCGGGATCTGCTCGACGTCGCGGCCGACATAGCCGACCTCGGTGAACTTGGTCGCCTCGACCTTGACGAACGGAGCATCGGCGAGCTTCGCCAGGCGCCGGCTGATCTCGGTCTTGCCGCAGCCGGTCGGCCCGATCATCAATATGTTCTTCGGCGTCACCTCGTCGCGAAGCTCGTCGGACAGGCGCTGGCGCCGCCAGCGGTTGCGAAGCGCGACCGCGACCGCGCGCTTGGCGTCGTTCTGGCCGACAATATGATCGTCGAGGGCGGCGACCACCGCCTTGGGGGTAAGTGAATCGTTCATCGTGTCGGCATGGCCCGTGGGAATTGCTCTTGCGTCCAGATGGGTCGGCGCGGTCCGGAATCAAGCCGCTCCGCCTTCCCGGCCGCTTTGCCTCCCACTAGAAGGGACGGCGGCTGCAACCAGACGAGGCCGGGATATGGCGACTGACGATCTCGTGAAGCGCGTCCGGGAGCGCCAGCTCTCCTGCGCCAAGGTCGGCCTGTTCGACATGGACGGAATCTTCCGCGGCAAATATCTGAACGCCGACAAGCTCGCCTCGGCCCTCGCGGGCGGATTCGGCTTTTGCGACGTGGTGCTGGGCTGGGATTCGAGCGACCAGCTTTACGACAATGCGGCCTTCACCGGCTGGCACACCGCCTACCCCGACGCCGAGGCACGGCTCCTCCCCGAGACCGAGCGGGCGATCCCGTTCGAAGGCGACATGCCGCTGCTCCTCGCCGAGTTCAGCGGGCCGGCCGAGGCGATCTGCCCGCGCGGAGTCCTCCGCCGGGTGCTCGACCGGGCAGCCGCGATCGGCTGCAAGGTCAAGGCCGCCGCGGAGTTCGAATTCTTCGTCTTCGAGGAGACTCCGCAATCGGTGCGCGACAAGGGCTATCGCGACCTCAAGCCGATCACGCCCGGCAATTTCGGCTATTCGATGCTCCGTTCGGGAGTCCACGCCGATTTCTATCACGAGCTCTGGTCGGTCTGCGAAAAGATGCGGATCGAGATCGAGGGGCTCCACACCGAGACCGGGCCCGGGGTGATCGAGGCGGCGATCCGGGTCGACGACGCGCTCGAAGCGGCGGACAAGGCGGCCTTGTTCAAGACGATCGTCAAGATCCTCGCCCAGAGGCGCGGCTGGATGGCGACCTTCATGGCGAAATGGTCGCGCGACTGGCCCGGCCAGTCGGGGCATCTCCACATGTCGCTCGTCGACTGGGAGAGCGGCAAATCGCGGTTCCACGATCCGGCAGATCCCTTGTGCATGTCGCGGGAGATGCGCCGGTTCGTCGGCGGCCAGCAGGCGCTGATGCCCGAGCTGCTGGCAATGGTCGCTCCGACGGTCAACGCCTTCACCCGCCTGATCCCGGGCTATTGGGCGCCGACTGCGTCGCTTTGGGGCTATGAGAACCGCACCTGCGCTTTGCGGGTGATCGGCGGCTCGGAGAAGAGCCAGCGGGTCGAGTATCGGATCGCCGCCGCCGACATCAATCCCTACCTGGCGCTCGCCGCGGCGATCGGCTCCGGCCTGTGGGGGATCGAGAATGAGGTCGAGCCCGACGCGCCGGTCGAAGGCAATGCCTATGCGGTCGAGCCCGCGCCTGAGCGGATGCTTCCGCCCACGCTCTGGGACGCCGCACAGCGTCTCCGCTCTTCGGCTCCGGCGCGGTCGCTGTTCGGCGATGCGTTCGTCGACCATTATGCCGGCACCCGCGAATGGGAGGAGCGCGAATCGCGCAAGGCGGTAACCGATTGGCAGCTCGCCCGTTATTTCGAGATCATCTGACCGCCCTTCGATACGGGCCTTCGCCGGGCTCAGTCCCTACTCAGGATGAGCGGCAGGGGCAGTGACTAAACCGCTCATCCTGAGTAGCCGGTGAGCCCGTCGAACCATGGACAGGTCGGATTGCCCCCGGCAATCCTGAAACATACGGGGTATGTTTCACCTGTTCATTATCGAAGGACCCATTCAGAGGTAAGATTTGGACGACCTCATCTGCATCTCGCCCGTCGACGGCCGCGAATATGAGCGGCGGCCGTTCGCGCGGCCGGCCGAGGTCGAGGCGGCCGTCGCCAAAGCGCGAAGGGTGCAGCGCGAATGGGCGCTGACGCCGCTCGCCGAACGATGTGCGATAATTCTTCGATTCCTCGGCGAGATGGAGAGGCTGAACGGGGAGATCGTCTCCGAGCTCGCCTGGCAGATGGGCAGGCCGGTTGCCTATGGCGGCGAATATCGCTCGCTCGCCGAGCGCGTGCGGGCGATGGTCGAGATCGCTCCGGAAGCGCTAACGCCCGACACGAAGGAATCGGGCGACGGCGTGAGGCGCTTCGTGGCCCGGGCGCCGGCGGGCCTGGTGTTGGTGATCGCGCCCTGGAATTATCCTTATCTCACCGCCGCCAACACGATCGTCCCGGCTTTGCTCGCGGGCAATGCCGGGCTCCTCAAGCCCGCCGCCCAGACGCTCCTGACCGGCGAGCGTTTCGCCGAGGCTTTCGCCGCGGCCGGGCTCCCCGGCGGCCTGTTCGCCAACCTCTTCCTCTCCCACGATCAGGCGGCGGCCCTTCTCGGTTCGGGCCTGATCGATCACGCCACCTTCACCGGATCGGTCGAAGGCGGGCGGGCGATCGAGCGCGCCGCGGCCGGTTCGTTCACCAGCCTGACCCTCGAGCTCGGCGGCAAGGACCCGGCCTATGTGCGGGCCGACGCCGATCTGGCGGGAGCGATCGAAGGGATCGCCGAAGGCGCATTCTTCAACAGCGGCCAATCCTGCTGCGCGGTCGAGCGGGTCTATGTCCATGAAGCGGTCTGGCGGGACTTTCTCGCCGGGCTGGTCGAGGCGGCCGGTCGCTATCGGCTCGGCAATCCGCTCGACGCGGAGACGACGCTCGGACCTGTGTCCGGCGCCGGCCTTGCCGGCCGGATACGCAATCAGCTGCGCGAGGCGGTCGATGCCGGCGCGACCGCTCATATTCCGCCCGACCTCTTTCCCGCCGACCGCGGCGACTCCGCCTATCTGATGCCGCAGCTGCTGACCGGCGTCGACCATGGCATGGCGGTGATGCGCGAGGAGACGTTCGGACCGGTCGCCGGGCTTATGAAGGTGAAGAGCGATGAAGAGGCGGTGCGGCTGATGAACGACAGCGATTTCGGCCTCGCGGCGTCGATCTGGACGAAGGACGTCGAGGCTGGAGAGCGGCTTGCGGGCGCGGTCGAGGCGGGGACAGTATTGATCAACCGCTGCGACTATCTCGATCCGCTGCTCGCCTGGACCGGACTGAAGCAGAGCGGCCGCGGCGCCTCGCTCGGCCGCTGGGGCTTCGAGAGCGTCACCCGGCCTCGCTCCTTTTACGCACGGAGGGCCTGATGGCGGCGGTTCGATCGAACTGGAACTATCCGACCGCAATTCGCTTCGGCGCCGGCCGGATCGCCGAGCTGCCGGAAATCTGCTCGATGCTCGGCATCGAACGGCCGCTTCTCGTTACCGATCCGGCGCTCGCGGAGATGGCGATGGTCCGCGACTCGGCCGCTTCGCTCCGTTCGGTTCGAACATATTCGAACATTCATCCCAACCCGGTCGGCGCCGATATCGAGCAGGGCCTGATCGCCTATCGCGAGGGTGGCCACGATGGAGTGATCGCGTTCGGCGGCGGAAGCGCGCTCGACGTCGGCAAGGTGATCGCTTTCATGTCGGGCCAGACCCGTCCCCTCTGGGATTTCGAGGACAAGGAAGATTGGTGGTCGCGCGCCGATCCGCGCGGGATCGCTCCGATCATTGCCGTGCCGACGACTGCCGGGACCGGCTCGGAAGTCGGCCGAGCCGGCGTGATCCTCGACGAGGCCGAGGGGGTGAAGAAGATCATCTTCCACCCGAAAATGCTTCCCTCGGTGGTGATCCTCGATCCCGAGCTCACTCTGGGTCTGCCGCCGCACGTCACCGCCGCGACCGGAATGGACGCGCTGTCGCACTGCATCGAGGCACTTTGCGCGCCGGGCTTCCATCCGCTCGCCGACGGCATCGCGGCCGAGGGCGTCAGGCTGATCTCGGTCTGGCTGGTGCGCGCGTTCGAAGATGGAAGCGACGTCGAAGCGCGCGGCGCCATGCTCGCCGCCGCTTCGATGGGCGCGACCGCCTTCCAGAAGGGCCTTGGTGGGATGCACGCTTTGTCGCATCCGATCGGCGCCGTGATCGGCACCCATCACGGCCTCACCAACGCCGTCCTGATGCCCTATCTGCTCGCTCACAACCGGCCCGCGATCGAGGAGCGGCTTTCCCGGCTCGCGGCCTATATCGGCCTCAAAGATCCTTCGTTCGACGCCTTCCTCGCCTGGATCCTCGATCTGCGCCGGCGTCTTTCGATTCCGCACAGACTTTCCGAGCTGGGCGTCACGGCGGACTCGCTCGACCGGATCGCGTCGATGGCGGAAGTCGACCCGTCGGCGGCCGGCAACCCGCTCCGGTTCGACGCCGCGGCGGCGAAGCAGGTGCTCGGGGCGGCCCTGGCCGGGCGAGTTTGAAATTCAGACCGGCGCCGCGCAGCGGAAGCGCGAAAACAAGTCGCGGTGCGACTCGACGATCCGGGCGATGGTCGCCGGCTGGGGCTCGGCCTCCCAGACGTCATATTCGAAAGTGCCGCCGATGATGATGCCGTCGGCGCGCGGGAACATATGGCCCGCTTCGCCCGTGAACGCGTAGCGTATCTCCGGCTGGGGCAGGAGCACAGCGAGCTGGCCCCGGACCGGCCTGAGCCCTGTGTCGCCGAACAGCTCGCGGCTTCCGAGCCCGGTGCAGTTGAACACCAATTTCTCGGGGAGCCCGGCGATCTCGGCCGGAGTCGCGAACGAGCGGACCCGGATCGCTCCGCCGGCAAGCTGAACGTCGCGCATCAGCTGGCGAAGGAAGCGGCCGGTCTCGACGTTGATCGTCTCGTAATAGACGACATGGTCGACCGGAAATGGGTTCTCGCTCGGTTTGAGCATATGGTTGATCGGCGGGAAGGTCGGGAGCAATTGCCGCTCGGGCTGGCTCCGTTCCGCATAAGTGGGCAGCCAGCGGACCCCGTAATCGTCGCCGACCATGATCTGGAACCGGCGCCAGCTATAGGCGGTGGCGGCCTCGAGCCGGCGCCGCCATTCGGGAGTCACCGAATCGTTCCGGTAATGGCCGTAGGGATGCCACTGGCCGGCGGCGATGTTGCTGGTCGTGTCCGGCGGCAGCGCCCTGGCGTAGATGGCGACCGGAAACCCGGCTTCCTGGACCAGGCGGGCGGTGGTCAGGCCGATCACTCCGCAGCCCAGCACCGCGACTGGCCCCTGATGCCCGGGCAGGCCGAGCCCGGTCGCCAGCCGGGCGCTGCCCCAGCTGAGGGTGATTCCCGAACCGCCATGGCCGTAATTGTGGACCAGCTTCGTGTCGCCGATCCGGTCGGCGCGAACGACAAAGCCGGAATCGCGATAGGGGCGAAGTCCGGCCATGGTGTGGATCAACCGGTCCTGCGAGACCTTGACCGCAGGCAGGCAGGCGCGGCGGGCTGCCATGGTGGTTGCGCAGCCGGGAAGCAGCAGCCCGGCGGCGGCCATCGGGGTCCTGGTGAGAAACGCGCGTCGATCACTGGCCATGGCGTTCATCCCGCAAGCCTGTCCCGGTTCGACATTCGCGCCATCCGGAAAACGGTCCCGGCCGTCATTGCCGGCGAAGCGCCCAGGCGGCCGCGGGATCGACCCAGGCCCGGATTGGACGGTAGACCATGCCATGGCCGAGGCCGGTCCTGAGGCGGATTTCGGCGAAGCGCTTCAGCTGAGGCGAGCGCGCGGCGATCGGGCGGCAGCTTCGTCCCATCTCGTCCGATTGCTCGTAGATCGACAGGACCTCGCCCGTGAGGCGGGGGTCGTGAGTCCGGATCAGCCATGGGTTGCAATTGGCGAGGAGGACATAGCGGACCTGGGGATTGCGCAGCCGGGTCGAGACCAGGGAAGCGATCACCGAACCCTTCGACGCTCCGACCACCGTGATTCGCGACGGTGCCACTCCGCCGGCCAGAAGCGCCCTTATCTCCTCCACCATCTTGTCGGCATAAGCGCCCGGATCGGTGCCGCTCGGCCGCACTTCGCTGACCACCTCCAGGCCGCGTGCTCGGAAAGCGGCGAGGATTCCCGGATAATCGTAGCGGCCGAATCTCGGGCTGACGCCTTGCGGGCCCTGATCCTCGATGATCCGGCCGTGAAGGTAGAAGAGATAATGTTTCGGCTGCGTGCTGATCGGCGATGCCGCCGTCATCAGGCAGGCGGCGAGCAGCAAGCCGGGGACAGCCATCAGTCGGTTCGGCATCCGCGCTCTCCGATTGCGCCTTGCTCCAATATCGGGGAGGACTTCCGGCACGGACAAGCGAGCAAAGCTAGAGGCAGCCTGTACTTTTTCCGGCTTCCGGCCAAGCGTGCGCTGCGCCAGCCTTGGCGGGAGGAGGCTCGAGGATGATACGGCCCTATCTGCCGCTCAACGGCCTCCGCGCCTTCGAGGCCGCGGCCCGCCATCTCAGCTTCACCAAGGCGGCGATCGAATTGTGCGTGACCCCGGCGGCGCTCGGTCACCAGGTCAAGGCGCTCGAGGAGAGGCTCGGGACGCCTCTGTTCCGCCGGCTTCCGCGCGGCCTGGCGCTGACCGACGAGGGCCAGGCGCTTCTGCCGGTGCTCCGCGAGGCCTTCGACCGGATGGCCGAGATGCTCGGCCGATTCGACGAGAGCAGAGGCCGGGAAGTCCTGTCGGTCGGCGTGGTCGGAAGCTTCCTCCTGCACTGGCTGCTGCCGAGGCTCGGCCTGTTCGAGACCGCGAATCCCGAGGTCGACCTCAGGCTCAGCGCCAACAACAATCGGGTCGATATCGCCGAGGAGGGATTGGATTTCGCGATCCGGTTCGGCGACGGCGCCTGGCACGGGACCGACGCCGTGCTGCTGTTCGAAGCGCCGCTGGCGCCGATCTGCTCGGCCGAGACCGCGGCCCGGCTGAGCGGGCCCGCCGACCTCGCCGGAGAGACATTGCTCCGCTCCTACCGCGCCGACGAATGGCCGGGCTGGTTCGAGGCGGCCGGCGCCGTCGCGCCCCCGTTGACCGGACCCGTCTTCGATTCGGCTGCACTGATGGTCGAGGCTGCGCTGGCCGGTCACGGAGTCGCCCTTGCGCCCGCCATCCTGTTCGGGCGGGCGCTGGCGGAGGGCAAGGCGGTTCGGCCGTTCGCGGCCGAGATCGACCGCGGCGGCTATTGGCTGACCCGGCTCAAGTCGCGAAAGCCCGGCCCCGCCATGGCCGCGTTCGAGGCGTGGATCCTCGCCGCCGCCGGCCGTTCGGCCTGAGAAGCGCAACTCACCGCTCATCCTGAGTAGGGACTGAGCTTGGCTAAGCCTGTCCTGAGCGACGCCGCAGGCGGCGTCGAAGGGGCCCGTATCGAAGGACAATCCGGCTCCGTGCGTCCTTCGATACGCCATTTCGACTTCGCTCAATGGCTACTCAGGATGAGCGAGACGTGAGTTAGCGTCAGCGACCAGCGCCGCCTAGGCCGCGCTTTCGACCTTCTCGATGGTGAGATTGCCGTTGGTGTAGACGCAGATGTCGGCGGCGATCTGTATCGCCTTGCGGGCGATCGTTTCCGCATCCTCCTCGTAATCGAACAAAGCGGTTGCGGCGGAGAGGGCGAAATTGCCGCCGGAGCCGATCGCGGCGACTCCCGAGCCCGGCTCGAGCACGTCGCCATTGCCGGTGAGGACGAGGGTCACGGCCTTGTCGGCGACGATCATCATTGCCTCGAGGTTGCGGAGATATTTGTCGGTCCGCCAGTCCTTGGCGAGCTCGACCGCGGCGCGCATCAGCTGGCCGTGATGCTGCTCCAATTTCTTCTCGAGCCGCTCGAACAGGGTGAAGGCGTCGGCGGTCGCTCCGGCGAAGCCGCCGATCACCGACCCGTCGCCGAGCCGCCTGACCTTGCGCGCATTGGGCTTGATCACGGTCTGGCCGAGCGACACCTGGCCGTCGCCGGCGATGACCGCCTGGCCGTTCTTGCGCACCGCGAGGATCGTCGTGCCGTGCCAGCTTTCCATATCGCCTCCAGCTCTTCTATCCTGGGCAATGTGGGAAGGCGGCCCAATTCGCGCAACCGGCCGCCGCTGACGAGAGGTTGGGGCATGGACGAGCTGTCGTCGAGAATCTTCGAGGCGCAGTTCGTCCCGACCGAAGGCGGCTATATCTTCTTTCTCTCCCCTCGGCGCGGAGGGGTGCTGGTGAGCGAGGACGAGCGCCGGCAGCTTCTCGAAGCGCGTGCGAAATCGGCTCGATTCAGCATGGCGAACATCCTGGCGCTCGCCGCATTCGCCGTTGGAGGATCGATCGAAACGTCGCTCGCCGGGCTCGACCGCAAGCTGGGATTGATCCTCATCGTCGTGCCGATCGTCGCATGGACGATCCTCCGCTCGCTCGACACGACATGGCGCGCACCGCGGCATCTCATCGCCGGGCGGCCCGAAATCGCTCCGCCAAGAACCAAAAAGGAGAATCGCCGGATCGCCGATCGGGTCATGACCTGGGAATTCATCCTCTTTGCCCTGGCCTTCGGTGGATTGATGGGCGGGATAAGCCTTGGCCACGGGTGGGCGGACTGGTGGAGCCGGGCCCAGATCCTGTTCTGGATCGTCTGGCTTGCGGCCTGTTCGTGGCTTGCGGTGAGGAAATCCCGAAGCCGCTAGAGGGCGCCTGACCTCACCGGCTCTTCGCCCGGCGCCGCATTTTCTCGAGGCTCCGCCAATGCGACTCGACCTTGTCGCGGCCTTCCGCGCTCAGCCGCGCCCGGGTCCAGGGGATCTTGCCTTGATGACCTTTCTCGATCTCGATGACTCCGCCCGCCTCGAGCTTGGAAAGATGGCTCGAGAGATTGCCCTTGCTGAGGCCGGTCACCGCCAGGAGATATTGGAAGTCCGCCTCGGCGCAGCCCAGAAGGGCCGAGAGGATGGCGAGCCGCGAGGGATCGTGGATCAGCCGGTCGGCGGCGGCGAGCTCGGCGAAGGGCGTCTGATCCATCTCACGCGCCGCGCAAGATCGAGCGCATCTCGCGATCGTCGAGCCAGGCGCAGGCGGTGAATCCGGCGCCGAGCGTCAGGAACAGGATCGGCACTGCCTGTTTGCTCGTCGAATCCGCCAGCAGGGGAGCCAAAGCGAGCGCGGCGATCATTGCCGCGAGCGTGATGTAATGGCCGCGCCCGCCGCCGGTCGAGCCGCGATAGAGCAGGATCGCAACGGCCCAGACCGGCCCTGATACCAGGATCGGCATCGGCCGAAGGAGATCCACCGCCAAGGCGCCGAGCATCAAGGGGTAGACCAGCAGCCATTTGAGCCGCGAACGAAGCGCGTGAGCGCCGGGGATCGGCCGGACATGGCCGAAATCGCGGCGATAGCGCCGGCCGATCCAGCTCGAAGCGAGCATTGCCGCGATCAGACAGAAGATGAGGACGCTGTCGCCAACCGACTCGTGAACGCCCGGCAGATAAGCGAGCGCCGCGACCATCAGCGCCGGACCGAGAGGGACGAAGCGGAGGCCCTGCCAGAAGAAGAAATTGTCGGTCACCGCGCGCACCCGCTCGCCGCGCGCGATATCGTCGATGGTCAGTCCGGACATGGCTCGCCCTCCCTAATGGGACGATATCGCAAACCAGTTTGCAGTGTCAACCACTCATTGCTTGCATGAGCCGGCCGGGATCGTGCAATCCTTGCGGCGCCGGCGCGGGCGGGCCGCTGCCTGCAGGGGGAGGCAGGGATGCTGTCGAGAAAGTATCTGATAGCGGCAATGCTGGCGGCGGCGTCGCTTCCGGCGCGGGCCGGGCTCAACTCGGATTCGCCCGGGCCGATCCTGCTCGACGCGCCTTTCTGCGCGACTCCGTCGGGCGGTTCGGCATCGGCCGAAGCTCCGCAGGCGCCGCCGGTGCTGGTCGACGGCCTCGGTTATTCGGGGATGACGCCCGACACTTCGGATCCCGTCGCCCGGCGCTGGTTCGACCAGGGCGTTCGCCTGACCTGGGCGTTCGACGAGGTCGAGGCGATCCGCGCCTTCGAGCAGGCGCAGAAGATCGACCCCGATTGCGCCCTGTGCTTCTGGGGAGAGGCCTGGGCGCGCGGCCCGACCATCAACCTCCAGCCGCGCAACGAGGAGCATGGCAAGGCTAAGGCCGCCGCCGCCCGTGCTCTGGCTTTGTCAACGAACCTGTCGCCGCGCGACCGCGGTCTAATCGAGGCGATGCAGGTCCGGATCGGCAGCGGCTCCAGGTTCCGCAGCAAGCCCTATCATGCGGCGATGGCCCGGCTCGCCGGCCTTTATCCGAACGACGACGCGATCCTGACCATCGCCGCCGATTCCCGGATGCTGATCTTCCCGCCGACCGGGAAGCCGCCGGAAGGGACCGACGCCCAGACCTGGCTCGAGACGGTGCTCCGCCGCAATCCCGACCATAGCGGCGCGATCCACATGTACATCCACCTGACCGACTGGATCGATCGCCAGGATCTGGCCGAGCGCTATGCGGACCGGCTCGGGCGCGCCGCTCCGGCTGCCAGCCATCTCGTCCACATGCCGTCGCACACTTATTACGGAATCGGCCGCTACGCCGACGCCGCCTCGGTCAATCTCGCCGCGATCGCCGCCGACCGGGCCTATGCGGCCAAGGTGAAGCCGCCCGCCTCCGACTATCGCAAGGGGCTTTACGGCCACGACGTCCATTTCGCGATCCAGAGCGCCCTGATGCGCGGCGACGGCCGGACCGCGCTCGACATGGCCGAGCATTTCCGGACCGTCTATCCGCTCGACAAGGATTCGGGCTTCGGCCGGATCAGCCGGGCCTCGACCATGTATGCGTTCGGCCTTCACGCGCCGATCGGCGACGTGCTCGCTCTGGCCGAGCCGCCCCCGGTCGCGACGATGGAGCAGGCGATGCGCCATTATGCGCGCGGCGAGGCGCTGGCGCGAAAGGGCGACGCCGCCGCGGTCCGCGCCGAGGCGGCGGCGATCGCGGCCCTTCGCGCCGGCCCCGCAAGCCGCGCTCTCGGCGGCGCCTATGGCGAAGCCCTGGTCGAAGTGGCGCAGCGGGTGCTGGAGGGCCGGGCGGCGATGCTCGCCGGCGATCCGCGCGCCGCGGCGGCGGCCTATTGGACCGGCATGAGGCGGCAGGACGGCGCCCATTTCTACTCCGATCCGCCGCCTTTCTGGTATCCGGTGCGGCGAAGCGTCGCCGCCGCTTTGCTCGCCCAGGGCGACGCGCTCGGCGCGGAGCATCAGCTCACCGCCTCGCTCCAGACCTGGCCGAACGATCCGCTCGCTTTGTATCTGCTCGCCAGGGCGCAGCACGCGCTGGGCAAGGAGAAGGAGTCGGCGGCGAGCCTGAAGCGGGCCAAGGACGGCTGGTCCGGCAATATCGAGGCGATGCCGCTCTCGCGGATCTGAATTTCGCGGACATGAATTCGAGTCGATGCCGCATCCGATGGTGCGGCGACGGCGAGGGTGGCCTCGCCGTCCCCAGATCAAGTCTGGGGCAGACGGACGGGTCGGCCGGTGCGGCCGCCCGCCGGCCGGGCCGATGCTCGCTCCTCGTCCAACTCGGCGATCGCCGGGCGTTCGCCTCCTTGGCCTCGGGCATTCGGCCTGATCGTTCGTTTTGACGAACGAAATTCCGCCCGGCAGGATCGCGGGGTGAGCGAGGACGATGCCTTCGAGGTCTTGCGGGCCTATCCGCAAATCTATCTCGCCTGCCATGTCGAGCACCGTACCCGCGGCAGCTCGCAAAGCGGGCTGACCTCGCGCGACGCCGCCTTTCTCGCCCATCTCGACGATCCCGGCGGCACCGGACCCGCCGCGCTCGCGCGCCACCTCGGAATAGCCGGCTCGACTCTCTCGGCCGCGCTCGCCCGTCTCGCCGGGCACGGCCTGGTCCGGATCGAGCCCGATCCGGCCGACGGCCGACGCCGGATCATCCGGCTCACCGAGGCCGGCCGGCAAATCGTGGCTTCGGGGTCGGTGCTCGATCCGGAGCGGGTCGCCGCCCTGCTCGCCCGGCTCGCGCCCGCGGAGCGGCGCAGGGCCGTCGATGGGCTGAAGCTGCTTGCCGCCGCGGCGCGCGCGCTTCGCGACGGCGAAGGGGAGGAGCGATGATCAAATGGCTGATCGTCGCGGCTGCGATCCTGTTCGCGGCGGCCGCCCTGATCCTGGTCATCGGTCTGCTGCTTCCGAAAGACCATGCCGCGCGCGCCGAAGCCCTGGTGCCGGGCCATCCCGATCGCGTCGCTGCACTGATCCGCGACGTCGAGGACCAGCCGCGCTGGCGCACCGGTGTGGACCGGATCGAGGTGCTGAAGCGGACGCCAAACGGCCTGCTCTATGTCGAGCATTCGGACCAGGGGGCGATCAGGTTCGATTTTGCCGAGGAGGTGCCGGGCCGGCGCTTTCGAAGCGTCATCGCCGACCCCGATCTGCCGTTCGGCGGCAACTGGACCATCTCGCTGGCCGCGCAAGGCTCCGGGACATCGGTGTCGATCGAGGAACGGGGAAGCGTCGGCAATCCGATCTTCCGCTTCTTCTCGGCGGTCGTTTTCGGCCACGACTCGACGATGAAGGCCTGGCTGGCCGATCTTCAGCGCGCCGCGACGAAGGCCTGATCGTCCATTGGCGCATGACAGAGCGGCGCGGGGCGGTTAGCCTCGCTCGATGGTCTGGATCCTCCTGCTCGGCGTGGTGGCGCTTTACGCGCTCTTCCACAATCAGTCCGAGCGGATCTCGAAGCTCGAGCGCGAGCTCGACTCGCTTCGCTCGCGGGCGCCGGATGCCGTCGAACGGACCGAGGCGCCGGCGCCGTCCCTGCCCGAACGCGAGGTCGCGGCCTGGGTTGCCAGGCCCGCTCCGTCGCCGACCCGCAGGGCAGAATTGCTCGGCGAGGAGCCGAAGCTCGAAGCGGCCGATCCCGCCGACGAGACGGACGCGCCGGCCCGGCAGGAGCGAAAGGATGCGGCCGACGACGAGCGCGAGACCCTCGGCGCCCTGTTCGAGCGGTTCGTCGGCGGCAAGCTTCTGGTCTGGGTCGGCGGCATAGCGCTCGCCGTCGCCGGCTTCCTTCTGGTCCGTTATTCGATCGAGCTCGGTCTCGCGACGCCGAGAGTGCGGATGGTCATGGCCGCGATCTTCGGCATCCTGCTGCTGATCGCCGGCGAGGTGGCGCGAAGCCGGCCCGACTCGAAGCTCGATCCGCGAGTCGCCCAGGCTCTGGTCGGCGCCGGAATCCTCGTCCTCTACGCGACTCCCTACGGCGCGCACGTCCTTTACGATCTGATCTCGAACCGGACCGCCACGATCCTGATGGTCGTCGTCACCGTCGCGGCTTTGATCCTGTCGCTTCGCCACGGCGCGCCGACCGCGGTGCTCGGCCTGGTCGGCGGCTTCATTACCCCCTTGCTGGTCGGCAATCCGAGCTCGAGCGCGATCCCGCTCCTGACCTATCTCGCCTTGCTCAACGTCGCTCTGTTCGCTCTGTCGTGGCGGCGCGGCTGGACCTGGCTCGCCGCCGCCGCCGTCATATTGAGCTTCTGCTGGGCCTTCTGGCTGACCGGCGCGCCGCCGAACGACGCTCTCGCCGGGGGCCTGTTCGTCGTCGCGCTCAGCATCGCCGCATCCCTGGTCCGGCCGGGCGAGGGCTGGCATCTCGATTTCCTCCGGCCGCTGGGGATCGGGCTGGTCCAGCTCGCTTTCCTGGTGGCGCGGACCGATCTCGGAGCGCCCGCCTGGGGCCTGTTCGCAATGCTCGCGCTGGCCGCCATCCTGCTTTCGAGCCGCCGCCGCGAGTATGAGCTGCTGCCGGCTTTCGCTCTGGCCGTCGCCCTGATCCTGGTCGGGGCCAAGGCGCTCGATACGCGCGACCAGCTGGCGCCGATGGCCGCCGCCGGAATCACCCTGCTGTTCGGAGTCTCGGCCCTGATCGGGGCGGCGCGAAGCCGCGAGCCCTTGACCTGGACCGCGATCGGCGCAGCCGCCTTCGCGGCGCCCGCGATCATCCTTCGAATCGCCCGGCCGGACCATTTCGGGCAAACCGAATGGGGCGGGCTGACGGCCCTGCTCGCGCTCGGTCCGCTTCTGCTCGCCTGGCTCCGGCGCGGGGACGTGGCGGAAGGCGAGTCGGACGCGCCGCTCGTCGTCGCGGCGGCCTCGGCGCTGCTTCTCGCCGGCCTCGCGGTCTACGATCTGGCTATCAACGATCTGCGCGCCTTCGTCTGGCTTCTGCTCGCCGCCGCGGTCGCCTATGCGGGCTCGAAACTGGCGGCGCTTCGCCTCTCCTGGCTCGCCGCGATCGCCGCGGCGTTCGCCATCGCCTGGGCGGGGGCAAGCGTCGGGAACTTCTGGGTCACGATCAACGGCTCGCTGATCGGCATTCATGCGCTCGCCTCGGCCCTGCCGACGCCGCTCGAGGCGCTCGAGCGGCTGGTTCTGCCGGCTGCCGCTCTGTTCCTGACCTGGCACTGGACCGCCGAAGAGATGAAATGGCCGCGGCGGGCGATGCTTGCGATCGCCGCGATCTTCCTCGGCGCCGCGGTCTACATCTTCGCCAAGCAGGTCTTCGCTCTGTCGAGCGAAGCGGATTTCGCGGCGCGCGGCTTCGCCGAGCGGATGCTGATCACCCAGGCGCTCTTCCTCGTCGGATGGCTTCTCGGCGGCGGCCGGATCAGGCTGCCCTGGCTCGATTCGGAGCAGATCCGGACCATCGGCTTTTCCGTCACCGCGGTCGCCGCCGCCCGTTTGGTCTGGTTCGACCTGCTGATCGACAATCCCGCCTTCGTGACCCAGCGGGTCGGAGCGATCACAGTCTTCAACCTGCTATTGCCGGCCTATCTGCTCGGTGCCGCCTGGCTCTATGCCGCCCGCCGCCGGGCGGCCAATCCGGCCTATTCGGGCTGGTGGCTCGGCCTGTTCCTCGCCGCTTTGATCGGCGGGGTGATGCTGATGGTCCGGCAGGGCTTCCACGGCGCGATCCTGACCGGCTGGTCGATGCCCAATTCCGAATTTTACGGCTACTCGCTGGCCGGGCTTCTGCTTTCGATCGCGCTTCTGCTGGCGGGCATAAGGCTCCCCGACAAGGCGCTCCGCATCGCCGGCCTCGGCCTGCTGACCGCGACCATCTTCAAGGTGTTCCTGTTCGACGCCGACGCCCTCGAAGGCATTTTGCGGATCCTGTCCTTCCTGGTCCTCGGGATCGCTTTGATCGGCATCGCCAAGCTCTATTCGACGGTCCTGCGCGCCGAAGTGCGGCCGAAAGCCGCCTGAGCGGCGGTCCGGAGCTCGCTCCATCAGGTGAGAAAATGGTCGGGGCGACTGGATTCGAACCAGCGACCCCCACACCCCCAGTGTGATGCGCTACCAGGCTGCGCTACGCCCCGACCGAGGCTCCGATGGAGCCAGCAGGGGCGTCTAGGTCCGGCGGCCCGCGAAGGCAAGCGATTGACATGTCGGGCGGCCAGTCTAGTTTTAAATCGAAACTGGAATGAGGGACGCCATCATGCCGGAACGGCATTTCGGACTGGCCAGGGCCGAGGATCTGGCGGCGCTCAGCGGCCTTCAATTCCTTCGCGCCATGATGAAGGGCGATCAGCCGTCGCCGAAAATGTCGGACACGCTCGGCTTCCGGCTGGTCGAGGTCGAGGAGGGAATCGCGATCTTCGAAGGCGAGCCCTGGCCGGGCCTGCTCAATCCGCTCGGAGCGGTCCATGGCGGCTGGGCTCTGACGCTGATCGACAGCGCCACCGGCTGCGCCGTCCATACGCTTCTGCCGCCCGGAGTCGGTTACACGACGGTCGAGACCAAGGTGAACTTCACCCGCGCCATCGCCCCGGACGGCGGTACGGTGCGCTGCGAGGGACGGGTGGTGACCAAAGGCCGCCGGATCGCCACCGCCGAAGCCCGCTTGCTCTCCGCCGACGGCAAGGTGCTCGCCCACGGCACGTCGACCCTGATGATCCTCGAGCCGCCGGCGCGCTGATCGCGATCAGAATCGGCGGCGCTTGCACGCCGATCGGTGCGGCAGCATGATCGACCGGAAAGGGGAGCGTCGTGGGAGGAACCTGGCTTGCGCTGTTGCTCTTGCTGGCGCCCGCCGCACCGGCGAAGGCGGAATCCGGCGACGACAGATTGTGGGCGGATTGCTCCCATGAAGGCGATGTCGCACGCGACAGGAGCATCGCGGCCTGCACCTCGCTGATCCGGTCCGGCCGGGTCCACGGCAAGCCGCTCGGGACGGCTTATTACAACCGGGCAATTTCTTATTCGAGCCGAGGGGAAAAGGGATTTGCGGTCGCCGATTACAGCGAGGCGATCCGGCTCGATCCGAAGGACTCGGATGCCTTCGTCAATCGCGGCATCGCCTATCTCGACCTGGGCGAGCATCAGCGTGCGCTCGCCGACCTCGAAGAGGCGATCCGTCTCGATCCCCGCAAGGAATCGGCCTGGTCCGCGCGAGGCGACGTCTATGTCGAGATGGGAGACCTTGCCCGCGCGGTCTCCGCTTATGGCGAGGTGATCCGGCTCAATCCTCGGGACTCGGATGCCTATTACAATCGCGGCCTCAGCCTGAGGCAGCTCGGAAAAGACGACGCGGCGCTGGCCGATTATGATCAATCGATCCGCCTCAATCCGGAATTCTCGGACGTCCACAACAACCGCGGCTATGTCTATTTTCGCCGCGGCGACCTGGTGCGGGCGATCGCCG
The DNA here is from genome assembly GCA_046733235.1 of Pseudomonadota bacterium. Taxonomy (GTDB): domain Bacteria; phylum Pseudomonadota; class Alphaproteobacteria; order Sphingomonadales; family Sphingomonadaceae; genus Allosphingosinicella. The sequence continues at coordinate 18,378 of JBKPOT010000022.1, forward strand.
ACTATAAGCAGGCGGTCGCGCTGAAGCCCGCCAATGTCGAGGCCCAGGCGAATCTGTGCCGGGCCATGTTGTTGCAGGGCGAGGATCTCGATCGGGCGCGGACCGCCTGCGATTCCGCGCTGGCGATCACGGACGATCTCGACACGCGAGTCTGGCGCGGCGCCATCGCCTACAGGCAGGGCCGTTTCCAGCAGGCGTGGGCGGATTTCGACGCCGCCGCGCGGCTGGACCCCGACAGCGGACTTGCTCTTTACGGCCGAGCATTGGCGGCGAAGCAGCTGGGGAGAAACGCTGAGGCCGAACCCGATTTCACGGCCGCGATCGCCAGGCGGCCAGGCGTGGCGGCGGAATTCGGCAATTACGGCATTCGGCATTAGCCGCTCAGGCCTGAAGCCGACGCAAAAAGGGGGCGGTTCGGCCCGCCCCCTCATGCTCGCCTTCGCTATGCCGTCTTATTGCATCGAGGCGCCGGCGTCGCCGATCACCCATTTGCTGACCGCGCAGACATTGACCCGGCGCTGGACGAACTCGCGGCCGTTCGCCATCACGACCTTGAGGTCGTAATTGCACTCGGTCGTGCCGTTATCGATGTTGGCGACCTTGCTCTGGCCCGACGGAATGGTGCCGTCGCCGAGCAGATCCTCTTCCCAGGTCGTCGACGTGACCGGCGACGCGTAGAGATTGTAGATCGACTGGCTGCTGACGTTCTGGACCGTGACCCGGCGATTCTTGCCGTCCTTCGCGGCGTCGGCCGCCGAGGACATCGAGATCGCGGCGGCGAACGCGGCGACGAGTGCTAAAGCTTTCTTCATGGATACCCTCCCTTGGCGCGCATGCCCCGGAAAGCGCGACATTAATCCTGCCTGGAAAAGGCGCAATGCCAAATTGCGCGTGACTTTTTTGTCTCAGGGGGGTGCGGCATCGCCGCCACACCCTATGTAAGCATGGATGTCACTCGCCCATCACGTTCTGAAGGAAGTCGGCGGTCCAGGCCTTGATGCTGATCGCTTCGATCTTCGCGTCGGCGAGCGGCGCCATCAGCTCGGGGATCTTCTGCGAATGGGAGTCGAGCGCCGCCTGGTCGCGCCAGGCCTCGCAGATCCGAATCAGGTTCGGGTCGAGAAGGTCGACCGCATAGGTGTAGCGTTCGCACCCGTCTTCGGCCCGCGACGCCTCGACGTTGCGGGCGAGCGCCCCGCGCAGCCGCTCCACCTCGCCCTCTCCGAATCGAACCTCGCCCATGACGATGATCATGTCCGAAACTCCCTTGCTGGTTGCTCGTCCCTTCTAGGCCGGACCCTGCCTTGCGCAAAGTGCCGCCGCCATGATAGTCGCCCGCGCTTCCGGACGAGCGCTCCGCGCCGATCCTTCATCAGGTAATCCAGATCATGTTCGCATCCCCCGCTTATGCCTCCACCGGAGCGGCATCGTCCGGCACCGCCGGACTGGTCATGAACGTGCTTCCGCTGCTGCTCATCTTCGTCATTTTCTATATGCTTCTGATCAGGCCGCAGCAGCGCCGGCTGAAGCAGCACCAGGCGATGGTCGAGGCGGTCAAGCGCAACGATACGGCGGTCACCAATGGCGGCCTGATCGGAAAGGTGATCAAGGTGGACAGCGATGAGGTCGAGCTCGAGATCGCCTCGGGGGTCCGGGTCAAGGTGGTGAAATCGATGCTGTCCGACGTGCGCCCGTTCGGCGCCAAGCCGGCGAACGACTGAGCCATGCTCGATTTTCCGCGCTGGAAGGTCTGGGGGATCACCCTGCTCTGCGTGATCGGAGTCGCTCTGGCGGTCCCGAGCCTGTTCCCCGCCGACCAGGTCGCGAAATGGCCGGCCTGGATCCCGAGCGCCCGGATCAGCCTCGGCCTCGATCTGGCCGGCGGAAGCCATTTGCTGCTCGAGGCCGATACCAAGGACGTCGCGAAGCAGAGGCTCGAGCTGATGGAGGACACGATCCGCCTCGGCCTCAAGCGCAACGGCCTCAACGTCCCGATCAGCAACCTCACCACCGCCGGCGGCAAGGTCAGCTTCATCGTCCGCGATCCCGCCCAGCTCGACGCGGCGATGGAGTTCGCCCGCAACCAGACCCAGCCTTCGGGCTTCGGATCGCGCGACTGGACGGTCAACGTCTTCGACCAGAACCGGATCGAGATGGTTCCGACCAAGGCCGGCCTCGACGCAGCGCTCGAAAATGCGATGTCGACCGCCCGCGAGGTCGTCTACAACCGGGTCGATCCGGACGGCACCAAGGAAGTGACCGTGATCCGCCAGGGCAAGGACCGGATCCTCGTCCAGGTGCCCGGAGTCCAGGATCCCGAAGGCCTGAAGGCGCTTCTCGGCAAGACCGCCAAGCTCGAATTCAAGCTGGTCGATCTCAACGCCGATCCGAACCAGGTGCGCCAGGGCCGGGCGCCGGTCGGAAGCGAGGTTCTTCCTTATGCCGATGGGGGCGGAAAGATCGCCGTCCTGCGCCGGGCGATCGTGAGCGGCGACCAGTTGATCGACGCCAACCAGGCGTTCGACGAAAATGGCGCGCCGACCGTCACCCTCGTCTTCAACGCCAGCGGCGGCAAGGCCTTCGGCAAGGTCACCCAGGAGAATGTCGGCAAGCCGTTCGCGATCATCCTCGACGACATCGTCCTCTCGGCGCCCAACATCCAGGAGCCGATCCTCGGCGGCCAGGCGCGGATCACGGGCAATTACACCGTCCAGACCGCCAACGAGCTCGCCGTCCAGCTCCGTTCGGGCAAGCTTCCGATCGCCCTCAAGGTGATCGAGGAGCGCACCGTCGGGCCCGATCTCGGCCGCGATTCGATCCGCAAGGGCGCGATCGCCAGCGTCGCCGCGACCCTTGCGGTGATCCTGTTCATGCTGGTCACCTACGGCCGGTTCGGGGTCTATGCGACGATCGCTTTGATCCTCAACGCCCTGATGATCCTCGGAATCATGGCCCTGTTCAACGCCAGCCTGACCTTGCCCGGAATCGCCGGCTTCGTTCTCACCATCGGCGCCGCGGTCGACGCCAACGTCCTGATCAACGAGCGGATCCGCGAGGAGTTGAAACGCGGCAGGAGGGTGCTCGAAGCGCTCGAGCACGGTTACACCGAGGCGCAGACCGCGATCTTCGACGCCAATATCACCAACGTGATCGCGGCCGTCTTGATGTACTTTTTCGGCTCGGGCCCGATCCGCGGCTTCGCGGTGGTGCTGATGATCGGAATCGTCACCTCGGTCTTCACCGCGGTCAACGTCACCCGGATGCTGGTCGCCCTGTGGGCGCGCAAGAAGCGTCCGCGCGAGCTTCATATCTAGGAACCGGACGCATGCGCCTTCTCAAGCTCGTCCCCGACGACACCAATTTCGACTTCATGCGCTGGCGCAATTTCGCGCTCGTCCTGTCGATCATCGTCACCGTCGCCTCGATCGCTTTGGTCGCGACCCGCGGCCTCAATCTCGGAGTCGATTTCGTCGGCGGCCAGCAGATCCGGGTCACCTTCACCGAGAAGGCGCCGATCGAGGAGATAAGGTCGACGATCGGCTCGCTCGGGCTCGGCGACGCGAGCATCCAGGAATTCGGCGACCCCAAGACCCTGTCGATCCGGATGGGACTGCCCAAGGGCGGCGAGGACGCGGCGAACAAGGTCGCGTCGCGGGTCCGGACCGCGATCCAGGCCAAACATCCGACCGCCGCCTTCGCGGTCGACACCGTCTCGGGCAAGGTCTCGAACGAGCTCTACCGGGCCGGCGCCCTTTCGATCACGCTCGCGATGCTCGGAATCGCCATCTACATCTGGCTTCGCTTCGAATGGCAATTCGGGGTCGGAGCGCTCACCACTCTGTTCCACGACGTCTGCGTGACGATGGGATTCTTCTCGCTCACCCAGCTCGAATTCAACTTGAACGTCGTCGCGGCGATCCTCACCATCGTCGGCTACAGTCTCAACGACACGGTCGTCGTCTATGACCGGATCAGGGAGAATCTGCGCAAGTTCCGGAAGATGGACATCGTTCCGCAGCTCAACCTGTCGCTGAACGAGACCCTGTCGCGGACGATGGTGACCAGCCTGTCGATCATGCTCGCTTTGACGGTGCTGCTCGTCCTCGGCCCGACCGTGATCTTCGGGCTGACCATCGCCATCCTGCTCGGCACCTTCGTCGGCACCTATTCGTCCATCTACATCTCGGCGCCGGTTCTGGTCTGGCTCAAGGTCGACACCCACAGCTTCCTGCCCAAGGGCGGCGGAGCGGTCAGCGGCGCCGAGCGGGTGCCGAACCGCAACGAAGGCTTCAGCGAGGGCCGTTAGGCGAGCCCGGCACATGCCGCGCTTCGACCGCGACCCCGCCGCCAGCGGCCCGCTCGTCCGGGGCTTCGCCCAAGGCGGCTTCTCGGTCGATGGAGGGATCTATCGCGCGCTCCTGCTCACGCCCGAGCGGGCCTCGGAATGGGAGCCGCCGCCGCTCGCCGATTTGAGCCCCGACCATCTCTCGCAGATCCTCGCCTTGCAGCCGCAGCCGGAATTCCTGCTGCTCGGCACCGGCGCCGGATTCGCTTTCCCGCCCAAAGCCCTGCGGACGGCGCTGGAGGAATTGGACATCGGCCTCGAAGCGATGGACAGCCGGGCCGCCGCGCGCGCCTGGGGCATGCTGCGCGCCGAGGAACGGTGGATCGTCGCCGCCTTGATGCCTCTCGATAAATAGGGACAGTGATAAATAGGGACAGTATATATTTTTGCCATCGTGGACTCGGGAGGTGGTAATTAGGGACAGTATATATTTTTCGAGCAATGCGTTCCACCGATAAGCCTCAGCATCAGGGGAAAAATATATACTGTCCCTAATTACTGATCGTCGTGAAAAATATATACTGTCCCTATTTAATGGCGCTGAGATAGTCGAACAGCTCGCTTCGGTTGCGCTCCCAGCCATAACGTTCGGCGGCCTCGCGGACGGCTTGGGGGGCGGGCGGGTCGGCGAGGATCGCATTGACCGCTTCGGCGATCGCTGCGGGATCGCGCGCCGCGATCCGGCCCGCGGCCGGGCGGTCGACCACTTCCCGCGCTCCGCCGACGTCGGGGACGACGATCGGCGTCCCGCTGGCCAGGGCCTCGATCCAGGCCATTGCGAGGCCTTCGCGCTCGGAGGGCAGGACCAACACGTCCGCTGCGGCGAGCAGGGCCGGAAGCTCACCATGCGGCCGGTTGCCGAGCAGACGGACCCGCGGTCCGTATGGCGCGGCCTGGCGTTCGAGCGCCGCCCGCTCGGGCCCGTCGCCGGCGATGATCAGGGTGGCGCCGGGAATGCGGTCGAGCGCGGCGATGGCGAGACTCTGGCCTTTGAGCGGGATCAGCGCCCCGACGCTGACCAGGAGCGGCCCCTCGACCCCGAGGGCCGCCCTGGCCGCCTTGCGGTCGACCGGACGAAAGAGGTCGAGGTCGACCCCGCCATTGTGGACGACGATCTTCTCCGGCGGCATGCCGAGAGCGATCATGTCGCGCCTCAGCGCCTCGCTGACCGCGATCAGGCCGGCGGCCTCGAGCGACGCCTCGACGAGCTGCGGGGCGACGGCGGGCTGCCTGCCCCAATGGTGGATATCGCTGCCGCGCGCCTTGACCGAGAAAGAGATCCCGAGCGCGCGCGCCAGATGCATCGCCGCGACGCCGTCAGGCCAGAAGAATTCGGCGTCGATCACGTCGAACGGCAAGGCCGCCCGGATCTCGCGGAGCAAAGGCAGGGTTGCGCGCGCCATCGCCCGCGCGGCCCCGGCGTGGCCGATCAGAGGCCAGGCGCGGTAGCGCGGCCGGTGGACCGGCAAGCCCTTCCAGACCTCGAATGAAGGAGCGCGCCTGCGGTCGGAATAATAAGGGTGGAGCGAGAGCGGCCAGGGGGGCAGGCCGAGCGGAGCGACGACGTTCAGCTCGACATCGTCGCGCGCCGCGAGCTCGAGCGTCTGCCGCTCGACGAAGATGCCGAAAGTGGGCCGGGCCTCGCTCGGGAACAGGGTCGAAAGGGTCAGGACGCGCAGCATCGCGCGGGCCTTATAGCAGCCCCGCCATTAAAGTGCGGTTCATCCGATCATATCGACAAGCTTCGCCTTGGCCTGCCCGCAACCCTTCGCTAAGAAGCCCCCCATGCTCCTCAAAATTTCCCGTCCGATCGCCGCGATCCTCGTCCTTGCCATGGCGCTTCCGATCGCGTCCTGCGCCGGCCGCAACAAGACCAGGGCCGACACCCAATATGTCGCTCGCGACGTCAACACGCTCTACACGCTCGCCAAGAAGAGGCTCGACCAGGGCAATTACGCCCAGGCCGCCGCCATATTCGACGAGGTTGAGCGCCAGCATCCTTATTCGGTCTGGGCAAGGCGCGCGCAGCTGATGAGCGCGTTCAGCTATTACGCCGCCAAGGATTATACCAAGTCGATCGAATCCGCCCGCCGCTTCCTCTCGATCCACCCGGGAAACAAGGACGCGCCCTACGCCGAATATCTGATCGCTCTGGGCTATTACGAGCAGATCAAGGACGTGACCCGCGACCAGGGCACGACCCGCCAGGCGCTCGACGCTCTGGGCGAGCTGGTCCGCCGCTACCCCAACACGCGCTACGCCGCCGACGCCCGGCTCAAGATCGACCTGGTCCGCGACCATCTCGCCGGCAAGGAGATGGAGATCGGCCGCTTCTACCAGCGCCGCGCGCTCTGGCTCGCCTCGGTCTCGCGCTTCCGGACCGTCGTCGACGAATATCAGACCACCTCGCACACTCCGGAAGCGCTGATGCGGCTGACCGAATCCTATCTCGCGCTCGGCATCCCCGAGGAGGCGCGCAAGTCCGCCGCGGTGCTCGGCGCCAATTATCCAGGCTCCAAATGGTATGAGCGCGCTTACTCGCTGGTCCAGAAGCACGCGCCGGCCCCGGCGGCCTGATCCACACTTCCGTCATTCCGGCGAAGGCCGGAATCTCAGGACGGAAGGACATGGCGGATCTCCACGAGGCCGCAATGGGGCCCCCATCGCGTCGTCCGGGGGACGACGCAGCCCCATTGCCCTTCGCCGGGGTGACGGCTTGGGGGAGCCGTCATGCTGACCAGCCTCACCATCCGCGACGTCGTCCTGATCGAGAGCCTCGATCTCGAATTCGGTCCCGGCCTCGGAGTGCTGACCGGCGAGACCGGCGCCGGCAAGTCGATCCTTCTCGATGCGCTCGGGCTCGCGCTCGGCGCCCGCGCCGACAGCGGGCTGGTCAGGCGCGGCCAGGCCCAGGCGGTGGTCAGCGTCGCCTTCGAGGTCCCCGGCGATCACCCCGCCCGCGCCCTGCTCGCCGAGAACGGCCTCGAGGGCGAGGAAGGGGAGCCTTTGGTCATCCGCCGGATCGTCAAGGCGGACGGCGGCAGCCGGGCTTTGGTCAACGACCAGTCGGCCTCGGCCGCTTTGGTCCGAGACCTCGGCGCCTTGCTGGTCGAGATTCACGGCCAGCATGACGATCGCGGCCTTCTCAACCCGCGCGGCCATCGTTCGCTGCTCGATTCGTTCGGGGCGATCGACGGCGGCGAGACCGACCGGGCCTGGCGAAAATGGAGCGAGGCCGAAGCTGCTCTCACCAGCGCCCGCGAGGAGATCGAGATCGCGGCGCGGGACCGGGATTGGCTCGAACATGCGGTGGACGAGCTTCGCCGGCTTGCGCCGAAGCCGGGCGAGGAGGAGGAATTGGCCGCTTTGCGCTCCAACATGCAGAAGGGCGCGCGGCTCGCCGACGACATCAAGGCGGCGGGCGATCTCCTGGAAGGGTCGGAAGGCGGCGTGTCGCTGCTTCGCCAGGCGGCGCGGCGGCTCGAGCGGATCGCTGGCGAGCATGAGAGACTGGCCGAGGCGCTCGAGTCGCTGGACCGGGCTTTGATCGAAGCCGGCGAGGCGGAGGACCGGCTCGCCGCGGCTGCCGATGCCCTGGCCTGCGATCCGGCCCGGCTCGAGGAAGCCGAGGCGCGCTTGTTCGAGCTCCGGGCAGTCGCGCGCAAGCATCGGGTCGAGCCCGAGGCGCTGCCCGCTTTGGCCGAAGAGCTTGCCGCCCGCTTCGCCGCTCTCGAGGCCGGCGAGAGCGGCCTCGCGGCGCTCGAGGCGGCGGTGGCGGAGAGCCGGGCGGCCTATGAAGCGGCCGCTGCGCGGCTCACCGACGAGCGCTCGGCCGCCGCCGCCCGCCTCGATTTGGCGGTCGAGGGCGAGCTTGGCCCGCTTCGGCTCGACGCCGCGCAGTTCCGGACGATCGTCGAGCCGCTCGCCGAAGGCCAATGGAGCGCCCGCGGCCGCGACCGGGTCGAGTTCGAGGTCTCGACCAATCCCGGCGCGCCGTTCGCGCCCCTCACCCGGATCGCCAGCGGCGGCGAGCTGTCGCGATTCATCCTGGCTCTGAAGGTCGCTCTCGCCGAGCAGGGCGGAGCGACGACGATGATCTTCGACGAGATCGACCGCGGAGTCGGCGGCGCCGTGGCGAGCGCGGTCGGCGAGCGGCTCCACCGGCTCGCGGCAAGCGCGCAATTGCTGGTCGTCACCCACAGCCCGCAAGTCGCCGCGCGCGGCAGCCGCCATCTGCTGATCGAGAAGAGCCATGACGGCCTCGTCACCCGGACCAGCGTCCACTGGCTCGACGAGAGCAAGCGCCGCGAGGAGATCGCCCGGATGTTGTCGGGCGCCCATGTCACCGACGAGGCGCGGGCGCAGGCGACCCGGTTGCTGGAGGCGGCGTGAGGATCGGCCTGCTCGTCCCGGCGACGGCGTTGCTGATGCTGGCGACGCCGATCGCGGCAAAACCCCTGGAAGATTGCACGATCGAGGCCCTGGCTACCGATGTGCATGTCTGCGACGCTCAGATCCAGGCCGCCTCGGAGCCCGGGCTCAAGGCGAGGCTGCTTCAGCGGCGCGCTTACGCATATGTCGAGAAAGACGAGACCGAAGCGGCGCTGAAGGATCTCGACGAGGCGATCCGCCTCGATCCGACTCTCGGCGAAGCCTTGCACGAACGCGCCTACGTCCTCGGCGAGCTGAGGGAATTCGGTCGCGCTCTTACGGATCTCGATCATGAGGTCGCGCTCAACCCGGATCGTCCCGAAGCCTATGAGGAACTGGCCTGGGTCCGTCACAATCTGGGCGATTTCGAAGGGGCGTATCGCGACCGGCTGAAGGCCGAGGCGTTGCAGCCGGGTGAGGCGGGCACGCTTCTTCACCGTGCCGAGGCAGCTTTGTGGCTCGGCCGATTCGACGAGGCCGAGAGGGAAACGAGCCGCGCTTTGGCTCTCGCGCAGGCGGCCGGAGAGAGCGGACTGGTCGCAACCGCCCGGGACCAGATGAAGGCGATCGGCTTGTGGCGGACCGGCTCGGGGGCGAGCGACCCGGCGAAGCGCTGCGAAGACGCGATGAAGGAGGGGAAGGTCGAGGAAGCGAACCTCATCGGCGACTGCACCAGGGCCTTTCTGGATTCGCGCGAGCCGGCGAAGCGGGCCGGCTTCCTCACGATCCGCTCGCTGGCCTGGGTGGTCGGCGCCAGGGACCGGAAAAAATGGCTGGCGGATGCCGAGGCCGCGGTCGCGGTGGAGCCGGGCAACGGCGACTGGCACGCCAATCTGGGCGGCGCCTATGAGGATTTCGGACGGCACAAGGCGGCGCTTCGCGAGTTCGACCGGGCCGTGGCGCTTCGCCCGGGCTATGTCGCGCTGGCGGGCCGGGCGGCGGCTCGCTACTCGCTCAGGGACGAGGCCGGCGCCTTCGCCGATGCGAAAAGGTCGTTCGAGATCAAGCCGAACGAAGTCGCCCTCACCGTGCTCGGAGATCTGGCGGTCGACCGCGAGGACAACCGGTCGGCGAAGCTCTACTGGATGGCCGCCTACCATATCGGGTCGCGCGACGACCGGCTGATCGCCCGGCTGCGGCGTATCGGTGTCGACCACCCCGAGAGCGAGCCGCGATGAGGAGGAGACGGCAATGCCGGGCCTGACGATGTGGCGTGTGGCCGCCGGACGGGGAGGGCGCTACGTCCGAGAGTTTATTGCCAACTCGTCGGTGAGCCTGGGTTGGCACGAGCTTGGCGATGCGACTCGATATTCCTCTCGTGAGGACCTCCTGGACGAAGCTCGTCGCGTGTTCCCCGATCGAACGGAGCGCCAGCTGCAGGTCGGGGTAAACCAAGTGTGGCGATTTCTTTCAGAGCTTGCCGTCGACGACTGGGTTGTGACCTATGACCCATCCGAACGACATTACCATTTGGGCAAAATAAGCGGGCCTCCCCGCTACAATCCCGTTGCTGTCGAGGAGATGCAACTCACCCGTTCCGTCGCCTGGGAGCGAACCGTTGCGCGCGACGGCCTCTCACCATCGGCGCGCAACAGCCTCGGTGCGATTCAAACTCTGATACGCGTGCCCGATGCCGTGGCGAGAGAGTTACTGGGGGAGGAGAGGCCGACTCGCGAGCCTGCAGCCGAGCCTGCACCCGCGACGGCGCTCGCGGATAGCGACTTCGAAGATCCCTATGCCGAATTGTTCGAACAGTCCGTCCAGCGAGTGCAGGATAAAATTCTGGCATTGAACTGGTCGGAACTTCAGGATCTTGTCGCTGCCCTCCTTCGCGCTCTCGGCTATCGTACTATCGTTTCGCCGGCTGGAGCCGATCGAGGCCGCGATATATTGGCCTCCAGGGACGGGTTTGGGTTCGAGCGGCCGCGTATCGTCGTCGAGGTGAAGCACCGTCGCAATGAGCGAATGGGCGCGCCCGAAATCCGAAGCTTCATCGGCGGGCGACACGCCGACGATCGGGGCCTCTACGTCAGCACTGGGGGGTTTTCACAGGAGGCCAGATATGAGGCGGAACGCGCGGCGACTGTCACTCATCTGATGGACCTGGAGGGATTGGCGCGCGCCGTCGTCGAGCAATATGATGCTTTCGACGAGCAGGGGCGCGCATTACTGCCGCTTCGGCGACTCTATTGGCCGACGGATAAGGTCTGAGCGCGGGATGACCGAGGCTGAAGCCGCCACAGAGCTGGAGAAGCTCGCCAAAGAGATCGCCCGCCACAATGCGCTCTATCATGGCGAGGACGCCCCCGAGATCAGCGACGCCGACTATGACGCTCTGGTCCGGCGCAACGCCGCGCTCGAGGCCGAATATCCGCACCTCGTCCGCGAGGACAGCCCGTCGCGCCTGGTGGGAGCGGCGCCGGCCGGGCATCTCGCCAAGGTCCGCCACGCACTGCCGATGCTCAGCCTCGACAACGCCTTCTCGGCGGAGGAGGTGGCGGATTTCGTCGCCCGGGTTCGGCGCTTCCTCAATCTCGGCCCGGATGAGGAAGTGGCGCTCACCGCCGAGCCGAAGATAGACGGGCTCAGCTGCTCGCTTCGCTACGAGAAAGGCCGGCTGGCGCTCGCCGCGACGCGCGGCGACGGCACGACCGGCGAGGACGTGACCCGCAACGCCGCGACGATCGAGGACATCCCCCGGCGGCTGCCGGCCGGGGCGCCGGCCGTGTTCGAGGTTCGGGGCGAAGTCTATATGTCCAAGGCCGACTTCGCCGATCTGAACGCCCGCCTGCTCGCCGAGGCCGAGGATCCGGACAAGGCGCGCCAGTTCGCAAATCCGCGCAACGCCGCCGCCGGCTCGCTTCGCCAGAAGGATCCGGCGGTCACCGCGTCGCGCCCGCTTCGATTCTACGCCCATGGCTGGGGTGAAGTCTCGGAGCTTCCCGCCGACAGCCAGCTCGGAGTGATGAAGGCGATCGCCGGCTGGGGCGTGCCGATCGCCGGCGATCTCGAACGCTTCGCCGATCTCGACGCTTTGCTCGCCCATTATCGGGCGATCGAAGCGAAACGCGCGGATCTGCCCTTCGACATAGACGGGGTCGTCTACAAGGTGGACCGGCTCGACTGGCAGCGGCGGCTCGGCCAGGTGGCGCGGGCGCCGCGCTGGGCGCTCGCCCACAAATTCCCCGCCGAGCGCGCCGAGACCCTGCTCGAGGCAATCCATATCCAGGTCGGGCGGACCGGCAAGCTCACCCCGGTGGCGCGCCTAACCCCGGTCAGCGTCGGCGGCGTGACGGTGACCAACGCCACCCTCCACAATGCCGACGAGATCGAGCGGCTCGGAGTGCGGGTCGGCGACCGGGTGCTGATCCAGCGCGCCGGCGACGTCATTCCCCAGGTCCTCGAGAATCTGACCCCCGAGGCGAAGCGCGACCCCTATGTCTTCCCGTCGACCTGCCCGGAGTGCGGCTCCGACGCGGTCCGCGAGGAAGGCGAGGTCGACATCAGATGCACCGGCGGCCTGATCTGCCCGGCCCAGCGGGTCGAGCGGCTTCGCCATTTCGTCTCGCGGCACGCGCTCGACATCGAGGGGCTGGGGATCGTCCATATCGAGAGCTTCTTCCGCGACGGCCTAGTCCGGTCGCCGGCCGACATCTTCCGGCTGACCAAGGAGGATCTGCTCAGCCGCGAGCGCTGGGCCGAGATCAGCGCCGCCAATCTGATCGCGGCGATCGACGCGCGGCGCGAACCGCCGCTCGACCGGTTCCTCTATGCGCTGGGGATCCGCCATGTCGGCGAGGTGACCGCGCGCGACCTCGCCCGCCGCTACGGCTCGTTCGACGCTTTCAGGACGATGATCGATCGCGCCCTCGCCGCCCGCGCCTCGGCCGAGCCGCTGCCGGGCGAGGAGGAGCGCAGGTTCGTCCAGCGGCGCGACAGGGAGGTGGTCGCGGCGATCGAGACTCCCAACATCGGCCCGGAGGTCGCCAACGCTCTTCTCGATTTCTTCGACGAGCCGCACAATCGCGAGGTCATCGCCGATCTGCTCGACGCCGGGGTTCGGCCGGCCGATGTGGTCTGGGAGACCAAGCAGTCGCGGGTCAGCGGCAAGACCCTGGTCTTCACCGGCAGCCTCGAGACCCTGTCGCGCGACGAGGCCAAGGCCCAGGCCGAGGCGCTCGGCGCCAAGGTCGCCGGCTCGGTCTCGGCCAAGACCGACATGGTGATCGCCGGACCCGGCGCCGGCTCGAAGCTCAAGAAGGCGCAGGAGCTCGGAATCGAGGTGATCGACGAAGCGGCCTGGAACGATCTCGTGACGGCGGCGGGATAGGATCAGTCCCAACAAGATTGAAACACACCCGCTCATCCTGAGTAGCCGGTGAGCTTGTCGAACCATGAGACAGGTCGGATTGCCCCCGGCAATCCTGAAACATGCCGGGGGCATGTTTCACCTGTTCATTATCGAAGGACGCTCAGGATCCAGATGGTCCTTCGATACGGGACTTCCCCCGGATCAAGTCCGGGGTCAGTCCCTACTCAGGATGAGCGGTTCCGGGATCATTGGAACGCACTCTAAGAAGCGGCCTTGGAGCGAGCCCGGCTCCGATCGGCCGTCCTGCGCTTGCGCATGACCAGAGTCGGCCATTCGCCGCGCTCGATGGCGAAGCTCAGCATCAGCCCCTGGCGGCGATAGGCCTCGGCGACTCGCGCCGCCTGATGGTCGAGCAGGCCGGCGAGGATCAACCGGCCGCCCGGCGCCAGGGCCGCCCCGACCGAGGGGGCAAGGTCGACCAGCGGCCCGGCGAGGATGTTGGCGACGACCAGATCGTAGGGCGCGCGCGCCTTGAGCCGGCCATTGTCCATGCCGGCGGCGACAGCCAGCTCGAGCCGGCCCCGCGCCCGGCCGAGCGGGATCCGGTTGATCGCCGCATTCTCCTGCGTGACATGGATCGAGACCGGGTCGATGTCGGAGGCGGTCGCCCGGGCGGCGGGCCACAAATGCATCGCCGCGAAGGCGAGCAGGCCGGTTCCGGTGCCGAGGTCGAGCAGGTTGGCGAAGCTGGCGCCGCCGTCCTTCAGCCGTCCCAGAGCGAGCAGGCAGCCGGTCGTCGTCTCGTGCTGACCGGTGCCGAAGGCGCGGCTGGCGTCGATCTCGAGCGCGATCGAATCGGCCGGCGCGGCGCCGCGATGCGCGGGCGTGTGGACGAAGAAGCGGCCCGCCCGGATCGGCTCGAGCCCCGCCTGGCTCAGGGTCACCCAATCCTGCTCCTCGACCGCGGCGACCGAGGGCTCGGCGCCGGCCGCGCTCGGCACCAGCGCCCGGAGCAGGCCGATCATCTGCGGGCTCGGCTCCTCGCTGAAATAGGCATCGAGCCGCCAGCGTTCGGGCGCCGATCCATCCTCTTCGCTGGTCATCAGCACCGGCGGCTCGTCGAGCATGGCGAGCGGGGTGATGTCGTCCTGCAGGGCCTCGGCTTCGGCCCTGGTGCAGGGGAGGGAGAGTTTCCAGCTTTCGGGCATCATCGTGCCCCGGCGAAGGCCGGGGCCCAGAACTTCGGAAGTGGAGACTGGACCCCGGCCTTCGCCGGGGAACAGCTGAGTCTAACGCACATAGGAAGCGCCGTTGACGTCGATCACCGAGCCGGTCGCCGAGGCCGGCGCGTCCAGGGCCAGCCAGCGCACCGTCTCGGCTACCTCCTCCGGAGTCGCGATCCGGCCGAGCGGGATATCCGCCAATATCTTCGCTCCGCCGCGGCTCGCCAGATAATCGTCGACCATGTCCGAGCCGGTGAAGCCGGGGGAGACCGCGAAGGCGAGGATATTGTCGGCCGCATAGCCGCGCGCGATCGATTTGGTCATTCCGACCATTCCGGCCTTGGACGCGGCATAATGCCAATGATCGGGCGAATCGCCGCGATGGGCGGCGCGGCTGGCGATGTTGACGATCCGCCCGCCGCCATGCCCGCGGAAATGGAGGACGGCGAGTCGGCAAAGCTCGGCCGAAGCGACCAGATTCACCCGCAGGGTGCGCTCCCACCCGGCGACCCATTCGCCGTGGCCGAGGCCGATCGGAGCGGCTTCGAAGATCCCGGCATTGTTGACCAGCACGTCGATCCGGCCGTCCAGCCGCTCCAGGGCCGCGCTCCAAAGGCTCTCCGCGGCGCCCGGCTCGGCGAGATCGGCGCCGATCAGTTGCCCGTCACCCTTGCTCGAATGGCCGACGACATTGTGCTCGGAGAGCGCCTCGGCGATCGCCTTGCCGATGCCCCGGCTGGCGCCGGTGACGAGGATGTTGCGCTTGGTCATGGCGAGCGCGTTAGCTGGCGTGTCATCGACTTGAAAGCCCCTACCCCCAGAGGCCGAGCAACCGCTCTATCGGCTGATCTCAGGTCACTGTTTCGTCATTGCGAGGAGCGTAGCTTAGCCTGTCCTGAGCGACGCCGCAGGCGGCGTCGAAGGGCGGCAATCCAGGTCTCTGATGCAGCTCTGGATTGCTTCGCTCCGCTCGCAATGACGGTGGGATCAAACGGAATGAAGTCCCGAGAAAACCTCGACAACGCGAATCGGTCAGAGAATCCGCGCCAGATAATCGCTGAGCTGCTTGACGCCCTGGTCGGTCAGCCTGACCGTTCCGCCCTCGGGGCCGCTCCGGGCGACGAGATTGCTGCCCTCGAGCTTGCGGATCACGCTTCGTCCCTCCTCGGCGTCGGTTCCGGCGGCCCGGCAGGCTTCGGCGAAGCTCAGGCCTCGGCCCTTCTCGTGGGCGGCGAACAGAGCGAGCAGAAGGTCCCAGGCGGGCTCGCCAAACAGGCCGGGCGGGAACATCTCGTCGCGCCTGCGCCGGTCCGAAAAGAGCCGCTCAGCCACGGCGCGTAACGAGACGCCGGCCTCGCCGGGCGAAAGGGAGAGCGCTTCCACCTTGGCCATGGCCTGTTGAACTATGGCAATGGCCGCGGCGATCTTCTCGGAGTCCGCTTCGTGCATATCCACTATATCCGGTCGCGAAGCCTACCGGATTTAGTGAAGATTCACATCCTTTTCTTCGGTTTTGGCACATTTTTCTCAGCCGATCACTTGGAGCAGGCCGAGCGCCCGGAAGCTGGTCCAGCCGGACCGGGCAACGATGACATGGTCGTGGATCGCGATTCCGAGCGCTTCGCCGGCGGCGGCGACCCGGCGCGTCGCCTCGATGTCGCCCTGGCTCGGGCTCGGGTCGCCGGACGGATGGTTGTGGGCGAGGATCAAGGCGGTGGCGCCGACCTCGAGCGATCGGCGCATGATCTCGCGCGGGTAGATCGGGGTCTCGTTGACCGAGCCTTCGGCCATCGTCTCATCGTAGATCAGCCGGTTGTCGGTGTTGAGGAACATCACCCGAAGACGCTCGGTCGGCAGATAGGCCATGTCGAGGAAGAGATAGTCGACCAGGCTCTGCGAATCGGCGAATCGCGGCCCGGCGAGCGCCTCGGTCCGAAGCGAATGGACCATCGCGTCGCGGATCGTTCCGAGATAGCGGACCGCGGCCGCCCCGCCCTCCAGCACCCGCGCCTGGGCAATCGGCCCGGCGGCGAGGGTCGCGGCGAGCGATCCGAACGCTGCGACTAAGGCATCGGCCCAGGCGGGCGCCGAGTCGCCGAGCGGCCGGAGAAGGTCGACCAGGATGGATCGACACCGTTGCGAGCCAAGCGCCGCCGTCGGTGATTCCATATGCCGGGGACGGGCAGCAGCCACGTCGGAGAGTTCGAGGGCCTCGCGAGCCGCATGGTTCCGAGCCCAGCTACCCATCGAACCGGAGGGCCTTGAACACGAGAATGGTCTCCACTTGCTCGATTTGCTCTTGGGGCTAGCCGACCGCCCGCAGGTGCTGGCGATGGGCACGAGTGGCCAGGGTTTTGCCCAAATTGCCCATGGAAAGAGTTCGCAGACCGATCTGAATCTTTGTTTCGCTCAGCTGGTTGTGCGTTTCGACTATCGCTGTTCGGGCCCGCACCAATGCAGCGAAAGCCGAGGCGGATTGCTCGAATGCGTCCTGACCGACATCGGCCGACAATCCGGCTTCCTCGCGAGAGGAAACCATAGTCGCGTTGAACTCCGCCGCGAGCGCGATCGCGCGATCGATGGCTTTCTCGGCGGCAAGAAGCCTCTCGGCTACTTTCATGGCGGCGGCGCGGCGATCTTTCAGCATGCGAGTCCCCCATCCGCGGGAGGATACCCGCGGTCCGGTGCGTGTTCATTCGGGATGTCGGCAAGGCCCCCACGGAGAGCCTTGCCGACGCCAGTACCCCTACTCTTGCCACTCTGAAGCGACGAGGCTGAGTGTGGCCGGATCAGGCGGGATGGCAACGTCCAGCGGCTGGTATACCAACGGCTGGAACAGGGTCGGCGAATGGTATGCCAATCATATACGGAGAATTGTTGTTCGCCGGCCACCCGTAGAACGGGCCTTGGGCGTGCGAACCAACGAACGTCGGATCGTGATCAGTTGTTTGGGCCGCTACTCTCGCTGATCGAGCGGCGCGGGACATTTGACCAGGCAGGATCATCGCCCTGGAGGGCAACGCGCCGTCGATGGTTCCAAGTTCCGAACACCATTATCGCAAGGATAGGATAGCTCCACACGGACAGGACCACGGCATAAGCCCAAGGTATTACGTCCGGCCCCAGCCATCGCGCCAAATGGCCGAGAACACCGAGACCCAAGAGCGAGCTCACCCAGATCGTCCACAGGCGATGGGCAAACAGGGCCAAGCATGTAAAGGCTAAGAAGGTCACGACGTCGACCACGAAGACCCCCACTTCGACAGATTGGAAGCGGGTTACCGGGGCGAGCGAAAGAACGATGTAGCTCGCCGTACAGGAAAGCAGATATCCTGCGGCTCCAAGCCGTTCAGGCGCCCCGCCTGCGACGAAGGCGTAGATGCAAGTCCCGATCAGCAGGGCCCAGAATTCGTAGTTCACCGCTCAACCGGATCATGGTTGCCCCGTCCGGTCAAGCGGCCCTCCTCGCGTTTATGCGACGGCGCGGAGGCGAAACTGTGCAGTGCGCGCTCGTCCTTCCGTAAACCCTCCAGGAGAAGGCTTGGGCACGGTGTCGCCCGAATCGACTTCACGCAGTCCGATTTGCTCCCGGGTAATGTCGAGGGATTTATGGGTTTCGACGATCCGCCGACGGGCCTCGACGAGCGCCATGAACGCTTCGGATGCCCTGTCCAACGCTTCCTGTCCCACCATGGCAGGAAGGCGCGCCTCGGTTCGCGCTTGCGGCATTGCGGCGGTAAGCTCGGCGGCGCGGGTCAGCGCGACGTCGATTGCAGATTCGGCCGCAAACAGGTGATCGGCTACCTTCTGAGCGATTTCCTGACGTAGTCTGGGCATAAAAAATCTCCCTCGCGCCCGCCTGAATCAGCGGCGCGTCCCTCTGTTTGGTTTCAAAAAATCTTAGAAACTGATCGTTCGACCAAGCCTCGACAGGGCTTCAACTCCGGCCAGAAAGACGCCGAATGTGAGGGCGATCAGCAACATTAGTCCAAATATCCACCCCAACCGGTGCGCCCAATTTAGGTCATTCGGCCTTCCTCCCCAGATGGGCAGAGATGGTCGGAACTCCCGGATCCAAGGTGCAGGCATTGCATTGAACACCGCCTGGCTTTCCCTCAGCGTTTCGCCCGAAAACCTCCCCTGCTGCCCTCCGCTCCCAATCGATGGAGCGAATGTGACCGGATCCGGCGGGATGGCAACGTCCAGCGGCTGGTATACCAACGGCCGGGTAGGCAGGGCCTGCTCATACTCGGCGAGCATGCAGGCGGCGGTGCGCCGGTCGGTCACATCGAGGATGCGCATCGCGGCCTTGATGTGCTGGTCGACCGTATTCGGTTCGATTCCGAGGAGGGGCGCGATTTCCTTCGAGGTGCGGTGCGCGTAGACGTGGCGCAGGCAAATGCGCTGCTGCTCGGTCAGCCTGGCTAGGCGTTTCTCGTCCATCGCGATGGCGGAGTATCGCTCATCATGGATTGCGGCACAATGGGGGGCGGAATCGCCCGCGGGACAGGCGCGGGCTAAGCCGCGAAGCTGCTGAGGAATTCCGAAGCGGTCGAGCGGAATCGGCCGAGCTCCTCGTCCACCCGGACGAAGCCGCTCTCGACTCCGTCGATCTCGCGGGCGACATTTTCGGTATCCTCGCGGATCGCGGCGATGGTCGAGGACATGGAGTCGGCAGCGAGCGCGGTCTCGTCGACCGCGGCGGTGATCATGGTGACGGTCTGGGCCTGGACCTCCATCGCCTCGCGGATCCGGTCGGCAGAGCTCTGGACCTCCTCGACGGTGCGCTGGATCGAGCCGTTGGCCTCGACCGTCTGCTTCGTCGCCTGCTGGATCGCGGTGATCTTGGCGTTGATGTCGTCGGTGGCGCGAGCGGTCTGGCTCGCAAGCGATTTCACTTCCTGGGCGACGACCGCGAAGCCACGCCCGGCGTCGCCCGCGCGGGCGGCTTCGATCGTGGCATTGAGCGCAAGCAGATTGGTCTGGCCGGCAATGTCGCGGATCAGGCCGAGGATCGATTCGATCGCCTCGACATGGCCGGACAGCGCCTGGCTGGTCTTGACCGCGTCGGCGGCCTGGCCGCCGGCGCGGGTGGCGACGTCGGCGGCGACCTCGACCTCGTTCCTGGCATCCTCGATCGCGCGAATCAGGCCCGCGGCGGTCTGGGCGGCCTCGCGCATGGCGAGGGCCGACTGGTTGGCTGCGCTCGCCACTTCCGAGGTCTTGCCGAGCATTCCGCGCGCCGATCCGGCGGTCGAGGCCGTCTTCTCGCGAAGGCGGCTCGCCTCGTTCGACGTGTTGGCGACGAGGCTGGCGACGGTCCGCTCGAACTTCTCGCTCTGACGGCCGCGATTCTCGGCGGCCTCATTGGCTTCGAGCAGGGCGATCTGGGCGAGGACGATGTCGGTCTCGTAGGTGCGAAGGCGAAGCAGCGTCTCGATCGCTTTTCCGACCTCTTCTCGGCCGGCGAAGTGATCGTAAAGGGTCATGCAGAGCGAGGCGGTCAGTCCGGCGCGCTTCTCGATCACGGTCGGGACCGACAATTTGCGGGTGTGAAGCTCGATCCCGTAGGCCGCGACCGTCTGGATCCAGTCGGAATCGACCGGCGCGGTCAGGCGGTGGTGAAGATGGAGCGCGGCCTCGTCGCCGCCGCCCTCGCACATCGTCGCGACTAGTTTCTCGCCGGCCTCGCGCCACAAAGCCTGGAGGTCGCGCTCGAAGCCGCCGTCGGGATTGTAGGAGGCGAGCCGCGCCGCGACCTGGCCATCGGTCAGCTTCTGCAATTTGGAGCCGTCCTCATTCATCTGAAAGCTTGCCGTAAAGCCCGACCCGGATAGCGGGATCCGGCATCAGGCCTAGCATGCCCGTGGTAAACGAAACTTTGCGCGGTTCTTCGATACGCGCGTCGGCCTTCCCCCGGATCAAGTCCGGGGTCAGTCCTCGCGCTACTCGGGATGAGCGGGTGAAACTTCCATCCTACCCGCTCATCCTGAGTAGCGGCTGAGCCTGGCGAAGACGCGTATCGAAGGACCACGGTCAGGCCGCGAAGGTCTTCACGAACTGGCCGGTGGTCGCCTTGAAGCGCGCCATCTGCTCGTCGACATGGCCGAAATTGGAGGTCACCCCGTCGATCTCGCGGGCGACATTCTCGGTATCCTCGCGGATCGCTGCGATGGTCGAGGACATCGAGTCGGCGGCGAGAGCGGTCTCGTCGACCGCGGCGGTGATCATGGTGACGGTCTGGGCCTGGACCTCCATCGCCTCGCGGATCCGGTCGGCCGAGGACTGCACTTCCTCGACGGTGCGCTGGATCGAGCCGTTGGCCTCGACGGTCTGCTTCGTCGCCTGCTGGATCGCGGTGATCTTGGCGTTGATGTCGTCGGTGGCGCGGGCGGTCTGGCTCGCGAGCGACTTCACTTCCTGGGCGACGACGGCGAAGCCTCGGCCGGCATCGCCCGCCCGGGCCGCCTCGATCGTGGCGTTGAGGGCGAGAAGATTGGTCTGGCCGGCAATGTCGCGGATCAGGCCGAGGATCGATTCGATCGCCTCGACATGGCCGGACAGCGCCTGGCTGGTCTTGACCGCGTCCGCGGCCTGGCCGCCGGCGCGGGTTGCGACGTCGGCCGCGACCTCGACTTCGTTGCGTGCGTCCTCGATCGCCCGGATCAGGCCCGCCGCGGTCTGGGCCGCCTCGCGCATGGCGAGAGCCGACTGCTCGGCCGCGGCGGCGACTTCGGAAGTCTTGCCGAGCATCCCGCGCGCGGCGGCCGAGGCCTCGCTCGCCTGGGCGCGCAGAAGCTGGCTGTCGGAGGCGGTGCGCTCGACGACGCTGACGATCTCCTTGTTGAACTGGTCGCCGCGTTCGCGGCGATTCTCGCGCTCGGCGGCGGCCCGCATCAGGTCGAAATGAGCCGCGAAGACGTCGGCTTCGAGCAGGGTCGCCTGGTTGAGGCAGCGGGCGAGTCGGCCGAGCCGCTCGGGATCGTCGGAGAGCTTTTCTACCAGGACGGAATGGCCTTCCTCGGCCGAAGCGCTGATCGAGGAGATCAAAGTGGTCAGCGAGATTCCGGCTTCGGACGCTTCCTCGACATAGGTGCCGACCATGTCCGCCCATTTCTGACCGGCGGCATCGCCATATTTGGCGGCGAGATAGGTGACGGTGCCGACGATCTTCTCGTCGAGCTCGGCGCCTTCGAAACGGTGGTTGACGTCGGGCATCGATCCGAAATGCGACCAGAAGCGCCTGGCGACGCGAACCGCCTCGTTGGCGAACAGACCGGATATCTCGCGGCAATTGGCGGCGAACTGGCCGTCCCCGTCATACAGACGGAGCCGCTCGTTCAGGCTCACTTCGCCATGCTTGATCGCCATTTTCTCGCTCGCCTTGCCCGTTGTGCTGGTTCGCCGGCGAGTTAGGGCGCGAATGGTTAAGATCGCGTTAGCCTTTGCGGGGGGGGGAACGCGCCTAAATACACTCGTCACCCCAGCGAAGGCTGGGGTCCATGCTGCCAGGGACCTCAAGCCGATGAGTCAGCATGGATCCCAGCCTTCGCTGGGATGACGGAAGAGCGCAGCCGCCGCCCTTGCAACCTGTCGCCAAGGTCCTAGAAGCGGTCCGTCCAAAGGGAGCTTTCGGTCCATGCACCGCAATCCATCGCGACCGCTTTCGCCGCACCTGACGGTCTGGCGCTGGGGTCCGCACATGCTGGTCTCGATCCTTCACCGGATCACCGGCGTCGGCCTGGCGACGATCGGAGCGGCCGCTTTCGTCTGGTGGTTGATGGCCGCCGCCAGCGGCGCCGACGCCTACAAGACGTTCACCGGCTGGGCGACGTCCTGGTACGGGATCGTCGTCGCGGTCGGCCTGACCTGGGCCTTTTTCCAGCATCTGTTCTCAGGCCTCCGCCATTTCGTGATGGACGCCGGCGCGGGCTTCGAGCTCAACCAGAACAAATTCTGGGCGGCCATGACCCTGGCCGGGTCGCTGGTGCTGACCGCTTTCACCTGGCTCTACATCGTGATGGGACGCTGATGGCGACGGAAACCCCAATCGCGCGGGTGCGCGGCCTCGGCTCCGCTCAGGAGGGAGCCCATCATTGGTGGCTCGAGCGGCTGACCTCGATCGCCACTTTCCTGCTGTTCGTCTGGCTGATCGTGTCGCTGATCCGGCTTCCCTCGCTCGACCATCGCGGAGTGACCGAATGGCTTGCGACGCCGATGGCGGCGGTGCCGATGCTTTTGCTGATCGTCTCGACCTTCTGGCATTTGAAGCTCGGACTCCAGGTCGTCATCGAGGATTATGTCCATGACGAGGGCAATCACTTCTTCTCGATCATCCTGGTCAATTTCCTGACCATCACAGGCGCGGCGTTCGCGATCTTTGCCGTGCTCAAGATCGCCTTCACCGCCAGCGTGGGGTGAACCACCCGGTCTGGATAGGGGCGTGACCGATGTGACCGGGCGGGCGGCAAGAGCGCCGTGACCGCCATCCTCCTCAGCACCGTGATCGGACTCCTCGTGTCGCCCGCGGCGGCCGGCGCTCCCGCATCTCCGTCGAGCCTCATTTGCCGTTCCGAGGGAACGGGCGATCAAATGGCGATCGCGACCCGTCCGCTTCCGGCGGGCTTTACCCGGGTGGCCGGCAAGGTGCGCCGTCCGCTGCTCCGCGACGGGCCCTGGGTGCTCAGGATCGTGCTCGCCAATGACAGCGGCCCGCCGACCCACGCGGCCGGCCTGATGTCCAGGCCTTTGCCGCCACTGATGAAACCGGGGCCCATAACGGGCTATCCGCTGTCGCTTTTCGCCAGCGCGGACAACAAGACGTTCTGGCGCGAGGAACTCGGTTGGCTGATCGTCGCCGACGAATTCGCCTTGGCCTTCTCTCTCGACCAGCCCGGGCGACTCGAAGCCCGCCTCGACTGGCAGTCGCCGAGCGGCGCCCATAGCCAGGCGCTGTCGGTGCCGATCGCGCGCGACGACCTCAAGCATCTCACGATCGCCTGCTGGAACGGAGATTTCGAGCTGTACGATCTCAGCGTATCGGGGCGCCGGCCCGCGGCGGGACGTCGCCGCCGGTAACGCGCTTGCCGCCCTTGCAAGACGGGATGCCGGGCCTGTAAGCGGGGCCGTCAAAACGAGGTCGCCGCGACAGGCCGACCGTTCGAGGCTGGAACTCAAATGCACCTGCGCCGCAAAGCCGCTATCGATCCTGTCCGGAGTGCCGCCTGATGGCCTCCGCCGCCTACCAGATCGTCGACCACAGCTATGACGTCGTCGTCGTCGGCGCCGGCGGGTCGGGGCTTCGGGCGACGATGGGCTCGGCCGAGAAGGGGCTCAAGACCGCCTGCATCACCAAGGTCTTCCCGACTCGGAGCCACACCGTCGCCGCCCAGGGCGGGATCGCCGCCAGCCTCGGCAATATGGGCCCCGACCATTGGACCTGGCACATGTACGACACGGTCAAGGGCTCCGACTGGCTCGGCGACCAGGACGCGATCGAATATCTCTGCCGCGAGGCGCCGGCCGCGGTCTACGAGCTCGAACATGCCGGGGTGCCGTTCAGCCGGACCCCGGACGGCCGGATCTACCAGCGCGCCTTCGGCGGGATGATGCAGAATATGGGTGAGGGGCCGCCGGCCCAGCGCACCGCCGCGGCGGCCGATCGCACGGGCCATGCGATGCTTCACGCGCTCTACCAGCAGAGCCTCAAATATGACGCCGACTTCTACATCGAATATTTCGCGATCGACCTGATCATGGAGGGCGGCGAGTGCCGCGGAGTGATCGCGATCTGCATGGAGGACGGATCGATCCACCGCTTCCGGTCGCAGGCGGTGGTCCTCGCCACCGGCGGCTACGGCCGGATCTATTTCACCGCCACCTCGGCCCATACCTGCACCGGCGACGGCAACGGCATGGTCCTTCGTGCCGGCCTTCCGCTCCAGGACATGGAGTTCGTCCAGTTCCACCCGACCGGGGTCTATGGAGTCGGCGTGCTGATCACCGAGGGCGCCCGCGGCGAGGGCGGCTATCTGACCAATTCCGAGGGCGAGCGATTCATGGAGCGCTACGCCCCTTCCGCCAAGGATCTGGCCAGCCGCGACGTCGTCTCGCGCTCGATGGAGATGGAGATCCGCGAGGGGCGGGGGGTCGGCAAGGAGAAGGACCATCTTTTCCTCAACCTCAACCATATCGACCCGAAGATCCTCGCCGAGCGTCTTCCCGGGATCACCGAGACCGGCAAGATCTTCGCCGGGGTCGACCTGACCCGCCAGCCGCTGCCGGTCCGGCCGACGGTCCATTACAATATGGGCGGGATCCCGACCAATTATCACGGCGAGGTCGTCACCTTGAAGGACGGCAATCCCGACAGCGTCGTGCCCGGCCTGTTCGCGGTCGGCGAGGCGGCCTGCGTCTCGGTCCACGGCGCCAACCGCCTGGGCTCGAACAGCCTGATCGACCTCGTCGTGTTCGGCCGGGCGGTCGGCCACCGGGTCGGCGAGATATTGAAGCCCGAAGCCGCGCAGCGGCCTCTGCCCAAGGGCTCGGAGGAGATGGCGCTCGGCCGCCTCGATTATTTCCGCAACGCCAAAGGCGGAAGCCCGACCGCCGAGATCCGGCTTCAGATGCAGAAGGTGATGCAGGCCGATTGCGGCGTGTTCCGGACCGAGGCGACTCTCGACGAGGGCAAGGCGCGGATCGACGCGGTGTTCGCTCGGATGGGCGACGTCCACGTCACCGACCGAAGCCTGATCTGGAACACCGATCTGATCGAGACCCTCGAGCTCGACAATCTGATCGGCCAGGCGGTGGTGACGATGCATTCGGCCGCCAACCGCAAGGAGAGCCGCGGCGCCCACATGCACGAGGATTATCCCAAGCGCGACGACGTGAACTGGCTGAAGCATACGGTCGCCTGGTTCGACCGCGGCCAGGTCCGGATCGATTACCGGCCGGTTCACGAATATACGCTCACCGACGAGATCGACTATATCAAGCCGAAGGCGCGGGTTTACTGAGAGCTTTCGTCACCGCCCGGGATTGTCGGTTCCAAGGAGCTACGCCGCCGCGCTGAATCGTTCCACCCTGATCGCGTCTTCATTGGCACGCGCCTGGGCGAGCTCATAGGTCGCCTGCATCCGGAGCAAGGTGTCCGCCTTGACTCCGAAACCCTTCTCGAAGCGGATCGCCATATCCGCCGACAGGCCGGCGCGGGCGTTGAGCAGGCTGCTTATCGACTGGCGAGTCACGCCGAGATGGCGAGCGGTCTCGGTCACGCTCAGGCCGTAAGGCTTGATGATCTCGTTGCGCAGCCAGTCGCCCGGATGCACGGCGAAAGCGGTCGAGATTCGGATAGCCATCAGTGATAATCCTCCAGGTCCAGGTCGGCGATCGCGCCGTTATCATTCAGCCGAAACGTCATCCGCCAGTTCTTCGTAACGGTCAGCGACCAGGTGCCGGCGCGGTCGCCGGTCAACTCATGCGCCCCCCAATTCGGCGGGGCATGCAATTCCTCGGTCGCATCGATCGCCGTCAAATAGGCGATCATCCTGCGAAGCCGTTCCACCAATCTCGAATCCAGGCCCTTCGGTGTGCCGGTCTCGACGAATCGCCGAAGCGCCTTGTGGCGGATGCTCGCTATCTCCACACGCAAGAAATAAGGGACGATCTGTAAAGCGTCAAGTTGCGCTTTACAGATTGAATCACTAAATTGCCGGAAGCAGCGTTGCAAACCGCTCCGACTCCGCCAAGATCGAATCAAAGCAAGGACGGGCAGTGAATCAGGGGATGCAGATCAGATTGAAGCTGGTGGCCGCGCTTGCGCTCGCTCTGCCGGTTGCTGCGTCCACCCAAGCCTATCAGCCGCCCCGGCACAGCCCGATCCTCTCGCCCCTGGTCGCCGGCGTGGGCCCGATGGAGGTCGAGGCCCGCGCAAACGACGGCATGCAGATCGAGCGCGATCGCTCGCCGGCGGCGGAGCTCGAGGAGCATCGCAAGCTCGAGCGGGCGCTTCGGGCGCTGGCGCCGCAGCGGCGCGGGATCGTCGATGCCTATGTGGTCTCGATCGCTCTCGACAGCGACCCGGTGTTCGGCCGCGAGGCGCGGGTCGCCGGCGACGTCCTCCAGCGCCGCTATGGCGCCGCAGGGCGCACCATCGTCCTCGCCGGAAGCGACGGCTCGGGGCCGAGCGCCCTGCCGCGCGGCACTCCGGAGACGCTCGGGATCGTCCTTGCCCGGATCGCCGAGCTTGCGGACGCCCAGGAGGACGCGCTCGTCCTGTTCACCACCAGCCACGGCGCGCCGTTCGGCCTTTATTATAACGACGGCGACAACGGCTATGGCGCGATCTCGCCGAGCCGGCTCCGGCTGATGCTCGACCAGCTCGGCCTCTCCAACCGGCTGCTGATCCTCAGCGCCTGCTATTCGGGCGTGTTCGTGCCGGTGCTCCAATCGGACCGGACCGCGATCGTCACCGCCGCCTCGGCCGACCGCACCTCGTTCGGCTGCGCCGCCGAGAATGACTGGACCTATTTCGGCGACGCGATGATCAACCATGCGCTTCGCAAGCCGCAGCCGCTCGCCGCGGCGGTCGCCGAGGCGAACGGACTGATCGCCTCCTGGGAGTCGCAGACCGGGATCACTCCGTCGCAGCCGCAATTTTCGGCGGGCTCGGCCACGGCGCGCTGGCTCGCCGCGCTCGAAGCGCGGACGCCCAAGATGGCGACCGCGCCCGTCGGCCGTCCGGCCTTCGATCCCGCTCACCCGTTCGGGCCGCGTCGCTGAGGGGGAAGCCGCGGCCGGGGGCCTGCCTTGGTCTCGCCCAATTTGCCGTATCAATCTGGCGAATGGAGCCTCGGATCCGCGCCGCCTTCCTGATCCTCGTCCTCGTCCAGGCGGCGCATTCGGTTGAGGAATATGTGTTCAGGCTCTACGACCTGTTCGGCCCGGCCCGATTCGTCGCCGGGCTGATCGGGATCGAGCGCTCGGCCGGCTTCGTCGTCGTCAATTGCGGCCTGGTCGCTCTCGGCCTTTGGTGCTGGTGGGCATTGGTGCGGCGCGGCCGCCCGGCGGCCTGGACGATCGCCTGGGTCTGGGCTCTGCTCGAGATCGCCAACGGTTTCGGCCATATCGCCCTGGCGTCCGCCGCCGACGGCTACTTCCCCGGCCTCTACACCGCACCCTTGCTGATCGCCGCCGGCCTGTGGCTGATCGCCTGCCTGATCCGGTTCGAACGGACGTGAGGAGGCTGCTCGCCGCTCTCGCCGTCTTCCTCGCGACCGGCCCGGCCCCGTCGCGCCCCGCCGGCCGGCAGCCGGCCTGGCATCTCGTCGAGGGCGGGTTCGAGCCGGGACGCCAGCCCGACGGCAACAGCATCTTCCTCGACGCGCCGCGGGGCCTGATCCTGATCGATACCGGGCGCCATCCCGCCCATCAGGACAAATTATTGGCTTATGCCAAAGCGCGCGGCCGGCCGATCGCGGCGATCGTCAACAGCCACTGGCATCTCGATCACAGCGGCGGCAATGCCGAGATCAGGGCCGCCTTTCCCCAGGCGCCGCTCTACGCGAGCAATGCCGTGGAAGGCGCTCTGACCGGCTTCTTCCCGGTCAGCCGGGCCTCGGCCGAACGCTATCTGGCGTCCGGCAGCGTCCCGGCCGAGCAGGCCGCGGAGATCCGGGGCGATTTCGCTGCGATGGACGATCCGGCCTCGCTTCGCCCGACCCGGCCGGTCATCGTCTCGGGCCGGATCCGGATCGCCGGGCGCCGGCTCGAGGTCAATCTCGCGCGTTTCGCCGCCACCGAAGGGGATGTGTGGATCTACGACGCCAGGGACCGGGTGGTGATCGCCGGCGACCTCGTCGTCGCTCCGGTGCCGTTCCTCGACACCGCCTGCCCCGAGGGCTGGCGAAAGGCGCTCGACGCGATCGCCGCCCGGCCGTTTGCCACGCTCATCCCGGGCCATGGCGCGCCGATGAGCCGGGCCGATTTCCTCGCCTGGCGCGGCGCCTTCGGCAATCTGCTCGACTGCGCCGCCTCGGACCGGAGCAAGGAGCAATGCATCGCCGGCTGGAAGACCGACGCGGCGGCCTTCATTCCTCCGGGCGACCGGCGAATCGACGGGATGGTCGCTTACTATCTCGATACGCGCCTTCGCGCCGCGCCCGAGGAGCGCGGCCGCTATTGCAAGCCGCTTCACTGAGCCGGCTCGAGCCGGCGCATCGAAAGACCGCGCCGCCGCCACCGAAAACGCACGCACCTCCCACTCTTGCCTGAAGCGCCTCCCTTAGCCCCGCCGGAGCGAATGGGAGATACAGGCATGAATTCGACCTCCGAACGTTCCCCGGGCTCCAAGCTGACCCTCGCCATCCTCATCGGCATATTATTGAGCGTCCCGCTCTTCTCGATCTGGCTGCTCGTCTACGATCGCCAGCAGGAATCGAACCAGGCGAAGACGAGCATCGCCCAGGGCTATGGCGGCCCGCAGACGATCGCCGGACCGCTTCTGGTCATCCCTTATCGCAAGACGATGCGCGAGACGGTCAATGAAGGCGCCAAATCGGTGGTCCGGACCAGCCAGGTCTGGGAGGAACTGACCCTCTCGCCCGAGACGGTCGACCTTTCGACCGACATCAGGCCGACCGCGCGCAAGCGCTCGATCTACCAGGTCGTCGTCTACGATGCGGCGATGCGCGGAAAGGCGCGCTTCGCTCTGCCGGCCGATCTGGCACGCTCCGGAGTTGCGGTCGGCGACATGGCGTTCGACCGTGCCGAGCTTCGCTTCGGTATCAGCGTCGCGCGCGGGCTCGGCGCCAATCCCCGGGTCGTGGTCGGCGGGCGGCGGCTCCGACTCGCCGCCGGCGGCGGCACCTCGACGACCGGAGGCGACGGCTTCTTCGCCGCGTTCGACGCCGCCTCGCTCGCCGGCGCTCCGATCGACGTCGATTATGCCTTCGAGCTTCGCGGCAACGGCCGGCTGTCGCTGCTGCCGCAGGCGGGCGATACGGTCTGGCGGGTCAGCTCGACCTGGCCTCACCCGAGCTTCCAGGGCGGCTTCCTTCCGGACAATCCGGCGGTCAGCGCCAAGGGCTTCACCGCGCGCTACAAGCTCGGCAATCTCGCTCTCGGCCAGTCTCTGGTCTCGACCGGGCCGCTCACCAGGCCGGGGCGCGGCGACCAGCCCGACCAGTCGATGGGATCGGCCTACGATCCCGGCCTGGACGCGGCGACGGCCGGAGCGCACGAGGCGCGGATCAGCCTGATGCAGCCGGTCGACCTCTATTCGCAGGTCAACCGAGCGACCAAATACGGCTTCCTGTTCATCGGCTTCACCTTCCTGGCCTTCCTGATGTTCGACATCATCGGCGGGGTGAAGGTGTCGGCGGTCGAATATCTGCTGGTCGGATCGGCCTTGATCCTGTTCTTCGTGATGCTGCTCGCCTTCGCCGAGGTGATCGGCTTCACCCTCGCCTATCTCGCGGCGAGCGCGGCGATCATCGGGCTGATCACGGCTTACTCGGCGGCGGTGCTGAAGAGCTGGCGGCGGGCGACCTTCATCTGCGCGCTGCTGACCTCGCTCTACGCCTTGCTCTACGTCCTGCTCAGCCTCGAGGCCTTCTCGCTGCTGATCGGCTCGGTGATGCTCTTCCTCGCCCTCGCGGCGGTCATGTACCTCACCCGCAACATCGAGTGGGGCCGGCGCGCCGAGGAAGTGGAGGCCTGACGCGGCATCCCCCTGTCGCTCGGGCAATCGGGTGGGCTTCGGCACGGCCCACCCCCTGGCCCCCTCCCGCCCGCGGGAGGGGGTTCTTGCTATCCGGCCACAGAATCGAGCGCGGCCCGGACCAGCTCCATGTCCTGTTCGAACGAGGCCCTGAGGGCGTCATCGGTCAGAGCCGCCCGCTCGCTCACCTGGGGCATTGAGAGGCCGACCCGCAAAGTGGCTCCCCAGCCGCCGTCGGCCAGCTTCACGCATTTGACCGGCTGGCCGAGTCGGACTCCGAGCGCCGTCATCGCCTTGTGCCAGCGGCCGGCATCCTCGAACGTCGCCGAGCCCCCGCCGTAGAGCGACAGGTCGAGGGTCGAGAGGGTGCGCATCTCGATCGGATGGCTGTCGGCCTCCCCGCGGTCGCCCGGCGGGTAGGGGGCGACGCGCCGGGCCGGAGTGGTCTCGATAATGTGCGAGCGCACCGCCGCGTGGAAGGCGAGGATCACCCGCGTCACCGCTTCGAGCGACAGCGCCTGGAAGCGGTCGAGCTCGAACAGGCTGGCCTCGAGCCGGAGCAGAAGGCCGGGATTGGCGCTGTCGGGCAGGATGTCCGCGCCGGGCCAGCCGGCCGGCCACTCGGCGCGGCGGAAGATGGTGGCGAGGCCTTCGGGAAGCGGCGCCGCCGCCCGAGCCATCGCCGGCGGCACGAGCGCGAAGCCGCTGAACGGCGGTCCGCCCATGAATTTCGATCCGGTGACGAAGACGATCGCTCCGCGCTCGAGATAATCGGCGATCGCCGGGGAGGTGATCCGCGCCTGGCAGGCGTCGACGACGAATCCGATCGACTTGCCATGCGACTCGCGAAGCCGGTCGATGTCGGCGAGCGAGGGCAGGATCAGGCCGGTCTTGGAGCCGTGGACGACGTGGACGAGGGCATGGCGGCCGCCCGCTTCCGCTCCTTCGATCGCCTCGTCCATCCGCGCCGCGATCTCGGCCGACGGGCGGGGCCGGCCGCGATCGTCGCGGACCGGGATGTCGATCATCTCGACCTGGGTCGCTCCGAGCCCGGGGACCGGATCGCCGGGCCTGGTCGCGATATCGAGCGCGGTGCTCTCGGCGAAATAGAGGCCGTGAGCCGAATGGATGCAGCCGCTTCCGACCTCGTCGGCGCCGAGCAATATATTGTGGATCCCGGCCTCGCTCTTTCCGGCCGCGCAGGCCAGAGCGACATATTCGAGATCGGTCCCGGACGGCGCGAAGACGATCTCCACGTCGGCGCCGATCGAGTAGGCCCGGCGGATTCGATCGCGCATCGACTCGAGCCGGTCGCGATAGTCGGCCGCCGACGGTTCCGTGCCGATCTCGGCAAGCAGCTCCTTCGCCTGCTCGAACGCCTCGGGCGAGATGTCGTTGGCGGTTGACGAAGCGTAAGCCAGCACCTCGCTCGGCCGCGGCGCCGAGTAATAGCGGTTGAGGCCGGTGGCCGGGTCGAGCAGCAGCCGGGCGTCGCCGCCCGTCGTCATCAGCCGCGTCGCTTCCGCGTCACTTACACTCGTCAAGCTCATCGTCGCCGCACTTGGCCTCGGACCGTGGCGGCATTATGTCCGCCGCGCCGGGGCAAGCTCAAGCCCCTCCAATCCCAGTGAAAGGCCAATAGTGTCCGATCCCATCCGCCCTCTCACGATACCCGAAGAAGCGAAGAAGCGGCTGCGGATCATGTTCATCGCCAAGCACGCCAAATGGCCGGGCGGGCTCCATCCCGAGGACGGCAACCACGCGCTCTACCATGTCGAGGTCCGCCAAATATTGGAAGGCCTTGGGCTGAACCTGGTCCTGGAAGATCGCTACGACGCCTTGTTCGACAAGCCCGACGTCGATTTCGTCTTCCCTCTGCTCAACCGGGGCGGATTCCTCAACAGCGAGATGATGCTGCCATTGCTGTGCACGCGGCACGGAATCCCGTTCCTCGGAGCGAGCCCGATCCTTCGCGGCATGTCCGACGACAAGTCGCTGACCAAGCTCGCGGCGGCGGCGCGCGGGATCCCGACCGCCCCCTGGGCGATCTACCGCCGCGGCGCCCCGGTCGAGAAGTCGCGTTGCCCGCCGGGCGAGAGAATGGTGATCAAGCCCAACGCCTCCTCGGCGAGCTGGGGAGTCCAGGACGCGCGCGACTGGGCGGGAGTCGAAGCGGCGATCGCCTCGATCCATTCCGAGGGGCATGACGCGATCGTCGAGCCCTTCCTCAACGGCAGCGACGTCGAGGTCCCGGTGATCACGATCGACGGCGAGCCGGTGATCATGCCGATGATGCTGTTCGAGCAGGCCGATCCGTCGCACCTCAGGACCTATTACGAGAAGCGCGACCTGGTCGACCGGAGCCAGAAATATCAATTGATCGAGTTCGACGACAAGGAATGGATGCCGATCATCGCCGAGCATACCCGCAACATGGTCGAGGAGTTCCGGCCGTTCGATTACGGCCGCTACGAGTTCCGGCTCGACCGCGAGGGCGGCAAGGTCCAGTTCCTCGAGGTCAATCTCAACGCCAATCTCTGGTCGGAGAAGGTCTATGGCCGCTCCGCCAAAGCGGCGGGACTGACGCAGGAGCAGTTGATCGAGACGATCCTGTGCGAGAGCCTGGCCAGGCACGGGCTGCTCTAACCCTTCTTCGTCATCCCGGGCTTGCCTGCCCTGGACTTGATCCAGGGGCCCGGGATCCATGAACACGGTCGACGCAATTCCGGGCGAGGCCGTGTTCATAGATCCTGATTCTCATCAGGATGACGGGAGAAGGGGCCGGCGCTTCGCCATTGAGCCCGGCCCGCCCAGTCGCTATCTGCACCGCAGCACAAGGATCGACGCATGGCCGAGTTCGCCCTCCCGAAGAACAGCAGGATCAAGGGCCAGGGCCGCGAGCATAAGGCGCCCGCCGGAGCGCGCCGGGTCCGAAGCTTCAGGATCTACCGCTACGATCCCGACAGCGGCGAGAATCCGCGCTACGACCGTTACGAGCTCGATCTCGACGAGACCGGGCCGATGGTTCTCGACGCCCTGATCAAGGTGAAGAACGAGGTCGACCCGACTTTGACCTTCCGCCGTTCGTGCCGGGAGGGGATTTGCGGCTCCTGCTCGATGAACATCAACGGCAGGAACGGCCTCGCCTGCACGACCGCGATCGAGGATATCAAAGGCGAGGTCAGGATCACTCCGCTTCCGCACATGGACGTGATCAAGGACCTGGTTCCCGATTTCACCCACTTCTTCGCCCAATATGCGTCGATCAGGCCCTGGCTTCAGACGGTCACTCCGCCGCCCTCGGGCCGCGAGCGGCTCCAGTCGCCCGAGGACCGGTCGAAGCTGGACGGCCTCTACGAGTGCATCCTGTGCGCCTGCTGCTCCTCCTCCTGCCCGAGCTATTGGTGGAATTCGGACCGCTTCCTCGGCCCGGCGATCCTGCTTCAGGCCTATCGCTGGCTCGCCGACAGCCGCGACGAAATGACCGGCGAGCGGCTCGACGAACTGGAGGACCCATTCCGCCTCTATCGCTGCCACACGATCATGAACTGCGCCAACGTCTGCCCCAAGGGCCTCAACCCCGCCAAGGCGATCGCCGAGACCAAGAAGATGCTGGTGGAGCGGGCGGTTTGACGTGGGATGTGGCGCAGCCTAGCTGATACGATCTCAGAATCCCATACTGTGTGATGGACGACCGCGGTCCCGCCCTTTCCATAGTTGTATACGATTCTGGCTGGGACGCGCGGTTCTCAAGCGAGGCGGAGGCGATACGCGCAGCGATCTCGCCGGCACGCTGCTTTATTGATCATGTTGGTAGCAGCGCGGTCAAAGGTGCCGCTGGGAAGCCCACGATCGACGTTTTGCTAACCCTTCGGGAATGGTCAGAGCTCGAACGCGTAATAGGGACGCTTGCCGACCTAGGATACGAGATTGGTGAGCACGTAGAGGGAGCTGACGAACACGTATTCATGACCAAGCGGGAAGCCGATGGGCGACCCAAATTCCACCTCCACCTGGTCCCGCGGAATAGTGTTTGGGGGCAGCGGATGCTTGTGTTTAGGGATGAGTTAACGGCTGATCGTGACCTCGCCGAGCGCTATATTAAGCTGAAGCGCGAACTCGCCGTAGCCCATCCACACGACCTAGGCGCATATACGCGCGGTAAGGACGACTTCATCAGGACCGTATTGCGCGAAGCGTCGGGGGCCTTCGGTATCGATCGACTCCTCACACATCAACGTGCAGAGTTGAATCGTTCGCAATCACTCCAGATTCTTGTGGTGGGGGCGCAATTTGTCCTAGCCGTCCTCGCGGCCACATCCGTATTCGTCCACGACGGCGCGACGTTGCTTAACCTTGCAGGTCTTGGCTTCATTCTCGTGGCATGTAGACTTTGGCTCGGACGAATACAGAGAAGGCATCGATCAACGGGCGATCAGGCCCGTCGAGTGGTGCTCATAGCGAGTGGTCTTGGTGAACAGGTGTCGGCGGAGCAACGTCTCCGGATCTTCGATCGTTTCACGGTCTCGATCACCGGTCGACCGCTCATGCGAGAAGAGAGTTACTTTGCGAGCCGATCGGAGCCGGGCCATCACCGGCTAGCCGAGCTTATTCAGGAATCGGCCTACTGGACACGAGATCTCCAGCAGACCAGCGCCATAGCACTTCGCGTGGTGCTCCTAGGAGTAGGCATTCTCGCTGGCCTTGTCCTGTGGAGATCTGTTCCGGCGTTGCCCACGGAAACTCAAATCTCACTCGCTCGTGTCCTGATTGCCTTGCTTGTTTTTATCCTATCATCGGACGTCTTAGGAGCGATGTTCGCACACGAGGACGCGGCCAAGAAAATTGGAGAAATTCTTCATCGCGTCGAGACTGCAGCTGCTCGCGGCTATCAGGCATGCGATGTGCTGCTACTAATGTCGGACTACAATGCAGCCGTCGAAAGTGCGCCCGTCACCCTTCCCGGAGTTTACAAGTTGCGAGGGCGCAAACTTACTCGCAGGTGGCGGTCATATCTCGAGAACAAGCGCTTACCCGGCGGAGCGTGAGGGTCGGACAACCATACCGATGTGTGTCTACCACCTTTCATAGGGTTTGGGTTGGCGCTGAGCCAATTGATGCTACCGAAGCGCTGTGCTCATTCCCCGGAATCGAGCCGGCTCAGTCGCCACCCATCCCTTGACCCCCTCCCTTGAAAGGGAGGGGTTTTGTCTCCACTGCACCGCGCCATGGACATCCACCCCCTGATCCGACACCAGCCCGATCCCGACCATCCCGGCTGGTCGACCTGGGATCTGGCCGACATGGAGCGCTTTCACGGAACGATCGGCAAATTGCTCGTTCGAGCCGAGGGGCCGGGGCGGGCGCGGTGCCGGATGTTTCCGGACAAGAGCCACTCCAATCTCGGCGATGTCGTCCATGGCGGCGCGATCCTGACCTTCATCGACATGTGCCTGTTCGCCGGCGGCCGGCTCGCCGGGGCCAATGTCGCTTATGCGGTCACCCTCGATCTCAACACCCAGTTCCTGTCGCCGGGGCGGATCGGAATCCCGCTCGACGCCGAGGTCGAGCTCCTGCGCGAGACCGGCCGCCTCGCCTTCTTCCGGGGCCGGCTCGTCCAGGAAGAAGAGGCGGTCGCGGCCTTCTCCGGCGCTTTGCGAAAGCAGGCGCGCAAAACACGTCCCGAATGAGATGAGCGAGGTTGCCGAGCGCTACCGGACCCTGCTCGCGGCCGGGGAGCTGAAGCCCGACCCCGACCAGGCCAAAGCGGTCGCTCTGCTCGATCGGCTGGCGGATCGGCTGCGGCACAAGCCCGGGCTCTGGTCGCGACTGACTGGTACGGGGACGGCGCCGAAGCCGCGCGGCCTCTATCTCTGGGGCGGGGTCGGCCGCGGCAAATCGATGCTGATGGACCTCGCTTTCGCCGCGATCCCGGTCGAGCCGAAGCGCCGGGTCCATTTCCACGAATTCATGATCGAGGTCCACCAACGCCTTCGCGCCGAGCGCCAGAAGGAGGAAGGCGATCCGATCCCGCCGGTCGCGGCGGCGATCGCGAGCGAGGCGCACCTGCTCGCTTTCGACGAGATGGTCGTCAACAACCCCGCCGACGCGATGATCCTGTCTCGCCTCCTCACCCATTTGCTCGAAGAGGGCGTGACGATCGTCACCACCTCGAACCGGCCTCCACGCGATCTCTATCTCGGCGGCCTCAACCGCGAGCTGTTCCTGCCCTTCATCGAGACGATCGAGCGCGAGCTCGACGTGGTGCCTCTGAACGGCCCTGTCGATTACCGGCTCGAACGGCTCGGCGGCTTCCCGACCTGGTACGTTCCGAACGGACCCGAAGCGACCGCGGCTCTGAGCGCCGCATTCTTTCGCCTCACCGACTATCCGCCCGAGGACCGCGCCAACGTCCCGACCGAGGATCTGAAGCTCGGCGGCGGACGGATCCTCCATGTTCCCAAGAGCCTCAAGGGCGTCGCGGTCTTCTCGTTCAGGCGGCTGTGCGGCGAGCCGCGCGGAGCGGCCGACTATCTCGCCGTCGCGCGCCATTTCCATACGATCATCATCGTCGGAATCCCGGTGATGGGACCCGAGAAGCGCAACGAGGCGGCGCGCTTCGTCACCCTGATCGACGCGCTCTACGAACATAAGGTGAAGCTGCTCGCCGCGGCCGACGCGGAGCCCGAGCATCTCTACGAGTCGGGCGACGGATCGTTCGAATTCCAGCGCACCGCCTCGCGGCTGATCGAGATGCAGAGCGAGGATTATCTGAGCCAAGGGCATGGCCTTGGCGAGGGCGTCTGAGCCAGCTTGACCGCGCATCGCGCGCGGTCCAGCTTCCGCGCCGCATCAACCGGGGAGCCTCTTCATGCGTCTCGTTCTCGCAGCCGCCGCATCCGTCCTTCTGTCCTCGAGCGCTCTGGCCGCGCCGCCGTCCACCGACTGGCACGCCAGAGCGCGCGACATCCTCCAGCACGCGATCGAGATCCCGACCGTCGAGGGGCGCGGCAAGGTGCCCGAGCTCGCCCGCTATCTCGCCGACCAGTATAGGGCGGCGGGCTGGGCCGAGTCCGACATCCACATCCTCCCTTATGAGGGCAATCCCGGCAACCAGACCGCGGCTTTGATCGTGCGCTGGCCGGCGGCGCGGCCGTCGGGGAAGAAGCCGATCCTGCTGATGGCGCATATGGACGTGGTCGAGGCCCGCCGCGAGGACTGGTCGACCGACCCGTTCAAGTTCGTCGAGCAGGACGGCTATTATTACGGACGCGGCACCAGCGACATCAAGCAGGGCATCACCGCCGTCACCACCGCCCTTCTCCAGCTCAGGGCCTCGGGCTTCCGCCCCACCCGCGACATCGTCGTCCTGTTCACCGGCGACGAGGAGACCAGCGGCAACGGCGCCCGGCTCGGAGCGACCGAATGGAAGAACTGGACCGACGCCGAATTCGCGCTCAATTCGGACGGCGGCGGCGGCGGCTTTGCTCCGGACGGGCGGCCGCTCGGATTCGCTCTGCAGACCGCGGAGAAGACCTATTCGATGTACAGCTTCACCGCCCGCAACCGCGGCGGCCACAGCTCGAAGCCGCGCCCCGACAATGCCATTTACCAGCTCGCCCACGCGATCGAGCGGCTCGAAGCCTATCGGTTCGAGCCGATGCTCAACGAGACGACCCGGGCCTATTTCACCGAACGCCAGAAGGGCGAGCGCGGACCGCTCGGCGACGCGATGCGCGCCTGGCTGGCCAACCCCAATGACGGCCGGGCCGCCGACGCGATCGAGGCCGATCCGGGCGAGGTCGGTCTGACCCGGACCCGCTGCGTCGCCACCCGGCTGGAGGGCGGCCATGCCGACAATGCCCTTCCGCAGCTCGCCCGGGTCACCGTCAATTGCCGGATCATGCCCGGAGTCGAGCCCGCCGCGGTCCGCGACGAGCTCGAACGGCTGGTTGCCGATCCGGGGATCAAGGTCGAGCGGACCGACAACCAGGCGATGTCGCTCGCCTCGCCGCTTCGGCCCGACGTCGTCGCCGCTTACACCGCCGCGGTCCATCGCCGCTTCCCCAACGCTCCGATCATGCCCGAGATGAGCACCGGCGCCAGCGACGCCCGGCCGTTCCGGGTCGCCGGGATCCCGGTCTACGGAGTCGACGGCTCGTGGGGCGTGGTTCCGGACGACATGCGCGCCCATGGCCGCGACGAGAGGCTTCCGGTCAAGGCGCTGGCCGACGACGTCGATCACTGGGTCGACATGATCACCCGCCTCGCCGGCAAATAGGAGGGAATGATGATCGTCACCACCACCGAGAATATTCCCGGCCACGACGTGGTCGAGACGTTCGGCCAGGTCTTCGGAGTCGTCGTCCGAAGCCGCGGCCTCGGCGGCAATATCGCGGCGGGGCTTCGCTCGCTCGTCGGCGGCGAGATCCACGAATATACCTCCCTGGTCGAGGATACGCGCCGCCAGGCGATCGACCGGCTGGTCGCCAACGCCGAATTGGTCGGAGCCAATGCGGTGGTGATGATGCGGTTCGATTCGGGCTCGATCGGCGATACGATGAACGAGGTCGTCGCTTACGGGACCGCGGTTCGGGCGACTCCGAAGACCCAGTCATGATCCTTCGCAACCTCATCATCGCGGCCGCCCTTCTCGGCCTCGCTTTCTGCGTGGTCGGGGCGCTCGGGGATTCCCGGCTGTGGCCGATGGTCCTTGCGCTCGGCTGCCTCGCCGCCGCTTTGGTTTTCGAGCGCAACCGCTACCAGGAAAGGCTGAAGCCGCTGCGGAGGGATCGGCTTCGGCCGACCGACGAAAGGTTCATCGATCCCGAGAGCGGCAGGCCGGTGCGGGTCTGGCTCGATCCGGCCGGCAAGCGGCTCTATCTCGACGAATCCGAGAGCGCGGGCTGAGGCCAAAAAAGCCGTCCGGGCGGTTGCCCGTACCTTCGCGCGGGTCTAAGCGGGCGCCGCATCCGGCCGCCCTTCGCGGCCGCTCCGCTTGGCATCAAGGAAAGGCTGGGGAGTCGCATGGCTCGCAAGAAAATCGCGCTCATCGGCGCCGGAATGATCGGCGGAACGCTCGCCCACCTGGCGGCGATCAAGGAGCTCGGCGACATCGTCATGGTCGACGTTGCCGAGGGCATTCCGCAGGGTAAGGCACTGGACCTCGCCCAGGCCGGCCCGGTCGAAGGCTATGACGCCAGGCTGACCGGAACCCAGGATTATTCCCAGATCGCCGGCGCCGACGTCTGCATCGTCACCGCCGGGATCGCCCGCAAGCCGGGAATGAGCCGCGACGACCTGCTCGGGATCAATTTGAAAGTGATGAAGGCGGTCGGCGAGGGCATCAAGGCCCACGCCCCGGACAGCTTCGTCATCTGCATCACCAATCCGCTGGACGCGATGGTCTGGGCGCTTCGCGAATTTTGCGGCCTCCCGCACAACCGCGTCGTGGGGATGGCCGGAGTGCTCGATTCCGCCCGATTCCGCCACTTCCTCGCCGAGGAATTCGAGGTCTCGGTCGAGGACGTCACCGCCTTCGTGCTCGGCGGCCATGGCGACACCATGGTTCCGGTGCCGGCTTATTCGACCGTCGGCGGGATCCCGATCCCCGATCTGATCAGGATGGGCTGGTCGACGCAGGAGAAGATCGACTCGATCGTCCAGCGCACCCGCTCGGGCGGCGGCGAGATCGTCGCTTTGCTCAAGACCG
Source organism: Pseudomonadota bacterium (assembly GCA_046733235.1). Taxonomy (GTDB): domain Bacteria; phylum Pseudomonadota; class Alphaproteobacteria; order Sphingomonadales; family Sphingomonadaceae; genus Allosphingosinicella. The sequence goes on from JBKPOT010000022.1 coordinate 58,122, forward strand.
GCTCGGCTTATTACGCCCCGGCCACAGCTGCGATCATGATGGCCGAGAGCTTCCTCAAGGACAAGAAGCGCCTGCTCCCCGCCGCCGCCCACCTCACCGGCCAATATGGGGTCGACGACCTCTATGTCGGGGTCCCGGTGGTCATCGGCGAAGGCGGAGTCGAGCGGATCGTCGAGATCGAGCTCGACGAGGCCGCCAGGGCCAATTTCCAGGTTTCGGTCGACGCGGTCAAGGAGCTGCTCGTGGCGTGCAAGGCCATCGACTCGAGCCTGGCCTGAGCCGATGATCCGGTCGGTCCTGGCAATTGGGATTCTCGCCCTGGCGGGTGGCGTTTCGGCCGCGGGCGCGCAGTCGCTCGACGAGCTGATGACGCCGGGCGACCCCGCCAGGCTGGCTGCCGCGTTCAAGGCGATCTGCCTCGATCCTGGCCCGAATCCGGAGGCGCGTATCGCTGCGGCCACTGCCGCGCCGTGGAACTTCCAGCCCCAGGGCGCGAGTAAGAAGCTCGGCATCGTCTACGGCGTCTGGCCCCTGCAGCTCGTCATCACCAGGCGCGGCGGTGTCCCGTCCTGCGTCATGACCAGCTCGCTGCCGTCGGAGACCGACATCGCCGCGATCGCAGCGATCGCCGAGACCGCCTTCGGCGCCCGCGACGGCAGCATTGACGCTGCGCGGGGGAGGATAAGCTGGAGGAACATGGGCAACGAAATGACGCAAATCGCCTTCGGCATGCAGGGCGGAGCCGGGATGAAGGTCGGCACGTTCATCGTCACGACGGCCAAGGTGAAATGATGCGCGCGTCCCCCGGATCGACCCCGCAGCCTGTCCAACCCGGCGATCCGGCTCTTCATTCTGCCCGCGAACAGGTGAGGCGCCACGGCCCATGATCGCCGAAATTCTCAGCTGATGGGGTCCCGGGCCCAGCCTCGTCCGAGTGCGCGCATCCGGCCATGATCCCGCTCTTCGCCTTGCCCGCCCTGCTGGCGACCGCCTCGCCGACCATGGACGCGCGCTCCGAGAAAGTGATCGATCTGTTCGTTCGGGTCTGCCTCCAGGGCGAAGCGCGATTCGAGCGAGGCGATGTCGAGCGGGTCAATCCCGGAAGCATCCCCGGACCCCTGGTGAGCATGACCTGGGCGAGGCGCGGGGACTTCTACAAGGTCAGGCGGCCCGTCCAGGCGTGGATCGCGATCACCGGCGAGAGCGAGGACCATCGCTATTCGCGGGTGTGCCGCGTCGCCGCCAAATTCGTCGACGTCCGAACCGCCGCCAACCGGGTCCGGGCGCACCTTCGCGAGCCGCCGCTGCCCGGTGGAGCGAGGCTCGGCGAATATGAGGAAGATTATCTCGACGGAGGAGCCGAGTTCTCGATCTGGCACGCGCGCTGGCAGGACCAGGTGGTCCTCGAAAGCTATGTTTTGACTCCGGCCGCCGCCGCTCGGGCGAGGCGCAAGCACGGGGAATGAAGTTTCCCCGCCGTCCCGCCGCAGCTTTGGTGGTGGACTGCGAGCGGATGGTCGCTAAGGGGTCCGGCAAGCTTTCAAGCGCCCCACGAGGCGGCCGGACTTTTGTCCGCCAGCCATGACGTAATCATGTGCCGCCCATCCCGGGGCGAAGTCTGGAGTTAATGAATGTCGATCCTGGTCAATTCGAACACCAAGGTCATCACCCAGGGAATGACCGGCGAGACCGGCACTTTCCACACCCAGCAGGCGCTCGCCTACGGGACCAAGATGGTCGGCGGCGTGACTCCGGGGAAGGGCGGCCAGACCCATATCGGCCTTCCGGTGTTCGATACGGTCGAGGAAGCGGTGAAGGCGACCGGCGCCGATGCCAGCGTCGTCTACGTCCCGCCGCCGTTCGCCGCCGATTCGATCCTCGAGGCGATCGACGCCGAAGTGCCTCTGATCGTCTGCATCACCGAGGGCATTCCGGTGCTCGACATGGTTCGGGTGAAAAGGGCGCTTTCCGGCTCGAGGTCGCGCCTGATCGGCCCCAACTGCCCGGGCGTGCTGACCCCGAACGAGTGCAAGATCGGGATCATGCCCGGCAACATCTTCAAGAAAGGCTCGGTCGGAGTGGTCAGCCGCTCGGGCACCCTCACCTACGAGGCGGTGTTTCAGACCAGCAATGAGGGGCTCGGCCAGTCGACCGCGGTCGGGATCGGCGGCGATCCGGTCAACGGCACCAATTTCATCGACGTTCTCGAGCTGTTCCTCGCCGATCCGGAGACGCAGTCGATCATCATGATCGGCGAGATCGGCGGCTCGGCCGAGGAGGATGCCGCCCAGTTCCTCAGGGACGAGGCCAAAGCGGGTCGCTCCAAGCCGACGGTCGGCTTCATCGCCGGACGTACCGCGCCTCCGGGCCGGCGGATGGGCCATGCCGGAGCGATCGTCTCGGGCGGCAAGGGCGCCGCCGAGGACAAGATCGCCGCGATGGAGGAGGCTGGAATCCGGGTCTCCCCGAGCCCATCTGAGCTCGGAACCACCCTCGCCGCGCTTTTGCGCGGCTGAGGGAGATAGGATAGGGGCCGGCGCGTTTCCTCCGGCGATCGATCTCGAGAAGGCGATTCAGCGTGAGCATGTACGGCGACGGCGAGCGGGATCAGGGACCCAGCTGGGCGCGCGCCAACTGGCCGCTCGTCGAGCTCGACGAGGTCAATGCCGGGCTCGATCCGACCCTGAGCGCTCTCACCGCGCCGGTCGCCGTGGCCGCCAGGGCCGACGCGGCCAAAGCGGGCAAATCGGAGGCGGAGGTCGAGCGGGCGGCCAACGACGCGATCTGCGCGATGATGCTGATCCGCACCTACCGGGTGCGCGGCCATCTCGCCGCCAATCTCGATCCGCTCGGCCTCGCCAAGCGCGACATGCCGAAGGATCTCACTCCCGAATATCACGGCTTCGGCCCGGACGATCTCGACCGCCCGATCTTCCTCGGCGGAGCGCTCGGCCTCGAGAAAGCGACGATAAGCGAACTCGTCGACATCCTCCGCCGCAATTATTGCGGCAATGTCGGCCTCGAATATATGCACATCAACGCCGTCGAGGAGCGGCGATTCCTCCAGGAACGGATGGAAGGGCGCGAGGCCGAGATTCGATTCACGCCCGAGGGCAAGAGATCGATCCTCTCCAAGGTCGTCCATGCCGAGCAGTGGGAGAAATTCCTCGCCCGCAAATATGTCGGGACCAAGAGGTTCGGGCTCGACGGCGGCGAATCGATGGTTCCGGCGCTCGAGGCGGTGATCAAATATGGCGGCCAATATGGAGTCGCCTCGATGGTGTTCGGAATGGCCCATCGCGGCCGGCTCAACGTCCTCGCCAACGTCATGGGCAAGCCGTATCGCGCCATCTTCTCCGAATTTGCCGGCGGCGCCGCCAATCCCGAGGACGTCGGCGGCTCGGGCGACGTCAAATATCATCTCGGCACCTCGTCGGACCGCGAGTTCGACGGGATCAGCGTCCATTTGTCGCTTCTGCCCAACCCGAGCCATCTCGAGGCTGTCGATCCGGTGGTGCTCGGCAAGGTCCGCGCCCAGCAGGTCGCGCGCGGCGACAGCGAAGGGGATTCGGTGCTCCCGGTCCTGCTCCACGGCGATGCCGCCTTCGCCGGCCAGGGCATCGTCTCCGAATGTTTCGGATTCTCCGGGATCCCCGGCTACAATACCGGCGGAAGCCTGCATTTCGTCATCAACAACCAGGTCGGCTTCACCACCTCGCCGCAATTCGCCCGCTCCTCGCCTTACCCGTCCGACGTCGCCAAGGCGGTCCAGGCGCCGATCCTCCACGTCAACGGCGACGATCCGGAGGCGGTGACCTTCGCCTGCAAGCTGGCGATCGAATATCGCCAGAAGTTCAACCGCGACATCGTCATCGACATGTGGTGCTACCGCCGGTTCGGCCACAATGAGGGCGACGAGCCGAGCTTCACCCAGCCGCTCATGTATGCCGCGATCCGCGAGCATCCGCCCATTTCGGAGCTCTATGCCAGGCGGCTGGTCGCCGAGAAGGTGATCGGGCCCGACTGGATCGAGAGCGAGATCGCGACCTTCACGGATTTCCTCGAAGGCGAGTTCGAGGCGGCCAAATCCTATCTGCCCAACAAGGCCGACTGGTTCGAGGGCGCCTGGTCGGGCCTCGGCAAGCCCAAGGCGGCGATCACCGAGCGCCGCAACGTCGCCACCGGCTGCGACGAAGCCCTGATCCGCGAAGTCGGCAAGATACTCACGACGGTCCCGGACAATATCGCCGTCCACAAGACCCTGCTCCGGATCATCGACGCCCGCCGCGAGATGTTCGAGAGCGGCGAAGGGCTGGACTGGGCGACGGCCGAGGCGCTCGCCTTCGGCACATTGCTTCGCGACGGCCATCCGGTGCGCCTGTCCGGCCAGGACAGCGGCCGCGGCACGTTCAGCCAGCGCCACTCGGTCTGGGTCGACCAGAATGACGGCCACAAATATATCCCGCTGACCCGGGTGGGCCCGGCTCGTTTCGAGGTCCGCGACAGCCCGCTCTCCGAGTTCGGAGTGCTCGGCTTCGAATATGGCTGGTCGCTGGCCGATCCCCAGACCCTGGTTCTGTGGGAAGCGCAGTTCGGCGATTTCGCCAACGGCGCCCAGGTGATCATCGACCAGTTCATCGCCGCCGGCGAGGCCAAATGGCTTCGCGCCAGCGGCCTCGTATTGCTCCTGCCGCACGCCTATGAAGGGCAGGGCCCCGAGCACAGCTCGGCGCGGCCCGAGCGCTTCCTTCAGCTGTGCGCCGAGGACAATATCCAGGTCGCGAACTGCACGACCCCGGCCAATTATTTCCACATCCTGCGGCGCCAGATGAACCGCGATTTCCGCAAGCCGCTGGTGATCATGACTCCGAAGTCGCTGCTTCGGCACAAGAAAGCGGTCTCGAGCCTCGCCGACTTCACCGGCGAGAGCCATTTCCGGCGGATCGTCTCCGATCCCAGCCCGCCGGCGGACGGCGACGTCAGGCGGCTGATCCTGTGCACCGGCAAGCTCGCCTACGAGCTGATCGAGGCGCGCGACAAAGCGGGTGATACCGACATCTCGATCGTCCGGATCGAGCAGCTTTACCCGTTCCCGGGCGAGGCCTTCCTGGCGCGCCTCAAGCGCATGACCAATATCGAGCAGGTGGTCTGGGCCCAGGAAGAGCCGAAGAACCAGGGCTATTGGACCCATGTCGAGCCGCGGATCGAGCGGCGGCTCCGCGAAGCCGGGCTGAAGCCGCAGCGGCCGATCTATGCCGGCCGCGAGGCGTCCGCTTCGCCGGCCACGGGCCTTGCCAAGCGCCACGCCGTCGAGCAGGCGGCTTTGATCGCCGAGGCGCTCGGCCACGATGCGGCTCCCGGCGCTCAGAGAAAAGCCGGTTGAAGGGATTAGGATGACGACCGAAGTCAAGGTTCCGACGCTGGGCGAATCGATCACCGAGGCGACCCTCGGCCAATGGCTGAAAAAGCCCGGCGACCCGGTCAAAGCGGACGAGCCGATCGCAAGCCTCGAGACCGACAAGGTGGCGGTCGACGTGCCGGCGCCGGTCGGCGGAGTGATGGGCGAGCAATTGGTCAAAGAAGGCGATACGGTCGCGGTCGGAGCGGCGATCGCCCGAATCGAGCAAGGCGAGGGCGCTCCCGCCGAAGCTGCGAAGCCTGCCGAAACGCCGGCGGCCGCGGAGACTCCGGTCAATCCGGCCGGTCCGGGCGAGACCCCCGCGCCCAGGGGCGATCCGACCGCGCCCGAGGCCGAGGACGAGGAGGAGCATGGCGATTCGGGCGGCCTCACTCTGTCGCCCGCGGTCCGCCGGGTGGTGCTCGAGCATCATCTCGATCCCTCGAAGATCAAGGGCACCGGCAAGGACGGGCGGCTGACCAAGGACGACGTGCTCGCCGCCGCCAGGGCGCAGGAGGCGTCCCCGCCGCCGCCGCCACCGCCCGCCGCGCCTCCGCCGCCC
>JBKPOT010000023.1:0-72717 GCA_046733235.1 Pseudomonadota bacterium
CGGCAGGATCGCGAACGATTCGAACCCGACGAAGCTCGAGCTCAAAGTCACCCCGGCCGAATAATCGCCCTGGATGACGGCCTGGTCGATGCCGGCGCCGCCGTCGGCCGAGTCGGCCGAGGTCAAAGTCCCCCCGAACAGGACGACGTCGTTGCCGCCGAGCCCGGTCAAAACGTCGATGCCGCCCTGGTCAACCAGGAAGAAATCGGGCGCCGCAGTGCCGGTGATGAGATTGTCGTCGCTGTCGCCCTTGTAGATGTCGCCGGGCGAGACGATGCCGTTGAGTCCGATCGTCACCTTCGCTGTGTCGGCGCCGTTCAATGTGTAGGTGAAGCTGTCGATGGCGAAGAAATTGGAAGCCCCGGACTCGACGGGAACGAGCGCATTGAACTTTCCGTTCGGATCGTAGCTGAAACCGCCGTCCGAGTTGAGGGTCAGCCTGGCGCCCGAAGCCAGTATGATCTGGGTGCCGACATTGGCCCCGGAGCCGTTGACCGCGGTGACGGTGAGCGGATTGCCCTCCGGGTCGTAGTCGCTGCCGTCGCCATTCTCGTCGAAGACGTTGCCCGAGACCGCGACATTCTCGTCGGTGAAGAAGCTGTCGTCATTCGCGACCGTGTCGGAAACGGCGGTGACCTCAATCGTCGCGGTCGTCGCGAGGCTCGTGTTTCCGGTGCCGTCGGACAAGGTGTAGCTCAATGTGCGGGACCCGGCGACGGGGGTGTCCGAGACGTTGTAATAGCCGATCTGGCGAAGCAGCCCCTGAGTGACGGAGACGGTCGCGTCGCCCGTCAGGCTGATCACAAGCGGATCGGATCCGGAGGTGCCGCCGGTGAAGGTGCCGATCACCCGCGGATCGAGGATTGGAAGACCGTCCTGGTCGAACCCGGTGCCGAAATCGTAATAGATCTGATTTTCGCTGATGAAATATCTGCCCTGACCAAAGCCCTGGTCGATGACCGCCAGCCGGTCGTCGTCGGTGCCGTTCGCGGTGAAGGTCAGGGTCAGAACGCCGCCGCCGAAATTGGCCGAATCGGGGTCGCTGATCGTCGCCGACGGGGTAATCTTCCGGGCGGTCTGGTTCTCCGTATAGGCGAGCGTCTCCGAAGTGCCCGCGCCGTCGCCGTTGAGATCGAGGACCGGGGCCTCGCTCGTGCCGTTGAGCTGGGCGGCTCGGCGCGTCCCGCTTATGTTGACCGCCATGACGAGCCCCCAAATATCGTCCGATTTGCGGGCCGCGCGCGCTCTCGCGGCCCACTGTCCGCCGCCATGGTGGCACAGATGGATGGCGTCTTCCAGATCAAGCGGCGCGATTTCCGGATTGTGCGGCTTGCTCTAAATCCTTGCTTCCGCACGCTTTAAACGCAGCGAGCGAGTGCCCGCGCGCGGCAATCCACCGGCTTCCCGTCCTCGCCGGTCTCCGGCTCGCCGAGCTGGAGCCTTCCGATTACAGGACGAAGTCGCCCCCGGCGAGCGGGTGAGCGTCGGTGACGACCACGGTCAGCTCGAAGTCGGCGACGCCGTCGCCATTGACGTCGCCCTGCACCGTCCAGGTCCCGCCGACGTTGGTGGCACGAAGCTCACCGGCGACGTTGTGGAAGGCGTTCGCGCCGATGAAGCTGAAGGCATCGTTGCTGGTGCCGCCGCCAAGGATCGCGTCGATTGCCGACAGATCGATCTTATCGCCGGTGTTGAAGTCGTTGATGGTGTCCTTGCTGGCGGCGGTCGATTCGAGCACCGACCTGTAGAGATAGGTGTCGTTGCCGCCGGCGCCGGTCAGGGAATCGGCGCCGCGCCCGCCGGACAGGATGTCGCCACCCTGGCTGCCGGTGATGGTGTCGGCGCCGGCGCCGCCGAACACCCGGAACGAGCCGTTCGTCTCGGCGCTGCCGTTGAAGGTCAGGGTCTCGTCCGCCGCGAGCGGCGCGCCGTCGACCGTCATCCGCTGGCCGGCGGCGACATTGCCGTCGTTCATGGTCAGATTGTAGTCGTAGCGCGTACCGAGCGCTCCAAAGCGCGTGTCGAGCGCGGAGACGAGGCCGATGCTCTCGATGCTGACCAGCTGGCCGGCTCCGAAGACGATCGTGTAATCGCCGCGCAGCGCCAGCTGATCGGTGCCGGCCGGTCCGCCATTGGCCGTGTCGGACGAGCCCCACTGGCCGTTCTCGCCGAAATAGAAGACGTCGTTCTTGGCGCCGCCGGTCAGCGTATCGACGCCGTTGCCGCCATAGATGAAGAAGCTTCCGTCACTCTCGGCCGAGCCGTTGAAGGTGAAGTCCTCGCCGACCCGAAGCCGGTTGGCGTCGACCACCATCAGGGCGCCGGCGGCGACGTTCGCGTCGACCGTGGTGATATTGTAATCGTAGAAGTTGGTCCCCGGATCGCCGAACCTCGTGTCGGACCCGGGCATGATCGCCAGCGATTCGACCGACACGACGCCCGATCCGAGGGTCAAAGCCGGATAATTGCCCTGGATCGCGATCTGATCGTTGCCGGCGCCGCCGTTCACCATGTCGGCGGACGTGAGAGTCGCTCCGAACAGGAAGAGGTCGTTGCCGCCGAGGCCGCTCAGATTGTCGTTGCCGCCCTGGTTGACCAGGAAGAAATCGTCGGCCGGCGTACCGGTGATGACATTGTCGTCGCTGTCGCCCTTGTAGATGTCTCCGGGCGAGATGATGCCGGACAGGCCGATGCTCACGGTCGCGGTGTCGGTGCCGTTCAGAGTGTAGGTGAAGCTGTCGATCGCGAAGACGTTGACCGCTCCGGAATCGACCGGAACCAGCGAGTTGAACTTGCCGTTCGGATCGTAGGTGAAGGTGCCGTCCGAATTGAGCGTCAGCTTGGCGCCCGAGGCCAGGGTGATCTGGTTGCCGACATTGCCCGCCGATCCGTTGACCGCGGTGACGGTGAGCGGGTTGCCCTCCGGATCGTAATCGTTGCCGTTGCCATGCTCGTCGAAGACATTGCCTCCGACCGGGACATTGTCGTCGGTGAAGAAATTGTCGTCATTGGCCACAGAGGTATCGGGAACCGCGGTGACGTTGATCGTCGCGGTCGCCGAATTGCTGGTATTCCCGGTGCCGTCGGTCAGGGTGTAGGTCACCGTCCGCGCCGCAGTGACCGGCGCATCCGAAACGTTGTAATAGCCGATATCGCGCAGCAGCAATTGCGTGACGGCGACGGTGGCGTCCGACGTCAGGGCGATCGCCAGCGGATCGGATCCGGAGGTGCCGCCCGTGAAGGTGCCGATGATCCGCGGATCGAGGATTGGATCGCCCATTCCATCCACGCCGGTGCCGAAATCGTAATAGATGTCGTTGCCGGAGACGAAGATCTTGCCCTGGCCGAAGCCCTGGTCGATGACCTCGAGCCGGTCGTCGGCGGAGCCGTTGGCGGTGAAGGCCAGGGTCAGCACGCCAGTGTTGAAATTGGGCGAATCGATGTCACTGACCGTCGCGGCGGGCGTGATCAGCTGGGCGGTCTGGTTCTCGGTGTAGGCAAGAGTCGCCGAAGTGCCGGCACCCGCGCCGTTGAGGTCGAGGGCCGGGCCCTCGCCCGTGTCGGTGATGTTGATCACCACCTGGCCGCCGTCGATATTGTTGCCCCCGCTCACCGTACCCTGGCCGGCGCCGGGCGCGCCGTCGTCGATGACGTAGAGCAGGGTGACCGAGGCCGGCGGCGTGTCCGACGTGTTGGTATATTGGAGGTGCTGGAGAACGTCGTTGACCAGAGCCGTGGTCGCGGCCGTGCCCGAGCTGGTGAAGCTGATATTGAGGATCCCGCCCGACTGGGTGAAGGTCGCGAAGGTCTGGCCTCCCGCCTGCAGATTGTTGCCCGAGACGGTGAACAATCCGCCGCCCGCGAAGCTGAACACGTCCTGGGCATTGGCCACGGCGCGGTTGATCGCGAACGAAGCCCCGCCATAATCGCCGCTGCCGCCGTTGCGCGCATCGAGATCGGCGTCGCTGACGGTGATCGCCGGATTGATGATCGTCGCGACCTGCTCGTCGACGGTGATCGTCGGCGAGTTGGGGATGTTCGGCTGGTCGTTGACCGCGGCGATGTCGATGGTCAGCGTGTTGGCGCTGGGATCGATATTGTTGCCCGCGCCGCTGGAATCGATGACCTGGAAGGTCACCGAGCCCGCGCCCGTGCCGTTGAGATTGAGTGTCGGCACGAAGGTCAGCTTGCCGGCATTGATGTCGGCGGCCGTGTAGGTCGCGGGCAGGGTCGCCTCGACCGGATCGGCGCCGCCGGCGCCGTCCGCGTCGTAGAAGATCTTGCCGCCGGTCACTCCGGTGATCGTGACCGCCGACAAAGTGTCGCCGCTGTCGGCGGTGTCGGTGAAGCCGAAATCGCCGGTAGTGAACGGACGCGCCGTGTCCTCGGTCGCGCTGATCGTCGAGCTGGTGCCCGAGGGCGGGTCGTTGACGGCGTTGACCGTTTCGCTGAGCACGACCGTGCCGGTCGAGTAAGCGGTCTGACCGCCGGTCGCTCCGACACCGGAAAGGTCGGCATGCTGTCCGAAGGTGATTCCGAAGCCGAGGCTGTTGTCGATCAGATGCGCGGTGAGGGTCGGCGCCGGGCCATTGTAATTGGGCGCCGGGTTGAAGCGGATCTGGGTTCCGGCGCCGATCAGCAGAGCCGAGGAGTCGGAAACCGGGTCGATATTCGTCCAGGTCGAGGTGTTGGTATCGAGATATTGCCAGTGGCCCTCGGCCGTCGAACTGACCGCGGTCACCGCGATTCCGCCGAACGAGCCGGGCGAGGAGCCGGTCGGATTGGAGACGCTGGACTGGGCGTCGGCCTGGTCCGAATAGTGACCCGAGAACAGGCTCGACACAGTTTCGCCCGCCCCTGGCGTATCCTCGTCGGTGGCGGTGGCGCTCGCGGTGCCGCCGTTGATCACGACGGGCGCGTCGTTCGAGGCCGAAATCGTGATCGTCCGGGTCGAGACGGTCTGCTCGCTGGTGCCGTCGCCGGTGAGCCCCGGATCGGTCCCGGTCGCTCCGAGATCGTTGGTGGTGACCGTGAGCGTGTCGGCGCCGTTGTAATTGGTCGTCGGCGTGTAGGTGACTCCGTTCGACGCGGCGAGAGTCGCGTTGATCTCGGCCTGGGTGCCGGTGAGGACGACCGTGCCGGTGCCGTTGCCGCTGATGTCGCCTGCGGTGAGGCCGCCGGCGGCATTGGTCACGATGTCGAGAATGCCGTGGCCGACGTTCAGGGTGACCCTGATGTCGTTGCCGCCGGAGTCCGGATCCGAGACCGACATGCCGCTCAGCCAGGCCTGGATCGCGTCCTCGCCGGTGCCGATCGTTCCTCCCAGGCTGTTGGCCGGACCGTCATTGATGCCGGTGACGGCGATGTTGGCGGTGGCCGTGTTGCTGTTGCCCTGGCCGTCATTGACGACGACGGTGATCGCGCGCGAGAGGTTGGTGCCGCCGTCGGTCGGGTTATCGCTCGTGCTCGAGTAGGTGATCGCCTCGATCGCCGTCTCGAAGTCGGCTTTGCTCGTGCCGGGCGGGCCGACGAGCTTGACCATCGTATCGGTGCTGGTGCCGTCAATTGTGATCCCGGCGGGCAGCGCGCCGACGTTGAGCTTGTCGCCCGTCTCCGGGTTGGTGATCGTGATGATCGCGCTGACGATGTCGTCGCCAGCGTCCGCGTCGGTGATCGAGACGTCGGTGTCCGAGATCGGCGCCGCGGCTCCGCCCTCGGTGTAAGCGCCGGAATAGCCGGTGCCGACGGTGACGCTGTCATTGGCATCGAGGTCGAGTGCCGGAACGATGTTGTTGGCGGCGATGTTGATCGTGAACGTGTTCGCCGACTGGTCGAGATCGACTCCGCCGTTCAGGATTCCGCCATCGTCCTGCACCTGGAAGGTGAAGGTCGGCGAGGTGCCGGCCGAGCCGGCCGCCGGAACGAAAGTCAGCTGCCCGCCGTCGAGCTGGGCCTTGGTGATGATGTCGCCGGCGTTGATCGCGGTTCCGTTGAGCTTGATCACACCAGCTGCCGCGCTCGGGAGGGTGGTGATCTTAACCCCCGCGAAATTGTTGGGCGGCGTGTCGATCGGATCGCTGAAGCCGTCCGAGAAGTCGCTGGTGAGGAAGGTGTAGGTGGAGCCTTCGACCGCGTTGGCGCTGTCGTCGGTACCGGCCGGAGCATCGTTCACCGAGGTGACTGTGACCGCGATGTTGTCGCTATCGTTGGTCGCGACGCCGGTGCCGGTGGCGACGATTCCACCGAACGTGTCGGTGACCTGCAGGCCGATCTGCGCCGAGCCGTTATAATTGGAATCGGGCGAATATTTCGCCGTCGCCAGCGCGGTGTTGATGTCTGCGAGCGTTCCGTGGAACGTCATCGTCGTATCGCCGGTGCCGTCGCTGCCGCCGGTGAAGGTGAGCCCGGTGAGGGTCGTCAGGGTCAACGTGCCGTGGGTCGCCGAGAGGGTGACCTCATAGACTCCGGCCGGCGCGAGCGTCGCGTCGACGTCGCTGATCGACAGGCCAGTGATCGCGGCGTTGACCGAATCCTCGTTGACGGTCGCGGTCGGCGGCGCGGTGCCGGTGACCGGATCGTTGACCGCGGTGACGGTGACGTTGACGGTCGCGGTATCGGTGTGCCCGTTGCCGTCGCTGATCGTGTATTGGAAGGTGTCGGTGCCGTTATAATTGCCGGCCGGCGTGTAGGTGAGGACCCCGGCGACGACGCTGGTCGTGCCGTGGGCGCCCTGGGTGGCCGAGGTGATCGTCCGAGTGTCGCCGTCGGCATCGGTATCGTTGGTCAGTAGCTGCGAGGTCAGGTCGTTCGCGCCCGAATCCTCGGCGACCGAGACGCTGTCGTCGACCGCGTCGGGAGCGACGTTGGCGACGAAGCCGATGTCGAGCGTGTTGTTGACGTCGTTCTTCGGGATGGCTCCGCCGTCCGACTGGGTCTCGGCATTGTAGTTGAGAGTTATCGGGTTGGTGATGACGGTGCTGCTCGGGCCGTTGAGGCCGTTATCGTCATTGTCGACATTGTCGTCCGGATCGTTGGGAACGCCGGTGACATTGTAGGTGCCGAACAGCGGCTGGCCTGAGTTGAAGTTCGAGGCATTGACGCTGACCACATAATTGCCTTCGGCGAGGCTGGCGAAGGTGTAGGCGCCGAGAGCGCCGCTGGTCGTCGTCGCGATGATATTGGTCAGCTCGGCACCGTCGAGCACGCCGTTTCCGTTGGCATCGGCGTAGAGGGTCAAAGCGACGCCCGAAACGCCTTCGCCGGCATCGAACACGCCGTTGCGGTTGGCGTCGATGAAGATCGTGCTCGAGATCGAGACGGTGTCGACGATCAGTGGATCGATCGCGCTGGTGACGCTCGGGAAGCTGTCGACCGCGGCGCTGTCCTCGACCGTGCTGGTGTTGTTGAAGACCGGGATGACCTGGTTCGAGAAATTGTTGACGATCGAGGTGAAGATGATGTCGACCGCCTTGTTGCCCGGAAGGGTGCCGGTGACCGCGATCGGGCCGAGCGCATATTCCTCCTGTCCCATCGGCCCGGGGACGGCGCCGTCGGCGTCGCCGGCGACAGGCAGGCGCCGCTCGCTGAGATTGAGATAGCCGAACATCAGGTCCGCGGAATCGGCGCGCCGGTAGCTGTCCTCGAGGCCGATCTGGTGCCCGAGCTCGTGCATGACGACGGTGAGAAGGTCGACATGATGCTCGGCCGCGCTACCGGAGTCCGCGGTCAAGCGGCTGCCCGTGCCCTCATATTCGCTGTCGTCGCCCGGGGTCGAGTCGACGAACCAGCCAAAGCCGCCGCCGTCGCTGTCGATCCGGATCTGGCCGAGCCTGCTCGAGCCGAGATAGACGCCCATCATGTCGCTGACGGAGACCGAGACTCCGCGCATCGCGGCGAGCTGCTCGGCGCTGGCGCCCGCATCGGCCCAGCGCTGGATCGCGGCATCGACGATCAGGTTGAGCTCGCTCTGGCTGACGATTCCGTCGTCGACCACGACCGGCGGAGGAGGCGGCGGAGGCGGGGGCGTTCCGCCGTCGCCGGGCGGGACCGGGGGATTGCCGGTGCCGTCGGTCACGGGATCCTTGTGCTCGCCGCCCTGGGCGCTGGTCTGGTCGGATCCGCCGCCCGGCGCGAGGAGCATCGGCGGCGTATCGTCGTCGAGGATCTTCGCCGTCGCCGAGGTCGGGTTGGAGGCTCCGGCCGAGGTGATGGTCAGGATGATCGTCTCGTTGCTCTCGACGCTCGCGTCGACGGTCGGGTCGAGAGTCACCGTCGCGGTCGCGCTGCCGGCGGCGAAGGTCACCGAGCCCGCCGAGGTGGTGAAGCTCGCGGCCCCCGACTGGGTATAGTCGGTTCCGAACGTGGCGGTGCCGCCGACCGTGAAGTTGATCGTCGCGGCCGCGCTCGTGTCGCCGTAGCGCAGGAAGGTGTAGACGATATTGGTCGAACCGTCCTCATAGGCGGTCGCCGGCGTCGCGATCACCCGATAGGTGGCGGCGGTGACGAGGTTGATCGTTCCCGTGGAATCTACCGAAGTCGAGGCGCCATTGTTATTGTCGGCCTGAACGACCCCCGCGACCGTCGCCGCCACCGAGCCCGCCTTGGACAGGTTGATCACCGAACCGCTGCCCAGCTCCTGGATCTCGACGTCGGAGAAGCCGGCCGGATCGCCGGTCGAGAAATCGTTCTTGTTGGTGGCATTGTTGGCGTCGCCGAGGACCAGGTTGATCGTGTTGGTCTCGGTGCCCGAGCCCGATCCGGCGAGAACCCAGATTCCGGCGAAGGCCGCGTTGCCGCCCGGGATGGAATCGGGATTCAGCGTGTCGTTGTTGAGAAGGGTCGCGTTGAGGACGCTGTTGCCGCCGGTCAGCGGGTCGTTCGCCTTCAGCAAGATGCCTTCCTCGGCGAATCGATAGATATTGTTGTTGGTGATCAGAGTCGTGTGGGTGCCCGAGCCGAGCGACGAGACGAACAGTCCGGTGAAGGCCGAGCCGGATTCGGCAACGGCCGGGTTGCCGATCGTGTTGGCGTTGATGATTCCGCTCATCGTGCCGCCCGAGCCGGTGTCGGGAACGCCCTTGGCGACGGCGATGCCGTTGCTGGTATTGTGGATGGCCGAGACCGTGTCGGCGGTGATCGTGTTGTTCTGGATGTCGTAGGTGACGTTGCCGGTGCTGGTGCTGAAGACGAGCAGGTTCGACGTGGCGCCGGCCTGATTGGCGTGGTTGTTGCTGATATTGTTGTTGCGGAACACGACGTCCATGTTCGCGCTGTTCTGAGCGCTGAAGTTGACGACGTTGGCGCCGGCGCCCTGGAAGATGCTGTTGGTCACCGAAACGTTGACGGTCGCGGTGCCGCTCGCGACGACCTGGAAACCGTCGCCGCCATTGCCGGTGTTGGAATCGTGGTTGTTGCCGATCGTCGTATTGGCGACGGTGAAGCGGTCGAGGGTGCCGCTCGAATTGAGCACCTTGACGATATATTCCCAGCCGCCCTGGAGGTTCGAATTGGTGATGCTGGCGACGCCGAGCAGGCCGTCGAAGCGGATCGCCGCTTCGTCGGCGGCGCTGGTGACGTTGCCGCTGATGCCGTTGATGGTGCTGTCGGCAAGCGTGAAGTTGGTGACGTTGTTGCCGCGGATCGCGAAATTGTCGAAATCGTTCAATTGCATCCGGTTGAGCTGAACGTCGTAAGTGTTGTTCAGATAGATGCCGATGCCGGCGGTGTTGCTGTTGTCGACGCCGGTCTTGTGCTGGATGGTTCCGCCCGATCCCGCCGAGCCGGTGCCGGTGATGTGAAGGCCGCCGTTCGAACCGGTATTGTCGAGGCTGATTCCGACGCCGGCGCTGCCCACGCCGGTTCCCGCCGAGACGCTCTGGAAGGTGATATCGTTCGAGCCGATATTGGTGTTGGCGATATTGATCGCGGCACCGGCTCCGGAGACGATCGTATTGCCGGAACCGGTGATGTTGATCGTCCCCGCTCCTACTGTCGTGCTGGTCGCGGTGATTCCCGCGCCGGAGCCGGTGGTGATGGCGAGCGTTCCGCCGGTGAAGTTGACGGTCGCACCGGTCGCCGCATTGTTCGACATGGCGATCGCTGCACTGGCCGAAGCGCTGGTGTTGATGACCGTCCCCGAATGGGTGAAATTGATGATTCCGCCGCCATTGTTGGCGAGCGCGATGCCGCTGCCCTGGAGGGTCGACGACAAGGTTCCGGTGATGTCGATCTGACCGCCGCTGTGGCCGCTGATGTCGACGATATTTCCGGCCGTCGTCTTGCTGATCGTGGCGCCGATCGCGACCGCGCCGGTGCCGCCGCTGATGTTGACCGCGTCCCCGGTGGGATCGTTGCTCGCGCCGATCGCGCCGGTGGTGACGGTGACGGTGTTGGTCGCGTTGATGATCGACAGGCCGATGCCCGCGACGGTGTCGACCTGGAGGTCGGAGAAGGTCACGGTACCGTTGGCGCCGTTGAGCTCGACTCCGTCGCCGGTGGCGTTGTTGATGTCGGTGGTGCCCTGGAAAGCGAAATTGGTCGACGAGCCACCGCGGATGTTGATCGCATCCATCGTTGCACCGACCGTGTTGGCGATGGTGGTGCCGTTGGTGACGGTGAAGGCGTTGCCGTCGAGATTGTTGATGTCGATCGCGACGCCCGGGCTGTTGCCGGTCGCGGTCAGCGACTGGAAGGTCACTCCGCCGGTGACCGTGGCATTGGCGACGGTCATGATCTGCGCGCTGGCCACGTCGATCGTATTGACGGTACCGGTCAGCTCGAACGCGGTGCTGACCAGGTTCAGGCCCTTGCCGCCGGCGGTCGTGTCGATGTCGAGACCGCCGCCGGTGATCGAGACGGTGGCGCCGGTATTGGTGTCGATGTTGAGCGCGGTGCCGCTCGTCGTGTCGATATTCTTGCTGGAGCCCGACAGGGTCAGAGTGCTGGTGCCGGTGCTGTTGTTCTGGAAATTGATCGCATTGGTCGCGGCCGAATTGATCGTGACATTGCCCTGGAAGGTGGAGGCCAGGCTTCCGGACGCGTTGGTGATGTCGATTCCGCCGCCGGTCTGGGCGGCGGCACTGGCGTCGATCGTGGTCGCGCCGGTGACGGTGAAGCTGCCCTGGACGGTGTTGAGATCGATCGCGCCGTTGCCGGCGCCGTTGGCGTTGCTGGTCGAGGCTGCGCTGTTGAGGGTGATGTCGATCTTGCCGCCCTGATCGATGTCGACGATCTGGCCCTGGCCGGAGATTGCGACATTGCTGACCAGCGCGGTGTTGGCGCCGGTGGTGACGCTGCCATTGCCGTCGGAGATGCCGATCGCGTTGGCAGTAGTTCCGACCAGGTCGACGCCCTTGACGATATTGTCGGTGGCGAGCTGGACGCCGTAGGTGGCATGATCGATGATCGCGTTGGTCGCGACATTGTCGACTCCGCCGGTCCGCTCGGTGCCGCCGATATTGTGGCCGTTGACCAGCAAGGCATTGCCGTCGCCGATCAGGCTCTGGCCGGCTTCCAGCGCAATTCCGGTTGCGTAGTGCGTAGCGCTGTTGTGATAGACGAAGATGGTCGAGCCGGCGCCGTCGACGTCGTCGTCGCCGACGATCCCATCCGCCGTTCCGGGCGTTCCGCCGGCGCCGGTGCCGTTGTCGTTCAAAGAATTGAAATTGGTGAAAGGCTTCAGATAGGAGCCGTCGGAAGCCCCGTTCTCGCCGGCATAGGCATTGTCGACGTACCAGATCATTCCGCCATTGACGTTGATCGTGACGACACCGGTGGTGACGTTGTTGAGATTCTGGGCGTCGACGATCGTGTAGTTGAAGGTCGCGACGCCGTTGAAGCCGGTGGTCGGGGTGTAGGTGAAGCCGCCGTTCGCCGACATGTTCACCGTACCGCCGGTGACGGCGATGTTGCCGCCGATCGCGACTCCGTTGATGCTGACCACGCTCAAACCGGCATTGCCGCCGGCGCCGTCGGGATCCACGTCATTGGCGAGCACGCCCTGAAGCGAGCCGTAGGTGATCGGGGTGTTGCCGGTGACGCCCGTATAGGAATCGTCGAAAGCGATCGGGGTGATCTT
This sequence comes from Pseudomonadota bacterium, assembly GCA_046733235.1. Taxonomy (GTDB): domain Bacteria; phylum Pseudomonadota; class Alphaproteobacteria; order Sphingomonadales; family Sphingomonadaceae; genus Allosphingosinicella. The sequence continues at coordinate 12,077 of JBKPOT010000023.1, forward strand.
GACGCTTCCGGCGACCAGGGTCGAGCCGAGCAATGTATCGGTAACGGTCAGGTTCAGCGCATCGAAGGCGGTGAGGTTCTGGATCCGGATCGTCGTGATGATGCTGTCGCCAGGATCCGCGACATTGTCGCCATCGACGTCGCCTCCCGCGGCAAAAAGGTGCGAACGGGTGATACTGACGGTGGTAGCCATGATTTATTCCCCAAAACGGCGGAGCGGCGCCTTGCCGGCACACTCTCATCCGCCCCCGATGGCTCAGGCATGGCACAGATGAGCAGGCTCGCCTAGATCAAATTGGCTCGGTCGGGCTTGTTTTGGAATGACTTTCCCGGATTTTTGGCCCGAATTTTCGGCGCGCTCCGGTGCCTCCGATCGTTGCGGAGTGAATCGACAAAAAAGCGCACCACTTGACGAGGGTGCGCTTTCTTGCGTGACGACTCGTCGGCCGGCGGGACGGCCGCGCGCGGCGACCCGCCATCCGATCAGCTGCGCGGCGGGAAGACCCCCTGCAGTGCGATGCAGTAATTGAGCGTCAGATAGTTCATCATATTGTTGTGCGGCAGGCTGCCGCCGGCGATCGCGAACTCCTGGAAGTTCATCTGGACCAAAGGGGTGTTCGCGGCGAGGAAGGCGTTGCCGCCCTGCATCCTGCCGAGCGAGCGGTCCGGCGCCGGCCCGGTCAGGGTCCCCGGCGTCGCCCTCGCCATGACGTTGTGGGTGTGCGCCGGCATCTCGGTATCGATCAGGGTCACGTACGGCGTGCCGCTCATCTCACCGAGAAAGCGCTCCGAGAGTCCCGAGCCCTGGCCCTGGTTGATCGCGACGTTGCCCTGCATATTGGGCAAGGCGAAGGTCGACTTGCCGTCGCCGCCGTAAAAGGTGCCGAGCAGCGAGAACAAGGCCGTGTTCTGCGAGATCGGGAGGAGCTGGCCGTTGCACTGCGCCCAGCCGGTGGGCGCGAAGTTGAATCCGAAAATCCGGATTTCGGCGACGAATGGAGAGGACACGGGCGACTCCTCAGTTTTGCTGCGGGAAAATGCCGAACAGCGAGATGATGTAGCTGATGACCAGATAAGGCTGCATGTTCTCGTGCGGCTGGCTGCCGCCGGCGCCGTTCACCGATCCTGCGGCCATCGGCCCCGTCGGCGGCGCCGCGGCATAGAGGCTCGCGGTCGGATGCTGCGCGAGCAGCGTACCGGTCGGATCCGACCCCGTGCCGGCGGCGTTCGACGCGACCCAAGCGTGATTGTGGTTCGGCATCTGCTGCTGGGTGAGAGTCACCTGCTCGACCCCCGCCTTCTCGCCGATCGTATAGGTGATCCCCGCCTGACTGCCCTGGTGGACCGGGGTTCGGCCCTGCAGATCGGGAAGCCCGAACGTCTCCTGCCCGTCTCCGCCATAGGTGGTGCCGATCAGGGTGAAGAGCGCGTCATTCTCCGAGATCGGCATCAGCTGGCCGGCGCAGAAGGCCCAGCCGGCCGGGGCAAAGCTGCCGCCGAACATCCGGATCTCACCGATATATGGATTGCTCATGCGAAGACCCCCTCAGTTCCGCGACGGGAAGACGCCCACCAGGGCGACGATGTAATTGATCACCAGATAAGGCTGCCTGTTCTCGTGCGGCTGGCTGCCCCCGGTATTGCTGACCGTTGCCGGCAGCAAGGTGGTGAGAGCGTTGGGCGCATTATAGAGGCTTGCCGTCGCGGCGAAGAAATTGCCCACCGCAAGCGCCACGCCGGCATTGCCCGAATTCGCGTTCACGAAGTGGGTGTGGGCGGGCATCTCGGACATCGTTACCGTGTGGAACGGCTCGCCTGCGGCCTGGCCGAGGGTGAAGCCCGCGCCCATGTGGATCGAGGTCCGGCCGCGCATGTCGGGCAGGGCGAAAGTGGTCTGGCCGTTGCCGCCGTAGGTCGTGCCGAACAGCGAGAAGAGCGCTTGGTTCTGATTGATCGGCAGCTGCTGCCCGTTCGCGAACGCCCAACCCTTAGGGGCGAAATTCCACGAGATGAGCTTCAGCTCCCCGAGAAACGGTGTACCCATGTTGCAGTCCCCCCCTACGAGTCGAAGGTTATAGAAAAAAACAGGGGCGTCAACTGCCCCCGAAACGAATGTCCCATCATCTCTCCGCGGGCTCCCGATCGGTCCACCTCAGGAGATCGTAAACGCCCTCGTCGCTCTCAAGCACGAAGCCGAGCCGATCGTAGAGGCGGCGCGCCGGATTGTTTTTTTCGACATAGATCGTCACCGGCTTTCCCGCGTCGGCCGCAGCGCCGAGGATGTCGGCGAGGATCGCCCCGCCTATTCCCCGGCCGCGCGCCGCGGGCAACAAGGCGATGTCGATCAGATTGAATCGCGCGCTTTCCTCGTCGAGATAGAGCCGGCCGACGTCCTCGCCGTCATGCCGGACCACCAGCCGCTCGGCGTCCGGATAGTTGCGCGCATAATCGGTGGCCTGGGCGTTGAACTGATGCGCCAGGAATTGCTGCTTCATCTCGTCGGGCCAGCCCGTCAGGGCCAGCTCCTCGGCGCGCGTGCTCGCATAGACGGCGGCCAGAAACGGAAGATCCTCATCGGTCACCGGGCGGTAGGAGATACCGAGCCCGGCGGCCGCTCGAAGCGGCGGCGGCATGTCCAGCTCCGCCTCCAGCCTAATTGAACACCGCGAGCAGGACCTTGTCGGCGGCGGCGAAATAGACTTTCAGATCCCTGCCGAGATGGTTCATCGAATAGATCCGGTCGCCTTCGGGAAGCGTTCCGCCCACCGCCTCGAAAGCGATCGAGAAGGCCTGGTCCCGGAGGCCGCGCGGCCGCACTCCGGCCGAGGGCAAGGCGGTGACCTTGGCGAGCTTCATCGTGACATTGCCGCTCTCGCTCTGAAGCGAGAAGATCGAGCCGACCTGTCCGAGCCAGTCATTGCGTCCCGCGGTCGCCAGATCGACCGCCGGCCGCTCCCACCAGGACAGGGTCTTGCCCGCGGCGAACTTGCCCGAGGTAAAGCCGAACTTGCTTGCGGCGACGGCGCCGGTGGCGATCCCTCCGACGGTCAGGGCTGCGACTGCGTTGCGGCGGGAAAGAAGAGGCTGGGCCGGCTTTGTCATGTCATCTCTCCGGAATGATATTGTTCCGGGAACGACGGCCGAACGGCGTCGGGAAAGCGGCCTTAAGCCGATTGTTATGACCCCCACACCGCAAGGCCCGCCACCACGAACGGCTCCCGCGATGCGCTTTCATTGCACAGATGAAAGCGCGCTCCTAGACGGAATCTGTTCGGCCGCGAGACAATTTGCGCCGGCCGAACTCAGCGCGGGACAATCCCGAACTCCGTGCAGCTTCCAGGGGACCTGCGCGGCTCCGCCCGCATCCCAATCACTTTACGAGCGAACGCCGACCGCGTGTGGGAACCAGCCCGCGATCCGCAGGTTACGCATCCGAAACCGATGCTTGTTCGAGGAGTATCCAAATGCTCGGCACCATCCTGATCATCATCCTGATCCTGCTCCTGATCGGCGCCCTCCCGTCCTGGGGCCACAGCCGGAGCTGGGGCTACGGGCCGTCGGGCGGCCTCGGCCTCGTCCTGGTCATCATCATCATCCTGGTGGTGTTGGGCCGGATCTGAGGCGGCCGGGTCGAACGCGCCGCGACGACCCGGATCCGTACGCGCCGCTGACCCGTGCGATCCCTTCGGGCTTGCTTTAAGCGGCCGGAGCGGCCGCGGGCGCCGTATTGCGCTTCGCCCAGGAAGGCTTGCCCTCGGCGGCGCCCATCCGCCGGCACCATGCTTCGAGCCCGATTTCGACCGCGATCCACATATAAGCGAAGGATTGGAAGGCGATCCCGACGAACAAAGAGCCGACCAGATAGAGCAGATGGGCGTGCTGGACGGCGGTGGCGAGGCTCGAGATCCAGGCCTTGTCCTCGCCGGCCTTGCGGTAGCGGCGGCGCAGGAGCTCCATCCGGAACAGGCCGACCAGATGGAGCGAGAGCCACATGAACAAACCGGGCCAGCCCTGCTCGCCGAGCATCTCGAAATAGGAGCTGTGGAAGGCCCGGCCCTCGTCGGTCAGATTGGCGGCGGCGACCACCTCGACATTGCCCGACGCCTGCCTGGCGATGGTCTGGAAGTTGAGCTTGTTCTGACGATAGGTCTCGAAGCCGCCGCCGAACGGATGATCGGCGACATAGCCCAGGGTCCAGGTCCAGACCGCGATCCGGGTCGAGGCGGATTCGTCGGCCTGGTAGCCCTCGATCGTGTCCATGCGCTGGGTGAAGGAGGAGGGCAGAAGCGGCACCGCGACCATCGCCGCGAGAGCGGCTCCGCCGATATAGAGCAGGCGCCTCTGCGTATCGCGCAGCATCAGCACCGCGAGCACGCCCATGCAGACCAGGCCGGTCCGCGCCTCCGTCCCGATCGGCATCAGCAGGCAGGCGAAGATCAGGGCCGCGGCGAAGGTGCGGACTCGCCAGTCGCGCGGAAAGATGGTGCCGTGGCGCGCCAGATAGAGGATAATCGGGATCAGCGCGATCGCGAAGGTCGAGATGATGCTGCTCTCGTAGAGGCCGCTATTATTGTCGACCCCGAGATTGAGCACGCCGTAGCCGCCGCCCGAGAGGATCGTCTTGATCGCGCCGATGATGATGATCGAGGCGCCCGAGAGGGTCATGAACAGAAGCAGCGATTCCATCCTTAGCCGGGTCCGAAGGGTGAGCGGCAGGAAAATGGCGAAGACCAGGACCTTCCAGACCCAGTTCCATTTCTCGAGAGCCTCGACCGGGAAGTCGGCATTGAGTGTGGTGAAACCGCACCAGGCGAGCAGAAGGATGAGAATCCACTGGCGCGGCGCAATCCTCGTGCCCTTCTTGTCGTCCTTGATCAGCCAGCCGAGCAAGGCGGCGATGAAGAAGATCTGCGAGATCGGCACCAGGTTGAGCAGATAATAAGACAGGCGCTGGGGCGAGACGATGTCGATATAGACATAGCCCAATACGAGCAGGAACGGCCGCTTGATGCCGAGCGCCAGGAAGGCGGCGAGGAATCCGACGAAGGCGAGATCGCGCATGGCTAGGAGGGCTTCCGACCCGCCGGTCCGACGGGCGCGGCCTCGCCGCCGTCGCGATCGAGATCGTCGCGGCCGAGCAATCGCCAGGCGGCGAGCAGCATCAGCCCGTGGCTGACGGCCAGCGAGAAGAGATCGATCATCGCAGGCAAGCAATAGGCGTGCGCGGTTGAGGTTGCGTTAAGGCTGTTCAGGCCGGACGAGGGGCGGGAAGGCTAATCGCCTTTTAAGCAATCTTGATTAGGGGCGAAGCGTGGGCGCCCTCTTCCTCGTACGGACCAGCGATCCGGGCTTCGCGGACAAAGCGAGCGCCGAGGCGCGCGCGCAATTCGCGCTTCACGGCTTCCGAACCTGCCGCGAGATCGGGCTGCCGGGCTGGCGCCTGCTCCACGCGCCCCACATCATCGGCGGGCCCGAAAGCCTCTTCGAGCAGGGCGACGATCTGGTCGCGGTTGCTGGAACCCTGACCTATGATGGGCTGATCGGCCGGCCGGCGCTGGAGGCGCTGCTCGGCTCCGCTTCGCTGGAGGCGCCGGACTGGTCGCGCCTCGGCGGTCAGTTCGCCGCGGTCGTCCGCAAAGCCGGACGGTGCTTCGTGCTGACCGATTTTTTCGGCGCCTTCCAGCTCTTCCACGATGCCGAAATGCGGCTCTTCTCGACCTCGCTTCTGGCGGCTGCAAGGGCCCAGCCCCGCCTCAGCTTCGATTCCCAGGGTCTTTACGAATTCGCCTTCAACGTCTTCCCGATCGGCAACGACACGGTCTTCACCGAGCTGAAGACTCTCGGCCCCGACAAGATCGTCGAGCTCGGAGCGGACGGCGCGGCCGCACATCGAGTGGCCAAGCCGCTGCCCGATTTGGCCGCGGAAATGGGCATCGAGGAACGGATCGGGCGTCACCGCGACCGGCTGGCGCACGTCGTCGGCATCCATGTCCGCCATTTCGGCGACCGGATCTTCTGTCCTTTGTCCGGAGGCCTGGATTCCCGACTGGTCCTTGCCGCGCTTCGAGCGCAGGGCTGCCGTCCCAGGCTGTTCGTCTACGGTCCGCCGGGCAGTGCCGACGTCGAGATCGCCCGGGCGATCGGCGCCGCCGAAGGGTTCGAGGTCGAAGCGTTCGACAAGGAGGCGCATCCGGTCACGCCAGACGAATTCCCGGAGATCGTCGAGCGCAACTTCCACGAATATGACGCCCTCCCCAATTATGGCGAGCTGTTCGAGAACGGCATGAACGCCGCCGCGCGCGATGCGCGGCATGAGGGCGGGGCGCTCTCCGCCTCGGGCGGCTGCGGCGAGATATACCGCAACTTCTTCTTCCTGCCGGATCGACCGGTAAGCGCCAGGACCGTGGCGCGAAGCTTCTTCGCGCGCTTCGCGCCCGGAGACGCCACCCACCTGTTCGAACCCCGCGCCTTCCTCGGAGCGATCGAGGACAAGATCCTGGCGGCGCTCGGCCGGCCCGGCCAGCGCGGGCCGCTGCCCAGGGGACTGATCGAGCACGCCTATCCGCGGGTCCGCTGCCGGGCCGCGTTCGGCCGCGAGATCAGCCTCGAGGCGCGCTACGGACCCTATCTGATGCCGTTCCTCGACCAGCAGGTCGTCGCCGAGGCGATGACCCTGCCGATCGGCCTCAAGAATGAAGGCCGGTTCGAAGCCATGCTGCTCGAGGCGATCGATCCGGTTCTCGCCCGATACCCGTCCGCCTACGGCCACGATTTCGCGACTCCGCCGAGCCTGAAGCATCGCCTCGCCGAATGGTCGACCCGGATCAGGCCCGCCTGGGTTCGGCAACAGAGCTATGCCCTCCGGCGCAGGCTCCGGCCGGTCGCCGACGAGCATGGCGGGCTGCTCGGCGACGACTATCTGGGCCGGGTGATCGACATGGATTTTCCGGCGATGCACCGCTTCTTCAACGTCGCGTCGATCAACGACAGCGGGCTGATGCGGCGGATCGCCTGCCTCGAATATCTTGCCTCTTATCTCGGCGGGCGGCTGGCGGGCTGATCCGTCTGTCGATCGGACGGCTTGCTCCCGGCTGCGATCAGGGCGAGGATGTCGCGGTGCCCGCCAACGATATCACTGCCGTTCCCGCGCGCGCGGGTCTTGCCGCCGGGGAGGTGTGCTGCTCGGACAGTTGATCCGCTACGGGTTCGCCGGCGCCGCTTCCGCCCTGATCTATTCGGCGATCTATCTCGCCCTCGCCTATCTCGTCCTGCCGGAAGGCTATGCAGCCGCCGCGGTGCCGCCGGCGTTCCTGGCCACGGTCGGCTTCGGCTATGTCGCGCACAGCGAATGGAGCTTTCGCGGCCACGGCGCCCGCGACCACGGCCGGCGCCGGCGGCTGAGATTCCTCATCGTCCAAGGCGGCGGGATGGCGCTCAACGCGGCCTTCACGTGGATCCTGACGGTGCCGCTCCACCAGCCGAGCTGGCTCGCTTTGATCCCGTGCGGCGTCGTGACTCCCCTGGTCACCTTCCGGCTGCAGAGGCGCTGGGTGTTCGGCTGATCAGAGCGAGGCGTACCAAGCGGCGAAGGCCTGCCAAAGCGGCGAAAAAGTCAGTCCGAACAGGGCCGGAACCTGCGCGACAAGGAACACGGCAAGCATCGCCGGGAAGACGCCGCGGCCGGCGCGGTTGCCGCGCTCGAGCCAGATCAGGATCAGGAAGACGAGGTCGGTCAGGCCGAAGGTCGCCCACTGGTACCAGGTCTGGTTCGGGAACAGCCAGAAGAGGATCCGGACGACGACCGGGTCGACCAGGGTCAAAGCGGTGCAGACCATGAACCGCGAGTGGCGCGCGACCGATCGCCGGTTCCAGATAGCGAGGCCGTAGGAAAGGGCGAACAGGAAGCCGAGCGAGAATTGCAGATAGAGGATGTAGGTCTGGAGCGGATAATCGGCGGCGGCGATGCCCTTGATCCGGCTGTGGGCCAGCAGGAGGATGCTGACCACCAGCAAAGGCGCGAAGACATAAGACAGCTTCCCGAACAGCCGGTGCTGCGCCACCCGCCGGGCGCCGATCGCCCAGGATTGGGCGATGAGCAGGATCATCCAGATCGAAGCGGCCGCGGCATGGAGGTGGGTGTAAGGGGCGAAGCTCGAAGGCTGCGACAAATAGCTCGGCCAGAAGGCGACGAGAGCGAGCGCGAAGAAGCCCGCGAAATATTTCCAGCTTCTGGTCAGGTCGAGCGTCGACGCCATTTGCCCTTCCCCCCGGTTTGGCAAGGCGGGCTTTGTGCCGGGGCCGCGGGAAGGTTTCAAGAGGCGGAAGCGGTCCGCCTCAGCGGTGCGCGAGCAGGGCGATTCCGGGGCCGAGCCGGTTGCGGCGGACGACCAAGGGCTCGTGGCTCCAGTCGCCGACCAGGGTGGTCGAGCGGGGAACTCCGGGCGCCAATGAGGCGACATTGTCTTCGATGACCAGGCCCGCGGACGGATGGATGCGCTGTTCGGCCCCGATTGCGATCATCGTGCTGTAATTCTCCTTGTCGCGGCCCTGGATGAAAATGTTGCCGGCGATCCGGCCGACCGCGCCGTTGGGCAGGTCGATCATGTAGTTGGACGCGCGTCCCCTGCTGTCGTCGAAGCTGTTGCCGACGATCTCGGCACGCGGGGCGCGGCTTTTGAGATAATGGCCGCCGGTGCTCCGCTCGAAGCGGCTGTTGGTCACCCGCAGAGCGCCATAACCGCCGACATAGAGCGAATGGGCGCCGTGGCCGTCGGGATGCTTGCCCAGGCCGCTGAACGTGGAATGGTCGATGCTGATCGTACCGGAGGGATCGATCGCCGAGATGATCCCGCACTGGCTGTCGGCGAAACGGCTGTAGGCGACGTCGAGATCGCCCTGCTCGATCCTTATGCCCGCGCCATTGCCGTCCGGGACGAAATTTCGGAGGAAGACCAGCCCGTCGACCCGGGCCGAGCGGCCACGAAGAACGAGCGTGGCCTTGTCCTCGCAGATCGCGGACTCGAAGATCGCGGTGCCTCGAACCTGGGCGACGAAGGCGATCCTGCCCGCTTCCTGGACCGCGCAGTCGCGGTAACGGCCGGGAGCGATGCGGATAGTGCCGGAAGCGTCGCCGATCGAGAGCACCGCGTCGGAAAGTCGCTCGAAGCTCCTGCCGCTCCCTACCACGGTGAAGGGGGCGCGCGGCCGCGCCGTCGTGCTCGCCGAGGCGGAGACGGAACCCAGGACCGCGAAGAGAGCGAACAGGCGCACGGCTTCATTCTTCATGGCAAGGGAGAATAGGCTCCAGCCGTAAAGAAATCCCGCACTCGTCATGGCGAGCGGAGCGCGGCAATCCAGAGCGGCGTCCGAGACCCGCTGGATTGCCACGTCGCTACGCTCCTCGCAATGACAGGGGGGAGCCTAAGTTGCGAAGCTATTCCCTCAACGCCGTATTCTTCAGCTTGGAGATGGGAGACAAAATATATTCCATCACGGTGCGCTGATCGCCGAGCAAGGCGACGTCGGCGGTCATTCCCGGGCCGATCGGCAGCGGCTTGCCGTTGCGGTCGCGAAGCGCATTCTTGGTCGTCCGCACCTGGATCGTATAATGGCTCTCGCCGGTCTTTTCGTTGAGCGTGGCGTCGGGCGAGATCGCCACGACATGGCCTTCGAGGCTGCCATAGACGCTGCTGTCATAGGCGCTGATATTGACCCTGGCGTGCTGGCCGAGACGGATGAATGCGATGTTCTGCGGCGAGATCAGGACGTCGATCAGGAGGCTTTCCTCGGACGGAACGATTTCGACCAAGGGCGCGCCGGGAGAGACCGCGGCGCCGACGGTCGTCACCAGCACCCGGTTGATCCGGCCGGGCAGAGGCGAGCGAAGCACGGTCCGGGCGACCCGGGCCTGGAGGGCGGGCAGGGTCGAGCGGCGAGCCGCCATCTCGGCCTGGGCGTTGGCGAGTTCGTTGGCGGCGAGCGAACGCCAGTCCTGGCGCTGCTGCGCCAGAGCGGCGGTTGCCTCGCCGACCGCGGCCCGGGTTCGCGAGACCGTGGCCGCGGCGGACGTCGCCTCGCTCGCGGCCACCGCCGCGGCGCTTTCGGCCTGAATCAGCGACAGGCGCGGCTCGATTCCCTTCTCGACGAGAGGGCGGATCATCCGCAATTCCTGCTGGCGCGCATCGCGCGCCGAGACCCGGGCCTGATAAGCCGCCTCGGCTTCGGCGACGGCCCGCCCGGCCTGGGCGATCCGGGCCTGGCCGGCATTCACCAGGCTGCCCAATTCGGCCATGCGCGAGGCGTGAAGCGCCCGCTCGATCTGGATCTGCGCCGCGACCGCCTGATTGGCCGGGACCGGATAGACCGGTTCGCGCCCGGCAATCTCGGCCTGCAGCCGAGCCGTCTTGGCCTGGAGCGAGAAATAGGTCGATTCGCCGCTTCCGAGCTCGGCCCCGGTCGCGGTCTGGTCGAGCCGGATCAGCTCCTGGCCGGCCTTCACCTGCTGGCCGGTCTTGACCAGGATCGCAGCGACGACTCCGCCCTCCAGGTTCGAGAGGGTCTGGAGCTGCGAGCTGGCGATCACCCGGCCCGGGCCGCGGATCGTCCGGTCGAGCTTGGTGAGGCTCGCCCAGACGATGAAAATCACCACGAAGCCTACCACCACCCAGAGCAAAAGGTTCGACGCCGCCCGGGGCCGGATCCGGTCGGTCAGATCCTCGATATGGGTCGCGGGCGCCTCTTGAGTCGCGTCTTGAGTCCCGAGCATTTTTTCGCGCGTGTCGGTCATCAGGCCGCCTTCGGGGCCGAGCCGGGCGGGGCCGAGCCGGGCGGCGCCGAGCCGGGTGTCGGGGGTCCGGGACGGGGCGGTTGGGTGATCTGCTTCAGGACCTCGTCGCGCGGCCCGTCGGCCACCACCTTGCCCTTGTCGATCAGCATGATCCTGCTGACCAGAGCGAGAAGCGAGGGACGGTGGGTGATGAGAAGGAAGGTGCGGCCCTTCAATTCGCCCTGGAGGCGCTGGATCAGGCCGTTCTCGGTCTGGCTGTCCATCGCGCTCGACGGCTCGTCGAACACGACGATTCCGGGCCGGCCGGCGAGCGCCCGGGCGATCGCGATCGACTGGCGCTGGCCTCCGGACAGGCCCTCGCCGCGATCGGCCAGCCGCAAATCGTAGCCGTTGGCGATCTGGCCCATGAAACTGTGGGTTCCGGAAAGCTCGGCGGCGCGGATCATCTCCTCATCGCCGATCCCGGCCCGGCCGAGGACGATATTCTCGCGCACCGAGCCGGTCAGAAGAACGCTCTCCTGAAGCGCGGCGCCGATATTGGCGCGCAGGTTGGACGGATCGATCTGGCGAATGTCGGTGCCGTCGATCATCACCAGCCCTTCCTCGGGCGGATAGAGGCCAAGGACCAGGCGGGCGATGGTCGACTTGCCCGAGCCGACCCGGCCCAGCAAGGCGACGTGCTCGCCCGGCTTGATCGACAGGTTGAGGCCGTCGAGGACCCGCTCGCTCCCACCCGGATATTTGAAGCCGACATTGCGGAACTCGATCGCGCCCTTGAGATCGCGCATCTCGAGCGCCTCGCCCGACGGTCCCTCGGGCGGCAGGTTCATCAATTCGTTGAGCTGGCGGTAGGCGGTCCGCGTCGAGGTCATCCGCGACAGCAATTGCGAGATCTGGGCGAGCGGGGCGATCGCCCGTCCGGCGAGGATCGAGCAGGCGATCAGCCCGCCCATGGTCAGGTCCTGCTTGGCGATCATCTCGACGCCGACGATGACGACCCCGGCATAGGAGATCTGGCCGGCCGAGGTGGCGATGGTGATCGCGATCGTTCCGATCAGGCGCTGGCGAAGCGAGGAATCGCTGTGCGAATCGACCGCCTTCGACCAGCGGGCGGCGAGCAAAGGCCCGGCGCCGGCCGCCTTGACCGTCTCGAGACCGCCGATCGTCTCGACCAGCACCGACTGCTTGACCATGCCTTCGCCCATCGTCCGGGCCGAGAGCCGGTCCATCGCCGGCTGGGTCAGCCAGCCCGCGGCGATGACCAGAGGGATCATCAGCAAGGGCACCAGGACGACCTTGCCGCCGATCAGGGCGACCACCGTCAGGGTCAGGAAGATGAAGGGCAGGTCGACGACCGCGGTCAGGGTCGCCGAGGCGAAGAAGTCGCGAAGCGCCTCGAGCTCGCGCATCAGCCCGGTCAGCGAGCCGGTCGATCCCTTCTTGAGATCGAGCCTGAGCGCGAGCAGCCGGCCGAACAGGGTCTCGCCGACCTCCTTGTCGATCGAGGCGCCGGCAATGTCGACGAAATAGGCGCGCAGCAGGCGAAGGATGAAATCGAAGATGATGATGATCGCGAGCCCGATCGACAAAGCGACCAGCGACGCGGTGGCATTGTTGGGAACGACCCGGTCGTAGACCGTCATCGTGAAGATCGAGGTGATCAGGCCGAAAATGTTGATGAAGATGGCGGCGAGCGCGACCTTGGAATAGGTGCCGCGATTGCGCAGCATCGGCTCGAGAAGCCAGGGCGCGAAGCGGGGCTTGGGCGGCGGAATCATGCTCTCGGCGCTCATTGGGCTCCCCCGATCGCTTCGGCGTCGATGTCGAGCGCGTTGAGCAGTCCGCCGGTCCGCGACAGCAAGACGTAGCGCGCTGCGTCGAGCTCGCTCAGCGATTGGATATAGGCCACGGCATTCTCGAAATAGGCCTCCTCGGACTGGGCGACGTCGTAAAGGGTTCCGCGCGAGGCGAGGAAGCGCTCGACCAGCACGTCGCGCGACTGGCGGCTGGCGATATAGGCCGCCTCGAGCGCCCGCAATTGCTCCTCGAGCGCCCGCACGTCGGACCAGGCGATCGCCGCGTCGCGGGCGGCTTCCTCGCGGATCCGGGTGGCGCGGGCGTCGGCGGCCGCATAGCGCGCCTCCGCCTGATGGGCCCGGGCATTGGCGCCTCCGAACAGGCGCTGGCGAAGAGTCACCCGGGCCCGGACGTCATAATCATTCTCGGTCTCGAACACGCCGTAGCGGCCGGCATCGATTCCGCCGCTGAGGCTTGGCAGGCGGTCGGCCTTGATCGCCTTGGCCTCCTGCCGGGCGGCGTCGGCCGAAGCCTGGGCCGAACGGGCGGCGGGGCTGCTCATCGCTTCGAGCGCGGCCCGGTCCCTGGTGAGGGCTGGACCGATCGGCGGGGGAGCGCGCTCGAGGCTTGCCGGCGGGGGCTCGCCGGTCAGCTCGGTGAAGCGCGCCTCGGCATTGCCGAGCTGGCGCCGGAACAGAGCGAGGCGGCGCTGGGAGGTGGCGACGAAGGTATCGACCTGGGCGACGTCGCCCGGAGCCGAGACGCCCTGGGCGATCCGCTGCTCGACCGCGGCTCGAAGCTCCTGCTGGTTGGCGACGAAGGTCTCGGTCAGTGCGACCAAAGCGCGATAGGTGAAAACGTCGTACCAGGCCGCGACCGCTCCCAGTGCGGTGCGGTCGGCCGCGGTTTCGGCATCGGCCGCCGCGGCGCGAAGGCGGGCGGCCGCGGAAAGCTCGCGAAAGCCGCCGGCGCCCCAGTCGAACAGGGTCTCGGTGACCGAGACCAAGGCATCGGTCCGCTGGGGCGCGCGCGAGCGCTCGATGATATTGTTCGGGTCGTTCGAGAATTCGCGGGCGATGACCCGATAGGAGGAGACGCTGAGATCGACGGTGGGCAGCTGGCGCTCGTGCGCCTCTGCGACGACCTGCCGCGCTTCTTCGGTCATCGCCTGATATTCGCGTGTGCCCGGATGGCGGACCACCGCCGCGGCGATATAGGCCCGGAACGTGTCGCGCGACGCCTGGGTCCGGGCGAGCCTGAGGATCGGGTCGTTCGGATCGGCCCGAAGCGGCTCCGAGCTGGGCGGCGCCAGGACCGGGATGGAATTCGACGCGGAGGGCGGGAGCGGCGCCGGCGCAGAAGAGGCCGGTGGCGCGGGCGCGGGCGCGGCAAAAGCCGCCCCTGCCGCCAGCAGCGGCAGCGAGCAGCCGAGCATGATTCTGCCTCGTCCCGCCATGATTCTACCGATTTATCCTTTCCCCGGCCGCGCCTTAATGCCCTTGCCCGAGCGAGGCCAGCACAACCTTTTCAATCGATTGGCTTCCCAAGGGATTGGCTTTTCAAATGAATTGACCCTGAATCCCGGTCAGGCCGGAATCGGCGGATAGGTGGCGAGGCAGGTGAAGCCGGCCGCTTCCTCGCCGCCGATCACGTCGCGTCCGCCGGCGCTCACCCAGACATGGGCCCTGAGGCCGTCGGCCTGCGAGACGCCATAATGGAGGTGCGAGGATATTCCCCGGCGCCTCAGCATGACATGGACGGCAAGCCCGGTCTGGAAGCAGACCGCCTTCCACGGCACCCGGCGCGCCCAGGCCCGGACCGCCCAGACGATCTTGCGCGCGGTGTCGCCCGTCGATTCCGTCGCGACTCCGCGAAGCTCGGCATTGCCCGCGACCCGGACCACCGTGCGGAACGGGAGCAGGCGGATGGCAAGAGACGCCAGCGCCAACATGATCAGCGCCTCGACGAGGAGAAGCCGATCGCCCCAACCCAGGGGGGCACGGCGGATTTGGATTTCAGAAGCCATTCGGGAGCAAGAGTAACGACTGCGGCACTGATCAGGCAAGGCTTGCCGGTCTGCCCGGGGATGATAGGAACGAGCCTCACAGCGAAAGCCCGTTCATTGCGCCTTCCTCCCGAGCTCAGACTGATGTCCGCCTGCTGCCGCTGGCCGCCCTCGGCCGCGCGCGGCGAGGCGGTCCGGGCCGCTGCCGAAGCAAGGATCGACTGGACCGGATTCGGCAGGCTGGTCGCGCGCCACCGGGTCGAGGGCCTGGTCCATGACGGGCTGAAAAGGGCCGGGGTCGTCCCGCCGCCCGAGCTCGGTTCGAGCCTCGCCGCAGAGGCGGCCGACATCGCCCGCCGCAATCTCGGCTTCGCGGCCGAATGCAAGGCGCTGCGGGCCCTGCTGGACGAGGCCGGCCTCGACCATCTGTTCATCAAGGGCGCGACCCTCAACATCCTGGCTTACGGCACTCTGGCCCTCAAGAAGGCATGCGACATCGACCTGCTGGTCGACCCGGATGACTATGAGCAGGCGGTCGATCTGGTCGAGGCGCGCGGCTATCGCTGCGTCATTCCGGGGCCCGACTCGGACCGCGCCGACATCCTCGACTGGGCCCGGAGCCACAAGCATACGCTGTGGACGCGCTCCGGGATCGTCCTCGAGCTTCACTCCAGCCTGGTCGACAATCCGCCTTTGCTGCCCGGTCTCTCGGTCCGCTCGCCGCGCCAGGCGGTCGAGATCGCATCCGGGATCGTCCTTCCGACGCTCGCGACCGAAGAGCTGTTCGCCTACCTCTGCGCGCATGGCGCGACCCATGGCTGGTCGCGTCTCAAATGGCTCGCCGACGTCGCCGCCCTGATCAAGGATGAGAGCGGAGCCGGGATCGAGCGGCTCCATGCCCGCTCGGTCGAGCTTGGCGGCGGACGAAGCGCCGGCCAGGCGCTGCTGCTTTGCGCGATCCTGCTCGGCACTCGACTCCCCGTTGCGCTCGACAAGGCGCTGCGCGGCGATCTCTCGACCCGGCTGCTGGTCCGCCTCGCTCTCAAGACCGCGACCCTGGGCGGGCTCGGCCGCGAGCTGGACGACATGGTGCTGGGCACCGCCCGGATCCATGCGTCCTATTTCCTGCTGGAGCGGGGACCGCGATACAAATGGCGCCAGCTCGGCCGCTCATTGGTCGGCGAAGCGGGCGATGGTCACTCCTGGCCGAAAAGACTGGCCCGGCCCTTCCTTCGCGCACCGCTCTGGCTGCTGCGCCGGGCGCGGACGCGCCGGGGGGCCGCTAGGCGGGCCGGGTGAAGTCGCCGATCTCGCTCTCGTCGGCGGTCAATTCCTCGAATCGGCGATCGAGCGCGCGATATTCTTCGCCGAACCGGCCGATGAAATTCCGCCAATCGCGCTCGTCGCGCCAGCGGTCGATCGTCACATATCGCCCCGGTTCGCCGCGAAGCAGCTCGGTGCCCAGATAAGCATCGCCGCGCGCGAACAGCCGCGCCCAGTCTCCGTCGGCGCCATAGGCCGTTTCGAACGCGGGCCGGTTCGGTTCCTCTACGGAAAAGAGCCAGATCCGGACGAACATCCTTGTCTTCGCTCAGACCAGGAGCTTGCGGGCGCGTTCGATCCGGTCGGCATCGTCCTGGCGGGGCGGAACCGCGAGGCCGCGCTGGACGGCGGGGCGGGCGGCGATCGCCTCCATCCAGCGCTTGAGATGGTCGAGGCCGGTCACGTCGACGCCCGGCCATTCGTGGATATGAGCCCAGGAGAAATTGGCGATGTCGGCGATCGAATAATCGCCGGCGAGCCATTCATTGCCGGCGAGATGGCCGTCGAGCACCTCGAGCAGACGGCGGCTCTCGCGCAGATAGCGGTCGATCGCGGCCGGAATCTTCTCGGGGAAATAGCGGGCGAAGACATTGGCCTGGCCCATCATCGGACCGAGCCCGCCCATCTGGAACATCAGCCACTGGACGACCCGGCTCCGGCCCTTCTCGTCCGCGGGGATCAATTTGCCGTGCCGCTCCGCGAGATAGAGCATGATCGCGCCCGATTCGAACACGACGAAATCATTGTTGGAGCGGTCGAGAATGACCGGGATCCGGCCGTTCGGATTCATGTCGGTGAACGGCTTCTGCTTCTGCTCGCCCGACGAAAGGTCGATCGCATGGACCTCATAATCGAGGCCGAGCTCTTCGAGGGTGATCGAGGCCTTCCAGCCGTTCGGGGTCGCGGCGGTGTAGAGATCGATCATGGCTGGGCCTCCCTTTCAGTTGCGAAATAGGACTGATATCCCGCCTGTCAACCGCCTGCGCTGCGATCAACGCAAAAAGGGGCGGCCGAAGCCGCCCCTTCCTCGCATAAGAATCGGGTGAAGGTCAGCCGGTGGGCTGGCCGCCATGACCCTTTTCGTTCTGGCTGTTCTTGTCGCCGGGGCCGCTATTGCCGGGACCGCCGCCATAATTGGGCTTCTTGCCGGCGCCGCTGACGAACTTCAGCTCGTTGGTGTCGAGAGTGCGCATTTCCGTCTCCTCGCTCGCGCGCCGATTAGGCGCAGGCGCGGAGGAATCCGGAAATGCCGGCGGTCCGCAAGAGGCCCAAATCCGCTGTGCCGGAACGGGACGCCCGGAGGCTAATGCGTACCGTAGGTGCGATCGCCCGCATCGCCGAGGCCGGGAACGATATAACCGTGATCGTTCAGGCTCTCGTCCATCGCCGCGGCCCAGATCGGTACGTCGGGATGGGCATCGCGGACCGCCTCGATCCCCGGCCTCGAGGACAATATGCAGACGAAGCGCATGTCGACGACTCCGGCATCCTTGAGCGTGTCGATCGCCGCCGTCGCGGTGTGGCCGGTGGCCAGCATCGGATCGACGACGATGACGAGGCGGTCGGCGAGGTCGCTCGGCGCCTTGAAATAATATTCGACGGCTTCGAGGGTCACCGGATCGCGATAAAGGCCGATATGGGCGAGACGCGCGGCGGGCAGCAGGTCGAGCATGCCCTCGGCCATGTTGAGACCGGCGCGAAGGATCGGCGCTATCACCATCTCCTTGCCGGCAATGGCCGGCGCCTCGGTGGTGGCGATCGGCGTCTCGATGGTCTTGAGCTCGGTCGGGAGCTCGCGCGTGACCTCGTAGCAGAGCAGAGTCGCCATCTCCCGAACCGTCGAGCGGAACAACTGAACCGACGTGTTCCGGTCGCGCAATATGGTGAGCTTGTGCTGGACCAGAGGGTGGTCGACGATGGTGAGTCCGTCCATTTCTTTATCCTAGAATACAGTGCCGTCGCTGATGATGCTGAGTGGGGGGCCGCCGCCCTGGCGGCGTTCGGCGGCGATCCGCCGGCCCGCCGCCCAGCTGCCGCCCTCGAGCATTCGGGCCAATGGAAAGCTCTCCTCGCTGACCCCCAGCAACTCCCGCACCTTCGGGGCGAGACGGTCGAGCAAGGCCACCGTCATCGACCGCCAGGCAGTGATCAGCGGATCGGAAACATGGTGGGACCGCTCGATATCGGCGGGATCGGTGAGGGCAAGCACGCCGCAATCGAGGAACAGGCCGCCGTTGCGATATTCGGCGAGGCCGGTGAGGCCGTCTATGTCGACCACCTCGATGCCCGACCATAAGAGGGGTTCGATCAGCGAATAAGCGAGCCATTGCGACAATTTGTGGATCGGAACGAGGCCGTCGGTCGAATCGCCGCGCTTCATCGCCGGGTGCCGCCAGCAATCGCCGAGATGGACGCCCTCGATCACCAGCCGGTCCGCCCAGATCGGACCCAATGCCTCGAGCAGCACTTCGAGGATCGCCGGGGCGGGCAGCCTGGCGCCCTCGGCGCGCTCCGCCAGAACGTCGTAGAGCCCGCCGGGGCGCGGATCGTCCGCGCGGGCGAACAGATCGGGCCGGGCCAGGACCTGCTCGCCGAGCCGGCGGATCAAGGCAGTGCGGCCTTCGAGCCCGGCGAGGGGATTGTCCTCGTCGACTTCGAAGCCAAGCGCGAGCGCCTCGGCCGGAAGCCCGGCGAGCACGGAGGCGTCCGCGCGCAACGGCGAATCATGGACCTGCGCCGAGAATGCGGCGGTCTCGAACAGTCGCTGGCTCGCCACCGCCAGGCCTTCGGACCTGGTCAGGATTCGGCCGCTCGCGGGATCGCGGTAATGCCAGCGCGGCCCCGCGCCGGCGTCCAGAAGCACCGAGAGAATGACCAGGTCGAATGCGGCCCGCGCTTTTTCCGCCGGGTTGCCCTCGGGCAAAGCGGGTTGGTCGACGACGAAATGGCGCCAGCGGGCATGGAAGGGAATGGCGAGATCGGGATAGGCCTCCCGGGTCACCGCCGCGGTCCGCTCGGCAGCCTCGTCGAGCCGGCCCAGGTCGACGGCCCAGCCCTCGATCCCGCCCTCGAGCGCGAGGTCGAGCATCTCATGCGCCCGCTCGCGGACGGCGGCCGCATTGAGCAGCCCGCGCAGCTGTTCGCCGGAATCGCTCATTCGGGTCAGAACTTGCCGAGGTCCCGGCCGACGACGGAGCGGAGCTGCTCCTCGCTCGGAGCGCCTTCCGGCGTGTAATAGCCGGCGGCCTTCTTGGCCTCCATCTCGACGCTGGCGTCGGGCGGGACGAGGCCTTCGGGGATCGGAACGCGCTCGCCGATCTCGATCCCGCCGGAGGCGAGGGCGTCATATTTCATGTTCGACATCGAGACGAAGCGGTCGATCCGGCTGATCCCGAGCCAGTGGATCACGTCCGGCATCAATTGCTGGAAACGCGCGTCCTGGACCCCGGCGACGCATTCGGTCCGCTCGAAATAGGTCGCCGCCTGGTCGCCGCCTGGCTGGCGCTTGCGGGCATTGTAGACGAGGAACTTGGTGACCTCGCCCAATGCACGGCCTTCCTTGCGGTTGTAGACGATCAGTCCGGCGCCGCCCGCCTGCGCCTGGCGGGTCGCTTCCTCGATCCCGTGGGTGAGATAGGGCCGGCAGGTGCAGATGTCGGATCCGAACACGTCCGAGCCGTTGCATTCGTCATGGACCCGGCAGGTCAGGGTCTTCGACGTGTCGCCGAGGAAAGCGGGATCGCCGAAGATGTAGAGAGTCATCCCGCCGATCGGAGGCAGGAAGACCGACATGTCCGGCCTCGTGACGAGCTCGGGATACATCCCGCCGGTCTGCTCGAACAGGCACCGGCGAAGCGCCGATTCGTTGACACCGAACCGCTCGGCGACGCCCGGAAGCCACCAGACCGGGTCGACCGCTATTTTGGTGACCGAAATGTCGCCGGCTTCGTGGACGATCTCTCCGTCGACCTCGAGCCGGCCGTCGGCAATGGCGTGCTGGAGCTCGCCCAGAGTGAGGCGGGCCTTGGTGATCGCGATCGACGGCCTGATGTCGATCCCTTCGGCGAGCGGCTCGTCGAAATCGTGGGCGACCCGGTGCCCCCAGGGATCGAGCGAGACGATCTTGCCCGGATCCTTCCACTGGTCGTGAGGGCCGATCTCGCAGACCGGTGAGGTGTCGTGAAGATCGGGGCGCGCCTGCGGATCCATCGCGCCCGACGAAATGGCGAGCGCGCGGTAGATCGAATAAGAGCCGCCATGGGCTCCGATCGCGTTGCGGTAGCCGCGAGCGTTGACGGTCGCGATCACCGGACCGCGCTCCGCCGCCGTCGCCGCGCCCCAGGTCAGCGGGAATCGCGCCGGCCCGCGCGAGCCGGGATGGGAGGTCAGCCTGATATGGCTGCTCTTTCCCTCCGACGAATGACTCATTCTCTATCCTCTCAACTCAAATCTGTTGCAGGCCCCCCGGCCTTTCGACCGAATCTAGGCCAGTGCGCGGCGAGTGGCTAGGCCTGGCCGTTGCGGGCGCGGCCGCGACCGGGCATCTTCAGCCCGGTGAAGAAGGTTCGGACTCAGCATTTCATTCCGTTCCCGCCCGAGCAGGTTTGGGCGGTCCTGACCGATTTCACCGCTTATTCCGATTGGAACCCGCTCAACCTCAAAGCCGAGGGTGAGGCTCGTCCGGGCGCGCGCGTGGCTATGACCTTCATCAATCCGGCCCGGCCCGGAACCACGGTGGACCAGATCGTCACGATCACCACCTTCGAGCCGCCGCGCCGCCTGGCGTGGAGCGGCCAAGTCCCCCTGCTGTTCAGCGGATGCCACCATTTCGAGCTGATCCCCGAAGCAGGCGGGACCCGGCTTCTCCATGGCGAGGACATGTCCGGGCTGATCGCGCTCACGTTCAGCGCCGCGAAGATCGAGACCGCCTTCGTGCCCGCCTACGAGAAGATGAACCGCGCCCTCGAAGCACGGGTGGCCGCCCTTTCCAGTCCCGGCTGAGGCCAAAAGAAAAAGGCGCGGCAGCGCGAGCCGCCGCGCCTCTTCGCGATCGCGCCGAAATCAGGCCTGCTGCGGAAGCGCTCCGCGGGCCTGGGCGATTATGCCCTTGAACGCCTCGCCCTCGTGCATCGCGATGTCGGCCAGGACCTTGCGGTCGAGATCGACTCCGGCGAGCTTGAGGCCGTGCATGAACTGGCCGTAGGTCAGGCCCTCGGCCCGCACCGCGGCGTTGATGCGCTGGATCCACAAGGCGCGGAAGCTGCGCTTCTTCACCTTGCGGTCGCGATAGGCATATTGCCCGGCCTTCTCGACGGCCTGGCGGGCGATCCGGATCGTGTTCTTGCGGCGGCCGTAATAGCCCTTCGCCTGATCCAGCAATCTCTTGTGGCGGGTCTTGGTGGTCGTCCCGCGCTTGATTCTTGCCATGTCTATATCCCCCTTATCTCAGGCCGTAGGGCGCCCAGAGCTTCACCCGCGCCGTATCGGCGTCGGCGAGCACGTCGGTGCCGCGGTTCTGGCGGATATATTTGGCATTGTGGCTGATCAGCCGGTGCCGCTTTCCGGCGACTCCATGCTTGATCTTGCCGGTGGCGGTGAGCTTGAAGCGTTTCTTGACGCCGCTCTTGGTCTTCAGTTTGGGCATTTTCGTCTCCTTGTCGCCTCTGGGGCGGACGTTTGGGAACAGCCACGGCAGCCCTTGAAGGCCGGGCGGTTCGATTCTTCCAAAGCTGGAAAGAGGGGGCCCCTTAGCTGGGGAGGCGGAGAAAGGCAACTCTCTCCTCCCCTCCCTCTCGCGGGAGGGGGATCAGTCGAACAGGCTGGAGACCGAGGTTTCGTCCGCGATCCGCTTGATCGCCTCGCCGATCAGGGGCGCGATGGTCAGCATCCGGATCTTGCTCGTCGCGGCCGCGGCTTCCTGGGCGAGGATCGAATCGGTGATCACCAATTCGCTCAGCACCGAATTGCCGACCCGGGCGCCTGCGCCGCCCGACAGGACTCCGTGGGTGCAATAGGCGATCGCATCCTCGGCGCCCGCTTCCTTCAAGGCCGCGGCGGCGTTGCAGAGGGTGCCGGCGGAATCGACGATATCGTCTATGAGGATGCAGAATCGGCCGGTGACGTCGCCGATGATGTTCATCACCTCCGATTCGCCCGGCTTCTCGCGGCGCTTGTCGACGATTGCGAGCGGGGCGTTGTCGAGACGCTTGGCGAGGGCGCGGGCGCGCACCACGCCGCCGACGTCGGGCGAGACCACGGTGATCGCGCGGCCCGAGAATCGCGACTTGATGTCCTCGGCCATGGCCGGCGCTGCGTAGAGATTGTCGGTCGGGATATCGAAGAAGCCCTGGATCTGGCCGGCATGGAGGTCGACCGAGAGGACCCGGTTGGCGCCGGCGACGGTGATCAGATTGGCGACCAATTTGGCCGAGATCGGGGTGCGCGGGCCGGGCTTCCGGTCCTGCCGGGCATAGCCGAAATAGGGGACGACCGCGGTGATGCGTTTGGCCGAGGCGCGGCGAAGCGCGTCGATGCAGATCAACAGCTCCATCAGATTGTCGTTGGCCGGATAGGAGGTCGACTGGACGACGAACACGTCCTCGCCGCGGACATTTTCGTGGATCTCGACGAATACTTCCTCATCGGCGAAGCGGCGGACGCTGGCCTCGGTGACCGGGATTTCGAGATAGGAGGCAATGTCCCGCACCAGAGGCAGGTTCGAATTGCCCGTCATCAATTTCATCGGCGGGTTTCCTTGGCGGAAGTTGCGCCCTCTTAAGCGAGGATGCCGCCATGGCAAGGGCCGTTGCCGCTTGCAGGCCGCATGCTAAAGGGCGGCGACTTGCGAGGCGGTATGTCGATATTTCTCGAATGGATCAAAAGGCTGGTTGGCCATCAGGCCGGCGGAGCACTCCTGCCTGAAGGAGCCGAGCGTAAGATGGCTGCGGACCAGATCAGAGCGAATTTGCTGGGCGAGCACGGAAACATAAGCACCAGAATCCAGTGGAACCTGGCGATGCAGGGTTTTCTGTTTGCGGGCTATGCCGTTGCCGCCGCGAAGTTGCCGGACATCGGCCTCGAACGGATCGCTTTCATCATTCCGCTGGTGGGAACCGTCTCCTGCGCCATGACTCTGGTTGGCATCTATGCCGCCTACCGTTCCATCAATGCCTCGAAGCGGGCCTGGCTTTCCAATGAAGCCCTTTTCCAGCTGGGCGAGGTCCGACCCTTTTCCGAGCCGGTCACCTCCTTCCTCGGCAGGATACCGTCGTTCCTCGGGCCGAGCGCCGTTTTGGGTGCCTGGATCTATCTGATGGGCGGCGTCCCATGACCGTCGTCACCCGCTTCGCGCCCGCTCCGACCGGCAATCTCCACGTCGGCAACATCAGGACCGCGATCCACAATTGGCTGTGGGCGAGGAAGCATGACGGCCGGTTCATCCTGCGCCTCGACGACACCGACGCCGAGCGCTCGAGCGAGGAGTCGGCGGAGGCGATTCGCGACGACCTCGCCTGGCTCGGAATGACCGCCGACGAGGAGCATCGCCAGTCGGCGCGTTTCGGCCGCTACGAAGCGGCCCTCGAACGGCTCCGCGAAGCAGGCCGAGTCTACCCCGCTTACGAAACCGCGCAGGAGCTCGACCTCAAGCGCAAGGTCCAGCTCAGCCGGGGCAAGCCGCCGGTCTACGACCGGGCCGCACTGGCGCTGACGGACGAGGAGCGGGCGCGGCTCGAAGCGGCCGGGCGAAGGCCGCACTGGCGCTTCAGGCTCGACCACGACCGAGCGATCGAATGGGAAGACCTGATCCGCGGCCGCCAGCATTTCGAGCCTGCCTTGCTGTCCGATCCGGTGATCAGGCGCGAGGACGGAAGCTGGCTCTACATGCTTCCGAGCAGCGTCGACGATGTGGACATGGGCGTGACCCACGTCGTTCGCGGCGAGGACCATGTCACCAACACCGCGCTTCAGATCCAGATGTTCGAGGCGCTCGGCGCCGCTCCGCCGGCCTTCGCCCACGAAGCCCTGTTGGTCGGCTCGGAAGGCAAGCTCTCGAAGCGGCTCGGCTCGCTCGGGATGGAGGCGATGCGGGAGGCCGGGATCGAGCCGCTCGCCCTGGTCGCCAAGCTCGCCAGGATCGGGACCAGCCTTCCGGTCGAGCCGGTGGCGAGCGTCGAGCCGCTGATCGCGACCTTCGATTTCGCCAGCTTCGGCCGGGCGCCGGCGCGGTTCGACATGGAGGAGTTGGCCGGGCTCAATGCGCGGATCGTCCATCATCTGCCGTTCGAGGCCGCTTCGGGCCGCCTGCCGAAGGGCATGTCCGCCGAAGATTGGGCGGCGATCAGGCCGAACCTCCGGTCGGTCGCGGAGGCAGGGGACTGGTGGGAGATATTGCACGGCCATGTCGAGCAGAAGGCGGCCGCGGAGGACCGGGATCTGCTCGCGGCGGCAGCGGACGCGATCGATGCGATCGACTGGAGCGAGGCGCCCTGGGCGCAGCTGATCGCCTTGCTCAAGGAAAAGACCGGCCGCGCCGGCAAGCCACTCTTCCACCCGTTGCGCCGGGCTTTGACCGGCCGCGACAGCGGTCCCGAAATGGCCGCTCTGCTGACTTTGATCGGACGCGACGAAGCCGCCGCCCGCTTGCGCGCCGCGCTCTAGATCTCGATCGCTCAGGTCGTCGGGACGATCACGGGCGGGCTTGCCTGCTTCTCGAGCTCGCCCGAGCCGGAAGGTTCGGCCCAGAGCTCGGCCATGCAGCGGGCGAGAGCGGTGACCGCTTCGTGGCTTCCGGCGAGCGAAAGGCTGTCCATCGCCGCGCCGTCGCGGCTGATCGCCATGCCCTTGGCGCTGGCCAGGGAGTCGAGGAAGCCGTCGCCGGCCCGATCGCCGGGCTCGACCGTGAAGAAATAACCGGGCCCGTCGCTGTCGAGATCCTGCCGGCCGGTCGCTTCGACCGGCCAGGCGCGCCCGCCGACGAAATCGACCTTGAGATCGTATCTCTGGCCTTCCCGGAGCGCGCTCCAGCCCTTGTTCTGGATGAGGAAGCCGATCTTCGATTGGCCGGCGAAGCTCCAGATCGAGACGACGCTGCCCTGCTCGGCCGAGGCGTGGAGCATGCAGCTTCCAGGAGCGCGGGCGAGCCCCCACGGGCTCGAATCGCGATTATTGGCTGTCTGGCTCTGGGCGGATGCGGCCGCCGCTGCCGCGAGAAGGGAAAAAGCGAGCAGTGATCGATACATGACAAACTCCTCGAGGCCCGCCCGCATCCCTTCTCCGGGCCTTCGTCTTTGAGAGTCGTAAAGCGATCGTAGCGGATTTTGGTTGCCGATGCGCCTGTCGAAAGGACGCGTCCCAACCTCGGACTGGCGTTCAGGCGCTCGGCGCGCTCCACGCCGCGAGCACGCGCTCGGTCATCGCCGCGCAATCGGCGCCGGCGAACGGGAAGGTACCCGACAGAGCCGACTTCATCTCGGGCGCGAGATCCTCCTGCAGCCGCCGCCGCGCCCGCAAGTGGCGGGTCTTGACCGTCGCCGGAAGGATCGACAGCGTCTCGGCCGTCTCCTCGACGCTGAGCCCCTCGACGTCGCGAAGGACGAAGACCAGCCGGAAGCTTTCGGGCAGCCGGGCGATCGCCTGCTCGAGCAAATGCCGGAGCTGGCCGCGGGCGACCGACGCTTCGGGCGTGAGGTTTGAGGTCGAACCGCGCATGAGCTTGTCCCGATATTCGTCGAGCTGGACCACCGAGCCGGCATCGAGGCGCGCCCGCCTTCGCCGCGCCGAGCGCTGCCGCCCGAGCGCTTCGTTGATCGCGATCCGGGTGAGCCAGGTCGAAAGCGAGGAGCGCCCTTCGAAATCGCCGATCGCCGCGAAGGCGCGCAGATAGGCGCTCTGGACGCTATCCTCGGCCTCCGCCCGGTCGCGGAGGATGCTCCAGGCGGCGCGGAACAGCCGCTGGTTGTTGCGCTCCGTGATCAGCCGCACCGCATCCGGATCGCGCGCAGCGGCGAGGCCGGCGAGCGCGACATCGTCGAGCCGGGACAGATCGGGCTTGAGACGTGCGGTCATGATCGTCCCCTAGCCTGGAAGGCCGATGCGCAGCGAATCGAGCAGTTCGCGGCGGAGGCCGGCATCGGCCTTGAAGTCGCCGAGCCAGCATTTGGTGACCATCGACACGCCGTGCTGTTTGACTCCGCGGGTCGACATGCAGCCGTGACTCGCCTCGATCACCACCGCGACGCCCTTCGGCTTGAGGGCGGTTTCGAGAGTCGCGGCAATCTGGACGGTCAGCCGCTCCTGAAGCTGGAGGCGGCGGGCATAAGCGTCGACCAGCCGCGAAAGCTTGGAGATGCCGACCACCCGGCCGTCGGGCCGGTAGGCGATATGGGCCTTCCCCGCGATCGGCGCGAGATGATGTTCGCAGGTCGAGACCAGGGGGATATCGCGGAGCAGGATGGTCTCGTCATAGCCTTCCGCCTCGCCGAAGGTCCGCTCGAGCAACGCCGCCGGATCCATCGCGTAGCCCGCGAACCACTCGCCATAGGCTCGCGCGACCCGCGACGGCGTGTCGGCCAGCCCCTCGCGATCCGGATCGTCGCCGGCCGCCGCGATCAGCGTTCGAACCGCCGCCTCGATTTCGCGCCGTCCCGGCCGGAGCAGGGGCGGATCGGCCGCGGGGCCGGGCCCGGACGCTTCGGTCAGGCTGAATTCATCACCGTCCAGGCAGAGGTCCATCCATGGCTCCTTCGTCGAAAATCATAGCCTTGGATGCCGCCCGCTTCGCCGGGTTCCCGCTCGCGGTTGACAGCGCAGGCGGGTCGCGCCACCCTTGGGCCATGCCGACGCCGCGCCTTTCCAGCTCTTCTGTCTCGCGGATCGCGGCCGCCGCCACTTATTACGCCTATCGTCATTCTCGGGCGGGCCCCGGATAGACCAGGCTTAGAAGCAGGCTCAATCCACCCCGTCCGGACCTCCGGGCGGGGTTTTTCTTTGTGGAGAATCCCGATGTACACCGATTTCACCTTCGAAGCCGAAGATCGCGGCGATTGGACCGTCCCCGAGCGCTGGGAGGCGTTTACCGCCGAGGATCACCGCGTCTGGGACGTGCTGTTCGCGCGCCAGCAGGCCAAGCTCGCCGGCCGGACGGTCGGCGCGTTCGAGGAGGGGCTGGACGTGCTTCGACTCTCCCACCCCGGGATCCCGCGGCTCGACGAGATCAACGACAGGCTGTTCGAGCGCACCGGCTGGACCGTTGTCGCCGTGCCGGGGCTGGTCCCGGACGACGTCTTCTTCGATCATCTCAGCCGGCGCCGGTTCCCGGCGGGCAATTTCATCCGCAAGGCCTCGCAGCTCGATTATCTCGAGGAGCCCGACATCTTCCACGACGTGTTCGGCCATGTGCCGATGCTCGCCTCGCCCCGGGTCGGAGACTTCATGCAGGCGCTCGGCGAGGAGGGGCTTCGAGCCCATGCCTCGGGCGCGATGCACAGGCTTGCCCGGCTCTACTGGTACAGCGTCGAGTTCGGCCTCGCCCGTGAGGATGGCGAACTTCGGATCTACGGGGCCGGGCTCGCTTCGAGCTTCGGCGAGGCCGGCTTCGCCCTCGAAAGCGATGCGCCTCGGCGGCATCGCTTCGACCTCAGGCGAGTGCTTCGGACCCGCTACCGCTCCGACGCCTTCCAGCACGCTTACTTCGTCATCGACAGCTTCGACGACCTGCTCGCGCAACTGCGCGAGGCGGATTTACCCTCGCTCTATGCCGAAGCCGCCATGACCGAGGATCTCGACCCTTAGGGCCCGGACCCCCGCCTGCGGAACGATGCGGCGCGATCCGCCGTTCAGTCCCCCGTGCGTTCCTGTGTGAAGGAAGTTGTGATGGGTAAAGGCTTGATCCTCTGGCTGCTCGGAGTTCCGGGCGTGGTCGTCATCCTGCTCCTGGTGACCCACGTCATCTAGGACTCTCGGCAGGCTTTCCGCCCGCGTCAGGCTCGGGCGAGCAATTCCTCCGCGACCCGATGGGTGCGCTCATTGTCGACGTCGATGGCGAGCCGGCCGTCGGCGGCGACCAGCGGCACGATATTGATCCCGAGCCGCCGCCCGATGTGACGAAGCATTCCCGCCAGGGTCACCGTCCTGGTGACGTAGAGCAGGAGCGAGACGAAACCGAGCGTTCGGACCGCCCGGCTCTTCTTCTTGGCGAACTGGCCGCCGTGGCGGAACATCGCGGTGCCGTGAAGCGCGCTTTCGTCCGTGATCCAGAACAGGTTGCAGTTGGAGAAGCCGCCGTCGCGGAAACGGTAGAAGCGCCTTTGCCCCTCGGGATGGGCGGCCATTATGTCTTCCTCGCGCGCCATCATGATCACGCCCTCGATCCCGGGCTCGGACCCGCGCCGGGCGATGGAGTGAAGCCCCTCGACCGTCATCAGCACATTGTCGGCGGTGGTGATGAGCAAGGGGAAGCGCGCGACCCTGGTGGCTTCGATCAGGCTGTCGACGATATTGTGCCGCGCGGCGACCGGCGTCAGCCGTCCTGCTTCGTAAAGCCTCTTCACCGTCGGCTCGTCGGCGACCAGGCTGAAATCCTCGATCGAGAGGAAGAGGGGGGAATCGGGGAAAGCCTCGTCCGCCGCCCGAAGCACGCGTCCGACCATCGCCTCGCCGAGCACCGGGACCAGGCATTTATGGCTGACTCCCGCTTCCTCGGCGAGCGGGTCGAGAGTCGCGGAACGCCGTCCGGCGAGGACGAGAATATGCGGTTTCGAGGTCACTGACTGGCTTTCACGCGGCGTGGGATCCGATCGCCTTCTGACGGCGGCGCTGGACCGACGAACCGATTCCAAGCGCCTCCCGGTACTTCGCCACAGTCCGCCGCGCAATGTCGAAACCCTTGGCGCGCAGAAGATCGACCAGCTGATCGTCCGACAAAATGTCGCGCGGGCCCTCGGCGGCAATCAGCGATTTGATATGGCTTTTCACCGCTTCCGCCGAGACGGCGTCGCCGCCGTCGGCGCTCTGGATTCCGCTGGTGAAGAAATATTTGAGCTCGTAGAGGCCTCGGTCGCACGACAGATATTTGTTCGAGGTCACCCGGCTGACCGTCGATTCGTGCATCCCGATCGCCGCGGCGACGGTGCGCAGGGTGAGCGGCCGCAAATGGGCGACTCCGCCGCGGAAGAAGCCGTCCTGCTGCTTGACGATCTCGGTCGCGACCTTGACGATCGTTCGAGCCCGCTGGTCGAGCGCCTTCATCAGCCAGTTGGCGCTGGCCAGGCATTCGGACAGCCAGGCCTTCGATTCCCGATCTTGGGCGCCGCCGGCAAGCTCGGCATAATAAGTCCGGTTGACCAGCAATCGCGGAAGGGTGGCGCCGTTGAGCTCGATCGCCCAGCCGGTCGCCCGCCGGGCGACGAACACGTCGGGGACGACGCTCTCGACCCGCTCGCTTTGCGCATATTTGCAGCCCGGCTTGGGATCGTAGCCGCGAAGCTCGCGGATCATGTCGGCCAGATCCTCCTCGTCGACTCCGCAGATCCGCCTCAGGGCGCCGAGATTGCCCTTGGCGAGATAGTCGAGATTGTCGATCAGCCGCGCCATCGCCGGATCGTAGCGGTCGGCCTCCCTGGCCTGGATGATGAGGCATTCGGCGAGCGAGCGGGCGCCGACTCCTGACGGATCGAAGGTCTGGATTATTCCGAGCACCCGCTCGGCGTCGCCGACCGCCGCCCCGAGCCGGTTGGCGATGTCGAGCAACGAGGCAGTGAAATAGCCGGTCTCGTCGATCTGCTCGATGAGCTGGGTGGCGAGGATCAAATCGGGGCCCGAGAGTACTTCCCCGGCCTGGGAAAGCAGATGGTCGGTCAGCGAGACGTCGCCATCGGCGAAACTGTCGAAATCGGCGCCCTCGCCCGACATCGAGGCGATCGACTCCATTCCGAGCCCGCCGTCGAGCCCTCCCGAAGCAAGCCGGTCGGCCGCGCTGTCCTGGTGGATATTCTCGTTGTCGAGATCGAGATCGAGCGCCGGCTCGTCGCCGCCCCCGCCCAGCATGTCGGTCGCTTCGTCGGTCCCGGAATCCGGAGCCGCGACCTCGTCATTGCCGCCCTCGTCGCCGCCGCCGGTGTCGAGCAGCGGATTCTTCTCGAGCTCCTCGGCGATGAAGCTCTCGATCTCGAGATTGGACAGAGCCAGCAGCCGGATCGCCTGCTGGAGCTGGGGAGTCATCACCAGCGACTGGCTCTGCCTGAGATCGAGGCGGGGACCGATCGACATCTCTATCCTGTCACCCCAGCGCAGGCTGGGGTCCATAGGGCCTTACCGCTCCTCGGAGTCAGTATGGATCCCAGCCTCCGCTGGGATGACGCGATGGAAACGCTTCCGCTTTCCATCGCGTCAAAGCTCGAAGCTCTCGCCGAGATAGAGGCGGCGGACATTGGGATCGGCGACCAGGTCGCGCGGGCTTCCGGCGAACAGGACCTGGCCGTCATAGATGATGCAGGCGCGGTCGACGATGTCGAGAGTCTCGCGGACATTGTGATCGGTGATCAACACTCCGATGTCGCGCTTCTTCAGCTCGATGACGAGATCGCGGATGTCGGAGATCGAGATCGGATCAATTCCGGCGAACGGCTCGTCGAGCAACATGATCGTCGGATCGGCCGCGAGCGCGCGGGCGATCTCGCAGCGCCGCCGCTCGCCGCCCGAAAGCGCCATCGCCGAAGCGTCGCGGAGGTGGGCGATGTGGAATTCGGCGAGCAATTGCTCGAGCCGCTCGAACCGAACCGCCTTGTCCGGCTCGGCGACTTCGAGCACCGCCATGATGTTCTGAGAGACGGTGAGCCCGCGGAAGATCGAGGTCTCCTGCGGCAAATAGCCGAGGCCGAGGATCGCTCGCCGGTACATGGGCAGGCCGGTAATGTCGCGGCCCTCGAGCAGGATCCGGCCGCTGTCCGGCTTCACCAGGCCCATGATCGAATAGAAGCATGTCGTCTTGCCGGCGCCGTTGGGGCCGAGCAGCCCGACCACTTCGCCGCGCTCGACTCCCAGGCTGACGTCGCGGAGAACGCTCTTCTTGTCGTAGCTCTTGGCGATCGAGACGACCGAAAGGCCGCGCGACAGAGTGCCGATGGCGGCGCTGTCGTCGGGACGTTCGATGAGGCTGCTGTCGTTCATGCTCGGTCTTTCCGTTTGAGGGACTTAGGCGAAGGCCGCCGCCGCCTCAACTGGCAAGATTTATGCATGTCTCGTTGAAAGGGCGGTTAAGCCGGTCAAACGGTCTGAAGCGTCAGCTTCCCTTTTTCGGAACCGTGAAGGTGCCGGTCACGCGGCCACCCTGGCTCGAAGTGCCGGGCGCCGCGCCGCCGTCCATCACCGCCCGGCCGCTGTCGAGGTCGAGCACCAGTCGGGCGCCGCTGACGTGCGAGGCTCCGCGGGTCAGGGTGACTCCGCCGATCATGGTGATGATCCGCTTGTTGAGATCGTAAATCGCGAAATTGCCGCGGGCGGTCTCCGACGGGCTTCGAACCACGACCCCGCCGCTTGCGTCGAGCCGCTGGATCTGGATCCCGCCGGTATTGGCATAGGCGACGGTGAGCCGCGCCGCATTGAGGGTCAGCTCGGCCTGGCGGACGACGACATTGCCGGAGAAGACGGCCCGGTCGGCGCGGTCCTGGACTTCGATCCGGTCGGCGGCGACGTCGACCGGCGCATCGCTATTATGGTTTTTGAGCGACGAATTCTGGCTCAGCGCCGGGGCAAGCGAGGCCAGGGTCGCGACTGCCAAAGCGGTGATGATCTTCGTCTTCATGCCGCTCATCTGAGGCCGCCCTGCTCGATATGCAAGCGCGCCCTTCCGGACAGCGACACGCGCCGGTC
This sequence comes from Pseudomonadota bacterium, assembly GCA_046733235.1. GTDB lineage: Bacteria > Pseudomonadota > Alphaproteobacteria > Sphingomonadales > Sphingomonadaceae > Allosphingosinicella. Next base: position 43,854 of record JBKPOT010000023.1, read on the forward strand.
ATGCAAATCGACCCGCATCCGCTGGGCGGTGAAGCGGCCGAGCGGCATCGTCCCTTCGACTCCCCTGTCGCCCGCCAGCGTCTGATGGTTGAGATCGAAGGCGACGTCCCTGGTCTCGAGCTTGTAGCCGTCGGCGGTGGTGATCTGGATCGGGCCGACAACGTCGACCCTCTGCGCCTCCATATTGTAGCGGCCGCGAGGCGCCCGGACGGTCGCCAGCCCTTCGGCGAGCATGATCCGGGCGGCCATCCCGCCGATGTCGACGACCGGATCCTTCGACGTCGCCTGGACCGCCGAATCGGTGTCGATGACGAAGGGCCGTCCCTTATTGTCGGTGCCGCGATACTGCGCCGACTGGATCTTCAGCCGCTCGGGCGCGACCTCGACCTCCTTCTTGTCGAGCCGGAAGCTGATCTCGGCCTTTCGGCTCAGGGGGGAAAGCAGGAGGTAGGCGAGCATCACTCCGACCCCGGCCGGAAGAAGCAGCTTCATCGCCTTGATCAGGAAGTCATGGACTCCGCCCGGAGCCGCCCAACCGCGCTTGACGACCCGATCCCGTTCGGCGAGCTCGGACACTCTCAGTTCCTCCCTGCGGCGAAGCCGTGGGGAGGGGGAAGAGCAGGTCGCCATGTGCCCCGCACATGGCTGAGATTGCCGGGGGCAATCTCACCTGCTCTTTGCCAAGCATGGTGGAGGGGTAGCGACGAAGCCGTGACTTCCACCCCTCCCCGATCACCTGCGGCGATGGGCCCCCTCCCCATCGCAGATGGGGAGGAACTAGACATGGGCGAAGATATCGACCTCCGGCCAGCCCGCCAGGTCGAGCATTGCGCGATGGGGCAGGAAATCGAAGCAGGCCTGAGCGAGCTGCATCCGATTCTCCCGGATCAGCCGCTCGTCCAGTCTCTCCCTGAGCTGGTGGAGGAAGCGCACGTCGGACGCCGCATAATCCTTCTGGGCGTCGCTGAGCTCGGCAGCGCCCCAATCCGACGTCTGCTGCTGCTTGGAGATGTCGATCCCGAGCAGCTCCTTGACCAGCTCCTTGAGGCCGTGGCGGTCGGTGTAAGTGCGGACCAGCCGCGAAGCGGTCTTGGTGCAATATACCGGGCCCGCCATCACCCCGATGTAAGCGCGGATCGCGGCCAGGTCGAAGCGGGCGAAATGGTAGAGCTTGAGGCGCGACGGATCGGCAAGAATGGAACGCAGGTTCGGCGCCGAATAGTCGCTGCCCGGGCCGAAACGGACGAGATGCTCGTCGCCGCCGCCGTCCGAGATCTGGACGAGACAGAGGCGGTCGCGGCCGGGCTGGAGCCCCATCGCTTCGGTGTCGACGGCGACCGGCCCGGGGGCGAGCACGCCCTCCGGCAGGTCCTCTTCGTGGAAATGGACGGTCATGGGTCCCGCATAAGCACAAGCGGGTTAAGGCTCAATGGCGCGCGGCCTCTACGGGCCCGACGGGCTCGAGAGCCTGCTCCCTCGGGCGCCGGATTCGCCCGAACCCAAAACCGCTCGCCGCTCGCGCATTTTTCGGCTATATGAGTCGGCAGTGCGCCATGTTCGGTGCCGAAGGCCGTTTGCGCTCATGCCCAGCGCTATGGTTCTAACAGGGATGAGGGCGCGGGAAAGTACTGAACTTCATGGGTTTCGACAGAGGGCGTCGCGGAGAGCGCGGCGGGCGCGGCAGAGACAAGCGCGAAGGTTTCGGCGAGGATAGCTACAACAGCGGTTACGGCGATCGGGGCGGCTTCGGCGGCGGCGATCGCGCGCCCTCTGGCGGCGGCGGCGGTGGCGGCGGTTATGGCGATCGCGGCGGCGGCGGCGGTGGCGGCTATCGTGGCGGCGGCGGCGGTGGTGGCGGCGGCTTCGGCGGCGGCGGTCCACGCGGCGGCGGCGGCGGAATGCCCCCGCAGGTCGTCGGCGAAGGCAAAGGCGTCGTCAAATTCTTCAACGGCCAGAAGGGATTCGGCTTCATCGTCCGCGACGATGGCGGCGAGGACGTGTTCGTCCATATCTCGGCGGTCGAGCAGGCGGGCCTCACCGGCCTGGCCGAGGGTCAGCCGCTCGAATTCACGCTCGTCGATCGCGGCGGACGTATTTCGGCGACCGATCTCAAGATCGAGGGCGATCCGCTTCCGGTTCCGGAGCGGGCGCCGCGCGACGATCGCGGCGGCGGCTATGGCGACCGCGGCGGGCCGCAGCGTCAGCTGACCGGCGAGAAGGCTTCCGGCACGGTCAAGTTCTTCAACGCGATGAAGGGCTTCGGCTTCATCAGCCGCGACGACGGCCAGCCCGACGCGTTCGTCCATATCTCGGCGGTCGAGCGGGCCGGAATGGCCGGCCTCAACGAGGGCGACCGGCTCGAGTTCGAGCTCGAGGTCGACCGGCGCGGCAAGACCGCGGCTGTCAACCTGCAGCCGATCCAGTAAGCCGACTCCGTCGGGATGAAGGGCCCGGCCGCCGCAAGGCGCGCCGGGCTTTTTCATGTTCGGCCGGTCAGCCGGTGAAGCGCCAGCGCAACGTCTCTCCTGCAAGGAATGGCACCAGGGATTCGCCGAGGGCGCTGACGCCCTCCGGCACCTTCACTTCCGACAGCTCGAGAGTGATCGTCCCCTCGTTCAGCGGCAGGCCGTAGAAGCGGGCGCCGTTCTCGGAGGCGAAGGCTTCGAATCGGTCGAGAGCTCCCTCCTCCTCGAACACCGTCGCATAGGTTTCCAGCGCGAACGGCGCATTGAAGATTCCGGCGCAGCCGCAGGCCGACTCCTTCGCAGACACTTGGTGCGGGGCGCTGTCGGTGCCCAGGAAATATTTGGGCGAGCCCGAGGTCGCCGCGCGCCGGATCGCCAGACGATGCCGCTCTCGCTTGGCCACCGGCAGGCAATAAAAATGCGGCCGGATTCCGCCTTCGAACAAAGCGTTTCGGTTGATGAGGAGGTGATGCGGCGTGATCGTCGCTGCCAGATTGGGGCCCGACGCCTCGACGAAATCGGCCGCTTCGGCGGTGGTGATATGCTCGAACACGATCCTCAGCCCGGGAAAGTCGCGGATCAGGCCGGTCAGGACCCGGTCGATATAGACCGCCTCGCGATCGAATATGTCGACGTCCGGATCGGTCACCTCGCCATGGACCAGCAAAGGCATGCCGATCCGCTCCATCCGCTCCAGCGCCGGAGCGAGGGTGCGGATGTCGGTGACTCCGTGCGCGCTGTTGGTGGTCGCATTGGCCGGATAGAGCTTGCACGCGGCGAAGACGCCGGACTCGAAGCCTCGGGCGATCTCGTCGGCGTCGGCATGGTCGGTCAGATAGCAGGTCATCAGAGGCGTGAAGCCGGCTGAGTCGGGCAAAGCGGCGAGAATCCGGTCGCGATAGGCCGTCGCATCGGCGACCCTCATGACCGGCGGCACGAGGTTCGGCATGATGATCGCACGCGCGAACTGACGCGCGGTATGAGGCGCCACCGCCTGAAGCATCACCCCGTCGCGCACATGGACATGCCAGTCGTCGGGGCGCCGGATGACGAGGCGTGTCGGGTCGGTCACATTTTCTCCGGCTTCTCTTTCGGCTTGCCTCTCCCTACCTGCTGTCCATGGCCGTCACCACCCTGACCAGCCGAGCGCTCATCCGACTCTCCGGCGACGAGGTTAGGGGATTCCTTCAGGGGCTGATCACCAACGACGTCCAGCGGCTCGCCCCCAACGCGCCGCTCTGGGCGGGCTTGCTGACGCCGCAGGGCAAGGCGCTGTTCGACTTCATCCTCTGGGCAGAGGGCGAGGATGTGCTGATCGATTGCGAGGGCGAGGCGGCCCCGGATCTCGCTCGTCGGCTCACTTTGTATCGCCTGCGCCGGGCAATCCAGATCGCTCCGGAACCGGGTCTGGCCGTCCACTGGAGCCGCGATTCCGGTGAGGGTGTGGCCGATCCGCGGCTGGCGGCGCTCGGATATCGCTGGCTGGCGCCCGCCGGCGAGCCCGCCGATTCGGACTGGCTCGCCCATCGCCTGTCTCTCGGGGTCACCGAAGGGCGCTCGGAACTCGGTTCGGACAGGATATTGTGGCTCGAGGCCAATGCCGCCGAGCTCGATGGGGTGAGCTTCACCAAGGGCTGCTATGTCGGACAGGAGAATACCGCGCGGATGCATCACCGCTCCAAGGTGAATCGCCGGCTGGTCGTCATTCCCGCCGATGCGCCCGGGCCGCGCGCCATGGTCCATTATCCGCGGCTCGGACTCGCGGTCGAGCATAGACGGATCGACGATCTGGACGGAGCGCTCCTTCCGGAGTGGCTCGCGCGGGCGCTGAACAACCCGGCTTCCGGAGCCGGCGGACCCGGGGCCGATTGAGAGGCCCGGCTTCGTGCAAGGCGACCTCGCACAGCTGCTCGGACTGACGATGACCGGCAATGCGTTCCTCGACGGCCGCGACATCGGCCGATTCTGGCCGGAGGCCAGCATCTTCGCCTTCTGCCGCCAGGTAAGCTTCGTCGAATCCCGTCGCGGCCTGCTCCGGACCCGGCAGATCCCGGCGGCGCCGGACCCGATGTCCTGGCTGCGGGGATTGAAGCCCGCCTGCACCGGATTGCGAGCCCATTTCCAACGGCGCGGCAAGCCCGATATGGCGGATTGGATGACTGTGGGACTGAGCGGCTGCGGCCCGCTCTGGCAGATCGAAAGCCTGGGGCCGGAGCCACGGCTCTGGACGGCGACCTGGACCTTCACCGACGGCCGGGCCGGCGGCAAGAAACCCTGGTCGGTCGACTATCATGCCAGCCCGCCGCCGCCGGGCCGTGGCGCCGAAACCGCGCCGGACCTCGACCGAGTCGAACGGCAGCTGGCCGAATCCCTCGAGTCGATCGCCGCCTTTGCCGAACGCATCGGTTCCGGATTCGCGACGTCCTTCCGCCGAGCTCTGGCGACGCTTCAAGGCGATCCGTCTTCCAGCCGGGTCTATCATCCCGACCTCGCGCCCGAGGGCTTTCTCGAGCCGCGCGCGTTGCGCATTCTCAATGCCTGTCAGACGGCCTGGGTGTTCGGCGGCATGGGATCCTGGAGCGACGGTGCCTATGGCGGGGACGAAGCCGAAGAAGGCGACCGACTCACTGAAGCAGCGTTCGGCAGCATTCAATCCAGCCTGGCGGCGATAGCGAACTCGACCTGCCCGGCCCGTTGAGCGCGGGCGCCGGCCTCAGTCGTTGCTGGCCAGCGCGGCCCGCACCCAGCCTACCTTCGGATCGTTGAAATCGACCACCTCATCGAGCTCGCGGACGTTGCGATAGCCGTAGCCGACGAGGTTGATGAAGGTCTGGATGTTGAGCGCCAACGGCCGCGATTTGAGCATCACCGGAGCCCGGTTGTTCGAGAAATTGTTGTTGCAATAGATCAGGATCGGGCGGTCGGCGCGGCCGATCACGCGCTTCAGGCTCGCGGCGGTGAAATCGGTGAAAGGCAGGTTGACCGCCCCCGCAATATGGCCTGCGGCATAGGCATCCGCCGAGCGGGCGTCGAGAATCAGCGCCCCGCCTTCTCGCGCCGCCGCGGCGAACCCGGCCCAGTCGACCAGCCTCTCGCGGCGATAGGCCTCGACGTCCCTGGTCAGGCGGACGAAGCCGGGATAGTCGATCTGCGGATTGGCGGCCGGCCTCGGCTTGGCGGCTGCGGGAGCCAGCGGGGCGGCGAGGCAGAGAGCAAGAAGGAGAGGAGCGAAGCGGATCATGGCGAATTCCTTCGGCCGGTGCGCGAGCGACGCAGCTTTGCTACGGCTCCGGAACTTTCACCGGCCTGAACGGACGAAGCCGATGATCCTTGTGTTTCTGGCACTGCTCGCGCCCGCTTCGACCGCCGCTGCGTCGCCGCTGCCCGCGGACCCGGCCGCGACGATCCGCGGGCTGCGCGCGCGCTACAATGATGCAATCGCGGCGCACGACATGGCCGCGATCCGCCCGCTGCTGGAGCCGGACTATGTCGTCCTGCCCGGCTCGTCCGGGGTGCCGCTCGATGCCGGGAAGCTCGGCGTCAGGCTCTTCGCCGATCCGACCCTGATCACCTATGTGCGGACGCCGCGAAGAGTCACGATCAGCGGGTCCGGCAAGCGCGCGGCCGAGACCGGGAGCTGGACCGGCATCTGGCGCAAGCCGGACGGGCTTATGCGCCTCACCGGTATCTATCAGGCAATGTGGGTGCCGAGCGCCGGAACCTGGCGGCTCAGGAATGAGAGCTTCGTATCGCTGAGCTGCAGCGGCAGCAGCGCCTGCCCACAGGTGGATTGAAACGGTCGCCTTAGCGCCGCTTGCGGCGCTGCTTCGACGGCGTCAGCCTCGGCAGCAAGAGCTGCAGCTCGTCGAGAGTGAGCCGTCCATCGCGACCCGTGTCGAGCATGAGGAAGCGCCGGCCCGCCGCGGATGCGAATTCCTCGCGGCTGACGCCCCGGTTGAGATCGGAGTCGGCGTCCATGACCGGCTCGGGCAAATTGATCAGCCCGTAGCGGCCGGCGCCCTGGAGTCCGGTCGTATCGCCATATTCGGAGAAAGAGCCGCCGCTTCTCCGCCGGCCCGCCGGGCCTCGGCCGCCTTGCTCCGGACGGTCGGGATCGTGCCGGCGCCAGTCGCCGCCGCGACGGCCGAGCCCGCGACGGCCGGCCCAAGCGCCGAGCTGGATCTCGGGCGCGATCTCCCGTTCGTAGCGGTTGATCTCGACCGGCCCGAGCTCGCCATTGCCGTCCGAGTCGAGGAGAGCGAAGAATCGGGCCGCGTCGCCGGTCAGCTCGGCCAATGCGATGGAACGATCGCCGTCGCGGTCGGCGCCGGCAAACCAGCGCTCCAGGCCGGCCGCGGTCGAACCCTCGCGAAACGGTTCGCCCATCGGGCTGATGAAGATCGGCGCCGGCGCTCGATATGCGGCTGGCCCCGGCCCCGGCGGCGGGGCCTGCGCTCCTGCCGGATTCGCAAGGACCAGAACGATAGAGGCGATGATGATCGAGCGCATTGACTGCCTTCCGCCGGGGCCCGCCGGGCTAGACGGCGAGTCCTTGCTGGCGGCTGTACGATCGCCGGCGTGTCGGATCATCGCGACAAAAGGGCGAAAGCCCGCACCGGGAAGGTCCCCATGCCGACGATCCTCGGCGGCGCAGCGGTGAAGGCGAAGCCCGAATCCGGAAGCGCGCCGAGCCCGGTCAGATGCTCGCAGATCGGTATCCCTGCCCGGAGCAGCACGGTGTGGACCGGCCGCGAGCGGCTGCGCGTATCGTCGATGTTGCAGCTGTCTATCCCGACCAGCCGCGCTCCACCGGCGGACAGCAACTCCGCCGCTTCCGCGGTCAGGAAAGGGTGGCCCTCCTGATATTCGGGAGTCCGCCAGAGTCGGTCCCAGCCGGTCTCGACCAGCACCGCCTTGCCGGCGAGATCGAGTCCGCCGAACGCCTCGGCGCCGACCGCGAGACTCTTCTCAAAAGGCCTGCGCACGACAAGGCCGGGCAGAGCGGCCAGCTTCTCCAGCCCGACTCCGGCCAGATCGTCGCCGTCGGCGAAGCGATGGAAGGGCGTGTCGAGATAGGTGCCGGTGTTGGCGACCATGTCGATTCGTCCGATCTGGAAGCTCGACCCGTCGTCGTAAAAGGCTTTCGAGCCCTCCCGCTCCCAAAAGTCGCAGATGGCGGGGCCGGGCAGGCCCTTATAGGTGGTCATGCCATGTTCGATGACGTGGCTGAGCTCGACCAGGCGCGGCCCCGCATCGGCGCGAACCATTCTTTCCTCGATCGTGCAGCCGCTCATCGAGACTCCTCCGTCAGGATCGAGGGCTCGCCCGCCGGCTCTTGTCCGACGCCTTGGCGAAATCCGCTCGCGCTGAGCATCGGCCAGCTCAGATCCGGCCTCTCAACAGGATCACGATGCCCGCGATGAGGAGGATGGGCACCAGGAGAACCATCCAGTGAACGATCGAAAACATTCCGGTCTCCTTCAGTGCCGGCGATCGGGCGTCCTCGCGCGAAGCTCCGCGGATTCCAGTCTGCGGGTCCGCCGGGCTCGACGCAACCGATGAATATGTCATTGGAGTTCACTTCATGGCGAATAGAAGAGGTTTCGGCCGGCCTATTCGTCAAACTCGAGCGCGGCGGCCGCCCCGCCCGAAAGCTGATTCGGCCTGTCGGGCGCCACCGGTACCGGTTCGCCTCCCCCGCCCCGCCGGTTCGGACGCTTGCGGCCGGGCCGCCGGGCCGCGGCGAGCCAGGCGCGGATATGGAGCGCGAAGTCTCTCGGGAAGGGCGTGCGAGTCGGCATATGCGCACGATAGCATGATCCGCCGCTTTGCGATCATGCGGACGCCTCATCGCGCCGATCCGGTCCGGTTGCTCAGGATCCGCCACAGAGCGACCGCGCCGATCAGGGCCCAGACCACGTTGAGGGATGCCGAGGGCAGGGCACGGTGCCACCAGCCGTTGACCACGAAGCCCGCCGCCCCGACGACGTTCATGGCCTGGTACATGGCCGACCGGCCGGTCAGCCGGCCCATCGACAGAAGCAGGTAGGCGAGCAGGATCAGGGCCGCCCCCGCCCAGCCGGCAATCTCGACGAATAACCCCATGCCGCTCACGCCGCTAACCCTCTTGCACTTTGCTCAAGCTAGCAGACCTGAGTCACGTCGAGCGATCCGGCGGGCAAAGGCTTGAGAACCTGTCCGGCCGGCACGGCCGGATCGAGCCAGCGGCCCCAGTCGGTCCGGCCCAGAACGACGATCTGGCGATTGTGATAAGGGGCGACATCCGGCCCCGGCTCGGTGGTCAGCATCGTGAAGGCTTCGCCGACCTCGGTCTTCCTCCACAGACCTGCGATGCAGAACCAGGGTTCGTCCTTCATCGTGAACAGCCATTTATGCTTGCGCTTGCTTTTCGGATCGCTGTGCCGGGTGAATTCGTAGAAGCCGTCGGCGACAATCAGGCACCGCCCGCTGCTGAATTCCCTGCCGTCCGACCGGTAATTGTAGACCGGCTTGCCATTCGGCGACGGCCAGCTCCACCGCCTCTGGACCAGGTCGGCCGTGGCGGGTCCATTCCCGGCCCGAACGATCGGAGCGAGATCGGTGATCCGGACATCGTCCCGGGGCTGCATGTTCGGAATGCCCTCGGGAAAGCTCATGTCGATCTGGATCGCCCCGAAGTCCTTGCGGATCCATTCGATGTCGACCTTCAGGCGATAGTCGTTGCACATGCACATCTCCGGCCGGCCGTCAGATGACTCGCCGGCGAAAGGCCGCATACCGACTTCCGTCTGGCGGCGAGAGGCAAAAAGTCTAAGGAGAGCGGATGGCCGACGACCTCATCGTTCAGACTCTGCTGCCGACAACGCACGATCTCGGCGGCTTCAAGGTCCATCGCACCCTCCCGCATCGTGAGAGGACCACGATTGGTCCGTTCATCTTCTTCGATCAGATGGGGCCGGCGCGCCTGCCGGCCGGCGGCGGGATCGACGTCCGGCCGCACCCGCACATCAATCTCGCCACCGTCACCTATCTGTTCGCCGGAGCGATCGACCATCGCGACTCGCTCGGCACCTTCGCCCGGATCGAGCCGGGCGCTGTCAATCTGATGACCGCGGGACGAGGCATAGCCCATAGCGAGCGCTCGCCGGCCGACGTCCGCGCCGACGGTCCCGAGCTGAGCGGAATCCAGACCTGGCTGGCTCTGCCGGGCGCGAAGGAAGAGATCGACCCGGCCTTCGAGCATGTCGCGAAGCAGGACCTGCCGGTGGTCGAGGGCGATGGCGCCAGCGCCCGGGTGGTGATGGGGACATTGTGGGGCGCGACATCGCCGGTGACCTGCCACAGCGAGACCATCTACGCCGATGTCCAGCTGCAGGCAGGCGGCTCGATGCCGATCGATCCGCTGGCCGACGAGCGCGCGCTCTACGTTGCGGAAGGGGAAGCGAGCCTCGACGGGCTCAACCTCCAACCTGGAACGCTTTACGTCCTTCGCCCCGGCGTCGCGGCAAGCTTGCGCTCCGGGCAGGGCGGCCACGTCATGCTCTGCGGCGGCGCTCCGCTCGACGGGCCGCGCCACGTCTGGTGGAATTTCGTGTCGTCGCGGCGCGAACGAATCCGCCAGGCCAAGGAGGATTGGCGCTTGGGCCGGTTCACCCTGCCGCCCGACGACCGCGACGAGATGATCCCGCTTCCGGAGGTACCGATGACGGTGAGCTACCCATGAGCGATCTCGAGACGAAGCTGGTTCCGCTCTCGACCGGAGTGACTCTCAACGTCGTCAGCGGCGGCTCCGGCGAGCCGATCGTCTTCCTCCACGGCTTCCCCGAATCGCACCGGACCTGGCGCCATCAGCTCGCCGACCTGGCACGCGATCACCAGGTCGTCGCGCCCGACCAGCGCGGCTTCGCCCTTTCCGACAAACCCGAGGGGGTCGAGAATTACGAAACCGACAGGATCGTCGCCGACGTGGTCGCCCTCGCCGACGCACTCGGAATCGACGGATTCACCCTCGTCGGCCACGATTGGGGCGGGGCGGCGGCCTGGCTGGCGGCGCTGACCCATCCGAACCGGGTCCGCCGTCTCGTCATCGTCAACGCGCCCCATCCGCTCGTCTTCCAGAAGAGCCTGATCGAGGACGAGCCGCAGCGCTCGGCCTCCCAATATATCAATGCGTTCCGAAGCCCGATGATGGAGGCGGGTATCGAGGCGATGGGGATCGAGACGTTCTACGAGAAGACCTTCGGAAGCCACGCCGATCTCGCCGCCATTCCCGAGGAAGAGAAGCGAGCCTATATCGAGGACTGGTCGAGGCCAGGCGCGCTTACCGCAATGCTCAACTGGTACCGCGCCTCGAGGATCGAGGTGCCGGCTCCGGGCGAGGAGGCCGCCCTGCCGCTCTGGACCCGGGCGCCCTTCCCCCGTCTGACGATGCCGACCCTCGTCATCTGGGGCCTGAAGGACAAGGCGCTGCTTCCGGTCCAGCTCGAGGGGCTCGACGCTTTGGTCGACGATCTTCGAATCGTTACGTCCACCACCGCCGGCCATTTCATTCCGTGGGAAGAGCCGGATATCGTCACCAGCGCCATCCGGGACTTCATGGCCGAGGCGCCTTTGTCCGAGGGTTGAGGTTATGACATTTAGCACATATGCTAAATGTCATGGAGGCTCCCGAGCTGGATGCCTATGAGGCCGTCTTCACCGCGCTCGCGCATCCCGCGCGCCGCCGAATCCTGATCGCCCTCAATTTCGCCGGCGGACAGATGAGCGCCGGACAGATTGCTGGTCTGTTCGCCCATGCCTGGCCGACCACCACCCGCCATCTTCAGCTGCTCGAGGCCGCCGGAATCATCGTTCACCAGCGCGAAGGGCGGACTCGCCTCTACCGGATCGACCCCGCCAGGCTGCGCCTGGCCGGCGACTGGCTGGCGTGGTTCGGCCGCGATCCCTGCACCGCAAAGGAGAAAGACCGTGACGACGAGCGAGACGGCCCGCCTCTTCCGGCTCAACATCGAAGTCGGTGACATTGAGCGCGCCGCCTCCTTCTATTCCGAGCTGCTCGAGATCGAGGGACGGCCCCAGCCCGGCGGCCGTTGCTACTTCCGGGCCGGCCCGGTGACTCTCCAGGTCGTCGAGACCGACGAGAGCGGCCGGCGACTCGCCGCCAAGGCGCTCTATTTCCTGACCGCGGATCTCGACAGCATGCACCGCCGGGCGAAAGCGCTCGGCTGCCTGTCGGAGGAGCCGGTTCACGGCATTGCGGGCGGCGAGCCGGCCGTCCGTCCCTGGGGCGAGAGGAGCTTCTACGCCGACGATCCCTGGGGCAATCCGCTCTGCTTCGTCGAGGAAGGAACCGTCTATCAGGGATGAACGAGGCCGATTGTGGGTTGGGCTCCCGCGCCGCTGCGGCTATGCCGCGCGCCATGGCCGCCAGCCCCGCCCGCTCCCGATCACGCTCCGCAGCCCGGCTCGCCGCCGTCCAGGCGCTCTACCAGCAGGACATGGAGAAGACGCCGCTGCCGGTGCTTCTCCACGAATTCCACCATCACCGCCTCGGAGCGACGATCGAGGGCGATCAATATGAAGAAGCCGAGGTCGATTTCTTCGACGACCTGGTCAGCGGAGTCCATGCCCGTTCCGACGAGCTCGACGCGCTGATCACCGCCAAGCTCAGCAAGGACTGGTCGCTCGGCCGGCTCGACAGGCCGATGCGCCAGATATTGCGCGCCGGCGCCTACGAGCTGGTCGCCCGGATCGACGTTCCGACCGGGAGCGTGATCTCGGAATATGTCGACGTCGCCAAGGCCTTTTACGACAAGCGCGAGACCAGCTTCGTCAACGGCCTGCTCGACTCGATCGCCAAGGAGGTGAGGCGGTGATCGCCGCCTCCCCGCCCCGGGGAGGTCCGTGACCGAGAGCGACTTTATCGCCGCGATGCGGGGCCTCGCTTCGCATCCGGCGGCGCGCGGTCTGAACGACGACGCGGCGGTGCTCGACGTTGGAGGCACTACATTGGTCCTCACCCACGACATGATCGTCGAGGGCGTGCATTTCCTGCCCGGCGACCCGCCCGGCGACGTCGCCTGGAAGCTGCTCGCGGTGAACCTGTCCGACCTGGCGGCGAAGGGAGCCCGGCCGGTGGGAGCGCTGCTCGGCTACAGCCTCGGCGAGGAAGAATGGGATCGAGCTTTCGCGGCCGGGCTGGAAAACGCGATGGCGGCGTTCGGAATCGCCTTGCTCGGCGGGGATACGGTCTCGGCGCCGGCGGTAGCGCCCCGTTCGCTCGGGCTGACCGCGATCGGCGAGGCGCCCGGCCCGGTGCCGTCGCGCGGCGGCGCGAAGGCGGGCGATCATCTCTGGGTCAGCGGATCGATCGGCGATGCGGGCGCCGGCCTGCGGATTCTCAAGGGCGAAATGAACGGGCGGGCGGCGCTTGTCGAACGATATCGCAACCCCCGGCCGCGGCTCGAGGCCGGGCAGAGGCTGGCGCCGCTGGTCGGCGCGATGATGGACGTTTCCGATGGACTGCTGATCGACGCCGGACGGATCGCCGAGGCGAGCGAAGCGACAATCGCGATCGACCTCGGCCTCATTCCCCTTTCCCCCGCATTCATCGAGGCGCTGGGCGAAGATCGGCCGGCGCGGCTCGCCGCCGCGACCGCGGGCGACGATTATGAACTTCTCTTCACGGCCGCTCCGGAGCGGGGCGCCGGGCTTCTCGCTCTGGCCGATGCGCTCGGACTGCCTCTCAGCCGGATCGGAAGCGTCGAGCCAGGCTCGGGCCTTCGGCTGACGGACGACGGGCAGGCGCTCCCACTGCCCGATCGCCTCGGCTGGGAACATCATTAGCAGCGCTCATCTTTCCGCCTAACCTCCGCTGTTGAATCCTTTTCCGATGCAACCTAAAGGGCGCGGCACATCCGGGCGCGTTCGCACGCCGGGGCCGCATCGCCCTGCCCGGCTCACTACAGGGAAGGAAGTTTCATGACCGTCGTGCTCATCGCAATCGCCTGTGGAGCGATCGCAGTGCTCTATGGCGCTTTCACCAGCAGCCAGGTGCTCAAATCCTCCGCCGGCAACGAGCGGATGGTCGCCGTCGCCTCGGCGATCCAGGAGGGCGCCAAGGCCTATCTGTTCCGCCAGTACAGCACGATCGCCATCGTCGGCGTGGTCGTCGCGTTCCTGGTCTGGTTCTTCCTCGACGGCATGGGCATGCCGATCTCGGCGGGCGGCTTCGTTCTCGGCTCGCTGCTTTCGGGCGCGGCCGGGTTCATCGGCATGAACATCTCGGTCCGGGCGAACGTGCGCACCGCCGAGGCGGCCCGGACCAGCCTTCAGCGCGGCCTCACCGTCGCTTTCCGGGCCGGCGCGATCACCGGCATGCTCGTCGCCGGCCTCGCTCTGCTCGCAATCTCGGTCTTCTTCTACCTTCTGGTCGGAGTCGAGGGCTATGCGCCGAACGACCGGACCGTGGTCGAGGCTCTGGTCGCTCTGGCCTTCGGAGCCTCGCTCATCTCGATCTTCGCCCGTCTCGGCGGCGGGATTTTCACCAAGGCGGCCGACGTCGGCGCCGACCTGGTCGGCAAGGTCGAGGCCGGAATCCCCGAGGACGATCCCCGCAACCCGGCCGTGATCGCCGACAATGTCGGCGACAATGTCGGCGACTGCGCCGGAATGGCCGCCGATCTGTTCGAGACCTATGTCGTCACCGTCGGCGCCACGATGGTTCTCATCGCGCTTCTGGTCCAGACCAATGCCGAGCAGATGCTGAAGCTGATGAGCCTCCCGCTCATCATCGGCGGAGTCTGCATCCTGACCTCGATCATCGGCACCTATTTCGTCCGCCTGGGACGCAAGCAATCGATCATGGGCGCCCTCTACAAGGGCTTCTGGGTCACCGCTCTGCTGTCGATCCCGGCGATCGGCTATGTGATGTGGCAGACCCTCGGCGATCTCAACGCCGTGATCGGCGGCGCCGGCGAAGCCGCCGGGCTCGAGGTCCAGGCCAGCGTTGCGCGGACCGCGATCACCGACGGCTTCACCGGCATGGACCTGTTCTACTGCTCGCTGATCGGCCTCGCGGTCACCGGCCTTCTGGTCTGGATCACCGAATATTATACCGGCACCAATTACCGCCCGGTCCAGTCGATCGCCCGCGCCTCGCAGACCGGCCACGGCACCAACGTCATCCAGGGCCTGGCGATCAGCCTCGAATCGACGGCGATGCCGACGATCGTGATCTGCGCCGGGATCATCATTTCCTACCAGCTCGCCGGGCTGATCGGGATCGCCTTCGCGGCGACCGCGATGCTTGCTCTGGCCGGAATGGTGGTCGCTCTCGACGCCTATGGCCCGGTCACCGACAATGCCGGCGGAATCGCCGAAATGGCCGGGATGGAGGACGAGGTCCGCAACCGCACCGACGCTCTCGACGCGGTGGGCAACACCACCAAGGCGGTGACCAAGGGCTATGCGATCGGTTCCGCCGCTCTCGGCGCGCTAGTGCTGTTCGGCGCCTACACGACCGACCTTCAGCATTATGCGTCGGAGCTCGGCATCGGCGCCGCCGGAATCGATTTCTCGCTGTCCAACCCCTATGTCGTCGTCGGGCTGCTGCTCGGTGCGCTCCTCCCCTATCTGTTCGGGGCAATGGGAATGACCGCGGTCGGCCGGGCCGCCGGAAACGTCGTCCTCGACGTTCGCGAGCAGTTCAAGTCCAACCCGGGGATCATGGACGGAACGTCGCGGCCCAATTACGCCCGCACCGTCGATCTCGTCACCCGCGCCGCGATCAAGGAGATGATCATCCCGTCGCTCCTGCCGGTGCTGACTCCGATCGCCGTCTATTTCGCAATCGCCGCGATCGCCGGCAAGGAGCAGGGCTTCGCCGCTCTCGGCGCCCTTTTGCTCGGAGTGATCGTGTCCGGCCTGTTCGTCGCCATCTCGATGACCTCGGGCGGCGGCGCCTGGGACAATGCCAAGAAATATATCGAGGACGGCAATTATGGCGGCAAGGGCTCCGAGGCCCATAAGGCCGCGGTGACCGGCGATACGGTCGGCGATCCCTACAAGGACACGGCCGGACCGGCGGTGAACCCGATGATCAAGATCACCAACATCGTCGCCCTGCTTCTCCTCGCCGCTCTGGCGGCGGGCGGCGGCGCCGGTTGAGCCGAAACGGCAATGAAAGCGAACTGCCCCGCCCGGAGCGATTCGGGCGGGGTTTTTCTTGACCTTGATTTTTCGGCATTTTTCCGCTACGCCTTTGCTTTATAAGGACATTTTGGGATGAGGATCGGAATGAGGAAGATTCTGAGCGCGCTCGCTCTGGGCGCGATGCTGGCGACCACCGCCTACGGACAACAGGGCGGCGACGTTCAGGCAGGCGAGGTGATCGTCACCGGGCGGACGATGATCCCGGTCTCGGTATTCGGCCGCCGGCCGTTCATGCAGCAGCCGCGAATCTCTCCCGACGGCACCAAGGTCGTCGTCAACATGTCGCGCGACGGCAAGGGCTTCCTCGGAATCATTGACCTCACCCGTCCGGGCTCGGCGCCCGAATTCTTCATCGCCACCGACGAATTTCGCGACGTCGGCGATCGGACGGTCGCGGCGTGGCGCTGGGTCGGCAACGACAATGTCGTCGTCACCATGGCGTCGCGCGAGAATATCCAGGGCCAGCGCTACGACGTGACTCGCCTGGTCGCCTACAACCTGCACACCAAGAAGCTGACTCCTCTCGCCTGGGAGAATGCGACCGGGCAAGCCGCCGACATCCTCCACATCGATCATGATGGCGGCAAGATCCTGCTCGCCCGTCAGAGCAACCAATACGGCACCGAGCGGTGGCAGAAGGACGAGGTCGTGCTGGTCGACGTCAACACCGGCAAGTTCCACGTCGTCGAGCAGCCCAATCCGGTGGTCGACGAATGGATCGCGGACGGGCGCGGAGTCGTCCGCGCTGCGGTTGGGGGCGATGGCGACAGCGGCAAGCAGAGGCTGATGTACCGGTCCCGCGCGGGCGCCAATCTCGACACCGTGTCGAACGAGGCCGACAAGACCTACACCCAGGCCAATATCGTTCCGCAGGTCTTCCTCGACGAGCCCGACATGGCGCTCGCGCTCAGCAACAAGGACAATTATCGGCGAGTCTACAAGGTCAATCTGAAGACGATGACGTTCGGACCGGTCGTGTTCGAGAAGCCCGGCTACGACGTCGAGAACCAACTTTTCACCAATTTCGACCGGAACAAGATCATCGGCGTGCGGGTGACCGAGAATCGGGAACGCGACTATTGGTTCGATCCGGACTGGAAGGCCATTCAGGCGAACATGGATGACATGTTCGGCGCCGGCAATGCGCAGATCGTCTCGCGCGACCGCAAGGACGAGAAACTGATTTTCCACGTCGCCAAGACCAATCAGCCGGGCGGCTATTATGTCTACGACACGGTTAGCGGAAAGGTTTCGCTGCTCGGATGGGTCCATCCGATCATCGGCGGCGCCGAGCTGAACCCGATGTCGACCGTGGTCTATACCGCGCGCGACGGGACGAAGATCCCGGCGGTCGTCACAATGCCGCGCCATCGCGTCGGCGAGAAGAATCTGCCGGTCGTCGTCATGCCGCACGGCGGTCCGTTCGGCGCCCGCGACCAGGAGGAGTTCGGCTTCTTTCCCTGGCACCAGGCGCTCGCCGAGCAAGGCTATGTCGTGATCCAGCCCAACTATCGGGGCTCGGGCGGCTACGGCAAGGACTTCGTCCTGCTTGGCCGGCGCCCCGAAGGCTATGGCAACACGATGCAGAACGATCTCAACGACGCCGTGACCTGGTTCGCCAGGCAGGGCACGATCGACGCCAAGCGCGCCTGCATCATGGGCTGGTCCTATGGCGGTTATGCAACGGCCCGCGGCGCCCAGCGCGATCCCGACGTGTGGCGCTGCGCGATCGCCGGCGCCGGAGTCTATGACTTCCCGATGATGAAGGCCTATGACACCAACATCTTCGGAAGCTTCGGAGCCCGCTTCCAGGCGACGGCCGACAATCTCGTCGAAATCTCTTCTGCTCGGCACACCGACGGCAAATGGGCGCCGATCCTGATCGTCGCCGGCCTTCGCGACCAGCGGATCCCGATCGAGCAGTCGCGGACCCTGGTCTCCAGGCTGAAGGCTTCGGGCAAGCGCGAGGATGTCGATTTCCGCTACATCGAGCAGCCGCAGGGCACCCACAACCTGCCCTATGAGGATGTCGCGATCCAGTTCCTCGAGGAAGCCGCGGCCTGGCTCCAGCGCTGGAACCCGGCCTATTTGCCGACCGACGCCAGTCGCCCGCCGCCGGTGCAGAGGGTCGAGCCTCGGGTCGCGTCGCGCTGACCGGCACGGGGGGCAGGTGATCAGGGACAGAGCGGCGATGCGGAGCCGTGCTGTGCGCATGGCCGCTTCCTGCGCGGCAATGCTCGGCGCCCTCTTCTGCCCGGCGCCCGCATCGGCGCTGGCGGGAGAGCCCGTGCCGCCGATCGCGATCGAGGCGATCGCCCAGATCCCCTTCATCTCGGACCCGGTCCTGTCGCCGGACGGCAAGAGGATCGTCGCGAAAATCAACGCGGCCGGCACCGAGCGGCTGGCGATTTACGACCTCGCCGCGGGGCCGCAGGCACAGCCGAGGTTCGTGCCGATGGGGGATCTTTCGGTGCGCTGGTTCAGCTGGGCCGGGAGCGACCGGGTCCTGATCGGCTATAACAGCGTCATTCTCCTCCTCGGCATCCTGCCCTTCCCGGCCACTCGTATTCGGAGCTACGATATAAGGGCGAACACGATGGTGGAGCTCGGCAACAGCCGGGGCATCGTCGGCGACAATCTGATCTTCACCGATCCCGCCGGCGCCTACGTCCTGCTTTCGGAGCAGGACGATGCCGACGACACGCCGTCGGTCGACCGGATCGACCTGGCGACCGGAAAGGGCGTCGAGGTCCAGCGCAAGAAAGGCGGGGTCTGGAGCTGGTTCGCCGATTCGTCCGGGATCGTTCGAGGCGGAATCAGCTACAGCGAGAAAGCCTGGACGATCTACCACCGGGATGCCCGTGGCGAGATGCAGCGCGGCGGCACCGGCCGCTTCTCGGCCGAGAACAGTGCGGTCGACTCGGTCCGGCTGCTTCCCGGGAGCGACAGCGGAGTGATCGTCACCAACGGCCCCACCGGCCGATTCGGCGTTTACAATTTCCAGCTCGACACCGGAGCGATCGGAGCACCGATCTTCGAGCATCCCGAGGTCGACGTCACCTCGATCACCGTCTCCGCGGACGGGTCGGCGGTGGCCGGAGTCAATTACGAGGACGACCGGCCGAGGGTGAAATGGCTGCTCCCCGAGCTCGAGCGGCTTCAGGCCGCCATCGACCGGACTCTGCCGGGCAAGGACAACCGGATCCTGAATATGAGCAAAGATCAGAATGTCGTTCTGATCTGGTCCGGCGGCGCCGACGATCCGGGCACCTTCTACGTGTTCGACCGAGCCGCCCGCCGAATGAATATCTTCGCGAGCCCCTATGACAAGCTCGACTCGGCACGATTTTCGGCGGTGAAATCGGTCCATTACACCGCTCGCGACGGCCTGTCGGTTCCGGCCTATCTGACGCTTCCGGCCGGACGCGAACCCAGGGGACTGCCGCTCATCGTCATGCCGCACGGTGGGCCGTTCGCGCGCGACAGTAGCACTTTCGATCCCTGGGTCCAGCTCCTCGCCAACCGCGGCTATGCGGTGCTTCAACCCAATTTCCGCGGCTCGACCGGCTACGGCCGGGCCTTCGTGGAGCGCGGCTACGGCCAGTTCGGAAAGGCGATGCAGGACGATCTCGACGACGGCGTGGCCTGGCTCGCCGGCTCCGGAACGATCGACCCGAAACGGGTATGCATCATGGGCGGCTCCTATGGCGGCTATGCCGCTTTATGGGGCGCGATCCGAAACCCGGAGCTGTATCGCTGCGCGATCAGCGTCGCCGGGGTCAGCGACGTCGCCGCGATGATCAAATATGACAACAAATTCCTCATCGCCCGCCGTTATTCCAAGCAGTGGCGCAAGAAGATCGAGGGCGAGCAGTCGCGCGACCTCGGCGCGGTGTCGCCACTTCAGCAGGCCGCCCGGCTGCACGTGCCGGTACTGGTCGCGCATGGCGAGCGCGACTGGACCGTGCCGGTCGACCAAAGCAGGAAGATGGTCGCCGCGTTGAAAGCCCGCGGCGCCTCGGTACAGTCGGTCTTCTATCCGCGCGCGGGGCATGGCTTCGACCGAACCGAGGATTCGGTCGATTTCCTGCGAAGGGTCGAGGCGTTCCTGGATGTCCATAATCCGGCGGTCCCGTCGACCGCGACGGGAGCGCGCGAGGCGCGGCTCGTCTCGGGTGAAATCGGCAATTCCGATCTGCCTCCGGCGGAGCGGGCGAAGAAGGACAAGCGCAAGGTCGCCATCCATTACACGATCACGGCGGACGGCCGGGTGACCGGCTGCACGGTGAGCCGGACGAGCGGTTCCGGCGCGCTCGATACGCTCGCCTGCAAGCTCGCCGAGGAACGGTTTCAGTATTTCCCGGCCCGAAAAGCCGATGGGGAGAGGGTAGCGGTCGCGGCGGACCGCGAAATCGACTGGGCTTCCGCGCCGACGCCCTGATCGCTCGGGCGCTCGGCGACGGCCGCCTTCCCTTTTTGAGCGCCGCTCGCTATTGCGGCGCGGTTTTGCGCTCCAGTTCCAGAGGATAGATGGCCAAGGAAGAACTTCTCGAAATGCGTGGGCAGGTGGTCGAGCTGCTGCCCAATGCGATGTTCCGGGTGAAGCTCGAGAACGACCATGAGATACTCGGCCACACCGCCGGCAAGATGCGCAAGAACCGCATCCGCGTGCTGGTCGGCGACGAAGTGCTGGTCGAGCTCACGCCCTACGATCTGACCAAGGGTCGGATTACCTACCGGTTCAAGTGAGGGTCCCGATCGGCCGTCGCCCCGATTCAGGGTCCGGTCGAACGAAAGCCCGCTGATGCGGCTCATCCTTGCCTCCGCCAGTCCGAGACGGCTCGAATTGCTCGCCCGGATCGGGGTGGTTCCCGACTCGGTGGTCGCAACCGAGATCGACGAGACTCCGGCGAAGGGCGAGCTTCCCAAAGCCTATGCATGCCGGATGGCGGCGGAGAAAGCGGCGGCCGCGGCGGCGCCTTCGAGCCTGGTCCTCGCCGCCGACACCGTGGTCGCGGCCGGACGGCGAATCCTTCCCAAGACCGAGAGCGAGGACGAGGCGCGCGCCGCTCTGAAATTGCTCTCCGGGCGCCGCCACCGGGTCCATTCCGCGGTCACCCTCGTCGACGGCGACGGCAAGGCGCGCCACCGCCTGTCGACCAGCATCGTCGCCTTCAAGCAACTCGGCGAGGATGAGCTCGCCGCCTATCTCGACAGCGGCGAATGGCGCGGCAAGGCCGGCGGCTACGCGATCCAGGGCAGAGCGGAGGCGCTGATCCGGTCGATCATGGGCAGCCATTCGGCGATCATGGGCCTGCCGATGTTCGAGACCCGCGCCTTGCTGCGCGCGGCGGGCTATCAAATTGGCTGAGTGGCTGCTCGAGGAGGGGATCGGCGAGACGAGGGCGATCCTCGTCGAGGGAGTAGAAATCATCGAGGCGGCGATCGAGCTCCCCGATACTTTGCTCGCCGGAACGGTCGCCGACGCCCGGCTGACCGCCATCCTGGTTCCCGGCCGCCGCGGAATCGCGAAGCTCGGCGACGGAAGCGAAGTGCTGGTCGAACCGCTTCCGCTCAGGCTCAGCGAGGGGCAGGCGTTGCGGATCGAGATCGTCCGCGAAGCAATTCCCGAGCCGGGCCGGACGAAGCTGGCCAAAGGCAGAGCGAGCGACGATTCGCCGCGGCCCGGACCGAGCCTGGCCGATCGGATCGGCAGCTTCGAACCGCATCGGACTCCCGGGCCGGACCTGTTCGAGCAGGCCGGCTGGTCGGAACTGCTCGAAGAAGCCGCGACCGGCGAGATCGCCTTTCCCGGCGGGTCGCTGCGGATGAGCCTGACTCCGGCAATGACTTTGTTCGACGTCGACGGCGCTCTGCCTCCAGCGGCTCTGGCGGCAGCCGGGGCGGAGGCCGCGGGACGGGCGATCCGTCGCCTCGGCATCGGCGGATCGATCGGCATCGACCTGCCGACCCTGGCGGGCAAAGCCGACAGGCAGACGGCCGCCGCCGCGCTCGATCTTGTCCTGCCGCAGCCGTTCGAACGAACCGCGGTCAACGGTTTCGGATTCCTCCAGATCGTCCGGCGCCGCGAACGCGTTTCGCTGCCCGAGTTGCTCCAGGCCGATCCGGTCGGCGCCCGGGTACGGGCCTTGTTGCGCCGGGCCGAACGCTCGCCCGGAGTCGGCGAGCGGATCCTCCACGCCGCTCCTGCCGTCGCCGCCCGATTGCGCGACGAGCCGGGCTGGCTCGACATGCTCGCCCGCCGGGTCGGCGCGCCGGTCGAGGTGCGGGCCGAGCCCGGGCTCCCGATCTCGGCCGGCCATGTCCAGAGCCGTCATGCCAGCCGTGAGTGAGGCGGGGGCAGCTCCGGCCCGGACCGTCTCACCGGGCGGCGGCCGCGAGCAGTTTGGAATCGCCTGGCGGCTCGCGGCCGGCGGCTGGCTGGGATGCGCTTTGCTCCAATTCATCCTCTATCTCAGGCCGTCGCCTTATGGCGGTCCCTTCCTGCTTCGCTGGAAGACGTTCATCATCCGGCCGCTCGCCTACGAACTGCTCGGCGTCTGGCTGATCGCCCTACCGTTCCTTCTGCTCTGGCTCATTCTCTACCGGCGGCACGCAATCTCGCCGAAAGCGCGGCTGCTGCAATGGGCGCTGGCCGCACTGATGGCGGCGAACCTGCTGATCAGCGCGTTCGACCATGAGCTTTACCGTTTCCTCGGTCTTCGCCTCGGACCCAATTTCCTCAACGTCTACGCTGATCCGACGACGCTGGGCGACAGCCTGTTCCTCAACGTGCTTCGCGGCGACAAAGGCGGCCCGTTCCTGTCACCCCTCCTCTGTATCGCGGCTCCCGGCCTCTATCTGTGGTGGTCACGTCGACTGATTGGTCGGCATCCAAGGCGTGAGGAGGGTATCCGTCTCGGCCGCCCCGCCGCTGCAGCGATCCTGCTGCTGCCTCTCGCCGCCGGTTTCGTCGCCTACTCGCTCGCCCATGCCCGATTCCGGCTGTCGCGGCTCGAGCCCGCTCTGTTCGCGATCGTCCGCGACTTCGCCTGGAGCTATGAGGACGATTCGCCGCCCGGTGACGAGCGCGCGCTCGGGCGCCTCTATCAGGCCGAATGGCTCGCCGGCAGCGCCGACCGGGGCTGGCGCTTTCCCGATCCGCTCTATCCTTATGTCCGCGTGCCGGACCGCCCGTCCGCGCCGAGCGCCGGGCAACGGTGGAACATCATCATCGTCCAGCTCGAATCGGTTCGCGGGGTCGATACCGGCCATCTCCGGCCCGACCGAAGCCCCTCGCCAACCCCCTATTTGGACAGCCTGGCGGCGCGGACGGACGCGGCGGTCTGGACCCGCGGCCTGACCTTCGGTCCGCCGAGCATCAACGGCCGGTTCGCCCTTCAATGCTCGATCACGCCTTCGTCGCGCCGGTTCATCACCAGCCAGACCCGGACCAGCTTCTACTGCCTCTCCGACGCGCTTCGCCGCCAAGGCTACCGCACCGAGATGTTCGCGGCCGGCGATATCGACATGGATAACAGCACCGTCTGGGTGCAGCGCATGTACGACAAGCTCTGGCGCTATCCCCAGGAGGGCCAGAGGGACCGCGAGATCTTTCGCCACGCCGCGAGCCGGATCCGCGAGATCGGCCGTTCCGGCCCCTTCCTCGTCACCCTGATCTCGGCGAGCAACCATCACCCATTCCGCTCGCCCGAGCCCGAGAGCGACATTGCCGGCCACGAATCTGTTCGGCAGCGCATCCTCAACACCGAGCATTATACCGACGACGTCGTCCGCGAGCTGATCGAGCGGCTTCGCCGCGAGCCCTGGTTCGCCCGCACCCTGATCGTGATCAACAGCGACCATGGCTATAATCTGGGCGAGCATGGCGGGCTGACCGGAGCCTACAGCCTCTATCGGGAATCGGTCTGGACCCCGTTCCTGATCGTCGGCGACCATCCAAGGCTGCCGCGCGGGCGGCACGACGAGATCGTGACCCTGCTCGATCTCGCTCCCACCCTGGCCGACATGATCGGGCTGAGGGAGACCAATCCCTGGCAAGGGCACAGCCTGCTCGCGCTCGGCAAGCAGCGGCCGATCCGGTTCGGATTCCGGGATTCGGTGATGGCGGAGGCGGGGAATTGGAGCGCGGTCACCGACCCGACCGACGGCCGCCCGCGCCTCTACGACGCGAAGGCCGACTGGCTTCAGCATCGGGATCTTTCGGCGCTCGACCGGCAGCGTGCGCGGCGGCTGTTGGCGGACGCGGATCGAAGCCGGCGGTTCAATGATTATGTGCTTCGCCACGGCCGACTCTGGCCCGACAAGTACTGATCCGGGCCGTGCCCCATTCCGAGATGGCCCCGATCTCCGCAGCCATGCTACAAGCGGGACCAACATCGCCAGGGGGAGGCGGCGGCTGCGGGAGCAAGTCCAGAGCGGCGGGGAGATTCAACGCGAGC
Organism: Pseudomonadota bacterium; assembly: GCA_046733235.1. GTDB lineage: Bacteria > Pseudomonadota > Alphaproteobacteria > Sphingomonadales > Sphingomonadaceae > Allosphingosinicella. Next base: position 67,993 of record JBKPOT010000023.1, read on the forward strand.
CTTCCACGCGCCGGGGCCGCGACCATTTCGACATTGCCTGGCGCCTCGCTCTGTACGGCTGGCTCGGCTGCGTCCTGCTGCAGCTTGCGCTCTATCTAAGGCCCGGGCCCTATGGCGGGCCGTTCCTTCTCGAATGGCAACGTTATTTCGGCCTCTCGCTCTATTTCGACCTGCTGGGAGTCTGGCTTCTCGCTTTCCCTTTCTTCCTGGTCTGGCTGCTGCTGTGGCGGCGGCCGCTGGGTCCGCGCTGGGCGGCTCTCCATCATGCGCAGCTGCTGCTCCTGACGGCCAATCTCGCCTTGAGCCAGTTCGACCATGAGATGCTTCGATTCTTCGGCGCCCGGCTGAATTTCTCCTTCCTCGCAATCTATGCGCGGCCCGGGACTCTCTCCGACAGCCTGTTTCAGGACGTTCTCAGCGAGGATCGCGGCGGCCCCTTGTTGCCGCTCGTCCTGTTCCTCCTCGCGCCGGCGATTTACCTGCTCGTGGCGCTGCGCCTGATTCGCACCCGGCGACGCACGGCCGGAAAGCGGCGGCCAATATTCTGGCTCGCCCTTGCGATCGCGGTCCTGCCGCTCGCGGCACCGGCCAATGGCTGGGCCAAGGCGACAAGCAAGTTCCGGCTTCGCAAGACGGAGCCGGTGATCCTCGCCCTGGCCACGGACTTCAGGCTGGGCTTCGACGACCTGTCGGAACCGAGCGACTTGCCGGCCCTGGCAGCTGCCTACCAGAACCGCTGGCTCGCCGAGAGCGGCGATTCAGGCTGGCGCTTCGCCGATCCGCGCAGACCCTATGTCCGGGCGCCGATCGGACCTCCGCCGCCGCTCGACTCACGGCCCTGGAACGTCATCTATCTCCAGCTCGAAAGCTTCCGGGGGGTCGATATGGGGTTCCTCGGGAGGGAAGGGCGCTCGCCAACGCCGTTCCTCGATTCGCTCGCAGCCTCGCCGAACGCCGGCGTCTGGACCCGCGCGTCGAGCTTCGGAATGCCGACGATCAACGGCATCTTCGCCACCCATTGCTCGGTCGCGCCCCATTCGCGCCGGTTCATCACCAGCTTCACTCCGACGAGTCTGTATTGCCTTCCCGAAGCGCTTCGCCGGCGCGGTTATCGCGCGGAGATGTTCAACGCCGGCGATACCGATTGGGACAACAGCACGATGTGGCTCAATCGCTGGTACGATCGGCTCTGGCGCTTTCCGGAGGCGAACCAGAAGGATCGGCCGGTCTTCCGGGCCGCGGCGGAACGGATCCGCGCGCTGGGCCGAAGCGGACGCCCCTTCTTCGCCGCCGTCGTGTCGGTCAGCAACCACACTCCGTTCACCGCGCGCGAGGCCGGGTTCGAGGTTAGCGGGCGGGACACACCGCGCGAGCGGATCCTCAATACCACCAATTATACCGACGACGTGGTCCGCGAGTTCATCGAAGCGCTCCGCCGCGAACCCTGGCTCGAGCACACGGTCATCGTCATCGTCGGCGACCACGGCTTCAACCTGGGCGAGCATCCCGTCCCCCCGGGCCAGATCAGCCTCTACCGCGAGGCCGTCTGGGTGCCGCTGCTGATCCTTGGCAGCCATCCCCGCCTCGCCGCCGGGCGCCACGACGAGACCGCCACTCTCCTCGACGTCGCGCCGACGATCGCGGAGCTGGTCGGCGTTCGCGAACCGGTGCCATGGCAGGGACATAGCCTGATCGGGAGCCGACCGGGCCGGCTGTTCGCCTTCGCGATCAATGAGTGGCGGCTTGGCGAGAACGAGAGCTGGTCGTCGGTGGACGAGCCCGGAGCGGACCATCCGCGCCTTTTCGACAGGAGGCTGGACTGGCGCCAGACCCGCGACCGTTCGCCGGAGCACCGGGCGTTGGCCGACTCGCTCGTCGCGAAAGCGGAAGCCAATCGGCGCCTCAACGATTACCTTCTCCGCCACGATCTGATCTGGCGCAGGCCGGATTCCTGATCGGCTCGCGATCGTCTTGCCGGCTCGGCACCCGGTCGCCATATCAGCGGTCCATGTCCGAAGGCCTCTCCCGATCCATCAAAGCCCGCGCCGGCTGTCCGCTTTGCGGCAAGCCGACGGCAGCGCCGCACGCGCCCTTCTGCAGCCGAGGCTGCCGCGACCGCGACCTCCTGAACTGGCTCGGCGATTCCTACCGGGTCCCCGGCCAACCGGCCGAGGAGAGCGCGCTCGGAGAGCTTGGCGGCGACCGCGAAGGCGGGCTGGACAGGTAAGGCCGGCCGCCTCTATAGGCGCTCGACTTTCCGCGTTCGCCGGAAATGCCCAGGTAGCTCAGTTGGTAGAGCACGTGACTGAAAATCACGGTGTCGGTGGTTCGATTCCGCCCCTGGGCACCATAATTTCGCAGCAAGCTGGTGGGTCCGGACCCTAGAATCCCACCGTAAAGCGCAGGGCGGCTCCAACGTCTTTCTTCGACCCCTGGATATGGCCCGGATCGGTCCTCACGAACGCGTTGGCGGCCATGTTTCCGCCCAACAGGCGAGTCCAATAGGTCAGCTCGTAATCCAGCTCGCGCCCGGTCGGAGCGAGATTGAAGAAACGGCTCTGATAGCCGACCACGCCGGACCCATAATCGTAGCTGACCGGGAGATTGACATCCAGGCCCCCGGCGCGGACTCGGAGCGGCTGCATGATGCGCAGGCCGATCTTGTCGTTCGGTGTGAACGCGCCGGTCCTGGTCAGGTCGACCGCGAAGGCATTGCTGGAGAGCCGGCCGCCCTGGACCAGGGCATCGCCGCCTCTGATCCTCGTCCAGCCGTGCCGGTAGCTGGCATAGGCGCCCCATCCGCCGCCCAGGTCGAGCGAGGCCGCGCCGTCGACGAACCGGCTGGCCGATCCGGCGCTCGAGAAGCCCGGCGAGAAGCGGCCGCCGAGGATCGTCGCTTCCTCATCGAGGAGCGATCCGCCGAAGCTGAACCGCACCCGGCCCAGCCGCCGGTCGATGACGAGCGCATTGGTTCGATAATTCGAACGCGCGAAACGCCGCGCTCTAATTGCGTCGTAAACCTCGCCGCCTTCCGATGTCATGGTGAAGGCGATCGGCCCAAGATCGTGCCGCATCCCGATGCTGGAGACTGAACGGGCGTGGAAGCCATTGTCGGCTACCGGGTCCCGCGCCACCAGGAAATCATTGCCTCGCTGCTCCGAGAGGCGCTGCTGGAGAGCTCTGCCGCCCTCGGAAAAGCCGAACGCCACTGAAGTCTTCGGCAAGAGGCGCCCAACGGCTGTGGCCGCTATCGCCCTTGCGGCACGCGCCTGCTCGACCGAAAGCTCCATCCGCAGAAGCCGCGCCTCGGGCGGACCGTGCGGGTCGCGGCTGATGGTGAGCGTGACCGCGAGCGGCCCCAATGAAGCCGAGCTGGTGCTGTAGCCGCCGTCCAGCGCCGCGAGCAAAGGCCTATCCCTGGCGGTGCGGGCCATTGTGCCGCTCAGATCCACTTCATAGGCGCGAGCGTAGCCGTCGAGGAAGATGGCGCCCTTGAGGTCGCCCCGGGCATCGCCCATCGCGCGCGACAGCGTGCCGTTGCTCGCCAGCGAGACCGGAGCCTTGGTTCCGGCCATCGACATCGTCCCTTGCGGCGCGAAGGCATTGGCGAGGTTGAGAAAGCCCCGGCCGTAGATCTTGTCCGTCCCCGGATCGCCCTTGTCGGTCGCCGTCGACAGCAGCAGGTCGACGATCTGCTTGCCGGTCAGATTGGGGAAGGCCTGGGCAAGGAGAGCGACCGCGCCCGCTATCGCCGGCGCTGAAAGGCTCGTCCCCAGCCCGCCGCTCAGCAGCGTTCCGTTCCGGTCATAGACCTTCATTCCTTCCCCGACCGCGGCCAGATAGAAACTGGCGCCGCTCCCGGCGCGGTTGCTGAACGAGGCGAGGTCGGTGCCGGCATTGTTGGTTGCCCCGGCGATGATCACCAGTCCGTGCGCTTCGGGCTTCACGGCGATCAGTGCCGACGAGAAAGGCTCGGGGCCCCCTTCGTTCGCAGCCGCGATGACGACGACGACACCGGCGGCCGTCGCCTTGTCGATCGCCGAAGCGAAGGTCGGGTTGATCGGGAAGGCCATCGACAGGTTGATCACCCGGGCGCCGTTCTGGACGGCGAGATCGAAGGCCTTGGCGATGTCCGCCTGGTTGAACTGACAGGTGGGAGAGGTGGCGGTGCAGGTATTGGGCGTGTCGGTCCTCAGCATCAGCAGGGTGGCGTCGAAGGCCACGCCGTGGATCCCGCTATCGTCCTTCGCCGCTCCCAATACGGAAGCCACCGCCGTGCCGTGATGGTGCTCGCCGTCGAGCGGGCGCCCGGCGACCACGTCCTGCGAGGCCGGATGGACCCGCCCCGCGAACGGGGCGATGGCCGGAGCGAAGCTGTCGTCGACGATCGCCGCGGTCACGCCCTTGCCGGTCGCGCCCTTGTCATAGGCCGCGATCGCGTTCGCCCGGGCCGCCGCCGACGAGTTCTGATATTCCAGGGTGTCGAACAAGGGATTGCCAGGCGGCGGGGGCGGCGGGACCGGCGCCGGCGGCGGCGGAGCCGGCGGCGCCGGCCCGATCGGCTGGACTGGGCCGCCACCCCCTCCGCCGCTGCCTCCGCATGCGCCGAGCGCCAGGACCAGGACGGAAAGGCTGACGGTGCGGAGGATTGCAGCTTTCATGGCCATCGACCCCGATCTCCCATCGAACCCGCGGCCGCGCCGCGCGACGCGGACGATCCTATAC
>JBKPOT010000024.1:0-111827 GCA_046733235.1 Pseudomonadota bacterium
GGGTGGCGGCGGGGGCGGCGGCGGGGGCGGCGGCGGCGGGGGCGGCGGAGGCGGCACGGGGCAGGCACCCGAATTGATCTTGCAGAGATTGACCTCGGAATCGTCGGTGAAGGTGCCGTTCGTCCGGTCGTAATTGACCGAGGCGAAGAAGGCGTCGCCGGTGGTGAAGGTGCCGTCGGCGTTGCGGCGGCGGCCGAATCCGACCACGGTCGCGACCTTGTCGCTCTGCGGAGCGATGGTGAGGCCGCCCGGCCCGACGGTCAGGCCGGCGAGGTCGGTCGCAGTGCCCGTATTCTGGACGAACAGGGTCGCTCCGGCGGGGTTTCCGACCTTGAAGGTGATGCCGTCGGCCTGAAGGTAGCCGGCCGAATTCACCGGGCCGCTATTGTTGAGCAGGGCCGCGTTGCGGCCGGCGAAGTTCGGATCGGCGGCGAGCTGGGCGGCGAGCGCCGAATCGGCGACGACGATGTTGGCCGATTCGATCGTCAGCCTGCCGCCGGGAATCCCGCCGGAGAGAAGGGCAATGCTGGCCGTCGGAGTGATCAGCTCGAACCGCTCGTCGGCTCGGAGGACCATCGAATCGCTTGTGGCCGCTCCGGTCAGCTGGACGTCGCCGGTCACCCGCATCGTTCCGTCGGTCTGGATCCGGATCGAGAAGGGATTGGGCCTGGCATCGGCGGCGAGCGTGAAAGCCCCGATCTGGACATCGGGCGGCCGTCCGGCGGCCGACCCGGCTTTCGGCGCGACGACGGCGATCGAGTCCGAATGAAGGCGCGACAGCTCCGCCGAATCGAGCGTGTAGCCGGTCCCCGCCGCCGAGCCGCCGATCAGGGTCGGCTGGGTCGGAGCAAGGACGTTGAGGGTCAAAGCGGTGGTGGCGGAATCGCCGAGGCTCCCCGCCGCCTGCACGTCGACGTCGTGCGAGGTCAGGGTCATCACGGGCGCGGCGACCGGACCGCCGATCCTGATCGCCGCATCGGCCACAGCCGCGAAGCTTGTCGCCAGGGCGACGTTCGAGAAATTGCCGTCGCCGCCCGAGTCCGACGCCATGACGCCGCCGGTGATACCGGGGCCGGAGCCGATCGCTCTCACCGTCCCGCCGCTCGCAACGCCGGCGGCCGGTCCGGCTCCGCCGACGCCGCGGGCGCGAAGAAGCGAATCCTGCGCCAGGAGCTGGCCGGCCGCGCCGGTCATCTGCATCTCGGCGATTCCGCCGGTGCCGGCGCCGCCGCTCGCTCCGGTGCCGGTCGCGGCGCCGCCCGTGCCGACCGAGGTGAGGCGCAACGTCTCGAGCTGGACGCTGCCGCCATTGACCAGGATCTGCGACGTGCCGGCGATTCCGGCGGCGCCGCTGACGTCGGGCGGCGGAACATTGGTCCCGGTTCCCCCTTGGCCCGAGCTGTCGAGCAGGGTTGTGCCGCTGATCTTGACGAGGCCGCCCGAATCCGCCTGGAGCCGGGCGGTCCCGCCGGTGCCCGAGCTCGGCGCGGTCGCTCCGGGCCGCGCCATTCCGCCCAGAGCGGTCGCGGTGAGCGAGAGGCCGTTCGCGACTCCGATCGAGCTTCCCGCGCCGTTAGCGCTCGCAATGGCATTGCCGGCCCTGGCGACGCCCGGAATCCCGTCGCCGACCCCGGCATTGACTCCACCGTTGGCATTGGCCGAGGCCGTCGCCGAACCGCCGACGATCAGCTTGCCGCCATTGGCCGCCATGATCTGGGCGTTGCCGCCGGTCGAATCGCCGGGATCCTCGCTGACCGATTCCGAGGCAATAGCATCAGCCTCGACCCGGACGTTGCCGGTGACGTTGATCGTCCCGCCGTCCGCCGAGAGACTGGCATTGCCGGCCGCCGCCGACCCGCCCGGAGATCCCTGGTCGCTTGCGCTGACCAGGGCATCGCCGGCGATACTGACCGTTCCGCCGCCGCGCGAGAAGATGCCGGCCTGACCGCCGCCGGGACTGAACAGGTCGAAGGCCGGGCCGCGGCCGGTCGTCACCGCGGCATTGCCGCCGACGGTCAGCGAGCCGCCCTCCGATCCGAGGTTCGAATCGGGCGAGAACAGAGTCACGTCCTGCTGGAAGCTCAATGTCTCGCCGCCGAAAGCGGTCGCCACCGCGCTGGTGGTCGCGATCCCGACCAGGTCCGAGCTGATCGCGGCCTGCCTTATGTCGATGCTTGCCTTTGCCGGGCCCGCCGGGCTCGCCGCGGCGGCCTGCTCGCTGATATTGTAACCGGCCGAAAGGATGATCTCGCCATTCTCGACCCCGGCGCCGACCGCGGAGTCATAGCCGACGCTTCCGCGCAGGAGCAGCGAGATGGCCGAATCCTTCGGCACCGCCACCATATAGATTTTGTGATTGTCGCCGGGGCCGGTGCTGGCCGGGCCGCCGGTCGAGCCGTTATGGACCAGAGTTGCAGCGGCGCTGCTGCTGCCGGTCTGAACCTGGATATCGAACAGGCCCTGGTTGATCGTGAGAGTGACCGATTCCGCGGCGACATAGGCGGTCGATCCGTTGACACTGACCGCTCCCGATTGCCGGATGATCGGGGAGACCGCGGCGACGTAGCTGGCCTCCTGGGTCGCGTTGATCTTCGCTCCCTGATCGATCTGGATGAAGGATTTCGGATCGACCGGCCCATTGAGGAGATAGGATTTGCCGAACAGGAATTCGCCGGTGGCGAAATCGGCCTTCGGGTCGATCGTGGTCAGGAGCAGGTTGCCGACGTCGAACACCGCCTTGCTGCCGATGATGATCCCGCCGGGGCTGTAGAATGCGACTGTGCCGCCGGTCTTGGTGATCGCCGCGGTCTGGATCTGGCTGATCACCTGGCCGTTGAGGGCGATCGGCCGGCTCGGAGTGCTCGGGATGATCCGGTTGAGCACCGCGAAATCGCTCATTCCGGGCGCATTCTGGAAGGTGGCGATATTGCCGATTGGAAGGAAGTCGATGGTTCCGGTCGAACCGCCGTCGTTCGGCTTCCAGTTGATGATGGCGCTCGGCGAATTGACGATGATCGTCTCGCTGGTCGGGCCGGTGACGATCCGCGACGCCGATCCCCCGGCCACTCCCGGCGTGCCCTGGAATGCCTGGGCTGCCGCTTCGGTCGCGCCGGCGCAGGCGATGACGGTGCCGATCGCGGCGCCGAGCAGCAGGCGCGCGCGCCTCCGTCCGAGCCAGGAAACAGGCTGGGCGTTCATTTGAAGCTCCATGGCCATAAGGAGGTGGTCAGCGAGACGAGCAATCGCGGATCGCCGCGCTTGGTCTGAAGCCCGGCGCGGGTCAGAGGCACGGCCAGAGCGACGTCGAGCCGCGCCTGGTCGCCCAATGCGGCCCGGACACCGCCGCCGACCGAGGTCAGGCGATCGCGGCCGGCGACCGCGAAGAGGCGGTCCCGGTTCGAAGCCCAGGCCGCATCGACGAAGACATAAGGCTGGACCGCGATGGCGCGCGGAGTGCGCGGAACGATGCTTCCGGCGCGAAGCTCCGCCTGCACGGCGATGCCGCTGTCGCCGAGCAATGTGCCCGGATCGTAGCCGCGGCCGATCGTATAATTGCCGGCCGAGAATTCCTCGAAGGCGAAGAGCGGATTGCCCGACCGCTGCGCCCTCGCTCCGAGCGAGAAAGCGATCTTCGGAATCGGCCGATACTCGCCATAGGCTTCCGCGCGAAGAACCGTCGCGGAGGGGTCGCCTTCGAGCCGGCTCGGCGGCACCGCTCCGGGCGCGAGACAGAGCGCCAGGGCCGGCCCGCAACCGCTGCTCGCGCCCAGCACGCCGAGGCCTTGACGAGCCTCGATCCGCCCGCCGATGCGCCAGCGCGGTTCCGCTCCGCTATAGCCGCCGGCGCGGACGATGCTGGCTTTGTCGGTCGCATCGGCTTCGAGCCGGACGAAAGCGATCCTGAGCTTGTCCCGGTTGAGCGGAAGGCTGTTGAACCGCACCTTCTGGTCGATCAGGTCGACCCCAACCGCGCCCCAGAGATTTTCGCTTTGTCTGCGCACGAACGGATAGCGGGCCGCGAGGGTAGCGAGCAAAGTCCTGGCCGACAGCTCGATTCCCGGCTGGCCGATCGCGGGTTTCGCCCAGGAATAGACGAAGTCGCCGCCGACCGTCAGGCCCTCGCCGCCGATCCGCATCTCGTGGCTGGCCTGGAGAGTCCGCTGCTCGTCGAGATCCGAGGTGGTGAACAAGGCCAGGCTGGTTCGGTCGCCGAGCCCGGTCAGGCCGAACGCCTGGCCGCGCACCAGGACTCCCCAGCGGCCGAGCGCGCTCGACCCGTAATCCTGGATATTGGCGTCGATCTGGCCCGGACGCCTGGCGACCGCGACTTCGCCGATCACTTCGCCGCGCGCTCCGCCGGCGGATTTGAGCGTGAGCCGGACATCGAACCCGGGAAGATCGCCGGCGAGGAGGAGATAGCGCTCGGCCTCGCGCCGGTTGAACACCTCCTGCCGCTCGAGCTTGGCCAGATAGCGGGCGATGATCGCTTCCGATCGGCCGGCATCGCCCCGCACCCGAATTGCGACGATCCTGGCCATCAGAACGTCGAATCGGATCGTGCCGCCGGCGATCCGTTGCTCGGGTATCTCGATCGCGGCGATATAGCCGGCATCGCGAAGCAGGGCCGCGGCGGAGTCGCGAATCTCGCAGATCGCGGCCAGCTTGATCCTCGTGCCGGCATAAGGCTTCCAGGCCGGCTCGAGCGCCGAGGGGTCGAGACCCTTCAAATCCTGGAAAAGGACATTCCCCAAGGTGAATTCGATCCCGGCATAGGCCGGATCGGCGAGCGGACAGGGAGAGCGTTCGAGCCCGCCCTCGACCTGGAGCCGGGATGAGGGCCTTTCGTTCGGCTTCGGTCTGGTTCGTTCAATTTCCTCGCGCGTCGGAGCGCGCGGCGCGGACGGCGGCACCTGGGCGTGAGCGGAGGCGGCGAGGCCGGCGCAGATCAGTCCGAACGTTCCCATTCGCCAGTTTCGAAGCTGTCGCCCGGGACATGATGGACGGGAAGCGCGCCGCTTCAAACCAACCCCCCGCAACAAACGAGCGCGAACCGGTCCGAAATGCCGGAAGCCCGCCAATAAGGTCTTAACCCAAAAGGGTCGGGCCGCAAGGAGAGAGATTGGGGTCCGGACCCTCGAGGGCCGGATCGGCCCAGGCTCCGATACCGGACTCGGGGCGCTTTTCGCTTGACTTGGCCGGAGGCCGGGTCAAGCGCCGGGAGCCTGGGGAACCGTGAGTGAAATCAGCCGTATGTGCCTCCGAGGCGCGACGGGGGCGGAGCATCGAAGCGATCATATGGGTCTGTTCAACAAGCTGTCACGCGGTTTGATCCCCGGCGGCAGGTCGGCGCCGAAAGGCAAGGCCGGCGCGCGCGCTTATGCGATCGGCGACATTCACGGCCGGCTCGATCTGCTCGACCGCCTGCTCGCCCGGATCGAGGCGGATATCGCGGCCCGTCCGCCCAGGCGTAATTTCATCGTCTTCCTCGGCGACCTGGTCGACCGCGGTCCGGAATCGGCGCAGGTTGTCGATCGGCTGCTTCGCTACCGGCCGGCCAATGCCAGGCCGATCTTCCTCGCCGGCAATCATGAGGAAGTAATGCTCCGGATGCTGGCCGGCGAGACCGGGATTATGCCGAGCTGGCTGAAGTTCGGCGGGGTCGAGTGCGCTCGAAGCTATGGAATCGATCCGGTGGCGCTTCAGCGCCTCGACGAGGAAGCCGCGCTTCAACTGCTGGCGGCGAAGGTGCCGCGGGCCCATCGCGACTTCCTCGACAGCTTCGCCGATACCTTCCGGTTCGGCGACTATCTGTTCGTTCATGCCGGGATTCGCCCCGGAGTGGCCGTCGAGGAGCAGGATCGCCACGATCTCAGGTGGATCCGCGATCCGTTCCTCAGCGACGCCAAGGACCATGGCTTCGTCGTCGTCCACGGCCACACCATCGTCAGTCAGGTCGAGGAGCGCCCGAACCGGATCGCCATCGACACCGGCGCCTATCATAGCGGGCTTCTCACCGCGCTCGCGGTCGAGGACGATCGAAGGTGGTATCTGACCTCCGGCGACGAACTTCCGGAGGCGGATGGTGAACGCCGCAGCGCCAACTTATCCCTCTGATCCGAAAGTATTTTTATGACGGGCAACGAAGCCCGGACGGTGTTGGCGGTTGACCCTTTTGCCATTTAGGCTATGGGGACGATTGAAATTTCGCAGAAATCAGGACTGCCCGTGCCGAACCTAGCCACCGTCAAGCAGACGGGTGCGTCAAGCGCCCTGTCCATTCGCGCGCGCCTGCGGCCGATCGGCCTTGCCGCGCTCATCGCCGGATTCACCATGCTCGCCGCCTGCGTCGGATCGAGGGGCGGCCCGATACCCTATGAGGTGAAGGACTTCGGCACGCCCGACCCCCAGGCCCCGCTTGCGCTCGACGACGATTACAAGATCGCTCCGCTGGACACGCTGAAAATCTCGGTTTTCCAGGTCGCCGACCTTTCCGGCGATTATGAAGTCGACCTTACCGGACGGGTGGCCCTGCCGCTGATTGGAAACGTCAAAGCAATCGACATGACCACGACTCAGCTCGACGAGCGAATCACCGCCTTGCTGTCCGAGAAATATCTCCAGCACCCCGACGTCACGGTGGGCGTCAAGCAATCCTCAACTCGGGCGGTGACCGTCGACGGTTCGGTTCGGCAGCCCGGAATGTTCCCGGTCCGCGGGCAGATGACCCTGATGCAGGTCGTCGCGATGGCGAGGGGGACCGATGACGGCGCCAACCCGCACCGGGTCGCCATCTTCCGCCAGATCCAGGGACAGCGCATGGCGGCGGCCTTCGACCTGGTCAGCATCCGGCGCGGCCAGATGGAGGACCCCCAGGTCTATAGCGGCGACATCGTCATCGTCGACGGTTCGAAGACCCGCGCTCTGCAGCGCGAGATCATGTCGGCGATTCCGCTCCTCAGCGTGTTCAACCCGGTCGCGATCCTTTGATCGCTTGCTGGTCCACCCTCCGCGCCTATTGATATCTCGGGCGCGGAGTCGGTAGAATGTTCCCGCAAACAAGGCATTTCACAGCAGATGAACACCAGTGACATAGATCCTGCCGGCAGGGGTCCAGTCTGGCCGCTCGCGGTCCAGCCCCATGGCAACGTCGCTCTTCCGGCCGCCTGGGGACAGGAGACCTATGGCGAGTCCAAGCCGCTCGATCTCAACATCGCCACGATCTGGCGGATCGTCATGGAATGGCGCTGGCTCATTCTCGGCTGCGTCGCCGTGGCCGTCGCCGGCTCGATCATCGTCACCTTGCTGACCACGCCTCTCTACCGGGCGATGGCCGTGCTCGAGATCAGCCCGCCCTCGGTCGAGGTGATGGAGAACAGCAAGGCCAAGTCGGGAGGCGATGACAAGACGTTCATGGCAACCCAGTTCGGACTTTTGCAGAGCCGCAGCCTGGCCGAGCGAGTCGCCCAGGAGCTCAATCTCGCCGCCAAGCCCGACTTCGTCTCGCAGGAGCCCGACCGCGCGACCCGGCAGAGGATCGCGGCGGCGATCCTGATGGGCAATTTCGACGTCGATCCGGTGCCGGCCAGCCGCCTGGTGCGGATCAGCTATTCCTCGCCGTCGCCGACGCTTGCCCAGCAGATCACCAACAGCTTCGCCGACAATTTCATCAATTCGAATCTCGAGCGCCGCTACCAGGCCTCCTCCTACGCCCGGACGTTCCTCGAGCGGCAGATCACCAAGGTGAAGGGCGATCTCGAACGGTCGGAGCGCCAGCTGGTCGCCTATGCCCAGCAGCAGAATTTGATCAACACCGCCAGCAAGGAAGATCAGGGAAGCGATGTGAGCTCCCTGGAGGGAACCTCGCTGGTTGCGCTCAACGCCTCGCTTGCGGCGGCACAGTCCCGGCGGATCGCCGCCGAGGAGAAATACCGCCAGGCCCGGTCCGCCACGGCCGGCGATGTCGTCGTTGGAACCGCGGGGCTGCGTTCGCAAAGAGACGCCCTGGAAGCCGAATATCAGGAGAAGCTGACCCAGTTCAAACCGGATTATCCGGAGATGGTCCGGCTGCGCAGCAAGATAGAATCGCTCGACCGGGCGGTCACGGCCGAGGCCAGCGCCCTTGGCAGCGGCAAGGCGACCGCGTTGCTCGCCGAATATCGTGCCGCGGCCGCCGAAGAGCGGCGGCTCGAGGGCATGGTGGCCCAGCTCAAGAGCTCGGTGCTCGACCTTCGCGGCCGCTCGATCCAATATAATATCCTTCGGCGCGAGGCCGACACCAACCGCTCGCTCTACGACGCGCTTCTCCAGAAATATAAGGAGATCGGAGTCGCCGGCGGAATCGGCCAGAATCTGGTTTCGGTGGTCGACCGCGCGGAAGTCCCGGGCGGCGCGTATACGCCGAACCTGATCCTCAACCTGATGATCGGTTTCGGAATCGGCCTCGCCGCCGGCCTGGCCGCCGCGGTGGTGCTCGAATTCATCAACGACACGATCAAGACGCCCGACGATGTGCGCGAGAAGCTTCATCTCGCTTCGCTCGGAGTGATCCCCAAGAAGAAGGGCAACGAGCCGCTGGCGGAAGAGCTGAAGGATCAGTCCTCGCCGATCTCCGAGGCCTATTTCTCGCTTCGGACGTCGCTTCAGTTCACCACCGAGACCGGCGCTCCCAAGAGCCTGCTGATCACCAGCACGCGCGCGGCGGAGGGCAAATCCTCGACCACGCTCGCCCTCGCTCAGAATTTCGCGCGGCTCGGCAATCGCGTGCTGCTGATCGACGGCGACCTTCGCAAGCCCGCCTTCGTTACCGGTCTCGAGCCGACCGAGGGCTTGTCGAAGCTGCTGACCAACAGCGATCCGATCGAGAAGCATATCCTCGGTACGCAATTCGAGAATCTCTCGCTTCTGCCCTGCGGCCCGCTTCCGCCCAACCCGGCGGAGCTGCTCGCCTCGCCGCGCCTTCGGACCATCGTCGCCGAGGCCGCGGAGAAGTTCGACATGGTGATCGTCGACGGTCCGCCGGTTCTCGGCCTCGCCGACGCTCCGTTGCTCGCCACGGCGTGCCGCGGCACCCTGCTGGTGATCGAGAGCGGCAAGACGCGGACCAAGGCGGCGCTCGACGCCGTGAACCGTCTGCGCGCGTCGGGCGGCCACATCCTCGGCGCGGTTCTGACCAAATTCCGCCATCAGGCCCATGGTTACGGCTATGGCTACAGCTATGAGCCCTACCGCTATGGCGGGATCGGCAGCCGCGAGCGCGAAATCAGGCTCATAGCGCAACGTGACGCGTAAGAGCGGAGCCGCCGCTCCGCGGGCGGCCTCAACCTGGCTTTTCATCTTTCTGTTGCTGATCGTCTCGGCATTCCTGGTCTGGCGGATCGTCCGTACGTCGACCGCCGATGCCATGATCAAGACCAACCCGGTGGCGGTGGCGGTGGTCGCCCCCGACGACCCCCGCCTCGCGATGAGCATGGCCATGCTCGAGTTCCGGGCGACCGGCGGACGGGTGAGGCCGAAGGTACGCGAGGCGGCCATGAACGCCCTTCGCCGCGCCCCGCTGGCCGACGAGCCATTCTTCCTGGCCGGCATAACCGCCCTGATCGACCATGACGAAGCGAGCGCCGACCGGCTGCTGACCGAGGCGCGGCGGCGCAATCCCCGCTCGCGCTACGTCCGGCTCCTGCTGCTCGACCGCTATTTGCGATCCGGCAAGGTCGTCGATGCCACCGCCGAGATGAACGCCATCGGCAATCTGATTCCGAATTCCACCCAGATCCTGACCGCCGAGCTGGCCCGATTGGTCCAGACTCCGGCGACCGGGCCGGCCCTGATCCGGGCGCTCAAGCGCAACCCGGAGCCGCGCGATCCCTTGCTCGAATATCTTGCCGGATCCGGGGCGAGCCCCGATCTCATCCTGCGAATCGCGCGCGAGGTGCCGGCCCCGCCCCAGGCCCAGCCCGGAGCGCCGGCATGGCAGGCCAAGCTGATCTCCTCGCTCGTCGATCGGGGCCAGGTCGACCGCGCCTATCAATTGTGGCGGACCTTCTCCAACCCGCGCGCGCCGGCGCGCAAGGAAGGCCTGTTCGATCCCAATTTCCGGGGCCTGCCCGGCCTGCCGCCGTTCAACTGGTATTATCCCGACACCTCGGCGGGCGCTGCGGAACGATCCGCTTCGGGTCTGCAGATCGACTATTACGGACGCGACGACGCCGAATTGGCGGGCCAGTTGCTGATGCTCGCGCCGGGCCGTTATCGGCTGTCGTTCGTCGCCGAAGGCGGCGCCGACGGCGAAAGCAGCAGGCTCAGCTGGAAGGTGGAATGCCTCCAGTCCAAGGCAAGCCTCGGAGAGTTCATCCTGAGGAAGCTGACCTATGCGCCGCGGCGGCTGGTCGGAGAATTCACGGTTCCCGCCCAGGCCTGCTCAGGACAAAGATTGAGGCTCCTGGGCACGTCCGGGGAGTTCGCCAAGGCGCAGAACGCGACGATCCGCGACTTCGGCCTCACCCGGGTGCCATGATATGATCGCTCATTATGTCCGCCTCGGCACCGTTCCCGCCTTTCTCCTGCTCTGCCTGATATTCGGCGGAGCAAGCGCGGCCGGCTTCTGGCCGAACATGGGGCTGCAGCTCGCCGCGATCGGGATCATCTGCTGGTCGCTGATCGTCAGGCGCGGCACGCCGATGGCGCCGGCCAGCCGTCAGCTTCTCGTCCTGACCGCGCTCATGCTTCTCGTGCCCCTTCTTCAGCTGATCCCGCTGCCCCCGGGCATATGGACCGCGCTTCCCGGCCGCCAGCACGTCGCCGACGGGTTCGCGATGGTCGGCCAGCCATTGCCATGGCTGCCGATCTCGCTTGCGCCTGGGAGGACCGAGGCGAGCCTGCTCTGGCTTTTGCCGGCCCTGGCCGTCCTTCTGGGCATCGTTCGCCTCGGCAATTACAGGGCGACCTGGATCGCCTGGACGGCCGCTTCGGTCGCCGCTTTCTCGGTCGCGATCGGCGCTCTTCAGCTTGCCGGAGGCGAACGGGGCGGCTGGTATTTCTACAAGATAACCAATTTCGGCGCGACCGTGGGCTTCTTCGCCAACGCCAACCATCTGGCGACCCTGCTGGTCGCCTCGATCCCGCTGCTGACCGCCCTCTACCTCAACGCCAGGAGCAGGGGCCGCTCGACCAAGCGCGCCTCCGGGCTTCTGGTCATGCTTGGCGGAGCGATCGCCGTCATCATGGTCGGGATCGTCATCAACGCATCGCTCGCGGGCATCGGCCTGATGATGCCGTCGCTCGCGGCATCGGCGCTGATGATCTGGCGCGCGCGACGCAAGGGCGGACTGCCGCTCTGGTCCGGCGCCCTGCTCCTGCTGCTGATCGCGGGCGCGGTCACGGCCATCTATCTCGCCCCGATCCACAACAATCTGACCAGCGCCGGCGCCCGCAACGACCCGACCTCGCGCTTCCTGTCATTCGAGAACAGCAGCAAGGCGGCCGGCGACTATATGCCGCTCGGCTCTGGCCTCGGCAGCTTCCAGCAAATCTACCCGAGCTATGAGGATCCCGGCGCGGTCACCCGATTCTACATGAACCACGTCCATGGCGACTATATCGAGCTCGCCCTCGAAACCGGGATCCCCGGAATATTCGTACTCTTCCTGTTCCTGCTCTGGTGGGTCCGGCGGACGACCGCGATCTGGCGCGCGGAGGAAGCCGATCATTTCGCGCTCGGGGCGACGGTCGCGTCGGGCCTGATGCTGGCGCACAGCCTGGTCGACTATCCGCTTCGAACCGCCGCGCTCAGCGCGCTTTTCGCGGCCTGCCTGGCGTTGATGGCCGAGCCCCGGCCCCGCGCTCGACAGCGCGAGCGCGAAGCCGCTCCCGAAAACAAGGCGCGGCACCTCTCGGCCGACTAAGTCTTGTTCAGCGCCTTCGCGATCGCGTCCAGATAGAGGTCGGCGACCCGTTCCTCGCTGAAGCCCGCCTCGACCTTGGCCCGGCCGGAGGCGCCGAGCCCGGCCCTTTCCTCTTCCGGCGCGAGAGCGATATTCAGCATCGCATCGGCCAGCGACCGCGCATCCCGGACGGCGCAGAGGCGGCCATTGACGCCATGCTCGACCACGGCCCGGCAGCCCGGCACGTCGGTCGCGATCAGCGGCTTCGCCATCGCGGCGCCTTCGAGCAGCGTCCGGGGCAGGCCTTCCCGATAGGAAGGGAGGACGATGCAGCCGGCCTCGGCAATATGGGGCCGGACGTCGTCGCTTTCGCCCAGATATTCGATCAGGCCCTCCTTGACCCAGGATTCGACGTCGGTCCGCTCCACCGCCGTTCGGTTGGGAACGTCCAATGGACCGAGCAGGCGGAACCGCGCCTCCGGCAGCGTCGCCCGGACGATCCGCGCCGCCTCGACATACTCCCTCACGCCTTTGTCCCACAGCAGGCGGCCGATCATCAGGAAGGCGAATGGCCCATTCGGTCTTCGTTCCGACGGAGCGAAGCGTTCGAGGTCGATCCCGGATCCGGGAAGAAGGCGGGCCTTGTCGGGGGCGACGATCCGATCGGCGACGAACTGGCCGAGATCGTCCTCGTTCTGGAAGAAGACCGTGCGGGAGCGGCGGAAGGCGAGCCGATAGAGCAGGCTCACCACCCGGGTGAGCCAGCCGCGGCGGATGAACGCCGTGCCAAGCCCCGCGACATTGTTGATCACGGCGATTCCGCGCGCCCGGGCGGCGAGCGATCCGTATATGTTGGGCTTGGCGGTGTAGCCGAGATAGACGTCCGGACGGATCCGGCCGAGCGCGGCCCAGTAACGGACAAGAAGCGACAGATCGCGCAAGGGCGAGATGCCCTGCCTGTCCATTTCGATCGGATGAAAGTCGACTCCGAGCGAACTCAGCGCGTCGCTGTAGCGATCGGGCGGCGCAAGGGCCGCGACCCTGTAGCCCTGCCGCTGCAGCGCCCGGATCAGCCCCTGCCGGAAATTGACGATGTTCCAGCTCGCGTTGATCGAGATGAGGACGGTCTTTTGGCTCATGCGTGAGGCAGTTCCAGGGTGCCGGAATCGCTGGACGGCGAAGGGATAAAGACCCTATATCGCGGCCACGCCGCCTGTCTGCCCCCCGCGCGCGGACCTTCACTCCTTCTTCGCTGGTGCATGCGTGCTTCCCTACTGGATCCTTTTCACGGTCTTCGCGGCGGGAGCGCTTCAATACGGTCGCAAGGCGGTCGCTGGAACGCAGACGGCGCCGTTGCTCGGAATCGCCAGTCTGATCATCGTCGTGATGGTCGGCTTCCGCTATGAGGTGGGCGCCGACTGGTCCACCTATATCGAGATCTACGACACTGCCCGGGAGATCGACTGGGACGAGATCCACACTTACGGCGATCCGGGCTATCTGCTTCTGAACCGGATCGCCCAATCTCTCAGGGTCGAGGTGTGGATCGTCAATCTCGCCTGCGCGATCATCTTCACGTTCGGCCTGGTCAAGTTCGCCAGGCAACAGCCGAACCCCTGGCTCGCCATCCTCGTCGGCGTTCCCTATTTGGTCATCGTCGTGGCGATGGGCTATTCCCGCCAGGCGGTCGCCATCGGCCTGATCATGGCGGCACTGGCCGCGTTCGAGCGCCACAAGATCATCCCGTTCCTGATCTACATCGTCGTCGCGACCACCTTCCACAAGACCGCGATCATCATCCTTCCCCTGGTCGCGCTCACCGCGGTCCGCCATCGCGTCATCATCGCGGTGATCGTCGCCGTGATGGGATATGCGCTCTACAATCGCTTCCTCGAGGGCGGCATGGACAAGCTGCTCACCAATTATATCGAGGCGGAATACAGCTCGCAGGGGGCCGCGATCCGGGTGGCGATGAACCTCGTGCCGGCGGCCATCTTCCTCCTCTTCCAGAAGAGATTCCTGCTTACCGAGCAGCAACGAAAGCTGTGGCGGAACTTCTCTCTGGCCGCGTTCGCGATGCTTGCCCTTTTGTTCCTCCTTCCCTCATCGACCGCGGTGGATCGAATCGCTCTCTATATCATTCCGCTGCAGCTCGTTGTCCTGTCGCGGCTTCCCGACGCCTTTCCCTCCGCCCAGGGTCATCGCAACGTGCAGCTGGTCATCGGGGTGATCCTCTATTCGGCGGCGATCCAGTTCGTCTGGCTGACCTTCGCCAACCATGCCGAATATTGGGTGCCGTTCCATTTCTACCCGTTGATCGGGGAATGACGGCACCCTCATTCCAGTCGCGGCCTTCTGCTTGGCATCCAGCCTGCGCGGGGCTAATCGCGCAGGTCGGCCGGGAGCGAGGCGCGCCGTTCCGGCGAAGCGGCTATTCTGGCGGAGCAGGGCGATGAAGGGCATCATATTGGCCGGGGGCAGCGGCAGCCGCCTCTATCCCGCCACGCTCGCCGTCTCGAAGCAACTATTGCCGATCTTCGACAAGCCGATGATCTATTATCCGCTCGGCGTTCTAATGCTCGCCGGGATCCGCGAAATCCTGATCATCTCGACCCCGACCGACCTGCCCCGCTTCGAAGCTTTGCTCGGCGACGGCAGCGACTTCGGGATCAGCCTTTGCTATGCCGAGCAGGCGGCTCCGAACGGTCTCGCGGAGGCTTTCATCATCGGCCGAGACTTCGTCGGCGACAGCGCCGTCGCCTTGATCCTCGGCGACAACATCTTCTACGGCGCGGGTCTGCCCGCTTTGTGCCGCGAGGCGGCGATTCGGGAGAGCGGAGCCACCGTATTCGCTTATGCGGTCGAGGATCCGGAGCGCTATGGCGTCGTCTCGTTCAACCGCGATACCCACCAGGCCGAAACGATCGAGGAGAAACCCGCCTCTCCCAAGTCGAACTGGGCGGTGACCGGCCTCTATTTCTACGACAATGACGTGCTCGATATCGCCGCCTCGATCCAGCCCTCGGCTCGCGGCGAGCTCGAGATCACCGACGTCAACCGCGCCTATCTGGAGCGCGGCACGCTCCATGTCAGCCGGCTCGGCCGCGGCTATGCCTGGCTCGACACCGGCACTCACGAAAGCCTTCACGAAGCATCGTCGTTCGTCCGCACGATCGAGCACCGCCAGGGCTTCAAGATCATGTGCCTCGAGGAAATCGGCCTGGAGCTCGGCTATCTCAGCCCCGATCAGGTCCGCGCCCGCGCCGACGCGCTCGGCAAGACCGGTTACGCGGCCTATCTCCGCCGCCGGGCGCAGGAGATCGAGGATGCTTGACGTCAGGCCGCTGGCTCTCGACGGGGTGCTCGAAATCCGGCCGCCGCGCTTCGGCGACGATCGCGGCTTCTTCGCCGAGGTGTGGAGCGCCGAGCGGATGGCCGAGGCGGGCCTGGAGATCGACTTCGTCCAGGACAATCACAGCTTTTCCGCCGCCCGGGGGGTATTGCGGGGCCTCCATTTCCAGGCTCCGCCCGCCGCGCAGGACAAATTGCTTCGGGTATCGCGCGGCTCGGTGTTCGACGTCGCGGTCGACATCCGGCGCGGCTCGCCGACCTTCGGCCAATGGACCGGCCTCCACCTCTCCGCCGAGCTGTGGAACCAGATATTGGTGCCGAAGGGCTTCGCCCACGGATTCGTCACGCTCGAGCCGAATACCGAGGTCCAGTACAAGGTCAGCGCGCCCTACCGGCCCGAACTCGACCGGGTCGTCCGCTTCGACGATCCAGCGATCGGAATCGACTGGCCGATCGACCGCGCCGATCTGACCCTGTCCGCCAAGGACTCCGCCGCCCCCTTGCTGGCGGACGTCGAAACGGGCTTCTGAGATGGAGCGGCAGCGGATCCTCGTCACCGGCGGCGCCGGCTTCATCGGCAGCGCCGTCTGCCGCCATCTCGTCGGCGCCGGCCATCGCGTCGTCAATCTCGACAAGCTCACTTATGCCGGCAACCTCGAATCGCTGAAGGCGCTGGAGGGCAATCCCGCTTACACATTCCATCGCGCCGACATTTGCGACGAGAAAGCCGTTCTCGACGTGCTTCGCGCCGAGCGGATCGACAAGATCATGCACCTGGCGGCCGAGAGCCATGTCGACCGGTCGATCGACGGCCCGGCGGTCTTCCTCGAAACCAATGTGATGGGCACGTTCCGGATGCTGGATGCCGCTCTGGCCTGGTGGCGAGAGAGCGGCCGGCCCGAGGATTTCCGGTTCCACCACATTTCAACCGACGAGGTGTTCGGCGATCTTCCGTTCGATGAGGGCGTCTTCACCGAGGAGACACCCTACGCGCCCTCCTCGCCTTATTCGGCCTCCAAGGCGGCTTCGGACCATCTCGTCCGAGCCTGGCACGAGACCTACGGCCTCCCGGTCGTCCTTTCCAACTGCTCGAACAATTACGGGCCCTATCATTTCCCCGAGAAATTGGTGCCGCTGGTCATCCTCAACGCGCTCGAGGGACGCGCTCTGCCGGTCTACGGCAAGGGCGCGAACGTTCGCGACTGGCTCTATGTCGACGATCATGCCCGGGCGCTCGAGGCGATCATCATGACCGGCAAGGTCGGCGACAGCTACAATGTCGGCGGCCGCGCCGAGCGCACCAATCTCGAAGTCGTCGAGACGATCTGCGATCTGCTCGATGAGCGCCGCCCGCTCGCCGACGGCAGAAGCAGGCGAACGCTGATCGAGTTCGTCGCCGATCGGCCGGGCCACGATCGCCGTTACGCAATCGATCCCGCCAAGATCGAGCGCGAGCTCGGCTGGCATGCCCGGGAAAGCTTCGAAACCGGTCTCGCCAGGACCATCGACTGGTATCTGGCCAATGAATGGTGGTGGCAGCCGATCCGGCAGGGCAAATATGCGGGGACTCGGCTCGGAACCGGCCGATGAAAGTTCTGGTCATCGGCAAGGAAGGGCAGCTCGCTCGAAGCCTCGTCGAGCGGGCCCGCGACGCGGACGGAATCGAGATCGTCGCGGCCGGCCGGCCGGAAGCCGACATGGAGGCGCCCGGGGCGATCGCTCGAGCGATCGAGAGCGCCGCACCCGGGGCGGTCGTCAACGCCGCCGCTTATACCGCCGTCGACCGGGCCGAGGATGAGCCCGGCCGCGCGTTCCGGATCAATCGCGACGCGGCCGGCGAGGCGGCGGCGGCGGCGCGGGCCGTGGGCGCAATGTTCATCCAGGTCTCGACCGATTATGTTTTCGACGGCCGGGAAAGCCATGCTTATGCCGAGGACGCGCCGACCAATCCGCTCGGAATCTATGGCCGATCCAAGCTCGAGGGGGAGCAGCTGGTCAGGACCGAGACGCCCAACCACCTCATCGTTCGGACGGCCTGGGTCTACAGCGCGTTCGGGCGGAATTTCGTCAAGACGATGATGGAGCTGGCCAGGGAACGGGATTCGGTCAGGGTGGTCGACGATCAATGGGGCAACCCGACATCGGCCGGGGATCTGGCCGACGGCCTGCTGCGAATCCTTGGGCGCTGGGCCGAGGGCGGCCGGACGGGGCTCGGCGAGACCTACCATCTCGCCGGGACCGGCGAGACCAACTGGCACGGTTTCGCTTCTTTCATATTGGCGCATTGCGCCGAGCTCGGCCTGCCCTCGGCGAGCGCCGTGCCGATCCCGTCCGAGGAATGGCCGACCAAGGCCGAGCGGCCCCGCAATTCCACCCTGGATTCCGGCAAGTTCGAGCGCGATTTCGATTTCCGGATGCCCGACTGGCGCCTCTCGGCGCGGCGCGTGGTCGAGCGGCTTGCCGGGAGTGAGGAAGGTTGAAGCTCGGCGCCTTCGCCAGATATGGCGACCTGGCGGCGAGCACCCGCCAGCGGCTCCTTCAATATGTTCCCCAGCTCGAGGCCGCCGGGATCTCGGTCGAGTGCCAATATCTCGCCGGCAACGACTATGTCCGAAACCTCGCCTCCGGCGGCGGCTATTCGCGCCTCGCCATCGCCCGCGCTTATGCCGACCGGCTGGCGAGGCTGCTCAAAGGTCCCGATTGCGACGTGATCTGGGTCTATTCGGAGATGTTTCCTTATCTTCCCGCCGGTTTCGAGAAGCTTGTCTTCCGGAGCGGGAAACCGGTCGTCTACGATTTCGACGACGCTTTCTTCCATCATTATGACGAGAATGAGAGCGCGCTCGTGCGGGGCCTGCTCGGCGGCAAGCTCAGGCCGCTGCTGGAAGGCGCGGCGGCCTGCTGCTGCGGCAATTCCTATCTTCGCGACTATGCCGGCCGATTCCGAAGCGACAGCATGATCCTGCCAACAGTGGTCGACACCGCGGTCTATCGGCCCGGCATTCGGGCCGACGAACGGCCGCCGGTGATCGGCTGGATCGGATCGCCCACGACCTGGCGATTCGTGCAGCCCTATCTTCCTCTGCTCGCCGAGCTCGCACGCGATCATGGAGTGACGGTCAGGGTGGTCGGAGCCGGCGCCGAAGCGAAGAAGGATGTGTTTCCGGGGCTGGAGCTGGTCGAGTGGAGCAGGGAGAATGAGGTAAGCGACGTCCAGGCGATGGATATCGGCATCATGCCGCTGCCCGACGAGCCCTGGGCCTGGGGCAAGAGCGGCTACAAATTGATCCAATATATGGCCTGCGGCCTTCCGGTCGTCGCCTCCCCCGTGGGGGTCAATCGCGAGATCGTGCTGTCCGGCGAGACCGGCTATCTGGCCAGCGAGCCGGAGCAGTGGCGGACCGCTCTTCTGCGGCTGATCGACTCGTTCGACCTGCGCCGGCGGATGGGCGATTCGGGCAGGAGTCGGGCCGAAGCGGACTATTCGCTGGCGACGCACGGGCCGCGGCTCACCGAGCTGCTGCTCGGCCTCGGCCAGCCGGGTCGCCCAAGATGAACCACGTCGGCGGAGCGAAGATCCTCTACATATCCTATGACGGGATGACCGACCCGCTCGGGCGGTCGCAGGTGCTCCCATATCTGGCCGGGCTGGCGGCAAGGGGGCACCGGATCACGATCCTCAGCTGCGAGAAACCCCGGGAGAGCGGCCAGGCCGCCGAGGTCGCCCGGATCTGCAACGAGGCGGGGATCGAGTGGCGGCCGATCGCCTACCATAAGAATCCGCCAATATTCTCCTCGATCTATGATGCGGCGATGCTGACTCGCCGGGCCCGAAAGCTGCATCGCGAGCGGGGCTTCGATATCGTCCATTGCCGCTCCTACATCCCCGCACTGGCGGGACTGTCTCTTAAGCACCGTTTCAACGTTCGCTTCCTCTTCGACATGCGCGGCTTCTGGGCGGACGAGAGAGCCGAAGGCGGAAGCTGGCGGAAGGATCATCCGATCTTCGGGCGAATCTACCGCTTCTTCAAAGACAAAGAGAGAATCTTCCTCGCCGACGCCGACCATGTCGTCAGCCTGACGCGCAACGCTCGGACCGAGATCGAAGAGCATATGCTTCCCCCCGGCTCGGACCGACCAATCAGCGTGATCCCCTGCTGCGTCGATTTCGGCCATTTCGCGCTCGTCTCCGCGAACCTGCGCAAAGCCGGCCGCGAATCGCTCGGAATCGATCCGGATCGGAACGTGCTCGCCTATCTCGGGTCGCTCGGCGGAAATTACATGCTCGACGAGATGCTGCTTTTCTTCCGCGCCTACAAAGAGCGGCGGCCGGGGAGCCTGTTCCTGTTCATCAGCCGGGACGATCCCGCGATGATCCGCGCCGCCGCCGCGGCCCGGGACATAAGAGCGGATGAGGTGATGATCGTGTCGGCGACCCGCGATCAGGTGCCTTCCTTCCTTTGCGCCGCAGACGCCGGAATAGCGTTCAAGCAGCCCAGTTTCTCCGCCAAGGCTTGCTCTCCGACCAAGATCGGCGAGATGCTGGCGGTCGGCGTTCCGATCGCCGCCAATACCGGCGTGGGCGACGTCGACGCCGTCCTGGCCGATACCCGGGCCGGAGTCATCGTCGACAGGTTCGACGGCGAGGCAATCGCCAAAGCGGCGGACGATTTGCTCGCGATCGGCTGCGACCGGGCCGCGATCCGCGCCGGGGCGAAGCGATGGTTCGACCTCGCCGAGGGTATCGAGCAATATGACCGCATTTACCGATCGCTTCGGCAGCCGATAATCGTATGACGGTCCTGTCTCCCCGCGCGGCGGCGAACGGCCCGAAGGAGCGGCTGGCTTTCCTTCTTCCCGACCTGCGCGGCGGCGGAGCGGAACGGGTCGCGCTGACCATCACCAGGGAGTTCGTGGCGCTCGGCTACGAGGTCGATCTGGTCCTGGTCCGGGCCGAGGGCGAGTTGCTCGGCCTGCTACCGCCCGAGGTGAAGGTGGTCGATCTCGGCGCCAGGCGGCTTGTCGGGGCGCTTCCGCCGTTGATCCGCTATCTGAGGAGGCGGCGGCCGCACGCCGTCCAGGTCCGGATGTGGCCGCTGACGGTGATCGGAATCATCGCCGGCGTGCTGGCGCGGTCGAAGACTCGGGTGGTGGTGAGCGATCATGTCGCGCTCTCCGAGCAATATGGCCATTTGCCGCGTATCTTCCGGCTGCTTCGCCGTACGGTCCGGATTTTCTATCCACTGGCCGACGTCAGGCTGCTCGTCTCCGAGGGCGCCGCCGACGATCTCGCGCAGATATCCGGAATCCGGCGCGACAAGTTCGAGGTCGTCTACAATCCGACCCCGGCCATGGACCATATCGAGATCCCGCCCGAGGTGGAGGCTTTGTGGGGCGGAGGCGGCGCCCGGCTGATCAGCGCGGGGGCGCTCAAGCAGCAGAAGAATCACGCGCTTCTGATCCGCGCCTTCGCGCGCCTTCGCCGGCGGCGCGAGGCCAAGCTGATGATCCTGGGCCAGGGCGCGCTTCTTCCCGAGCTCCAGGCCCTGGCCAGAGCGGAAGGAGTCTTCGACGAAGTCATATTTGCCGGCTTCAAGCCCGATCCCTGGCCGTACATGGCGTCGGCGGATCTCTTCGTCCTTTCGTCGGACTATGAGGGGTTCGGCAATGTGCTGGTCGAAGCGCTGCGCCTCGGAGTGGATGCGGTCAGCACGGACTGCCGAAGCGGACCCGCCGAGATCCTCGGCCATGGCCGCTTCGGAGGTCTCGCGCCGTGCGGGGACGCCGACGCGCTCGCGCTCGCCATGGAGATCGCGCTCGATCATCCGATCGCTCCGACCCTTCTGAAAGCGAGGGCCGAGGAGATTTCGGGGAGAGGAGCGATCCGGCGCTATCTGGAGCTGATGCTGGGACGGGCGTGCGAAGCGGCTCCGCCGGACATCGCCAACTCGGACCCGGTCGGGTCTTGAGGTCGTTGACGACATAGGTTCAACATTGGTTCAACCCTTCCGGGGACTATCGGGAACAGTGACGAACAACCGAAGACACGTTTCTGAGGCGGGCCTTTCGCGGCGAGCGGCGATAGGTGGCGGCCTGTCCCTGATCGGCGCCGCGGCCGCCTACAGTGCGGGTGCGGCAGGCGGTGAAGGAGCCCTGACGCCCGAAGCGTTCGGCGCCCGGGGCGACGGAAGGACCAACGACACGGCGGCGTTCGTCGCTCTGTCCGCCGCCATCTCCAGACGAGGCGGAGGTACGATCGCGCTTCGCCGGACGACCTATATCGTCGGGCTTCAGCGCCGCGATCTCAGCCCCGGCCGAGGCTATGCGTTCGCGCCGTCGACCCTGCTCTATTTCAAGGGGCTTGCGCGGGCGCTGACGATAAAGGGGAACGGCGCAACTTTGCGATGCGCTCCCGGCCTCCGCTTCGGAACGTTCGACGCGGCCAGGGGCGCGGCCACCAGGCATGGCATGCCGTACTTCAACCAGGCGGAGCGGGCGACGCCGTACGAATATATGATCTATGTCGAGCAGAATGGCGGGCCTGTCACGATCACCGACCTCGAGCTCGACGGCAATTTGCCCAAGCTGCTGATCGGCGGCGAATATGGCGACACCGGGCGCCAGATCGCCGGATCGGGAATATTCCTGCGCGACAATCGGAGCGACGAGATCCTCCGCCGGATCCATTCGCACCACCACCCGCAGGACGGGATCATGATCGACGGCATCGACAATGCCGTGATCGCCGCGCGCGCGACTCGCCGGATGGAGGACGTCCGATGCGAGTATAATGCCCGGCAGGGGTGCAGCATCGTCGGCGGCCGCAACTGGGTCATTACCGGCAGCAAGTTCAGCCATACCGGCCGGGCCGGGATGATGAGCGCGCCCGGCGCCGGTTTGGACATCGAAGCCGAAGGCGCCAAGAAGAACCGCAACCTCTCGTTCCAGAATTGCGAATTCTCCGACAATGCCGGCTGCGGCCTCGTCGCCGACAGCGGCGACAGCGACGGCGCGACCTTCACCGGGTGCCGGTTCATCGGCACGACCAACTGGTCGGTATGGCCGAACAAGCCGCATTTCCGCTTCACCGGCTGCACCTTCGTCGGCTGCGTGGTGGCCTGCTTCGGCGATCCGGATCCAAGCCGGGCGGTGCAGTTTCACGATTGCACCTTCACCGACGACCCGCGAATGTCGCCGAACGGCAAGGTGTATCGGGAAGGGCGGGCGGACGGCTCGATCGCCGATCTCAGCGAATCCCAGAATGTGCTGTTCGACCGCTGCCGCTTCCTCGCCGTCGGCGGTGGCGTCCTGCCCTGGTCGACCGGAGCCATCTATTCGAACTGCACGATGCGGCAGACCTCCCCGTCGATGGGCTATCCGCGCGGCACCTATGTCGGGCGCAACACGATCGACGGCAATGTCGGTCTCTACGGGATCCGGATTCAGGGAGAGCTGATCCTCAACGGGAAGCCGTTCCGGCCCTGACGGCCCCGCGCCGGTCTTGACCTGCAAGGCCCCCCGAGAGATAGCGCGGCCCTGCCGACGAGCCGACGCCCGGCCGCGCGAGGCCCATCCATTCCACTTCGAGCCGCCGAATCATGCCCGTCTCACTGGTCAACCCTGCCAACGGCCTGCCGCTCGAGCGGCGCGACCTCGCTTTGGTCGATCCGGAGGGCAATGCGTTCCCGATCGTCCGCGGAGTCCCCCGGATCTGCGAGGCGAGCAATTACACCGAGAATTTCGGCAAGCAGTGGAACATGTTCCGCGGCACCCAGATCGACCGGCGCGAGGGCGGCCAGACCCAGAGCGAGACCCGCTTCTTCGGGACGACCGGCTGGTCGCCCGACGAGATGGCAGGGCTCGACGTCCTCGAAGCGGGCTCGGGCGCCGGCAGGTTCAGCCGGGTCGTCCTCGAATGCACGAAGGCGAATCTGTGGACGGTCGATTATTCGAGCGCGGTCGAGGCCAATCTCGCCAATAACGGCTCGCTCGATCCGGCCCGGTTCAACATCTTCCAGGCCAGCATCTACGAGATGCCGTTCCCGGACGGCAGCTTCGACAAGATATTCTGCATGGGCGTGCTCCAGCATACGCCCGATTTCGAAGCCTCGGTGCGCGCCTTGGTCGCCAAGGCGAAAACCGGCGGCGAGATCGTCGTCGATTTCTATCCGGTCAGGGGCTTCTGGACCAAGATCCACGCCAAATATCTGCTTCGGCCCTTGACCCGCCGGATGTCGCACGACCGGCTGCTCAGGCTGATCGACTCCAATGTCGACTGGATGATTCGGCTGAACCGGCGGCTCAGCGCAATGCATCTTGGAATCCTCAATCGCTTCATCCCGCTGGTCGACATGCACGCCGCCGTCCCGGAAGGTCTCAGCGCCGAGCAGCGCCGGGAGTGGGCGGTGCTCGACACGTTCGACATGTTCTCTCCCGAATATGACAATCCCCAGCGCGTTCCCGCCGTGGCCGAGATGTTCCGCCGCGCCGGCGCGAGAGTGACGTTCGCGGATTTCATCCAGATCGGCTCGGCGCGAAGCGCGGTGGTCCGAGCGATCAAGGCCTAGACGTGGCGCGCCGCTGACGCGATCCTCTCGTCAGGCCGACAGGCGAGCGGGTCGGACGGCCGGAGCAGGTCGCGGCTCGGTCGCGGGTTGGGGCTCGTCCGCCATCCACCGTTCGTACCAGGTCTGGAAGCTGAAAAGGTACCAGAGCAGAGTATAGCTGACCGGCTTGCCGCTCCGGTAGCGGTCGAGCAGCCGGCTTATCTCGCGGCGTTCGAAGAGGGGGGAGGAAGAGCCTTCCAGAACCTCGATGAACCGGTCGTGGTAGAAATCCCTTATCCAGTCGTTGAGCGGCGCCGCGAAGCCGCGCTTCGGCAATCGCCAGAGCTCTTCCGGGAGATAGCGGCCGAGCAGCTTCTTGAGCAGATATTTGGTCTCGCCGCCGCGGATCTTGAACCAGACCGGCAGTTGCGCGGCGAACTCGACCAGCCGCTGATCGAGGAAGGGCTCGCGCCCCTCGATGCTGTGGTACATCGTCGCCCGGTCGACCTTCACCAATATGTCGTCGACCATGTATCGCTTGAAGTCCCATTCGCTCATCTGGTTGAGCAACTCGCCCGATCCCTCGGGGGCCGAATGCTTCTCGAAATCGGGGAACAGAGCGGAGAAATCCCGCGCCGAGACCGGCAGAAGCATCGACTCGACGAAGCCTAGGAAGCGGCCCTGGGAGAGCAGTTCGGCGTGGCGGCGCATTCGCTCGGCCCGCGCCCTCGGAGCTGCAAGCCCGAGCATCCGCAACGCCAGCGCCCCCGATCCTCGCCCCAGCGCGCCGAGCGGCCGGGTCTGGTTCCAGCGCCGCATATATTCGACATAGCGCATATAGCCGCCGAACAGCTCGTCGCCGGCGTCGGCGCTGAGCACGACTTTCATCCCCCCCTGTTTGGCCAGGTCGGAAACATAGGTCGTCGGGATGCACGAGCTGTCGCCGTGCGGCTCGTCGTAAATGTCGTAATAATGCTCCAATATTTCGGCGGCCCTGGCCGGCCCGAGCCTTGCCTCGGTGTGATCGGTGCCCAGATGCTGCGCGATCCGCCGCGCCTCCGCGGATTCGTCATAGCCCTTTTCGTCGAACCCGATCGTGAAGGTGGAAAGCTGGCCATGGTGCTTTGCGAGCACGGCCGTGACCAGGCTGCTGTCGATCCCGGCGCTCAGGAACACCCCGACCGGAACGTCGGCGACCATCCGATATTTGAAGGCGCTGACGACGATCGCTTCGAGCTCGTCCAGCAGGTCGTCCTCGCTTCGAGCCAGCCAGTCGGGATTCTCGCGGAAGCTGACGTCCCAATAGCGGTGGGCCTCGACCCGGCCTCCCTTGAACTTCAGATAATGCGCCTGCGGGACCTTCTTCACTTCGGCGAGGATCGAAAGGCCGCTGCTGATATAACCGAAGGACAGGAATTCGGACAAAGCCTCGCTGTCGATCCGGCCGCGCTCCTCCGGGCTCAGATAGGCTTTGAAGCATTTGAGCTCGCTTCCGAAAGCGAGCCGCTCGCCGTCATGATAATAATAAAGCGGTTTGACCCCGGCCCGGTCGCGGATCAGGTACAGCGCCCGCTCGCGCCGGTCCCACATCGCGATCGCGAACATGCCGATGAAACGGTCTACGCAGCGCGGCCCCCAGCAGTGGAACGCCTTGAGCAGGACCTCGGTGTCGGAGGTGGAGGTGAAGACATAGCCTTTCTCCTCCAGCGCCTTCTGCACCTCCCGATAATTGTAGAGCTCGCCATTGTAGACGGTGATCAGATGCTCGAACGACATCGGCTGGTGGCCGGCATCGGAAAGGTCGATGATCGCCAGACGGCGGTGGCCGAGCCCGATCCCGTCCTCGAAATAGATCCCCTCGTCGTCGGGGCCGCGCCGGGCGACCGCGCGGGTCATCCGCTCGAGCACGCCGAGGCTGGCGCCGCCGTCGACGAAGCCGGCAATGCCGCACATCAGCCGGTCCTCCGCAGGCCGAGGCCGCGCAGCGCCAGCTTCACGGCTTCCTTGAGATAGAAGATCTCGGCACGCTTGTGGCGATACCAATATCGGCACGCCTCGCCCAGCGGCAGCCGGGTCAGGGTCAGATTCTCGACGAGGCGCCTCTTTTCCCTGGTTCGCCGGTGGAGCCAGTCCGCGGCCACCTCCTGGGGAACATGCCCGGCCAGCGCCTCGGCGATATGCGCCAGCATGTCCATCTCCTTGCCGACCGTCGCTTCGGTCAGCGAGTAGGAAGCGTTGGCCGAATGGTGGGTCCAGACCCCGACATGCTTACCGTGGACATAGACCTTGCCCCTGAGCGCGAGCCGGCAGAGCGAATCGGTGTCCGTCCCGAGGGAATCGAGAACGTAGAAGCCGGTCTCCATCGCCCGCGCCCGATCATAGAGGACCGCGAAATGCTGGGTCACTCCGAGGCTGGGGTAAGCGAGCACATAGTCCACGCCGCTGATCACCTGCCCTTCCGCGGGAACCGCGACCGGGTCGCACACGATCTCGCCTTTGTCCTCGTGGAGGGTTTTCGCCCCCGCGGCGTACATGACGATCTCCGGATCGCTCCTGACCCTTGCCATCGCATCGGCGATGAAGGTGGGGTCGTCATAATAATCGTCGCCGTCGAGATTGACGACCCAATCGCCGCGGGCGTGCTCGTAAAGCGCCTTGCGATAATTGCGCACCCGGCCGAGATTCCGCTCGTTCCTGAACAGGCGGAGCCTCGGATCCTCGACCGATTTCGCCACCGCGAAGCTGCCGTCGGCGGAGCAATCGTCGACCAGGACGACCTCGAGGTTCGGATAGTCCTGGGCGAGCGCGCTTCGGATCGCGCGCTCGACATGCCTTTGCTGGTTGTAGACCGGGATGCTGATCGTCACCAACGGCCAGTCGCCGGGCGCTGCACCGCCGGCTGGGAGATCGAGACTCATTCGCCGCCCGGCCCGGCCGAATCCGAGTCGAGCGACGGGGCGCCCTTCTTCCGGCTCACCACGACGTCCAGATATTCGCCGCAAATCCCCGTCCTCTTGTCCTCGATCGCGAAGAGGAGGGTCGGCAGGCCGGAATGCTGAGCGAGATAGTCGGCGATGTCGTAGCCCCAGTCGATGGTGACCAGGGAGCCGCTCGGATCGTCGGGATTCTGGTGATATTCCGGCTCGAGATGATGGACTATCCCGGTCCCGGCCATGCTCGCCCGCCGAACCGAGGGAGAGGCCTTCCGGACGATCGGCACCGTCATGATATGCGCCCCGCCGGGACAAAGAGTCCGGGCGATCTCGGCGATCGCGCGGTCCGGCTCGAACAGATGCTCGAACACGTCCTGGGTAACGACGATGTCGAAGCTGGAATCCTCGAACGTCTGGTTGCCCAGATCCTCGTTGCGATGTCCTTCGGGGGAAAGGCTGCCCAACGGCCGCGAGCCGACGAAGTGCGAGCTCACATAATGCTCGCACTCCCGAGCCAGCTTCGCGCTCGCTCCGCCGACCCCGGGCGAGGATTCATGGATCCTGAGCTTGCGCCAATCGGGATAGAGCGTCTGGATCATCCTGATGACCGCGCGCTGCCTGGGGATCGAATGGCAGGAGGTGCAGATGAGCTGGTCGCGGTACCAGGGCCCCAGCGCCAGAAAGCGCACGTCCCGCTCGCAGATCGGGCAGTAGCCGCTCCAATTCCTGTAGCGGAGCCGTTTGGCAGCATCCTTGACCGCGCGTAACAGACTCAACCTCATAACCTCCAGAGCAATCAGCGATTGCGGCCAATGGCATAGCAGAGCCGACCCGCGCTCCGCACCTTCGCGTTGGCTCAGCTACGCCTCGATGTCCACCACGTCCGAGCGGCTTCGAGGGAGGCGCGAGCGCCGATTCTCACCAGTTGCGGTCGGCGACCGGAGGGCCCGAGCCGATCCGGGGCTCGATATGGGTGACCGGCGCTTCCTCGGCGATCGCGGGTCTCCGCGCCGAGCGCCACGCCAGCACCGGGTTCAGCACTCTCGCTCCGAGCCTGATCCCGGGCACCTCGACGAAGCGGTAGGTCAGATAGGCCAGGGCCGTCACCGCCAGATAGGCGAGGATCAGGCAGATTGCGTAGGCGGCGGAGCCCGACAGTCGGGCCATGACGAAGGCGTAGAGCGGAGCGCTGTGGTAGATGACGAGCGGGTGGAGCAGATAAAGCGAGTAGCTGACGGCCCCGTAGAAGCGCAGCGCCCGGCCCTCGAGCAGGCGCGGCGTGCATAGCCCGCATCCGACGAGCACAGCGGCATAGCCCAAAGCGATGAGCGGCCGGAAATTGATGTTGCCGCCCGAGCCCGGGATCAAAGCGATCGCCAGAAGCGAGACCAGGCCGGCGCCGGTCAGAAGCCAGCCGAGCGTCTTGCGGTTCGGACGCTTGATCAAAGCCGCATAGATGTCGTGGCACAGCATCCCGAGCACGAAGAGCGAGAAGAAGCCGGCGACCGAGAAATGGATCAGAGTGTGGTATTTCAGATAATGCGCGTCGAAGATCGGAGCGAAGATCGCGAACGCCACTGCCGATCCGATCGCGATCGCGGCCTTGTGGGCGAGCTTGAGCCGGAAGACCGGCAGGAAGGCGACGTAGAACAGCATTTCGACGCCGATGGTCCAGCCCGCCCAGACGATGCTTTCCTGCTTCCACGGGAAGAAGTTGAACACCATCAGCGCGTTGATCACGACGTCGAACGCCGAGGGCGGCGCGATTCCCATGATCAGCGCCCGGACGATGAAGATTGCCAGCATCAGATAGAAGAGCGGCACGATCCGGAAGATCCGGCTGATCGCATAGCTTGCCGCCGGCCAGGCCGTCCGGTCGTGCCGGGGCATGGTCAGCGACAGCGAGAAGCCGCTGATCAGGAAGAACAGGAAGACGCCGGTGCCCCCGAACTCGGCGATCCCCCTCAGCGCCCAATTGCCGATCGTGGGCGCCGGCTTGGGGACGTAGAGCAAATGGAACGCGACGACATAGAGCGCGGCCAGCCCGCGCAGGCTGTCGAGAAAGTGCAGCCGCGCGCGGGGGGCCGGCGCCTCCGGCGTCAATCCTTCGCGAGCGTCCGTGTCCAGCATCGGCATCTGTTCAGCCTAGGTGAGTGGAAAGACGATGGGCAAGCCCTTCGGGAGGCTAGAGCTTCAGACCGCTCACCTTCTCGAAGTCCTGCTCGAGCAAAGATCCGATGCCGAGCCTCCGCCGCAGGTAGCGGCGCATCAGTCCGGCAATCCTGCCGTTCGCGATCATCCGCCGGAACAGGCGTTGCGACATGCCTTTCTCCGAAAGCAGGTGATTGCCGATGCCGTCGCTGGTCAGTTTCAAGCCGAACCGGTCGGCGACGACGGCCAGCGCCTCGGGCGTGTAGAAGGCGATGTGCTGGCCGGTCTCGGGCAGCAGATACCACCATTGATCGGTCAGATCCGGCGGAACGAGCAAGGTCGTGAAGAAGATATTCCGGGAATAGGCCAGCATGGTCTCGATCTCGCCGAGCGGATCAGGCAGATGCTCGAACACCTCGAATGCGGTCAGAAGCTCGTAGCGCTCGCCTTCCGAAGCCACGAACTCCTTCGCGAACAGGTTGGGGCAGTAAATATCCTTCCAGTAGAAATCGAATCCGCGGTCGCGCATCAGGCGGGTGAAGATGCCGTAACCGCCTCCCCAATCGACATATTTCGAGTTCGCGTCGAACCCGGCCAGGATCAGGTTCTCGACCGCCTGCGAGCCGAGCACCGCGCGGTTGACCGGCCCGAGGTCGAGGTCCGCGACCGCCGACTCGTATGATTCCTCGAGCCAGTAAGGATCTTCGGTCTGGATGAAGCCGCATCGGGCGCAGCGGAAATAATCGACCTCATATTTGCCGAGCAGCCTCTTCTCGAACAGCTTTTCGGTCGGCGATTGACAGATCTTGCAGCTCAACGTCACACCTCCAGGCGCGGCCGGTGCGTTCGACGCTCCACGGCCGGGATCGGCCGCCGCACGGCTCACTCGCCTTCCCCGAAGGTCGCTCCCAGCGCGGTATAGCGGATCCCGCCGGAAAGCATTCGCGGGACGGTGCCGTGAAGGCCCCACAGATCATATACCACGCCGCCCGACCGCATGCCCGAAAAGCCGGTCTCCGGGTCGAGATCGCGAAACTCGGAGTGATTGCTCTGAATGACCACCAGATCGGCATTGTCGACCGCTTCGCCGAGCGTCTCGGTGGTAACGATGTCGCTGGACGCCGCCTCCGTCCGGTCGACGAGCGGGTCGTAACCGACCACCGATGCCTGGAGGAAGGCCTTGCGAAGCTGCTCGACCAGCGGGATTGCGAGCGAGCCGCGAAGGTCGGAGGTCGGCGGCTGGCCCTTGAAGGCGAGACCGAGCACGGCGATCTTCCGGACCCGCTTTCCGCCCGAAGAGAGGCTGAGCAGCCGTTTCACGATCCGCTCCGGGAGGGTCTCGTTGAAACGGCGGCCGGCGAGCGAGATTTCGGGAATGAAGCCATATTGGGCGAAGGCCTCGGCGAGGATCCAGGGATCCTTTTCGAGGCATGGGCCGCCGACCGGCCCCGGCAGCGGAATGCCCCCGCGCGGATAATGGTGGTTCGCCGCTTTCAGCACCTCGGTCGCGGAAATGCCGGCGGCCTCGGCGGCGGCGGCCATCTCGTTGGCGAATGCGAAAGTGAGATCGCGATAGGTGTTGTTGATCAGCTTGACCATCTCGGCGCTCTCGATGCTCGAGACCGGCACGGTCTCGCCGGCGATTCGCCTGAAGAAGGACTCGGCCCTGAGCGACGATTCCGGGGTCAGGCCTCCGACGATCTGCGGCAGCGTTGCGAGCTCCTCGAGCGCCTTGCCCTCGATCGTCCGCTCCGGACAGAAGGCAAGGTCATAATCGAGGCCCGACGAGTCCAGGATCGGCTTGACCACGTTCCGGCACGTCCCGACTCCGACCGTGGAGCGAAGGATGATCAGCTCGCCGCCCTTCATCGACCGGCGGACTTCGCCGAGCGCGTTCTGAAGCGGCGCGATCCGCACCTTGTGGCGATCGTTGACCGGAGTCCCGACGGTGACGATGTAGACGCTCGCGTCGAGCTGCTCGGGAATGCGGTCGTGAACTGTCAGCCGGCCGCTCGATACGACCTCGGCGAGATGCGCGTCGAGGCCCTGCTCGGCGAAATGCGCCCGCCCCGAAGCGATGATCGAGGCGACGGCGCGGTTGCGCTCGATGCCACTCACCTTCAATCCCGCTTTGGCCAGCGCCACCGCCAAAGTCAGCCCGACATAGCCGAGCCCGATGATGCAGACATGATCGTCGGCCGCGCCCGACGGCGCCTCATTCTGTCGATCGTCTCGTTCCAAAATCATCTGCCTTGCGTCGAATCGAGGGCGCCCAGATAGAAATTGGCGGTTTGCCGCAGACCCTGCTCAAGGCCCCATTTCTCCTCAAAACCGGTCAGCTGCCGCAACTTGGCGAGCGCCGGAGCGCGGCGCTTGACGCTGCCTTCCGGGGACGGGTGGACGACGAGCTCGCCGCTCCACCCGCCGGCCCGCATCATCATCTCGGCCAGGTCGACGATCCTTGTCTCCCGCGACCCGCCGATATTCACCGTCTCGCCGATGCATCCCTCGCTTTCCGCCACCAGCAAAGTCGCCTCCACCGCGTCGTCGATGTAGAGGAACGCCCGCGTATCCTCGCCTCCGAACAATGTGAACTCGCCCCGGCGGGCGCGCATCAGGAAGTCGGGCACGACATGCTTGTCGCCCATCCGCGGGCCATAGACATTATGATAGCGGATGATGGTGTGGGCGATTCCATATTGCCGCGCCGCCGAATGAACCGCGACCTCGCCATGAAGCTTGGAAGCGCCGTAGGACCAGCGCGGATTGCCCGGATCGTCGATGCTCAGAGGCACGTCCTCGGCCGTCGGGACCTCCCAGCCGAAGGCCGTGACCGTCGAGGCATAGGCCTCCGATGTCGAAGCAAAGACGAACCGGTCAAGGCCTCGCCGCTTATATTTCTCCAGCAGATGGAGGGTCGGCAGAGTGCAGTGGCGGACCACGTCATAGGGCCGCTCATAAAAATTCTGGGTGCCGTTGAGGGCCGCCAGGTGGAAGATCGTATCGACATCGTCCGGGAGGGCGCCGACCGCGGCGTGATCGGTCAGGTCGCAGTCGATGCGCCGCACATTCTCCCGGGCCGACAAGTCCAGATATGCCTGGTCGGCTTCGCCTCGGACGAAATTGTCGACGCACAGGACGGTTGCGCCCTCGCGCTCGGAAAGAACGCGCGCCAGCTGATAACCGATGAATCCGGCGGCGCCGGTTACGAGATAGAGTTTGTTCAAGATTCGACCCTCGGCCCGCTGGGGCGTGTGGCGGCGGCGCCAAAGCCTGTCAAACCAAAACCCAAGCTTTCAGAGGGTTCAAGCCCGCGAACGGAGACGAGGCTTGTGTAGCCGCCGGTTTCGATTAGGCAGACGCGGGTGGAGCCGGGTCGTCGCGCTCGCTACAGCTCAAGGTTATCATGCGCTCCACGTTCCGAATGATCGCTGCCCGCTGGCTCTCCGATCTGCGAGGGTCCGACGAGCTTCGGCGCAAGCGGCTGCGGGCAATGCTGAACGGAGTCGTCACCAGCCTCGGCAACCGGCTGATCTCGGTGCTGGTCGGCTTCATCTCGGTTCCTCTGACGCTCAATTATCTCGGCCTCGAACGCTACGGCGCGTGGATCGCGATCGGCGCCATCCTCGCCTGGGTCGCGCTCTCCGATCTCGGGCTCGGCAACGGGCTGACCAATGCCGTCACCACCGATGCGGCCCGCGACAGGCCCGATCTGGTGCGCATGCACGTCAGCAATTTCGTCTTCCTGACCGGGCTGCTGGGAATGGCCGCGGCGGCGATCCTCGCCTCTCTGTGGCAGTGGATCGACTGGAAGTCGGTGTTCGGAATCGTCGATCCGGCGGCCGCGAGGGAAGTCCGGTTCAGCGTCGCAATCGCGCTTGCGATCTTCTTCCTGAGGATGCCGCTCGCGGTCGCGAACCGCGTTCTGATCGCCTATCAGAAGGGCCATATCGGCAATTATTGGGGCGCGTCAGCCAACCTGCTGAGTCTCGTCGCTCTGATCACGGTCACCCAGACCAAAGGCGGGCTGCCCCTTCTGGTCTTAGCGGTCTCCGGCATAACCCTGGTCGTCGAGCTGGCCAGCATGGTCTGGCTGTTCGGCTTTCATCAGCCCGAGCTTCGACCCGGCCGGCGGCAGATCGACCGCCGCGGCTTCGGCGAAATCATGAAGATCGGCGGCCAGTTCTTCCTGATCCAGATCATGGCCCTCGTCACCTTCCAGACCGATGTCCTGGTGATCGCTCATTTCCTCGGATCGACCTCGGTGCCGGTCTACAATCTGACCTATCAGCTGTTCAATTACGCCATCCTCCCCCAGGCATTGCTGTTCCCCTATCTCTGGGTCGCCTATAACGAGGCGATCACCCGGGGCGACATTGGATGGGTCAGAAGGGCCCTCAAATGGAGCCTCGCCGGCGGCCTCGCCTGGTCGGCGATCGCCGCGATCGGGCTGATCGCAATCGCCAAGCCGTTCATCGCCTGGTGGGCCGGGCCTCAGGTCGTCCCGACGACCGGACTCGTCCTGGTCATGGCGGTCTGGGTGATCATCAACGCGGCGACCAATTCGATGGCTTGCCTGCTCGCCGCGGCGTCGCACCTTCGCTACCAGCTGATCTACACGGCGTTCGCGACCGTATCGAACCTGGTCTTGTCGGTGATCCTCGTCGGCCGGATGGGCCCGACCGGCGTCATCGCCGCCACCGTCATCTCTTATATCGTCTTCATCTGCGGCCCGGTCGTCGTCGACGTGAACTTCCTTGTGAAGCGGCTCGGCCGGGAGCGCCAGGGAGGCGAGGCCCAGGGAGCGAAAGTCCAGGGGGAGGCGGCACAGGAGCCCGGCTGAGAGGCCGCTGCGTTCGAGTGCAGCGGATCAGGCCGCTCGACGGCGCTCTATCTCCGCCTGGAGCTTGGCCGCGAGCCGGTCGGTGGCGGCGCGCTGCGACCAGATCGTCTCCGCCCGGCGCCTTCCCTCGGCGCCGAGGCGGCTCGCCAGCTCCGGATCCGCGAAGATCCGATCGAGCGCCGCCGCCAGAGCCGACGGCTCGGCGTCGGCGACGAGGCCGTTGACTCCGTCGACCACCGTCTCGCGGACGCCGGCCTCGGGGATTCCGACCACGGGCGTGCCGCAGGCGCCCGCCTCGATCGGAGCAAGGCCGAACGGCTCGAGCCGCGGCGCATAGATCATCGCCGTCGCCCGCTGAAGGTCGCGGAGCAGCTCCTCTTCCGGGATATCCACCTTCACTTCGAGATTGACGCCAAGCTCCCCGGCGACGGCCTTGATCTCCTCCAGATGGCCGGCGATGGCGAAATTGCCGATCCAGACCAGGGTCGGACGCGGCTCCTTCATTCGAGCCACGGCCTCGATGCAGAGGCGCGGATTCTTCTCGGGGGTGACCGAGCCGAGCCCCACGACGATCGGTTCGCGCCCGGAGGGGCCGACCTGAAAGTGGGACTCGTCGACGCCCATATAGCAGACCTCGGCCTCGACGCCGTAGGCGCGCAAGATGCTCTCGCGGCTGAAATAGGAGTTGCAGAGGATCCGCCCGAACGACTTGGCGCTCCTTATTTCCTCGCGCATCTGAACCCGCGCGTTGCGCACCTTGCGGAGATCGAGAAAGGCCGACTTGAGCCGCCCCAGGGTCGGAAAACCCTCGCCGGGCGGCGGCGCGGCCCAGATCTGATCGGGCATCGCCTCGTACAGCCAGCGATAGGGCTCCTGCAGGTAGAGCACCGACGGCAGGTCGACGTAACGCGCGATCGGGGCCGAGCGATAGTAAGTGCAGCTGTTGCCGAACAGGATGTCGAACGAGCCGCCCGCAATCTCCTCGGCGCAGCGCCGGCAATGTTCCTCCATCGCGGCGATCCGCCGGTCGATGTGGAGAGTGAGCTGGAGCTTGTCGCTGAGCCGGTAGCTGTCGTCGCCATAGGGCACGATATGCTCCCGGATCATGGTCTCGAGCGGGAGATAGGAGCGGTCGATCGAGGGCGGCGCCCAGGCCTCGACATGGTGGCCGAGCTTCAGCAGTCCGGCCACGGCGTCGTAGAGGGCACGCTTCGCGCCCCCGCTCGGAAGGTTGTGCCAGACCGCTATTCTCACTCTTCACTCCCGTTTGGCGAATTGGTGCCCGAATGCATGCCGCCCTGTACGTCAAGGCGCGGATTTGTTCACTGTCGCATGACCGGTCCCGAATCAGGGTGGCAAGCCCGATTCCATGTCCTCAGAACGAGGCGAGGGAGCGGGCGACGCGCGAAGCGATCCTCGCACCCTTGCGAGCGACCCGCCGCGCGATGCGTTCATGGAACGGGGGCGGGGTGAGGCTTCCCGATCGCCGGAACGCCGCGCCGGGATCGGACCCCTCCTTTCGCTCGGTCGCGGCCCGTGCAAGCGCGCGCGCGGTTTCCGCGAGATAGGCGAAGCCGTAATGGCGGTCCGGCTCCAGATAGGTGCCCTCCGCCCACTCGTTCCAGGCGTTGACGAAGACGATCCGCTCTTCCGGCGGCGCGGAAGCGACGATCCAGCGGGACGCCGCTTCGAGCCACTCGCCATATTTGCGCGGAGTCGAACCGACCAGCGCCTGGCCGCGGCCGGGGCTCCGTGCCTCATTGTCCCAATTGGGGCAGACGCCGGGGAACAGGCGGAAGCCGGTGGGCCGATATTCGATCGAATCGAGCGCGATCGAATCGTAGAATCGAAGCTCGGTGCGGTAATCCCCTTCGAACAGCTTTCCGGGCGGAGGGATCGGCGCCACCGCGGTTCGGGCGCGATGGGGCGGGAAGCCCGCGGCCCCGTCCATTCCGTATCGCCGCGGATCATTGTCGTCGAAGACCTGCGGCATGACGATGAACGGATCGTCGCCGCGCCGGCGGAAATGATCCCGCCAGCGTTCGACCGTTGCCGCCGCGTCGGGCAGAAGCGAGGGCCGATACAGCATGAGAAGAGGCCTGCCGCCGATTCGGATGTAGCGGCGGTCGTCGAACAGCGGCTCGAGCGATCGGGCGAAGGCGAGATCGTCCTCGGGCGAATGCGCCTGCGCCATCAGGATCGAGCTTTCCGACCCGTCCCATCTCCGGGTCCAGTTCTCGTTGGCCCAGTTCACGCAGAACGGAAGCTCTATATCGGGATTCTCCAGCAGATTGCGAAGCGGCGTATCGAGCAATCGCCGGCCGGCGAACCAATAATGGTGGAAGCAGAATCCCTCGATCCCGTACGACCGCGCCAGCCCGGCCTGCCGGCGAAGCACGTCCACATTGCTCAGATCGTAGAAGCCGAGACCCCCCGGCAGCCGCGGCTGATAATGGCCGGAAAAGCGCGGAAGCGCCTTGGTGACGTTGGTCCATTCGGTGAAGCCCTCGCCCCACCATTGGTCATTCTCCGGGACCGCATGGAATTGCGGCAGGTAGAAGGCAATGATCCGCACGGCCTTGTCCGCGGGCAGTGACGGAACGTCACTGCCGTCGTCATATTCGGGGCCCGGCTCGACATTGGCGCGGTATTGTTCGAAGAGTGTGTCCGCCTCGATCATTCCCTGCTCTTCGACCCGCGCCCTGCAGCGCTCCTCCTAGCGGGATGGTCCGGTTTCGCAATGGCGGAAAGGAGGACCCGGACCGACGCCCCGTCCGGTCGCGATACCGTGCACGAGAAGGAATGCGACAGCCGGCGACTTTCGTCCGGAGTGACGGATTTCGCCTCGTCAGGCGCCGCCTCGGCCGCTACGACTTCCACTGGCGGCCGCGAGGGCAGCCGGGATGTCCAGAGGTCAAGTGAGCGCGCGCGAGAAGATCGTTCCAGTCATCCTGTCCGGCGGCGCCGGGACTCGATTGTGGCCGGAATCGACTTCCGACAAGCCCAAGCAGTTCCTGGCGCTGACGTCCGACCGGACGATGCTGCAGTTGACGGCCGAACGGGTCGGCTCCGAGGACTTCACCGCCCCATTCATCGTCGCCAATGCCGCCCATGCCGATATCATCGAGGCCCAGCTCGCAGAGATCGGTGCCGGCGCACAGGCGCTTCTGCTGGAGCCCGCTGGCCGCAACACCGCGCCCGCGATCGCTCTCGCCGCCTTGGCCGCGGGCGGCGGTTCGGCGCCGCTTCTGGTCATGCCGTCCGATCACGTCATAAGCGACGTAGCCGCCTTTCACTCGGCGATCGACGCCGCCTTGCCGCTCGTCGCCGAGGGCTGGCTTTGCACCTTCGGAATCGCGCCTGAAAAAGCCGAGACCGGCTATGGCTGGATCGAGCTGGGCGACGAGATTGCCGGCGGCGTCCACCGGGTCGCGCGGTTCGTCGAGAAGCCGAATCGGGGCAGAGCGGAGGAGATGCTCGCTTCGGGCAATCATTTATGGAACGGCGGCATCTTCATGTTCCGCGCCGATTCATTCCTCGATGCGCTCGCAGTGCATGCGCCCGCGATCCTCGAATCCGCGACCGCCGCCATGGCTGGGGCGAGCAGGGAGGGAAAGAGGGTCTGGCCCGATGCCGGCGACTTCGCCGCTTCGCCGGCAATCTCGATCGACTATGCCGTGATGGAGAAATCGGAACGGGTGGCCGTCGTCCCGGTCAGCATGGGCTGGAGCGACATCGGAAGCTGGGATGCGCTTCACGACATCAGCCCGACCGACGCCGACGGCAACGTGCTGAGCGGCGATGTCTTCGCGATCGAGACGAGCAATTGCCTGGTTCGGGCGGCCGAGGGCAGGCAAGTCGCGCTGCTGGGGGTCTCGGATCTCGTCGTCGTCGCGAGCGGCGACCGGCTGCTGGTGATGCCGCGCGGCCGCTCGCAGCAGGTCAGAGAGCTGTTGGAGACGATGAAGCGGTGATCATGCCATTGTCGTGCCTGGAATTTGCAACATGCCGGTGCCGGAAGGCGTTCGGCCCTCGAAACTGAAGGACGTCTCACTGCCTTGCCACCCTGGAAGAGAATATTGATTCGGGGCGCGGCGGCCTGGCTGCTGCCGGTCCTTGCCGCCTGTGGGGGCGGCGGGAGCGCGGGCGACTCGGCCCACGCCTCGCCGGCAGAGCCCCCGCCGATCGTGCTCAGCTCGACCGAGCCCAACGCGCTCGGCGACGGAACCAATGTCCGGACCGACGGCAATGACTTCGTGGCTTCGTTCCGCGATCCCGACGGGACGGCCTATGACGCGCGCCAGCTGCGGGGAACGGCCGGATGGCTGGTCGAATCGAACGCTCCGCTCGAGGGGCTTCTCGTCTACGGACAGTCGAATGCCGGAGTGTCGGTCGCGACCGATGCCGACAAGGCGCTTCACCGGCCTTTATTCCCGCACACGGTGGTCGGAAGCAGCCTGCGTTTCGCCGGCGACGAAAAGAGCGGGCCGGGACCGGCCACCGCTTCGTTCGCCGATCTCTACGATCCACCCCAATTGATCGGCCATTATCCGGCGACTCTCGACGCCTATGCCGCCGAGCGAGTCGCCCGCGACGGCGGACGCGCTCCGACCGGGCTCTACGCCTACACCCAGTCTCAGGGCGCTCAACCGATTACCTCCTTCCTCCGGGGGGGAGTCAATTATGAGACTTTGGTGGCCGAGGTTCGGCGGGCGACCGCCTCAGCCAAGCTGTACAAGCGGAACTTCCTGGTCCGGGGTATCATCTGGATCCAGGGCGAATCGGCGACGTCCGACTATGCCGCAGGGCTCGAGACTCTGGCCGACACGCTCGTCGAGGACATAATGGCGATCACCGGACAGGCGGTGCGCCCGGAATTCATGATCCAGCAGATCAACACGGTCGACGACAAGCCCGGAATCACCGGCGTCGAGCTGGACCAGGTGGCGCTGGCGCGACGGCGGCAAGGGCGCGGGATCACCCTGATCGGGCCGATGTATCAGGCGCGGTTCGGCGCGGGCGACATCATCCATGTGTCGGATCTCGGCAAGATGGCCCTCGCGGACGTGGCCGGGCTGGTTTTCGATCGGATCCGCCGCGGGCTCGGCTTCACCCCGCTTTGGCCGGTCTCCGCGATCCGGCACGGAGTGACGATCGACGTCAAGTTCGCGGTGCCCGGAAACGGGCTCGCCTTCGATACCGACCTGGTGCCACCCACGCCCAATCAGGGCTTCAATTTCTGGGACGACAGCCGTTCGGCCGAGATCGTCTCGGTGGCGATCGCGAGCCCGGATACGGTGCGGATCACGCTCGACCGGGTGCCGACCGGCCCCAACCCGCGTATCCAATATGCGTTGGGCAACGATGCGGTGATCGACCGCTTCGCCTCGGGGCGGGGCAATCTTTATTCGGAGGACTCGGCCGCCTCGGTCTACCAGCGCCTCGGCTATCCGGTCCCGGCGAAGGTGCGCCATTATTCGATCCGGTTCGAAGAACCGGTGCGATGAGACTGCCGGCGGCCAAAGGCCCGACCGGCACATAAGAAAGGAGCCCGGCGCAGGCGCCGGGCTCCCTCCAGTCCGCTTATGCAGCGGAGGTTTACTTCCTCAGGATGATCGCCCCGGTGAAGGCGCCGTTATTGGCCGCGCCCGTATTCGGGTTGCCGTCCAGGCGGTTGCCGCCATAGCTGAGGATCTGAGCGCCGGCATTGGCGATTCCGACCGCGTTGGCGGTGATGTTGGAATCATCGACGCGGATCGTCACCGTCGCTCCGGCGGCGACGATTCCGACAGCGCTGTTGGCGGTGAAGTTGGTGTCGTTGACCATCACTCCGGCGTTCGAAGCGCCGCCCTGGACCGAAAGGCCCTGAGCGTTTCCGGAGACGTCGCTGTCCTCGAGAGTGAGCGAGACCTGACCGTTGGTCGTGTCGACCCGAACGCCGTTATTGGCGTTGTGGCGCGACCTTACGTTGACCAGCGACGCCTGGGCGCTTCCACCGACGCCCGGCTTGATCTCGATCCCGCCCCCGCTCGCGCCATTGCCGTTCTCGGCGACCGTAACGTTCGACATGTACAATTGGGCGGCGACGGTCGGAGCGAAGGAGACTCCGAGGCTGTTGGCCGCGTTGAAACGTCGAATGTTGGTGTCCTCGATATGGAGAGCCGCGCCGACGAGGAAGCGAACGCCGTTCGACGGCGGGTTGACTCCGAAAATGTCGAGGCCGCGGAGGTACACGACGTCGCTCGCCGTGGCGTTGACGACGATGCCGTTGCCGCCGGCGAGTGCGCCG
The DNA here is from genome assembly GCA_046733235.1 of Pseudomonadota bacterium. GTDB lineage: Bacteria > Pseudomonadota > Alphaproteobacteria > Sphingomonadales > Sphingomonadaceae > Allosphingosinicella. Next base: position 39,993 of record JBKPOT010000024.1, read on the forward strand.
CCCTCGGTATAATGACAGTCGATGGTCAGCGACTTGTTGATCGTGACGGCGCCGAAGCCGCCCGGATCGAGGCAGTTGATCTCGCCGCCATTGGCGGTTTTCGAGATGGCGCCGGCAAAGGTCTTGCACGGAGCCGTTCGGCTGCACGGATTGACGTCGTCGCCGACGCCGGAGACCCAGGTACGCGTGGCCTGCGCCGAAGCCGGCGCCGCGAATCCGACGGCACTCGCCATGGCGACTGCACTCAAAAGCGCTACACGGTTGCGAATATTCATTTTTAACCCCCTTGTTGAAAAGAATCGCAAGGTCTGCGGCATAAATCGAGATCAACGCAGATACGGTACGTTACTACATCTGGGGCAGCCGGGCTAGCCGAACCTAGGGTAAATGATCGCTTATGGTTGTTCGGGTCCCCTCACAGTCCGCGGGGACTCGATCCGGGCTCGGGACGCGCTGATGCCGCCATCCCTCCAGCTTGCTCCCGTCGCCTTTGCTTCCGATTTCGCCCGCGGGCGCGGCCCGGCGGCTATGCCACTTTAAGGGTTCCGAAAATCGCGCTTTGGACTATGTCGCGGCTCAGGATTGGTTTGGATTGCAATAAACCATGTGCGGCATAGCCGGAATCGTCTCGTCCCGGCCGCTCGACCGCGACGCGGTGCAGCGGATGATCGATCCGATCGCCCATCGCGGTCCCGACGATGAAGGGCTGTGGATCGACGAGACAAGAAGGATCGGCTTCGGCCATCGCCGGCTCTCGATCGTCGACCTGTCGCCGCTCGGCCATCAGCCGATGGAATCGGCCGACGGCCGCTACCTGCTCAGCTACAATGGCGAGATCTACAATCATGTCGCGTTGCGCTCCGAAGTCGATGCCGCCGCCGGACCCCGCGCCTGGCGGGGCCATAGCGACACCGAGACCCTGGTCGAGGCAATCGCTCTTTGGGGGCTGACAAGGACGCTCGGGAAATGCGTCGGGATGTTCGCTCTCGCCTTGTGGGACCGCAAGGAGAAGAGGTTGCTGCTCGCCCGCGACCGGTTCGGCGAGAAGCCTCTATATTATGGCTGGGTCGGCGGCGATTTCCTGTTCGGATCCGAGCTCAAGGCGCTTCGATCGCACCCCGGATTCGACAATGAGGTGGACCCTTCCGCGCTGCGGCTGCTCGCGTCGCGGACCTATATTCCGGCGCCGCTGTCCATCTACCGCCACATCTACAAGCTGGAGCCCGGCTGCATCCTTGCTGCCTCGACCGACGTTACGCGGCAAAGGCCGTCGAGCGCGCCGGTCGCGGGAGAAACGGCTTCGGGCCTGTCGATCGAACCTTATTGGTCCTACCGCGAGGCCGTCATTGCCGGCCTTCGCGATCCGATCGCCGACGAGAACGAAGCCGTCGCCATGCTCGAGCGGACGCTGGCGGCGGCGATCCAGGGTCAGTCCATGGCCGACGTTCCGGTCGGAGCCTTCCTCTCCGGCGGCTTCGATTCGTCGACCGTGGTCGCGCTCTATCAGAAATATTCGAGCCGGCCGGTGCGGACCTTCTCGATCGGCTTCGAGGAAGCGGGCTTCAACGAGGCCGAATATGCCAAGGCCGTCGCGGCCCATTTCGGCACCGAGCATAATGAGCGCTACGTCACGGTGAAGGAAACGCAGGAAGTGATCCCGCTCCTGCCGACCATTTATGACGAGCCGTTCGCCGATTCCTCCCAGATCCCGACCCATCTGGTCAGCCGCTTCGCCCGCGAGCAGGTCACCGTCGCTTTGTCGGGCGACGGCGGCGACGAATTGTTCGGCGGCTATAACCGCTATCTCGGCGCCGCCCGGCTCTGGTCGAGCCTGAGAAGGCTGCCGCGCCCGGCGCGGGCGGCGATCGGCGCGGGCTTCGGCTCGATTCCGGCCGGCGCCTGGGACGGGCTTGCCCGTCTGCTTCCGGGCAAAAGCCGGCCGCCCCATTTCGGCACCAAGGTGCGCAAGGGCCTTCGGCTCGCCGGCGCCGGCGGGCTCGAGGACGTGTTCGCGAGCTTTCTCGACGAATGGTCCGGGGAATCGTCGCCCGTGCTCGGCGAAGGAAAAGATTCGGGGGCCTGCGCCTTCGATCTCGAGCTTGGTCCCGAGGCGCCGGACGCGGTGCGGATGATGTATTGCGACGCCGTCGCCTATCTGCCCGACGACATCCTCTGCAAGGTGGACCGGGCGGCGATGGCGGTCAGCCTCGAGACAAGGGTCCCGTTCCTCGATCATCGGGTCGCCGAGCTCGCCGCCCGGATCCCGATCGGGATGAAGATCAAGGGCGGCAAGGGAAAGCATATCCTCCGTCAACTCCTCTATCGCGAAGCCCCGCGCGACATGTTCGAGCGCCCCAAAGCCGGCTTCGCGGTACCGGTCGGCGAATGGATCAAGGGGCCGCTGCGCGACTGGGCGGAGGATCTGCTCGCCGAGAAAAGGCTGCGCGAGGAAGGCAATTTCAACGTGGCCCAGATCAGGAGACGCTGGCACGAGCATCTGTCGGGCCGCCGCGACGCGACTCCGACCTTGTGGGCGATCCTGATGTTCCAGGCCTGGAACGCCGCCGAGGCCGGCCTTCCCCGGTCAGCGCGCGCCGAGGCGGCTTAGCCCATTCGCCGGCGGCCCGGCCGGGATCATCCTCCCGGCCAGGCCGCCAAACTTGCCGCTCTTTCCCTCCGCTACAGCGACCCGAACCCGATCAGCTGCCAGGCCGCGCCGTCATATTGGACGTCGCACCACTGATTGGCGTTGAGGCTCTTCAGCCCGCCCACGCTCAATGTCCACGGCCCGCCCGTGTCCCCGGCCGAGCGCGCGACCCGGAATCGGCTCCCGGATTTCGCGCCGCTTGTCGCCAGAGTGGCGGTCCGGTTGGCGGTGAGCGCGGTGGTGAAGCGCTGAAGCCGCGGATCGGTGCCGGCGGTCAAGGTGACGTTGGCATCGCCTTTGACGGCCGAACCCAGAATGTCGCGGGTCTGCCGGTCGATCGTGGCGGCGTGCCGCGCGGTGGTCGGCACTCCGGAGGCGACGGTGGAATAATACCAGCTGTCGAGGGCGTCGCCGATATCGGTCCGGCCCGCAACCGCATTGAACCGGTTCGGCACTCCGACCGTCCCGCCGTCCTCGATGAAGTGAGTCTCGGAGCCCTCGATTCGGCCGTAGGTGAGAAGGCCGCCGGCCTTGGCGATGAAGCTGCAATTGCGATAGAGCGGGCCGTTCGCATTGCCGGCGCCGCCGGTCAGGTTCTGCGCACGAAGGAAGGTGCATTCGTCATATTCGACATAGGCGATACTGCCTTCGACGAGATGGCCGTTGACGTTGAACACGGTCCCGGACGGGCTGAGAGCGGTATCGTCGGTGAACAGGCAGCGGCGGAACTTCGCCGCGGCGTTGGGCCGGAACGGATCGGAGCCGACGCCGTAACCGGGATGGAAGTTCACGCTTGTGCCGACAATGGTGCAATTGTCGACCTTGAAGCCCGGGCGGTAGAGCCAGAGAGCGTAGCCGGTGGTGCCGATCAGGGTCGAATCGCGAATGACGCAACGATCGACCGGAGTGCCGCTGTCGGCAACGATCGCGTTGACCTGATTGTCGGCGATGTAGCAGCCTTCGACCACGACATCGCGGACGATCTTGCCGCCCTCGGCTTCGAAATCGATGCCGGAGCCCGGGCTGGACGAGACTCCGCCGGCATTCTTCGCCGCCTGGAACAGGACGGAACGGCGCAGAGTGATGTTGCGGCCGCCGGTGATCGACACGTTGTTGCGGCCATTGTTGCGGAAATCGCAGCCTTCGACGACCACATTGTCGGGAAGGTCGCTCTCGGCATCGGCCGCGCAGCCCAGATGGAGGCCGTCCGCGCCGTGATTCTTCGAGACGCTGTTCTCGATCCGGACGTTCGAACAGGAGACCAGGTCGATGCCGAACATATTGCCCTGAATGCCGGTGTCGCCGAAGGGCCCGCCGACCGACGTGTTCTGGACATTCCCGTCGAGGATGAGGTTGCGAATCGTCAGGCCGGTGAGATTCTCCGCTCGGATCATCTCATGATAGGGCGCGGCCAGGCCGGTTCCCTTCACCCAATAGGTTGCGTTCGGCGGCGCCTGATTGATGTTGTTGGCGATGCAGTAATAGTAGCTGCCGCCCGACGTGACGATGTCGTCGACGAGATAGTTGACCGACGCGCTCCAGGCCGGCGCTCCACCCGGCGGAGCGACGAGAAGCTGGCGCCAATAGGTCGGGTTGGCTGCCGGCGACTTGTTGCTATGCGCCTGGATGCACTGATAGGATTTCCCGCTCGACGTGACCAGATCGCCGACGACATAGGCGGTTGCGCCGCTCCAGGCGGAGGCTCCGGCCTGGACGGTGGGACGGGGCGTCCTGGCGGTCTGGTCGGACGGCCGGAACACTCCGTAGGAGCCGCCGTCGCGGCTCTTCAGCGTGGCATGATTGCCCTCGATGCAGACCCGCCCGCTGGTCAGGTGAATGAGATAGGGCGCATTGGCGCTGGCCCAATTGTAGTAGGTGTAGATGGAGTTGGACGTGAACGGCTGATTCTCGAAGCCGCCGCACCAATAAGTGGCGCCCGGCGTGAATCGGATGAGGCCTCCGCCGGCCGCGTTGACCGCGGCGCTGAGGCTGGCGAGACCGGCATTGTTCGCGGTCACCGTCGCTGAGCTTGAATCGTTCGGCGTGAGATAGTCGTCGACTTCGAAAGTAGGCATGGTCTCTGTCCTTCCAGGAGGGATGGAGACCGTCTGCTTCGTTCCATTTCCAAAGGACAATCGCACCGGAGCACAGTCCGCCGGCGTGCCCGAAAGCGGCTCTCGCGATGGGCTCAGTCGGCGAAATGGAGTTCGGCGCCGAGCGCCGGGCTCCGGCGCATTTCCCCACGATTCGCGCTGATCCCTATCTCGCGCCGAAACCGCTTAGGACCGTCCGGGCGGTCCTGGCCAGGATCAGAAGATCCAGCCAGAACGAGAAGTTCTTGATGTAGTAGAAGTCGTACTGCAGCTTCCACAGGACGTCGCCGACCTCGGCGACATGGCCCTGCTTGACCTGCGCCCAGCCGGTGATTCCGGGCCGGACGATGTGGCGATAGCGGTAGAAGGGCAGCTCCTTTTCATACCAGTGGGAAAGCGGAACCGCTTCGGGCCGGGGGCCGATCCAGCTCATCTCGCCGGTGAAGATGTTGACGATCTGGGGGAGCTCGTCGATCCGGTAGCGGCGGAGATATTTGCCGATCCTCGTCACCCTCTTGTCGGCGTCCTGGGTGATCGCGGCGAGGCGCGGATCGTCCGCCTCGTCGCTGACGCTCATCGTCCTCAGCTTGATCATCGTGAACGGATGGCCGCGATAGCCCATTCGCTCCTGGCGGAAGAGTATCGGTCCGCGCGACTCGAGCTTGATGGCAATGGCGATCAGCAACATGAACGGCGCAAGCAACGGGATGGCGATCGCCGCCAGAGCGAGATCGCCCAGCCTCTTCACCTTGGCGTAGATGATTCCGGGGATGAGCGAGCCGAGATTGTTCTCGGAGAGATGCTCGATCGCGACCCGGCCGGTCAGCGATTCCTCCATCTGCTTGACGTGCATCACCAGAGTCCCGGCAAGCGCCCGGTCGGCGAGGAATCGCTCCCATTCGTCGGGAATATCGGCCCTCAGGTCGGCGACGATCGCGTCGCAGACTCCGGCGTCCTCGCCCTCGCCGCTGAGCCGCGCCCATTGCACGTCCGGTATGTCGAACAGATGCTCGACCTCCCCGAACGGCACGATTCCGATCCTGAGGGTCTGCTGCCGCTGCAGCTTGAAATAGACGACATAGTACCAGAACACGCACAGCGTGAAGCTGGTCAGGAAGTGGAGGCGGCTATAATCGAGCCGCGCGAAGAAGAAGGCGGCCAGGACCAGCCCGTAGGAGACGGCGAAGGTCGGCAGGATGTGATAGGAAGCGCGTACGCCCGGATAGAAGGATACGCGCCGGAAGGCATAATAGCCGCCGACCAAGGCGATGATCGTCCCGACCAGCGAATTGTTGATACTGTCCAGGTCGGCCTGGCCATATTCCGCCCGGAACCGAACCAGATAGGGGATCGCGACCGCGAGCAGCAGCCCGACTCCGAGCTGAAGACGCACCCGGTGCCAGAGCGTCCGCCGAGCGCTCGCGAATTTTCCGGCCGGGATCGCCACCTGGTCTTTCAGCTCCGTGGATTTTGGCAGTCTGGCCGTGCCTAAGGGAAAAAGCCCCGGCAAGTCCACCGCGCAGCAGGCTCGGCGCGGATTGAGTTCGGCTTCCGCTTTCGTCTAAGCGCGGGCCGACCATCCACCACGGGCTCACTCGATGACCACACTCGTGACCGGCGCCGCCGGCTTTATCGGCTTCCACGTCGCGGAGCGGCTGCTCGCCCGCGGCGACCGGGTCGTCGGAATCGACAATGTGAACCCCTATTACAGCGTGAAGCTGAAGCGCGACCGGATCGCCGAGCTCGGCCGCCGCCACAACGGCTTCGAGTTCGTCGAGCTGGATTTCGCCGACAATGAGGCGCTGCGCGCCGCCCTGGACGGCCGGGAGTTCGACCGGATCGTCCATCTCGGCGCCCAGGCGGGGGTTCGCTATTCGATCGAGAATCCGCACGCCTACGTTCATTCGAACCTGGTCGGCCATCTCAACATGATCGAGCTGGCCCGCGCCCGCCGCTCGAGCCATTTCGTCTATGCCTCCTCCTCGTCGGTCTATGGCGGCAATGACAGCCTGCCGTTCCGGGTCGAGGACCGGGTCGACCATCCGCTCTCGCTTTACGCCGCGACCAAGAAGGCCGACGAGCTGATCAGCGAGACCTATGCCCATCTCTACCGCCTGCCGCAGACCGGCCTGCGCTTCTTCACCGTCTACGGCCCATGGGGGCGCCCCGACATGGCGATGTGGCTGTTCGCCGAGGCGATCCTCGCCGGCGAGCCGATCCAGGTGTTCGGCGAAGGCGATATGCGCCGCGACTTCACCTATATCGACGATATCGTCTCCGGCGTCGTCGCCTGCCATGACAACCCGCCGCCGGACGACGGCGCCGAGAAAGCCGGCGGCAGCTTCGGACCCCACCGGCTCTACAATATCGGCAACAATCGCTCGGAAGAGCTGGGCCATATGATCGACCTGATCGAGCAGGCCTGCGGCCGCAAGGCGGAGCGCAGGCTGATGCCGATGCAGCCCGGCGACGTACGCGACACTTATGCCGACATCAGCGCGATCCAGCGCGACCTCGGCTTCCGGCCCACGACCAGCATCGACGAAGGCGTGCCGCGCTTCGTGGAATGGTATCGCCGCTACACCTCGGGCTGAAGCCGGCATGACGGAGCTGCTGTTCGAGATCTGGCAAGACCGGGACGGCAGCGGCCAGGGCATGTGGATCGTCCACGCGCAAAACGACAAGGCACGCGCCGCGATCTCTCCTGGCGCCCGTCTCGCTCACAGCTTCAGGGCGCGATCGTCCTTCGAGGCTTTCCGGACATATAATGAATGGAGCGGTTTCGGCGATTGGGAGCCGCCCGACGGCCTGGAAGATCACATCTTCAGCAACGAAGAAGGCCGGGTGCAGCAGGAATATCTGCGCACGCGCTCTATAGGGTCCATTTCTCGACGCCGGCCAATATCCGATCCCGATAAAGATTCTTGAGGTCGGCAAGCAGCCCGCCTTGCTCGACGAGCCCGATCAGCTCCTCATCCGAAAGCTCGGCATAGGCCGAATGCGGCACGGCCGCGACGACCAGGTCGTAGCTCCGCTCGAGCGCGTCGCCGTCGAGATCGAGACCATATTCGTGCCGCGCCTCGGCGGGGTCGGCGAGCGGATCGTGAACGGTGACGCCGTGACCGAGCGTCCTGAGGCGCTCGATCAGGTCGATCACCCGGCTGTTGCGAAGGTCCGGCACATTCTCCTTGAAGGCCAGGCCCATGACCAGAGCGGAGCCCGCTTTGCCCCTTTTTTCGTGCAGGCGTTCGGCGACCCAGGACCCCATCCGGTCGTTGATCGATCGGCCGGAGAGGATGACGTTGGGCTCGATCCCGAGCTGCTGGGCCCGGAAGCTCAGATAATAAGGGTCGACGCCGATACAGTGGCCGCCGACCAGTCCCGGCTGGAAGGGCAGGAAGTTCCACTTGGTTCCGGCCGCCTCCAGCACGTCCCAGATCGATATGTCGAGCTGAGAGAAGATCTGGCTGATCTCGTTCATGAAGGCGATGTTGATGTCGCGCTGGGCATTCTCGATCACCTTGGCGGCCTCGGCGGTGCGGATCGAGGCGGCGCGGAAGACGCCCGCCTCCGTTACCGTGCCGTAGAGCGAGGCGAGGCGGTCGGTGACCGCCTCATTCTCGCCGGCAACGACCTTGACGATCCGCTCGACCGTGTGGGTGCGGTCGCCCGGATTGATCCGCTCGGGCGAGTAGCCGAGGAAGAAATCGCGGCCGCGTTTCAGCCCCGACACTTTTTCGATCAACGGGCCGCACAATTCGTCGGTGACGCCCGGATAGACCGTGCTCTCATAGACGATCACCGGTTTCCTGCCCGGGTCGATCAGGCCGGCGACGGTTCGGGTCGCTCCTTCCACCGGGCCCAGGTCCGGCCGGTTCGCCTCATCGACCGGAGTCGGGACGGTAACGATATAGATGTCGGCGCCGGCGCATTGGGCCGAATCGGCGGTCAGCTTCAGACTCGAACTTGCAAGCGTCTCGCCGTCCACCTCGCGGGTGCGGTCGAGGCCGCGTTTGAGCTCGTCGATTCGGCCGGAATCGACATCGAGCCCGGTGACCTCGAACGAGCGGGCCAGAGCGACGGCAAGCGGCAGCCCGACATAGCCCAGGCCGACGACGACGATTCGCTCCATGCTCACTTCGCCTCATTCATGCTGATCGCCCGCCTGCCCGCCCAACAGAAGAAGCAGGCGGCAAAGTCAACCCGACCGGCCGCTGCCGCTCGCGGGAGCCGGCGGACGGTGGAAGACGGCATTTCGCCCCTGAAGCCAGCCTCGGTTCGTCTCGGTCAGATAATCGAGATAGGAACGCGGCTTGCGCATCAGCCGCTTCGGCGTTTCCGCACGCATGCCGATGCTCGCGGCGATTTCGGCGACGAAGTGGATACAGTTGCGACTGCCCAGATCGTAGCTCGGCTGAGCCCTCGTCCGCCATCGCTCCACCACGGCCATGGCGCGGTCATATTCGGAATCGCTCACCGTCACGGTGAAATGACGGTTGCTGTTGCGGGTGTAGCCGGCCGTATTGTCGGTGACCACTTCGCCCTTCACAGCGCCCATCAGGATGGCCGGACTGACCGATTTGGCAGTGAATCCGTAATCCTCGTCGATTCGCGGCCCGCCGCGGTCGAGGACGCCCTGGACCACGACGAAGGCATGGGGAAAGGACGAGCCGAGCTCGTGGGAATAAAAAATGATCCGGACGGCCGCCGCCGCGGGCGTGGCGGTCAGGGCGAACAGCGCCGCCAGAAAGGCGAACAGGTTCGGCAGGCGAATGAATGGGATGGCCGGCTCCTCCCCAAGTCGGGTTCGCGAACCCTCTGAGACAAATTGCGATTTGCCGCAACCTCCATGGCGGAGGTTCGCGCGAAGCAACCTCTCGAGAGGTCCCGCCCCAAGCTGAATGCTTCATCCCTTGCAGCAGCCGGTTCTGGCTGAACAAGCCGTTGAAATATTCCCAACGCACGACATTGGCCGATTTCCTCATTTCGGGATAGACACAACCAAGCGGCTCGTTTAGGCATGCCGCGAGTATCGGACGATCAGACTCGACGGTGAAGGGAGTAGCAGACGTGGCTTTCAAGAGACTTATTGCTGCGGCCACATCGGTCGCGATGCTGGCAGCGCCGACTGTGGCGGTGGCACAAAGAGCGGCGACGGCCCCGGCTCCGGCCACCCAGATGGTCGCGCCGGCGGACGAGACGGTAGAGGGAAGCGAGCTGCGCGGCGGCTTCGTCATTCCGTTGATCGCCTTGATCGCGGTCATCCTCGGCCTGTGCGCTGCCTTCTGCACCAACAACGACGACGACCTCCCTCACAGCCCGTGAGCTGAGACGGCCTGTTCGTCGGCCAATCGGCCGGACGGAGCCTACTTCGTCCGGCCCTTTTGCTTGTCCCGCAGCGGTGTAGCTTGACCTGCCCGGTCGCGGCCAATTCGACCTCGGCCGAGCCGAACCTAAAGCGTCCGCCGGACAGCGGGCTGAAAAGCAGGCGACCTGGATCACCGGATCTTTCAAAGGTCCGGTTCGCAACTCCTTGTACAGTGTCGCTTTTCTGCAACAGCGCACGGCCATTCGTCGACACGGATGAACCAAATTTTGCGTCCTACGTTGGGCTCAGGCTTCGTAAACCTATCAAGGGCTACGGCGGCAAATGGGTTTTCAATCCGGCTGCGATTTCGAGGGTAGACACCCTCGGAAGGCCCGATTAGGTAAAGCCCGAACGCGAAGTCAGGTTTGAGTACGAAGGGAGAAGATTTGTGGTTTTTAAGGGACTTACCGCTGCCGCCGCCTCCGTTGCCTTGATGGTGACGCCGGCTGTGGCTGCCGCTCAAAGCACGGCGCAGACCGCGCGAGCGTCGACGGAAGTTGCTCCGTCCGACGAGACCGTCACCGACGGAAGCCAGCTTCGCGGCGGCTTCGTCATTCCGCTTATCGCCCTGATCGCCATCATCCTCGGCATCCTCGCGGCGACCCACGACAACGACGACCAGCTCCCGCACAGCCCGTAATTTCGGGCCGATAGCTGCCGGACATGATATACGGCCGGATGGAGACCTCTTCATCCGGCCGTTTTATTGCGTCTTATGATCCGCCGCCTGCTCTTGCTGTCCGCGCTCGCCGGCCTTCTCGCCTTTGGCGCCTTGCCGGCGCGCGAGGCATTCGGTCAGCCGGCCCCAGCCGGCGAAAGCAGCCTCCGCCAGGACGATCTTCGGGTCGCCGCCGCGGCCTATCGGATCGCCCTGGCCGGGCGTCCCCTGTGCAGCCAGTCCTTTCCACTGACCGGCCTGCTCTTTCACCACCTCGCCGAATATGAGCCGGCCGACCGTGCGACGATGGTCGAGCGCTACCGCCTCGACCGGGGCCCAGGTGTCCTGACGGTGCTCGGCGGGTCACCCGCCGCCCGAGCCGGGCTCGTCGCCGGCGATGTGCTGCTCGCGGTGAACGGCATAGCCTTCCCGTCGGAAGCCGAGATCGCCGCCGAGCCCGACCGCGGCAAATGGCGCAAGCGGGTCGAAGCCTCGGAAGCCCAGCTCGAAGACCAGCTCAGAAAGGGTCCGGTCGAGCTCCGGCTGCTCCGCGACGGGCGCGAGATCGGGTTGCGGCTCGATTCGCTGCCCGGTTGCCCGGGCCGGGTCCGCCTCGCCCGCTCGCGCCAGGTCAACGCCTTCGCCAACGGCCGGACCGTGGTGATGACGACCGCGATGCTCGATTTCCTTCGCAGCGAGGACGAGCTCGCGGTCGTTCTCGGCCACGAAATGTCGCACAACATCCTTCGCCACCCGACTTTGCTCGACGAGCAGGGCGTGCCGAAGCGCGGGATCGGCCGGGCGATCGGCAAGAACGGCAAGAGGGTGTGGCGGACCGAGGAGGAGGCCGACCGGTTCGGGATCAGGCTGATGGCCGCGGCCGGCTACGACGTGAACGCGGCGATCCCCTTCTGGCGGCGCTATCTCGGGAAGTACGACTTTTTCCCGCAGATCTTCCGGACCCATCCGAGCCTTTCTGTGCGTGAGCGGATCACCCGCGAGGCGATCGCCGCTCTGGCGGGACCGCCGCCGCCGCCGGCTCCCTAGGGCCCCGCCGGTCTCCCGGCCCTAGGCTGTATCGACATTTAGTCCTCCCTGTCGCCGCAGGCGATGGGGAGGGGGACCGCGGACCGCGGTGGAGGGGCCAACAGCGCCAAACGCCCCTCCACCATCCTTTGGATGGTCCCCCTCCCCACGTGCTTCGCACGCAGGGAGGACGAGAGCCGTCGAGATCAGCCGAAGTGAATGTCGATACGCCCTAGATCTTCGTCCTCAGCGACCAGAGCTCGGGGAAGGCGCGCTTGGCCAGGGTGGATTGAAGATAGGCGACGCCGGCAGTCCCGCCGGTGCCGCGCTTGAGGCCGATGATCCGCTCGACGGTGATGACATGCTTGTGCCGCCAGGTCGCGAAGCTGTCGTCTATGTCGACCAATTTCTCGGCGAGCTGATAGAGCGGCCACCAGCGCGCGGTGTCGCGATAGACTTCGGCCCAGGCGGCCTCGACCGCCTCGCTCGGCTGGTAGGTCTCGCTCCAGTCGCGCTCCAGCACCTCGGCCGGAAGCTTGAGGCCGGCCCGGGCGAGCGCGGCATTGGCCTCGTCCCAAAGGCTCGGCCGGGCGAGCGCCTCGGCGAGGGCCGCCCGCGCCTGCGATCCCTCTTCCTGAAAGCGGAGATGGCTGCCGTCGCGGATTCCAAGCAGATACTCGACGGTTCGGAACTGGGCGGACTGGAAACCGGAGCTCGATCCGAGCACTCCGCGGAAGCTGACGTAATCGGTCGGAGTGAGGGTCGAGAGCACGTCCCAGCTCAGGGTCATCACCGCCTGGATTCGCGATACCCGCGAAAGGCTCTTGTGGACCTGGACGAGCTGGTCGCCGCGGACGAGATCGAGCGACAGGCGAAGCTCGTGGATGATCTGCTTGAGCCACAGCTCCTTGGCCTGGTGGATGATGATGAAAAGCATCTCGTCATGATGATCGGAGATCGGATGCTGGGCCGAGAGCAGCCGCTCGAGATCGAGATACGAGCCATAGGTCATCGAGGCCGGTGTGTCGGTCATTGCCGGTGCCTACAGGGAAAGGCCGGTCCGCAAAAGACGGGTCGGCACCTCGGACGGCTCGGCCCCTGCCTTACAAACGCTCGGCGCTGGAGACGACGTCGGTGGCCCGAAGCGCCGCCAGGATCCGCATCAGATGATGGACGTCGTGAACCTCGATATCGAGGTGGAAGGTGTGGAAGCTGCCGTCGCGGCTGGCCTGGTCCATGCTGACGATATTGGCGCCGTGGCTTCCCAGGATGCCGGCGATCACCGCCAGCGAACCCGGCTCGTTCTTGATGACGACGCAGAGCCGGGCCGCGCCGCCGTCCGATTCGTCGCCCCAGGCGAGGTCGACCCAATCGGCATCGATTCCGTCGGCGAGGCTGTCGCAGCCGATCATATGGACCTCGATCCCGGTGCCCTCACGGCGAAGGCCGACGATCCGATCGCCGGGTATCGGGTGACAGCATTCGGCCAGGGTGAAGGCGACTCCCGGAGTCAGGCCCTTGATCGAGATCGCGGTCTGTTGCGGCGGCGGTTTCACTCCGCCCTTGCCGGTCGAGCCCGGGATCAGCGCCTCCATCACCGCGACGTCGGAGACCCGCTTCAGGGCGATTGCCTCCATCAGAGCGCCGTCGTCGTGAAGATTCAGCCGCTTCAGGGCCTCCGCCATCGCTTCCCAGCCCAGAGGCGCGGGCAGGCGCTGGACGATCTCGTCATAGATCTTGCGGCCGAGAGCGACGGTTTCCTCGCGCTCCTTCGACTTGACGAATCGGCGGATCTTGGCGCGCGCCTTGCCGGTGACGACGAAGCTCAGCCAGGCCGGCTGCGGGTGCTGCGCCTTGGAGACCAGGATCTCGACCTGGTCGCCATTTTCGAGCGGGGTTCGAAGCGGCATCACCCGGCCGTTGACCTTGGCGCCGACCGTCTGGTCGCCGAGATCGGTGTGGACCGCATAGGCGAAATCGACCGGGGTCGCGCCCTTGGGCAGCTGGATCAGCTCGCCCTTGGGCGTGAAGGCGAAGATCCGGTCGGTGTACATCGCCATTCTGGTATGTTCGAGCAGCTCCTCGGCGCTCGCCGCGTGGTCGAGAATCTCGATCAGGTCGCTGATCCAGGGGTGCTGGGTCTTCGCCGCCGCCTTGCCTTCCTTATAGGCCCAGTGGGCGGCGAAGCCGTGCTCGGCCTGGGCGTGCATCTCGCGGGTGCGGATCTGGATCTCGATCCGCATCTGCTCGTCGTGGATCACCGTGGTGTGAAGCGTCCGGTAGCCGTTGCGCTTGGGAGTCGAGATGAAATCCTTGAACCGGCCGGGGACGACCGGCCAGCGCTGGTGGATGATCCCCAGCGCCCGGTAGCAATCCTCGACGTTGTCGACGATCACCCGGAAGGCCATGACATCCGACAGTTGCTCGAAGCTGACGTGCCGCTCCGCCATCTTGCGCCAGATCGAATAAGGATGCTTCTCGCGCCCCTTGACCTGGGCCTTGACCCCCTGGGCCTCGAGATAGGCGCCGATACCCTTGCCGATCCGCTCGATCAGATCGCCTTCGCCCTTGTGGAGCTGCTCGAGCCTTTTGGCGATCGAGGCGTAAGCGTCGGGCTCGAGCTCGCGGAAGGCGAGGGTCTGCATCTCCTGCATGAATTCGTACATGCCGATCCGCTCGGCCAGAGGAGCGTAGATATCCATCGTCTCGCGGGCGATCCGGCGGCGTTTCTCCTCCGACTTGATGAAATGGAGGGTCCGCATGTTGTGGAGCCGGTCGGCGAGCTTGACCAGGAGCACCCTGATGTCGCCGGACATGGCGAGCAGGAACTTGCGCAGATTCTCGGCGGCGCGCTGGCTTTCGCTCTGCGCTTCGATCTTGGAGAGCTTGGTGACCCCGTCGACGAGCCGGGCGACGTTCTTGCCGAAGGCCTTCTCGATCTCCTCGGGAGTCGCGACCGTATCCTCGATCGTGTCGTGGAGGATGGCGGTGGCGATCGTCTCGTCGTCGAGGTGAAGGTCGGTCAGGATTCCGGCCACCTCGATCGGATGGCTGTAATAGGGATCTCCGGACGCGCGCTTCTGGCTGCCATGCGCCTTCATCGAGAAGACGTAGGCGCGATTGATCAGCGCCTCGTCGGCATCGGGATCGTAGGCCCGGACCTTCTCGAGAAGCTCATATTGCCGCAGCACCGCACCAACATGGGGTGCGGTGCTGCTGCGTTGCAACGTAAAAAGGGCTTAGCGCGCCTTGGCGTTGCACTTTTCCAGCTCGTCCGGGGCCAGGGTCCGGCCCTCGACCGAGAAGCTTCGAAGCGTTCCGACCTGCCGGGCGAGCGCCGAGCAGTCGATCAGTGCGCGGCTGTTGCTGCGCCCGGCGACGCAGCCTTCGGCGCCGCATTTCCAGATCAGGCCGCGGACGATCAGCCGGTCGGCCGATGCCGGCGTAGCGAGCTCGGCGCGGTAATAGGAACCGGCCGCCATGGCGGGCGCCGTCGCGGCCGTGACCGCAGACAGTCCGAGCGCCAGGGTGAGAAGAGGGGTGGGAAAGCGCATCTCGAAGACCTCCTGTTGAGTTGCTGTGTGCAACCTATAAGGATGTCAGTAGCGCATTGCAACTTATAATCCGCATGCTATGTGACAAGGTGAAAAAAGAGCGTAGGTTGAGGATCATGGCGAAAGCGAACCAGCTGAAGGAAGTACTCGCCGAGTGCGGCATATCGGCGACTCTCGAGGTCGTCGGCGAGCGCTGGTCGTTCCTGATCCTGCGCGGCGCCTTCAACGGGCTCCACCATTTCGAGGAATATCAGTCGACCCTCGGAATCGCGCGCAACATCCTGTCCAACCGGCTCGCCCGGCTCGTCGAGGCGCAGATCCTGAGGCGCGAGCCCGATCCGGCCGATCGCCGCAAGGTCGCCTACCGCCTCACCGAGCGCGGCCGCGAACTGCTGCCGGTGCTGATCGCGATGCGGCAATGGGGCGAGCGCTGGATCTGCGACATGCCCGGCAATCCGGTGCTGATCGACCGCTACAGCCGCCGCCCGATCGCACAGATCATGGTGCGGGCCGCCGATGGACGGCCGCTTACGCTCGGCGAGCTCGAATGGGTCGACCGGTCCGAGGTCGAGGGCCTCGAAGCCAAGGAAGAAGCGGCGGCCTGAGCGTCAGGCGCCCGGCTTCACCGCCAGCGGCAAACTCTCGAACAGCTCGGGATCGCCGGGGCGCTTCGCCCCCTCGATCTCCAGCATCCTGAATTTGGTCTCGGTGCCGCCAGGGGCGGAGAAGCCGCCGCTCTTGCCGGACGAGCCGAGCACTCGGTGACAGGGGATGATGATCGGCACCGGGTTGCGGCCGAGCGCCGCTCCGACCGCCCGGGCGGCACCGGGATCGCCAATCTCCTGGGCGATCTCGCCATAGGTGCGCACCTCGCCGCAGGGAATCCGGCGCGCGGCGGCATAGACATGGTCCTCGAAATCGGTGGTCGAATCGAGGCCGAGCGCGATGTTCGACAGATCGGTCCTCTCGCCGGTGAGCAGGCGCTGAATCGCCGCGATCGCCTCGGCGACATGAGCGGGCGGCGAGGCCTCGCGAGCGCCCGCAAAGCGCATCGCGAGCCGCGCCCGGAGCCGCGCTTCGTTGGATTCGGGAAGTGCCGCGCCGGTGACCCGGTCGCCCAGCCAGACGATCGCGCACCGCCCGATCGCCGTGTCGAAAAGCGCGAAACCCGCGCTCTCCGATACCGGATTATTCGTAGTCACCGCCCATATTGGTGTTGCGCGGCGGCGCCGCGGCGGTGAGCCGAAGCGCCTCGGCCGACGCGCTCAGCGAGCCCACTTCGTCCGGGGCTTCGTCGTCGTCGATCTGGACGCGCTGCAAGTTGGAGACGAGCGCCTCCTCGAGCTGCTTCGGCTTGACCGTCTGCTCGGCGATCTCGCGCAGTGCGACGACCGGATTCTTGTCTCGGTCGCGATCGATGGTGAGGTCGGCACCGCCGGAAATCTGCCGGGCGCGCTGGGCCGAAAGCAGCACCAGGTCGAACCGGTTGGGGATCTTGTCGACGCAATCTTCGACGGTAACGCGCGCCATGAAGCAGCTCCGCTTTGCACATGCTGTGGGAAAGGGACGCAGCTAGTGAAGGGGCCTCGAAATGTCAATGTTCGGGCGGACTTGGCCAAGGGCTTGCCCTTCGCCCCGGCGAGGGTCATGTCCACCGCGATGGCCGATCAGACCCTGCCCGCGCCGCCGTCGCCCGTGTCGATCGACGTTGCGGGCAATCGGCTGACCTTGCTTGCGGACGGTCCCGCGCGCCTGGCCGCCCTGATCGCCCTGATCGACGGCGCGAGCAAGGATCTCAGGATCCTCTATTATATCTTCCTCGACGACGCTTCGGGGGTGCGGGTCCGCGATGCTTTGATCGAAGCGGCCGGACGCGGCGTGAAGGTCTCGTTGCTGGTCGACGGCTTCGGCGCCACCGCGAAACCCGAATTCTGGAAGCCCGTGACCGATTCCGGCATCCGCTTCTGCCGTTTCAGCCCGAAATATGGACGGCGCTATCTGCTCCGCAATCACCAGAAGCTCGCTCTCGCCGATGGCCGCAAGGTCATCACCGGCGGATTCAACGTGTCGGACGATTATTTCGGGACGATCGAATCGGGCGCATGGCGCGACCTCGGACTCCAGGTCGAGGGCGACAGCGTCGGCTGCCTGACCCGTTATTTCGACGATCTGTTCAACTGGACCCAGCAGCCGCACCCGCGGATCCGGGACGTCAGGCGGATGCTTCAGCAGCACAGCCTGACCGAGGGGCGGCTTCACTGGCTGTTCGGCGGCCCGACCCGGCGCCTGAGCCCCTGGGCGCGCGCGGTCCGGATGGACATGGTCGGCGCCGCCCGGCTCGACATGATCGCGGCCTATTTCGCGCCGAGCCCCGGAATGCTTCGGCGGATCGCCCGGATCTCGCGGCGCGGGGGCATTTCGCGGCTGGTCACCGCCGCCAAATCGGACAATCGGGCGACGATCGGCGCCGCCCGCAACACCTATTGGTATCTGCTCAAGCGGCGAGTCGAGATTTTCGAATATCAGCCGACCAAGCTCCACACCAAATTGTTCGTGGTCGACAATGTCGTCCATATCGGCTCGGCCAATTTCGACATGCGAAGCCTGTTCCTCAATCTCGAGATGATGCTGAGGGTCGAGGACGAAGCGTTCGCCGCCGCGATGCGCGAGTTCGTCGACGGCGAAGTGGCGGAAAGCAAGCAGATCACGATCGCGGAACACCGCAAGGCGCGCACGCCCTTCGCCCGGATCCGCTGGTGGCTGGCTTATTTCCTGGTCGCGATCGCCGACTATCGAATTTCGCGCCGGCTCAATTTCGGCTTCGAGAAAAGGACCTGATCCAGGCCCTACCCTATTCCTTCCAGGCCCAGAACAGGGTCGCGGGCGGGATGTTGCGCCATTCGAAATCGCGATCGATCCGCTCGAAATGGGGCGCGATATATTGCCGGACCTTGGGCGAGAATTGATAGACAAGGAAGGCTCCGCCCGGACGAAGCGCGTCCCAGGTCGCTTCCGCGATCGCCGGCCCGACCCCGGCCGGAAGGGTCGAGAAGGGCAGGCCCGAAAGGACGAAATCGGCGTCGTCGAAGCCGAGATCGGCCATGATCTCGCGCACGTCGGCGGCCGAGCCGGTCACCGCCCGAAGCCGCGAGTCGCGAATCTTGGCGGTCAAATAGGTGGTGAAATCGGGATTGGTGTCGATGGTCAGAAGGATCGCGTCCGGCGCGAGCCGTTCGAGAATGTGCTGGGTGAAGGTGCCGACGCCGGGGCCATATTCGACGAACAATTTGCAATTCGCCCAATCGACCGGCTCGAGCATCTTGTCGATCAGCACCCTGGACGACGGAATCACCGATCCGACCATGACCGGATGCTTGAGGAAGCCCCTCAGGAAGTGCCAAAGCGGGCTTCCGCCGCCGCGCCGGCTGAGCCCGCGCAGCCGTTGTGCCTGTTCACCCGAAAAAGTCATGCCGCGTCCCGAAATGGTCTGGTTCAATCACTTGCGTTGGCAAATCGAGGCGGTGATGGCAAGGGCGGGACGGTCTCGGCGGGACCATCCGCCTCTGCGCCGGACCCGATTCTTTTCGAAAGGGCGATGAACTGACAGCCGCGTCGCCGATCAAACGCGAGCGATTCGCCCTCCTCTTCGCGGTGATGCTCGTCGCCGCCGCCGGCAACACGGCGATGCAATCGCTGATGCCGACGATCGGCCGCGAGCTTGGAGTACCCGATTTGTGGGTCGCAGTCGCGTTCAGCCTGTCGGCGGTGATCTGGGTGCTGACCGCGCCGCACTGGGCCCGGCGCGCCGACCGCCGCGGCCGGCGGGCGCTGATGCGCCTCGGCCTCTACGGCTTCATCTGCTCGATGCTGGTCTGCGGCACGGTGCTGGCCGTCGGTCTTTCCGGCCGGATCGCGCCGATGACCGTGTTCGTCATCTTCGTCCTCGGCCGGGCAATTTACGGCGGCTGGGGCTCGGCCTCGCCGCCGGCGGTCCAGGCCTATGTCGCGGCCCGAACCGAGGGCGACCAGCGTACCAATGCGCTCGCCGCGATCGCCTCGTCGTTCGGGCTCGGGACGATCATCGGGCCGGCGATCGCGCCTTTGTTCATCTTCCCGCCGCTCGGCCTGTCGGGCCCGCTGGTCGTTTTCGCGGCGATCGGAGCGCTTGTGCTTGCCGCGATCGTGCTCCGAATCCCCGATGACACGCCGCGCTCGTCGCCGCGCGGCCAGATCGTCGCTTATCCGGCGATCGGCGGGATCGACGGCGCCGCCCCGACCGAAAGCGCGAACGAGGAGAGGCCGGATCTGCGCTGGCGCGACCCCCGGGTCCTGCCCTGGCACATCATCGGAATCGTCGGCGGCCACGGCCAGGCGGCGATGCTCGGCGTGATCGGATTCCTCGTGATCGACCGGCTTGGGGTCCCGCTCGCCGAGGCGCAGCAATGGATCGCGATCGTGCTGATGGCCGGCGCCGGCGCAAGCCTGCTCGCCCAATGGGGCCTGATCCCGCGCCTCGGGCTCGACCCGCGGCAGCTGGTCCATTGGGGCTCATTGCTCTCGGCGATCGGAGCGGTCGTGGTCGCATTCGCCACCGGGGTCTACGGAACGACGATCGGCTTCGCGCTCGCCTCCCTGGGCTTCGGCTTCTTCCGGCCGGGGTTCACCAGCGGCGCCTCGCTCGCGGTCCGGCCGAGCGAGCAGAATATCGTCGCCGGAATGGTCACCTCGGTTAATGGAGTCGCCTACATCGCCGGGCCGGCGATCGGAGTCGGGCTCTACGAAATCGCCCGGCCGCTGCCCTGGCTCGCGATCGGAGCCTTGCTTCTTGGTCTCTCGCTCTGGGTGCGGCTGAGCGCTAACCCTTCGGCCCGCGCGGGGTGAGCATTCCGGGCGCGATGAAGCCGATCCCGCCGCTGCTCATCGCCTCCTGCTTCAGCTTCGAGCGAATCTCCTCATAATCCTTTTCCATCTCGGGCGTGACCGACGCGCGGGTCTCGCCGAGGCCCTGCTCGAAATCGGCCATGGTCACCTCGGTAGCCCCAAGCGAGGCGCGCAGCGCGAACAGGCCGGCACGGCGGACGAGGTCTTCGAGATCGGCGCCGGTGAACCGGTCGGTGCGGGCCGCGAGGCTGTCGAGGTCGACATCCTTCGCCAGGGGCATCTTGGACGTGTGGATTCCGAGGATCCGCCGGCGGCCGGCCTCGTCGGGCACCGCCACGTAGATCAATTCGTCGAATCGGCCGGGGCGGAGCAGCGCCGGGTCGATCAGGTTCGGCCGGTTGGTCGCTCCGATCACCACCACCGACTGCAATTCCTCGAGCCCGTCCATCTCGGCGAGAATGGTGTTCACCACCCGCTCGGTGACCTGCGGCTCGCCCATGCCGCCGCCGCGCGCCGGCACCAGGCTGTCAAGCTCGTCGATGAAGATGACGGTCGGGGCGACCTGGCGGGCTCGGGCGAACAGCCGCGCGATCTGCTGCTCGCTTTCGCCATACCATTTCGACAGCAGGTCCGAGCTCTTGGTCGCGATGAAATTGGCCTCCGCCTCGCGCGCCGCCGCCTTGGCGAGCAGGGTCTTGCCGGTGCCGGGCGGACCGTAGAGCAGGAAGCCCTTCGCCGGGCGGATGCCGAGACGGCGGAAGGCTTCCGGGTCCTTCAAGGGCAGTTCGACGCCCTCGCGGAGCCGCTCGCGCGCGTCGTCGAGGCCGCCGACATCCTCCCAGGTCGTCGTCGGCGCCTGGACCATCACCTCGCGCATCGCCGAGGGCTGGACCCGCTTCAGAGCCTCCTCGAAGTCGTTGCGGGTGACCGACAATGTGTCGAGCACCTCGGGCGGGATCGTGCCTTCCTCCAGGTCGATCTTGGGCATGATCCGCCGAACCGCCTCGATCGCGGCTTCGCGCGTCAAAGCGGCAAGGTCGGCGCCGACGAACCCGTAGGTCCGCCGCGCCAGCTCGACCAGATCGACCCCCTCGCCGAGCGGCATTCCGCGGGTATGGATCGCCAATATCTCGCGCCGTCCGCCTTCGTCCGGAACGCCGATCACGATCTCGCGGTCGAACCGCCCCGGCCGCCGGAGCGCCTCGTCGAGCGCCTCGGGCCGGTTGGTTGCAGCGATGACGACCAGATTCTGGCGGGGCTCGAGCCCGTCGAGAAGGGTCAGCAGTTGCGCGACCAGCCGTTTCTCCGTCTCGCCGGCGACCTGGCCGCGTTTGGGCGCGATCGAATCGATCTCGTCGATGAAGATGATCGAAGGCGCCGCCTTGGCCGCGCCCTCGAACAGTTCGCGGAGCCTCTTCTCGCTCTCGCCATAAGCGGAGCCCATGATCTCGGGCCCGGCAATGTGGAAGAAGGTCGCGTCGCTCTCGTTTGCGACGGCGCGCGCCAGGCGGGTCTTGCCGGTTCCGGGCGGTCCGTGGAGCAGGACGCCTTTGGGCGGATCGACTCCGAGCCGCTCGAATATCTCCGGGTAGCGGAGCGGAAGCTCGACCATCTCGCGCAGCTGGTCGATCGTGCTGCCGATGCCGCCGAGATCGTCATAGGTGACGTCGGCGCGGCGCGAGTCGCTCGCCTCGGTATATTCGGGTCTGAGCTCGACCTCGGTGGTCGCGTCGATATGGACGATGCCCTTGGGAGCGGTCGAGATCACGGTCAGCCGGATCTCCTGGAGCGCGTAGGCGGGCGCGTTCAGCATCTGGCGAAGCTCGGGCGGGATGTCGCCGTGCTGGATCTGCTGTTGGCCGGTGGTCGCGACGACGTCGCCGGCGGTCAGCGGCTTGAGGCCGAAGCTCCGCTTCAGCGCCTGGGCCGAGCCCTGAAGCCGAAGATTCTTCTGGGCCGGAGCGAAGACGACGCGCTGGGCCGGCTTGGATTCGGCCTTGCGGATGGTGACGAAATCGCCCGAGCCGATCTCGGCATTGGCGCGCTGGAGGCCGTCGAGGCGGATGATGTCGAGATCCTCATCCTCGGCATAAGGCGAGACGGCGCGGGCCGGAGTCGACCTCTTGCCGCTGATCTCGATCACGTCGCCTTCGCTGAGGCCGAGCGCGTTCATCAGCCGGCGCGGAAGCCGGGCAAGGCCGCGGCCGCTGTCCTCGGGACGCATCGTCGCCACCTGCAGCCGGGTCGGCTGTTTCTCTTCGTCGGCCATCGGAGCTCCTTCTGTCGATACGACAGATAGGGAAAGACAACGGCCCTTCCACCCGAACGGGTCCGTAACGGCAAAAAAAGGGCCGGCTCTGGGGGGAGCCGGCCCGAAAGTTTTAGGGGCCTGAAGCCATTCAGCGAGCCCAATGGTGATCTAACCAATCTAGATCGCCAATTTGGAGTGACTCCCGTCACCTACCGCACGAGCGCAGTGGAGATAGCTGGTGCCCACACAGCGTAGGCCGCGCGCGCTAAAGTCGCCTCGGCCCTTCGACCCGAGCTAATTTGTCATCAAGCTGCGACCTTTGGTCGTCCGAAGAAAATGACTTTAAATCTTCTTTTGGACGCCGGTGCGCTCTGACTCCAATGATCGCACCCACGCTTTGATGGATTCTCGAATGAGCTCGCCCTTGCTCACCTCCTTGTGGAAGGCGATTTTGCGGAGCTCCTCATCGAGGCCCATGGGCAAATAGACAGTTCGAAGGACCATCGTCTCAGCATCTGGATCGGTTGCTTTTGTCGTCATACATGTACATATATATACGTCCGCATCCGGTGCAACCCTATTTGTACCGGTCGAGTATCCTGTCGCTCATTGCCCCCAAGACCATCAGGGTGGAAAACCCTGGCCCAACGGCTTGGGACAGAGTGGGTACGTGGAGAGCTGGCTCATTGGGGAACAATGTGAAGTGCTTTCCCATGGCTGCGATAAGTGCTTCTCGTTTAACCTTTTGCCTCTTTTCGCAGCTGTCGATGGCCGCCGACTGCAAGTCGACTGGAAGCATTCTTAGGAACCACCAGCCGTCAAACCCCGAAGCGTCTACGACCAGCGAAGCTGGAATTTGCTGCGTGCCGAGGTTATTTTCGTATTCCACCACGAGCCGGTCCGGATCTGCGGTGACAGTGACGGACTTCGCTTCGCCAGGTTCGTATCGGAGATTTCCGCATTTCGACAGCTCGTCAGAGACATTGGCCCAGACTACCCCTCGATTCAAGCGGCGTGTAAACTCGCTGCGCACGCCGAGATCGAGTCGATCCCAAATCTCATCGTCGCTGAAAATCTGACTCTCAAAAAATGTGTCAGCGCGTGTGAATAGGACCGCTTGCTTCCCCAAGACGATCAGGCTCCGCTTTTTCTCGTGACGGGCTAGCCTAGCCGCTATGGCGGCCGCCGTACCCCCTGCTCCTATCACTACGATCGCATCTTCAGTGACTCCACCGAGAGCGAGAAATCCTTCCGGGTCCTTCCAGAAACTCACCCCGTCGACAATTCGAGTGCTCTCGCTGATCATAGAAACTCGGGAGTGAGCCGGCCCAGGGCCGGTAACCACCACACCGTCAAATGGCCCAGCACTTTTCGATCCAGACCCGGTTCCTATGCGAATGGACCAAGCCGAGTCAGATCGTTCCAGAGCCGTTACCGTCCCGAGTTCAAACTTGGCCTGGGTTCGATCAAATGCCCACTGAAGGTAGCGGGCAAAATTGCCATGGGACGGTGGCGCCCGACCCCGATTGACCCAGCCGCTAAAGCCCTCGCGCCCGCCGGTCCGCGGCGCGTCAACAAGATAAGTGCCCCAAGAATAGTCGGAATACATGGCATTGGCGACATGCTTGTCATGAAGGCCCGCATCATAGGGAAACCCGATATCTCGTTCCGCTAAGGTACACAAACGCGCCTCGCCGTCTGTGTAGCCGTGACGGCCAGTCCAATGTGCTCCGATCTCAGCGCGTTCAATGACGGTAATTCGAATATTCGTTCGTTTTACACGGTTCAGAACATCTGCTTTGGCAGCAAGGGCCACAGCTTTCGGTCCGCCCCCTACAACGCCTATTTCCTTGGTCACGCATCCCCCGACAACCTACCACTGGTGATCATGGGGCTTATGCATATACATTTCACAATGGCTCGCAATCGAGAAGCGATGAGGATCGAGCCCTTCTGCTGACCCGGGCCTCTGAAGCATGAGCCCGGGAAGACGAATTGCCATTACCAAATTCCGGCGATCCCCTTCGATCGCCGCAGACCATTCCGTTAATATCAACACCTCACCCAACTTGGCGCGATTGCCAGTCAGCAAATCCGCAAGTGTATACTCCACCATCCAGAATCTGCTGGGCAGCTGCTTTAATATTCGGAGCTCGCTGGCCGTCGCCTTGCTACCGTCGTGACCCGCCGCTCCACGGAGGTGTTCTATGTAGGCGTCGCGTGAAATCAGCACCGGCCTGGTTACAAACGTCCGCGGGGAGCCCGTTGCGATGGCAAACCAAGGCTCACTTCGCATCGGCGCCAAGCTCGGCAGGAGTTGAGACAGCGCCAGCGAGGCCGCGATCTCTGCCGCGTGCGCCTCCACCTCACATGGTTCGCGCCTTACGATAAGAAGCGTCTTTGGATTGATGGAAGGATCGACTTCTAGAGCTCGCGTGCTCAAAGTGAAATACGGACCGAAATTATCGTCATGGATAACGAAGTGGTCCACCCAAGAGCTTGATGGGCAGTAAGCGGCCGACTGTGCACCGGCATAGGCCGGAATCGCTTGCGGATGCCATTCATCCGAGTTTCTTGTGTAGCCGAACACAACCACCACATGGTCGGCAGGCTCGTTAGCTACATTCTCGGTCGAGTTCTCGGCTTCCTTGGCGTCACCTTGCAGGTCAATGGCTCGCTGCGTGCTAAACACAAGCAGGGCCAATTCACCTGCTTCCGCCGCCGCAGTGATTATCGAGATGTATTCGGCGGGTGGGAGGTCACGGCAGTTCACCTGATCGACAACGACCCCTCCCAATTGGGCCATCACGTCAGTGATTTCGCCTGGGTACATCCCTTCCTCACACGGCTGCCCAATGAGAGCATTCATTTGCCGGGTCGTCGGGGGAGCATTTTGCGGAGCTAATGTCCTAAGCACCATTCTGATCGACGCATGAGCGCAAACCGATGTGACACCGTTCTGTTGGCAAAAACATACGCCGCAAACGTCGTAGGTTCGCCCAAGCACCTCGACCGAAAATACATTCTCCGCATTTATGAAGTTATTCAACAGGTTACGCTGGCCACTCGCCCGAGCAGAGTCCGGCAGCGGAACCTTCGGCGTCGCGAAAATTGCTTCAAAAATATAGCTGAGACTGAAATCCGTATCACTGGGTTGACGATAGTTGATTAGGACACATTGTCCCAACAAGGCTTCTTTGGATCCGCCTCCATTTCCGACCTCCTCCGGGCCGGCCGAAAAGAAGGAAAACGCGATCGCTTCAGCGGCACCGCCGCCACCGCAATGGTCGTCCAAATGATCGATTTCAGCCATCACATCAGAACGCGTCGAGGCATCTTCTACAACGACACATTTCGCCCCCTGCTTACGAGCAAGGCTCGCCAAGCGATGAAGAGACATGTTTTCGGCTCGATCAGCCCTCCAATAGGGATCGATCAGATTGAAATAAAACGAAAATGGGGGTCTGCAGTCGACGATGCGGGCGACGACCGCCAGTCTAGTCCACGTCAAGGTTCTGGCTAGCTATCGAGTCGCGACTTGGACCGCTTGCAGCCGCCGATTCTCTCGCGCTCGTCTACGTTTGCAGCAATGCGGCGCTGGTCGTCCAAATACCGCACTTGCTCAGGGCTGAATGAGGGAATCACAACTAAGCCCTTCCCAACGAGGGTCACCCTTGGGCCAAAGGCCGAGCTCCGACGAGCCTTCTTTTCGTCAGCTGTCATCGCGAGTCTCAATTGATAGCCGGCTTCGACGGCACAACACACGTCCCCTCATCGTGTTCCCCCCTTTTGATAGGCCGAAGGATCCGAAGATTTCGTTTACTCCGCGCCAGCCCCGCCCGTCGCGCACGCTTAGCACAACGGTCACCTGGGTAGAATCCCCTATTAGCTAATTTATCCCGATCGGACTTTCCATTTCGGATGTATATCCTCAGTCGCCACGATCAGTTGACCGATCAGGGGTGAAGAGCGCCATTGATCGCTGGAGCGCTGGCGTGCCGCTCTCGGATCGAAAGAAAAAAAGGGCCGGTCCCGAAGGACCGACCCTGAAAGTTTTTAGGAGAGGATGCCTGAAAGGCATGCTCTTTTTCCGCCTCGGCCGCTTATTGTGCAAGTGCGAAGAAATATGCTACAGATGCAGACATTGCACTCGTGTTTTGGCGGATTCGCGTAGCCTTTCCGAGGCTTGCTCGAAAGTGCACCGCACAATGGAGAAGCCACTTATGCGCCGGCTGCCGCCGCTCACCGCGATCGAGGCCTTCGTCCAGACGGCCCGTTTGGGCTCGGTCAAGGCCGCCGCCGAGGCCCTGGCTTTGTCGTCTCCGGCGCTGACCCGCCGGATCCAGTCGCTCGAGCGCTTCGTCGGTCATCCTCTGTTCGAGCGGCGCCATCAGGCGATTCATCTCAATCCCGAGGGCGAGCGGCTGCTCGGCGAGATCGCGCCGTCGCTCGACGCCCTCGCTCTGGCGATGGAGCGGGGCAGCGGCGGCGCCGAGCTGATGCGGCTGAGACTCGGGGTCCTGCCGCTCTTCGCCTCGCAGCGGCTGATGCCGCATCTGCCCGAGTTGCGCGCCCTTCACCCGGGCCTTCATATCGATATCGATACCGCGGCCCACGGCCTCTCGCGCCTCGATGAAGGCCTGGACGCGGCGATCACGATCGCGACCGAGATCGATCCGCACCTCTATTCGCGCCGGATCGACAGCAATCAGGTGGTGGCGATCGGCGCCCGCGAACTGGCCGAGGGGCCCCAGGCGCTGACCCACCCATCTCAGCTTTCCGGCCACACCATCTTCCTCCATCGCGACCTTCCCGACACATGGGATTATTGGCGCGAGGCGGTCGGGCTGCCCGAGCTACAGCCGGCGGCGATCGATCATTTCGATTCGGGCCAGCTCATCCTCGACGCCGCCGCCCAGGGGCTCGGAGTCGCTCTGATGCTCGAGAGCCACTTGAAGGAGGCGCATGACGACCGCCTCGTCCGATTGTTCGGAGTGAAAGTGGAGAGCCCCTACAGCTACTGGTTCGCCTGCCGCCGCTCGTCGCTGACCAGGCGGCCGGTGAAGATCTTCCACGATTGGCTGTTCGAGACCCTGCTGACCAGCGAGGCGCTGCCGAAAGCCGCCTAGGTTTTTATGCGGGCAATGACCCGCCGCATCACTGCGCGCGGCAGAAAACGGTTGCTCTGGGCGCCGATCTTGTTGCCGAGCCCGGGAATGGTGATTGCGCGGTTGCTCTCGAGGCCCTTGAGGCCCGCTGCCACCACCGCGACCGGATCGGTGGCCATCTTGGCGAGGGTCGAGCCCTTCGATCCGGCGACGTCGAAGAATTCGGTCGCGGTCGGCCCGGGGCACAAGGCGCTGACCTTCACGCCACTGGCCTTGTTCTCCTGGTGGAGCGCTTCGGTGAAAGAAAGGACATAGGCCTTGCTGGCGTAATAGACCGCCATGTTCGGCCCGGCCTGGAAGGCCGCGGTCGACGCCACGTTGAGGATCGCCCCGCGTCCGTGCTCGACCATCGCGGGCAAGACCAGCCGGCAGGTCTCGGTCAGCGCCCGGACGTTGAGGTCGATCATCTCGAGCAGCCGATCGGCGGGGGCGGTGTCGAATCGCCCGGCCACTCCGAAGCCGGCATTGTTGATCAATATGTCGATCTCGAGCCCGAGCGTCTCGATCTCGGCGATCATCCGCCCCGGCGCGCCGGGCTCCGCGAGATCAGCGGCGACGACATGGGAGGAGCCGAGCTCCGCCGCCAGCGCTTCGAGCCGGTCGCGGCGGCGGGCGACGAGGACGAGCTCGTCGCCGCGCTTGCGGCACTGGCGGGCGAACTCGACTCCGAGACCGGCCGAAGCCCCGGTGATGACGGTGACCCCCCTGCCCATCAGGGTCTAAGCTCGGTGCTGTAGGTGGCCGTGATCGGCCGGCGAAGGCGGCTGGAGAGGAGAGGGCCGCAGGCCGGACCGGGCAGTCCGGCCAAGGCTCTCGACGCCGCTGGCCGCCTTCCCCGGCCGACCGCTATGCGGCGGGCTGGATTTGCCGCGCGGACGTCGTCGCTGCGTCGGTCACGATGTATGAACATCGCTCTCTCCTCTCTCCTAGTCCGCCCAACAAATCCAGCCCGTCACGACCGCCTCCAGCACCGGGCTTAGGCCCTAGGCCCTCCCCTGGTTTCAGCTCCGCAGCGACGCCTTGACGATCTTGCCCGGCACGCGCGGCGGTTCGCCCTTGGGCAAGGCATCGACATGCTCCATGCCCTCGGTGACCTCGCCCCACACCGTATATTGATTGTCGAGGAAGCGCGCATCCTCGAAGCAGATGAAGAACTGGCTGTTGGCGCTGTTCGGATTTTGCGAGCGGGCCATCGAGGCGGTTCCGCGCACGTGCGGGGCGCGGCTGAACTCGGCCTTGAGGTCGGGCTTGCTGGAGCCGCCCATGCCGGTGCCGGTCGGATCGCCGCCCTGGGCCATGAAGCCCGGAATCACCCGGTGGAACACAACCCCGTCGTAGAAACCTTCGCCGACCAATTCCTTGATCCGGGCGACATGGCCGGGAGCGAGATCGGGCCTGAGCCGGATGACGACGTCGCCGCCGCTGTCGAGATTGAGGACCAGAGTGTTCAATTTGTCGGCCATGTGCGGCGTCTCCATGTCGGTTCAGACCCGGACTTAGGACTCCGATGCCGCGCGCGCCAGCCCCGGCCTTCCGGCAGGCCGACAAACGCTGCCCGACTTCGCCGGTCTGGTGCCGAAAAAGCGGGTCCCACTTCCGGGTTCAATACTCTAGAAGCGCCCTCGGCACGGCACTTGCGGAGAAGGGCGATGAGCGACAGCGATCTCGAAGCGCCCGTCAAAGCCGCGCCCGGAGCAAGCGACCGGCTCGACGAGGATGACCGGCTGAAGCCCGAATTCGTCCGCTCGGTGATGGAGCGGGTCGAGGCGGGGGATTCCGACGGCGCCCGCGCTCTGGTCGAGCCGCTCCACCCGGCCGACGTCGCCGATCTGTTCGAATTGCTCGATTCCGACGACCGCCGCGCCTTGGCCTCGGCGCTTGCCGACATGCTCGACGGCGACGTGCTCGCCGAGATGAACGAGCACGTCCGCGAGGAGCTGATCGACGCTCTCGAGCCGCACCAGGTCGCAGAGATTGCCGGCGAACTCGAGACCGACGACGCGGTCGCGATCATCGAGGATATGGAGGAGGACGATCAGCGCGCAGTCCTCCGAGCCCTCGACCCTGACGACCGGGCGGCGATCGAGGAGGCGCTGGCTTATCCGGAGGAGTCGGCCGGTCGGCTGATGCAGCGCGACCTGATCGCGGTGCCCGAGCATTGGACCGTCGGCCAGGTGATCGATTATCTCCGTGCCGGCGAGGATCTCACCACCGATTTCTGGGAGATCTACGTCGTCGATCCGCAGCACCGGCCGGTCGGGACCTGCATGCTGAGCTGGGTTCTCCGGACCCCGCGCCGGATCGCGGTCGCCGACGTGATGAAGCGCGAGCAGACCCTGATCCCGGTCGACATGGACCAGGAGGAGGTGGCGCTCCGATTCCAGAAATATGCGCTGATCTCGGCCGCGGTGGTCGACCAGGCCGGGCGGCTGGTCGGAATGATCACGGTCGACGACATCGTCCATATCATCCAGGAGGAAGCTGGCGAGGACGTGCTCCTGCTGTCCGGCGCCGGCGAGGGCGACATCAACGAGCCGGTCTCGGAAAGCTATAAGAGCCGGGTCCGCTGGCTGATCGCCAATCTCGGCACCGCGCTCGTCGCCTCGACCATCATCGGCCTGTTCGAGGGGACGATCGCCAAGATGGTCGCGCTCGCCGTGCTGATGCCGATCGTCGCCGGAGTCGGCGGCAATGCCGGCACCCAGACGCTGGCGGTGACGGTCCGGGCGCTTGCGACCAACCAGCTGACCCAGTCCAACACGATGCGCGCGATCGGCCGCGAGATAAGGGTCGCCCTGCTCAACGGACTGACCGTGGCGGTGCTGATCGGAGTCGGGGTTTCGCTCGTCTTCGCCAACCCGGTGCTCGGCGCGGTGATCGCCGCGGCGATGCTGACCAACATCGTCATCGCCGGCCTCGCCGGCGTGCTCGTCCCGCTCAGCCTCGAGCGGGCCGGCGCCGATCCCGCCGTGTCCTCTTCGGTGTTCGTGACCATGGTCACCGATTCGATGGGCTTTCTCGTGTTCCTCGGCCTGGCGACCGCCTCCGGCCTTGTCGGCTGAGCCCGAGCAAGCGGCCAAATCATTGAAAGCAATGGCCTGAACCGGGTAATGCGAAGCGTGTCCTCGCTCAACATCACCAAGGTGGCCTATGGCTGCGCCAGCCTGGAGACGCTTCAGCGCCGCCAGACGGCACGCCTCGTGGACGGGATCGTGCCGATCGTCACCCGCTTCCGCCCGACCCGGGCGGCCGAGCTGATCGGCGGGTCGCTCTACTGGATCGTCAAACATCGGATCGCGGCGCGCCAGGCCATAATCGGATTCGCCGAGCGGGAGTCGGACCGGAAGACGATCATCCAGCTCGATCCGGTCCTGCTGACGGTGAGGGCACGGCCGATGCGAGCGCATCAAGGCTGGCGCTACCTCAATGCCGAGGACGCCCCTCCGGATTTCGACGGCGAGGGGGAAGAGGATCTGGCGGCACTCCCGCCCGATTTGGCGGTGAAGCTCGCGGCGCTCGCTTTGATCTGATCTATCGCCCCGGGCCGCAGCGCACGTTGCCGGCGGCGAGGCCGGTGACCGAGCAGGCGGGCGTGCCGCCGACCGCGACCTCGCCGCTGCCGGCAGCGCGCACCCTGGCGTTTCGCATCGCGGTCAGGGCGATTGTCCCGGCGGTGTTGGCGGTGATGTCGATATCGTCGGCGCGGAGCGCGGCGCCGTCCAGGTCGCCGCTGCCTTCCACCGACGCGCGCAGCTGCCGCGCCTTGCCGGCAAGCCCGATCCTGCCGGAGCCGATGAGATTGACGGCGAGAAGATCGGCGTCGAGTCCGGCAACGTCCATTCGGCCGCTGCCATTGAGGATCAGGTCGATCCGGAGATTCTTCCCGCCCTTGATCTCGAGCGTGCCCCCGCCCGAGACGGTTGCGGCGCGGAGAGTCCGGGTCGCGATCCGGATCGCGATCGGACCCGCCGCGTCGCGCGCATTGCCGCCCCAGGCGGACCGGTTCGGGCGGATGTGAAGAGTGGTCCCCTGCACGTCCATCGACACGCGATCGAGCGCCGCGAGCGGTCCGGTCGCGACGGCGAGGGAGGGGCCGCCGGTCGCCATCTCGACGCGATAGGGCCCCTCGACCTGAACCCTGTCGAAATCGACGACCATGAACCGGCGCTCGGCGGCGGCGGCGCCATCGGTTGCGAAAGGGGCGGACACGGCGAGCGTGGCAAGGACGAGCAGGATCGGCTTCATGGCCGAGACCATGAAGCCAAATGCCTGCCGGTCAACAGCTTTCGCTATCCAGGGCCTGTCTTTAGCCGCCGCAGCGTATGTCGCCGGAGCCCATCTTGTGGGTGGTGCAGCGCGCTGTCCCGGTCATCGTGACGTCGCCCGAGCCCATCACCGAGATATCCGCGCTTTCGCTGGCATTGGCGCTGACATTGCCCGATCCCATCACCGAGATCTTGGCGGTGCGGGCGGCCAGGCCGGCCGTGTCGACGTCGCCCGAGCCGGCGATCGACACATTGCTGCTCGCGGCGGTTCCGCTGGCCTTCATTCCGCCCGATCCGGCGATCGAGAAATCGGCGGCGCCGACCTTGAGCGCGGCGATCTCCATGTCGCCCGAGCCGGCGATCTCGCCGCCGAACCTCTCGCCCTCGACCTTGTCGATCCGCATGTCTCCCGAGCCGGCGATCGACGCGGCGGCAAGCTTCGGCAAGCTGACCCGGATGGTGACGGGGCGCAACCGCATGTCGCTGTGGAACCAGCCTCCCTGTTTTTTGCGGCCGATCTTGAGCTCGCCATTCTCGACCCGGATGTCGAGCCGGTCGAGGGTCTTCTGGTCGCCCTCGGCGCTGACCGAAGCGGCGGGACCGACCGTGACGATGACGTCGGGCGAGCCGGCGAGATCGATCCTCTCGAAGCCCGACAGGGCATAATTGCGCTTGATCGTCGGACCGGCCGGCCCGTCGTCATAATCGTCCTTGTCGCGGGCATGGCCGGAAACGTTGCAGGCGGCGAGCGCCAGAACCGAGGCCAGCAGGATGGCTGCGCGCATGATCAATCTCCCCTGGTGTATTGCTAATATAATACACAGGTTCGGCCTTCTTGCAATATGAAAAAGGCGGCCCCTTCCGGGACCGCCTCTTTCCGGTTTCGAACGTGCCCGGAATTATTTCTCGAGCACCTTGTCCTTGTTGTAGATAGCCGCCGCCTTGTTCAGGATCTCGAGGATCTTGACCAGGGCCGCGGGCTCGTCGACCTGCTCCATCGCGGCCAGCTCGCGCGCCAGGCGGCTCGACGCGGCTTCGAAGATCTGCCGCTCCGAATAGCTCTGCTCGGGCTGGTCGTCGGCACGGAACAGGTCGCGGGTCACTTCGGCGATCGACACGAGGTCGCCCGAATTGATCTTCGCTTCATATTCCTGGGCGCGGCGCGACCACATCGTCCGCTTCACCTTGGGCTTGCCCTTCAGGGTGGCGAGCGCCTCCTGCATCGTCTTGTCGGACGAGAGTTTGCGCATTCCGACGCTCTCGGCCTTGTTGGTCGGGACCCGGAGCGTCATCCGCTCCTTTTCGAAGCGCAGGACATAGAGTTCGAGCTGCATGCCGGCGATCTCGGAGCTCTGCAGTTCGATGACACGGCCGACGCCGTGCTTGGGGTAAACAACATAGTCGCCAACGTCGAAGCTCAACGCTTTCGCTGCCATTTAATCAACCTTCCCATGGAAAACAGCCGCTCAGCGCGCTCAGCCGCGATCGCCCCCCGCGCGATGCTGCCCTGACGATGATGTGCGGCGATTCTTCTAGACCACCAAAATGCGGGATGCGTCTCGCACCCGCTTCGATGGAATGGCTGTAACAGAAAAAGTGCGGAAATGCTACCCTTTTGGCACGGCCACACCCCGCGGGCGGCGAAAGCCGGCCTCAGTCGCCCTCGCCAGGATCGGCGGAGAAATATTTCTCGAACTTGCCTTCCTCGCCCTTATGCTCGTCGGCGTCGGCCGGGGATTCGCGCTTGCGGGTGATGTTCGGCCATTCCGCCGAATAAGTGGCGTTGATCTCGAGCATCTTCTCGAGACCGGCCTCGGTATCCGGAAGGATCGCCTCGGCCGGGCATTCCGGCTCGCACACGCCGCAATCGATGCACTCGCTGGGGTTGATCACCAGCATGTTCTCGCCTTCGTAGAAGCAATCGACCGGGCACACCTCGACGCAATCCATATATTTGCAGCGGATGCAGGCTTCGGTGACGACGTAGGTCATTCTTGCTTCTCCCCGATCTTCGAATCCCTAATCGTCAGCCCCTTCCCTCGTCAACAAGGCGGCCCTCAATATCCGAATGACGGCGCCCCGGACGACCGCTCGAGCCTTTCCCGGCAAGGCGGGTATCGCCTTGCCGGACAAGAAAGGCTCTCGATCAATCTCTGGAGCACTTCTCGGCCGAAAAACCGGTTCCCACTTTTTCGGGAAGTGCTCTAGACGAAGGCCAGACACGCCAAGAGGAAGCCCTTCATGAAGCATGACGTCGCCGCGGTCCTCGCCGCCTTGTTCGTTCTCGCTCCGGCCACCGCCCAGACGCCTCCCCCCGCTCCCCCTCCGGCGCCCGCTCCCGCCCCGCCTCCGGCGCCGATTCCGCCGGTCACCGAGACCCAGGCTCCCGAGAATCAGGCGCGAAATCCCGAGCAGCGCGTGACCGGCCCGCTCCCTCCGGCCGCGGGCCGGGCGCCGGCCGCCCAGCCGGAGAAGCCGGTCAAATGGGACGTCAACGCCCCGCCCGGAATGACGACGCGCCAGATCCGGATCGACACCGACAGCGGCAGCTGGATGAATGTGGACGTGTCGCCGGACGGACGGACGATCACCTTCGACCTGCTCGGCGACATCTACACCATGCCGATCGCCGGCGGCACGCCGAGGCGGATCGCCGAGGGGCTGGCCTACGAGCATCAGGCGCGCTTCTCGCCCGACGGAAGGCGGATCGCCTTCACCTCCGACCGCGGCGGCGGCGACAATATCTGGATCATGAACGCCGACGGATCGGACAAGAGGCAGCTGACCAAGGAGGAGTTCCGCCTCCTCAACCAGCCGAGCTGGAGCCCGGACGGCCGGTTCATCATCGCCAAGAAGCATTTCACCACCGGCCGCTCGCTCGGCACCGGCGAGGTCTGGCTCTACCATGTCTCGGGGGGCGGCGGAGTGCCTCTGGTCAAGAAGCCGAACGAGCAGCACCAGAAGGAATTGGGCGAGCCGATCTACGCCCCGGACGGAAAATCGCTCTACTTCACCCGCAACGTCACCCCCGGCGCGACCTTCGAATATGCGCAGAATTCGAACACCGATCTGTTCGACATCCAGCGCTACGACCTCGACACCGGCGAGGTGACGACCGCGGTGTCGGGGGTCGGCGGATCGGTCCGGCCGACGCCTTCGCCCGACGGCAGGAAGATCGCCTTCGTCCGCCGCGAGCGCACCCGCTCCAAGCTCTACGTCAAGGATCTCGTCTCCGGCGAGGAGCGCAAGATCTACGACGCCCTCGACCAGGACGTTCAGGAGACCTGGGCGGTGACCGGAGTCTATCCGAACATGGCCTGGACCCCCGACAGCCGCTCAATCGTGTTCTGGGCGGGGGGCAAGATCCGCCGGGTCGACGCCGACGGCTCGGGGGCGAGCGAGATCCCCTTCCATGTCGCCGACACGCGGGTGGTGATCGACGCCACCCATCCGCAGGTCGAGGTCGCGCCCGACCGCTTCCAGACCCGGATGCCGCGCTGGGCGAGCGTCTCGCCCGACGGCCGGCAGGTCGTGTTCGAGAGCCTCGGCAAGCTGTGGATCAAACCGATGGCCGGCGGCGCTCCGCGGCGTCTGGTCGGCGGCGCCGACAGCGGAGTCGAGCTCTTCCCGTCCTGGTCGCGCGACGGCCGGACGATCGTCTTCGTCGGCTGGACCGACGCCGGCCTAGGCCGGATCCGAACGGTCGCGGCGTCGGGCGGAGCGGCCCGCGACGTTACCGCGCAGCCGGGTCATTATTCGCGGCCGCGATTCTCGCCGGACGGCCGGACGATCGTCTACGAGAAGGGCCGCGGCGGTTTCCTCACCTCGCCGCGCTGGTCGGAGGATCCCGGAATCTACCGGATCGCCGCGGCCGGCGGGGCTCCGGTCCGGGTCTCCCGCGACGGCGCCGAGCCGCAATTTGGCGCCGACAACGACCGCCTGTTCATGATCGTGACCAACAGCAACAAGCGCCAGCTGATCAGCACCGATCTGAACGGCGAGGCCAGGCGGACCCATGCGACCGGCGAGATGGTCAACGACTATGTCGTCTCGCCCGACGGCCAATTCATCGCCTTCCGGCAGAATTACGAAGCCTTCGTGATGCCGCTCATGCCCGGCACGCAGGACGTCTCGGTCGACGAGAAAGGCGGGCCGCTGCCGGTCACCCGGGCCAGCGCGGAGGGCGCCGACTTCATCAACTGGTCCGAGAACGGGCGCCGGCTTCACTGGAGCATGGGTCCGACCGTCTACACGGCCGACACCGCGGCTTTGTTCGCCTCGGCTCCTGGCGACAGCGGGCCGAAATTCCAGCCGCCGCGAAGCGGAGTCTCGATCGCGATGGAGGTCGCCGCCGACAAGCCGACCGGCATCGTCGCTTTGACCGGCGCGCGGATCGTCACCATGGCCAGTCGCGACGGCGGGATCATCGACGACGGCGTGATCATCGTCCGCGGCGACCGGATCGCCGCGATCGGCCGCCGCGGCGAGGTCGCGATCCCGGCCGGGGCGAAGACGGTCGACGTCGCCGGCAAGACCATCATCCCGGGCTTCGTCGACGCCCACGCTCACGGGCCGCAGGGCGACGACGATCTGATCCCGCAACAGAATTGGTCGTCAATGGCCAATCTCGCTTTGGGAACGACCACTATCCACGATCCGTCGGCGCGCGCCGCCGAGATTTTCGCGGCCTCGGAGATGCAGCGGACGGGCCGGATCCTGGCGCCGAGGATCTTCTCGACCGGCGAGATCATCTACGGCGCGAAAGCGGCCGACGTCTATGCCGAGATCAACAATCTCGACGATGCGCTCGCCCATGTCCGCCGGCTGAAGGCGCAGGGCGCTCTCAGCGTCAAGAATTACAACCAGCCGAGGCGCGAGCAGCGCCAGATGGTCGTCGCCGCCGCCCAGCGCGAGGGGATGGAGGTCGTTCCGGAGGGCGGGTCGCTGTTCACGATGGACGTGACCCTGGTTCAGGACGGCAATGCCACGCTCGAGCACAACATCCCGCTTCGGGTCTTCTACGACGACCTGGTCCAGTTCTGGAGCCAGACCAGGACCAATTACACGCCGACCCTGGTCGTTACCTATGGCGGTCCCGCGGGCGATCCCTATTGGCGCCAGCACATGGATGTCTGGAGGCATCCGCTTCTGTCGCGGCACGCGCCTCCCTCGGTGCTCGCCGCCCAGAACGTTCGCCGGACGATGGCGCCCGAGGAAGATTATGTCGACGCCGACAGCGCCCGCGAGGCCAAGAAGCTCGCCGACCGCGGAGTCCAGGTGTCGATCGGCGCCCACGGCCAGCAGGCCGGGCTCGGCCCGCATTGGGAGATGTGGTCGTTCGTCCGCGGCGGCTGGAGCCCGATCGAGGCCCTTCGCGCCGCGACGATCATGCCGGCGACCTCATTGGGCTATCAGCGCGACGTCGGCTCGCTCGAGCCGGGCAAGCTCGCCGACCTTGTCGTCCTCGACGCCGATCCGACCGCGGACATCCGCAACAGCGACAAGGTCCATCAGGTCATGCTCGGCGGCCGGCTCTACGACGCCGCCACGCTGAACGAGGTCGCGACGGGAACGCGCACGCGCCTTCCTTATTGGTGGGAGGGGATGAGCGGCGCGGCCTCGGGCGGCTCGGCGACGGCGACGTCGACCAGCGTCACCGACGGGGATTAATCGGACCCTGTTACCCGCTCATCCTGAGTAGGGACTGAGCCCGGCGAAGGCCCGTATCGAAGGACTGTCGTTCGATACGCCGTTTCGCCAGGCTCAACGGCTACTCAGGATGAGCGGATCTCGGCGAACCAGGCTCGTCGAGCGACGAATAGAGCGCGCGGGCCTCGGCCGGAGGCCCGCGCCGCTTCGGCAGCGCCTCGATCCGAAGCACCCGGACCTGGCCGCGGACCGCGAAGCTCAGCACGTCGCCGACCCGGACCGGCGCGTGGGCGCGATCGATCACGCGCCCGTCGATCCGAAGCCGTCCGCCCTCGGCGAGCTGCTGGGCGAGGGCGCGGGTCTTCACGATCCGCGCGAACCAGAGGAATTTGTCGAGTCGAAGCGAGTCAGCCACGACGCAGTTCGGCGAGCGCGGCAAAGGCAGGGGACGGCGGCTGAGCCGGCTTGCGAGGCTTGCGGCCGCGGCCTCGCCAGATCCAGCCGGCCGCGCCCTCGGAGGGCCGGAAGCCGAGATCGCGCATCAGCTTCGCCACCGCTTCGGGCCTGAGGCCGAGCGAGGTCGTCAGCGCCTCGTCGACCGGTTCCGCCTTTTTGCCGGCGCGCGCCTCGTGCGCATGGGTCGCCAGCCGCTCGACCAGGTCGACCCGGAGAAGCTGCGGACCCAGAGCGCGGAATCCCAATCTGGTCAGCAACTGGCGCGCGCCGTCCGCGGCGCCGGCGGGGAGAACGACGCTCGCCTCGGGCGGAAGCTCGGGCATGTCCTCGCCGGCGGCGGCGGCGCGCAAGGCGGTGCGCCAGCGCCGGGCCTCGGGCTTCAATATTTCGGGCATGAACAGGTCGAGGGCGCCGATCCTGATCCCGAGCCTGGTAACCTGCCGTCTCTGATCGCGATCCAGCGACCCGAGCGGCTTCGCGACCGAATCGCGGGCGATGATCCCGCCCTCGTCGACGAGCATCGCCAGGATCGAGCGGATCTCCGCCGGGGCTTCCGGGTCGCGCGCGGCCTGGCCCGCCGCTCGAAGCCCACCGAGCACCCGCTCGACCTGGCAGCGAAGCCAGCGCTCGAGCCGCTCGACCACCAGGTCCCGGCCGCTGATCGAAAGGCGCTCGAGGCCGCGGTCGAGGGTCACGCGCGGCGACAGCAGATTCTTGCCCGGGCCCAGCCGGGCGACGACATGGCCGCGCCAGAGCAAGGCGACCGGCCGGCCGGGCTCGGTGCGCAGGGTGAAATGATCGTCGCTGTCGGCGGCGAGGGCGGCGCCCCTTTTCTCATATTCGCCGCCGAGCCTGCGCTCGGCCGCGGCGAGAAGCATCTTGCGGTCGGAATGGCGGGCGGCGGGATCGACCTCGAAAGCGAATCCCTCCATCCGGCCGATCGGATGCGAGCCGACCGTCACCTCGCCTTCCTCGTCCACGATCACCGGATAATCGGCGCCGTCCTTGCCGACCAGGTCGCGCATCAGCACCGAGGTGCGCCGATCGACGAAGCGCTG
The DNA here is from genome assembly GCA_046733235.1 of Pseudomonadota bacterium. Lineage (GTDB taxonomy): Bacteria > Pseudomonadota > Alphaproteobacteria > Sphingomonadales > Sphingomonadaceae > Allosphingosinicella. Next base: position 79,067 of record JBKPOT010000024.1, read on the forward strand.
GGTCAGCCGCTCGTGGAGCGCGTCGGACAGCCTCTCCTCGACCTCGCGGGTGCGGTCTGCCATCGCCTCGGGATATGCGAGCCAGTCGGCGCGATGGGCGATGTAAGCCCAGATTCGAACCCCGGCGATCCGGTCCGCCAGAGTGTCGATATCGCCCTGGACGTTGTCGAGCCGGGCGACCTGCTCGGCATACCAGCCCTGCGGGATCCGTCCGTCGCCCTCGCTGAGGTGGAGGTAGAGCCGGGCGACCAGGCGGGCATGATGGTCGGCGCCGGTCTTGCGGAAATCGGGCAGGCCGCAGGCGGCCCAGAGCCGCCGCACCCGATCCTCGCCGACCGCGCGCCCGACTATGTCGGGATCCTCGGCGAGCCGTTTGAGGACGGCGAGGTCGACCGCCTCGGGCGCGGCGCGAAGCCCCGGCCGGTCGGGCCGCCGCTCGAGCGAGCGGACCAAAGCCGCGAGGCTGTGCATGTCCGGGTCGCCGTCGCGCCAGAACAGATGATCGAGCGGGGCGAAGCGATGCTCCTCGATCGCCTCGATCTCCTCGGGCCGGAACTCGGCGCTGAGCTCGCCCTCGAGGGTCAGAGCCCCGAATGTGCCGTCGCGCTGGTGGCGGCCTGCGCGGCCGGCGATCTGGGCCATTTCAGCGGGAGTCAGCCGGCGCCGGCGGCGGCCGTCGAACTTCGAGAGACCGGCGAAGGCGACATGGCTGACGTCCATGTTGAGGCCCATTCCGATCGCGTCGGTGGCGACCAGATAATCGACCTCGCCGGCCTGGTACATCGCGACCTGGGCGTTGCGGGTGCGCGGGGAAAGCGCGCCCATCACCACCGCAGCGCCGCCGCGCATCCTGCGAAGCATCTCGGCGACCGCGTAAACCTGCTCGGCCGAAAAGGCGACGATCGCCGAACGCGGCGGAAGCCGCGACAATTTGGACGGGCCGGCATAGGACAAAGTCGAGAAACGGGGCCGGCCGATGATCTCGGCCTTGGGCAGGAGCGAGCGGACCATCGGCGCCAGGCTCTCCGAGCCGAGGATCATCGTCTCCTCGCGACCGCGGGCGTGGAGCATCCGGTCGGTGAAGACATGGCCGCGCTCGAGATCAGCGCCGAGCTGCGCCTCGTCGACAGCAACGAAGGCCACGTCTCGTTCCACGGGCATCGATTCGACGGTGCAGAGAAACCAGCGCGCCTGCGGCGGAAGGATCTTCTCCTCGCCGGTGATCAGTGCGACCTGGGCCGCGCCCTTCAGCCCGACGACTCGATCGTAGACCTCGCGCGCGAGCAGGCGCAGCGGGAAGCCGATCATGCCGCTCGAATGGCCGCACATCCGCTCGACCGCGAGATAGGTCTTGCCGGTATTGGTCGGCCCGAGGATTGCGGTCAGCGGCGCCCGGGCGAATTCGCTCATTGCCGCTAGATCGGAGGTTCGGCCGCAGAGTGCAATGATTCTAGTTGGTTCCGGGACAAATGATCGGTTCGTCCGGTCCGCTTGGCGATTCGTCGCAAGAGTCCCGGCGAGGGAAAAGGCTTTACTTTACTTTAACCCTGTTTCCCCACAGTCCTTGACGCCCGTCGCCGAAGCGGGAATCGAGCGCTGATCAGCGCTGGGCAAGCGGCGCGGGGGGCAGTTTTACACGGCGCGGGGGCGGATCCGCTTGTACCAATTCAGCCAGATCGGCGGCCATTCGGGCGGCGGCGCAGGGACGCTGAGCCTGGACAATATGCTGCGCAGGCCGCCGCCGGTCCGGCAGTTCGGCACCCGCGCAAGCCGCGCCGTCGAGCGCGACTTCGATCTGGTCGTCGATCTCGGCGTTCGAATCGGCTCTCGTACCTGGTTCCGCGGCCTCGCGACCTGCGCCGCCCTCTGCTACGCGGCCTGGTCGCTCGCTCCCGGCTTCGCGGCCATGCCCGGCCCGGTGCCCGGGGCCCTCCCCGACGCGCAATGGGAAGAAGCGCGCGCCCTTTCGATCGCCCCGCTCGCTTACGGCGCCGATACCGGCCGCCGGATGGCCGCCACCGAGGCGGTCGAGAGCTTGATGGACACGCCCGAGCGGCCGACGGTGGAGCTGATGGCGACGCTCGGCCAGGGCGACGGCTTCGCGCGCGTGCTCGAGCGCGCCGGAGTCGCCGGCGCCGAGGCCCAGCATATCGCCGGCCTGGTCGGCGGCGCCGTCTCGCTCGGCGACATCAAGCCGGGCACGGTGATGGACATAAGATTGGGCCGCCGAGCCGACCGAACCGTCGCCCGCCCGCTCGAAGCCCTCTCCTTCCGGGCCCGATTCGACCTCAAGCTCGCTCTGGTCCGCTCCGGCGGCAAGCTCGTGCTCAACCGAACGCCGATCGCGGTCGACGACACGCCGCTCCGGATCCAGGGCCAGATCGGATCGAGCCTCTACCGCGCCGCCCGCGCCGCCGGAGCTCCGGCCAAGGCGGTCGAGGCCTATATCCGCGCGATCGCCGGCCAGGTCGGAATGGGCAGCCTCGGCGCCAACGACCGGTTCGACATCATCCTCGAGCATCGCCGGGCCGCGACCGGCGAGACCGAGACCGGCCAATTGCTCTACGCCGGCCTCGACCGCGCCGCCGGCAAGGACCTCAACCTGCTGCAATGGACCCAGAGCGGACGGACCGAATGGTTCGAAGCCTCGGGCGTCGGCAAGCAGAGCGGAATCCTTCAACGGCCGGTTCCCGGCACCGTCTCCTCCAATTACGGAATGCGCTTCCATCCGATCCTCGGCTACACGCGGATGCACAAGGGCCTGGATTTCCGCGCCGGCTACGGCACGCCGATCCTCGCCGTCGCCGACGGCCGCGTGGCGGGCGCCGGCTGGGCCGGCGGCTACGGCCGGCAGGTCCAGCTCGCGCACAGCGGCGGCCTGGTCAGCACCTACTCCCATATGAGCCGGATCGCGGCCAGGCCGGGCTCGATGGTCCGCCAGGGCCAGGTGATCGGCTATGTCGGCTCGACCGGTCTCGCGACGGGTCCGCACCTCCACTACGAGCTTCACCGCAACGGCATCGCGATCAACCCGTCCTCGGTGCGTTTCGTGACCCAGGCCCGGCTGAGCGGCTCCGAGCTCGCAGCCTTTCGAGCCAAGCTTCGCAACCTACTTGCAGTGCGCACTGGCGCGGCGGCCGCCACGCGAATGGCGTCGGCGCCGGCCAAAGGCCGACCCGCGGCCTAGTTGGTCGCTGTTTTTCGACCCGATTAGAAATTGCTCGGTCGATACTGAACACCGTTCGCCCTGAGCCTGTCGAAGGGATTTTCTTTCTGGTTCTACTGAGGGAAATGGAAAGGAGAGGGCTTCGACAAGCTCAGCCCGAACGGATAGTGGGTTGAACCTCGCGCAACTCAATCGCTGATGGGTGACCGGGAACGGGCTGACTACCGGCCCATGATTCGAGCCAGCGGCGGACAATAGCATGCGAAATCAACCGTCCGGCGCGGATATCCTCTTCCGCTCTGGCGTCGGCTTGCGACTCTGCTTCGGAATCGAATCTGTCGAAAAGGCTCGGCCTTGCTTGCATAGCCGGCTGATATCATTCCACTGATGAGCCGCGAAGGCGAGCTTTGCCGGGTCAGAAGCGTTACCGCCCTTGGCTTCGCCACCTCTTGACGACCCGGCCAACCATCGCTTCCTCGTCGCCGGACTGGCGCCACAGCTCGGAGAAGAGCGGATCGGACGAGGCCGGTCTGCGGTCGCGCTCGAGATCGTCGAACGACACCCGGATCGGGATCGAGACGCCCTCGCCGCAGACGATGCACTCGCGGTTGCGGAGCGCCGGGATGACGTCGAGGAAGCCCCGGGCGCCTTCCGGCATCGCGTTCTTGACGAACAATTGGTCGCGGTCGTTGTTGAGGCGCATCGCGATGATGGTTCCGCATTGCGAGAGCACGCCCTCGGCCAGATCGGACGGGCGCTGGGTGATCAGGCCCAGTGAGACGCCATATTTACGGCCTTCCTTGGCGATCCGCTCGAGGATCTTGCGAACCGCCTGGCCGCTCGACGTCTTGTCGGCGGGTACGTAGCGGTGGGCCTCCTCGCAGACCAGCAGAACCGGCCGGGGCACCTCGTTGCGCGACCAGATCGCATAATCGAAGACCAGTCGGCCGAGCACCGCGACCACCACCGAGGTGATGTCCGAGGGAACTCCCGAGACGTCGACGATCGAGATCGGCTTGCCCTTGGCCGGAAGCCGGAAAATCTTGCTGAGGAAATTGGTCATGCTGTCCGCGACCAGCATTCCCGAGAACATGAAATGGTAGCGCGGGTCGGATTTGAGCTCGTCGATCTTGGTCTTGAGCCGAAGGTAGGGCGCGGTGTCGGACGCCTTGTTGAGCATGCCCATCTCGGTCGTGATGGCGGTGGTGAGATCCGACAGGGCATAGGGAATCGGCGAATCGACGGTGAGCTTGGTCAGGCCTTCCGAGGTCCGGTTCTTGGCGCGCGCCTGGAGAAGGCACTTGGCCAAAATGTCCATGTCGCGCTGCCGCTCGCTGTCATGGGCTGTGACGAAGACCTCGCAATGCTCCTCGAAGTTCATCAGCCAGTAGGGCATCGCCAGATTCTCGACGTTGAACAGCTCGCCATTGCCCTTGAACGCGGCCGAATATTCGCCGTGCGGGTCGATCATGACGATATGGCCCTCGGGCGAGGCGTCGCAGATGCGGTGCATGATCAGGCTGGCGGCGGTCGACTTGCCGGTGCCGGTCGAGCCGAGAAGCGCGAAATGCTTGCCGAGGAAGGCGTCGATATAGAGCGCTCCGCGGACGTCCTTGGTCGGATAGACGGTGCCGATCTCGATATGGGCGCGCTCGTCGGCGGCGAACATCTGCTTGAGATCGTCGCCGCTGACCGGAAAGACCTTGCCGCCCGGCAGCGGATAGGAGGTTATTCCGCGCTTGAAATTGACCAGCTTGCCGGTCTGCTCGTGCTCCTCGCCTTCGCCGAGGAAGTCGATTCCGGCGTGGATCGTGCCGCCCTCGCCGTCGTGCATCTTGAGGCCGCGGACGTTGGCGAGAAGCCAGCGCTGGCCGGACTGGAGCTTGACGTGGCCGCCGACCTGGCCGGAGATGGCGATGCTCGGATCGGGATCGTTGGCGACCTCCCTCAGGCGGATCGGATCGAACTCGACCTTGGCTCCGCCGCCGCCGATCTCGGACACCATTCCGATCGCGGCGTGGCGCGGCCCATTGGTCAGAACCGGGCGCACGGTCGGCGCGCTTTCCTCGGCTTCCTCCGCCTTCGGAAAGCTGTGGAAGTTGATCATATCCGTCATAGCGAACGCGCCGCTCCTGTTGCCCTTGAGCGCGACCCATAGAGGAGAGGTGTAAACAACTGCTTTGCGACGGATAAATGCTTTATAAGGCTGCCGGTCAGCCCTTGCGCTGGAACCAGGCGCTTGCTCCCCAGCCGAACAGAAGCGAGACCAGCACCGCGGTGAGGCCGTAGGTGAAGGACCAGCGCTCCGCGGCCTTGGCGACGAAACGCTCGAAGCCCGATTTGCGGATTCGGATGTCGCGGACCGCGCCCGCAACCACCCGGCCGTCGCGGATCAGGAAGGTCTCCGCGGTATAATTGCCGATCGGGACCTGCGCCGGGATCCTGAGGCGCGCGCGGTAGAGGACGAAATCGGTGATCTGGACGCCGTGCGGATCCTCGAAATAGAGCTGGTGCCGGCGCTGGAGATCGATCAGGCCGGCCTCGAACCGGCGCTGGGTCTCGGGCGAAGCGCCGGTCCCCGGCGACAATTGCAGATTCTGCAGGCCGAGCTCGTAAATCGCCGCCGTCCTCTCATCGACCAGCTCCGACAATGGCCGCGAGGAAGCCACCGCGTAGAAGGAGGGCGCCGAGCGGAACCGGGCGCTCTCGACATTCATCCAGATGCCGGCGACCTTCTGCTTCTCGCGCACCACCAGCGGCTCGACCGGCCCCTTGATCACCACCGCTATGTCCGAGCGCTCGCGCGGCGCCCGGCCGTTCGGATAGAGGATCGCCCCGAACAGCAGCAATTCGGCGCCGGTGAAGCTGTAGCGGATCTCGATCTCGCGCTGGGAGACGTCCGGCACGAGCCTGGTTTCCGAAGCGCCGGTCCACAAAGGCGTGAGCGACAGGAGAGCGAAGGCCCGCATCGCGCGGACTCGCCGCTTCACAGCACCTGCACCGTGTAAATCTCTTCGGGCCGCCAGCCCAGGCCGAGCGCCATCCGGAAGGCGACGGCCAGGATGACGATCGCCAGGAACATGCGCAGAAGCTCGGGCTTGGCCTTCTGGGCGAGCTTGGCGCCGAACTGGGCGCCGATCACGCTTCCGAACAGCAGCAGGCCGGCAAGAACGATGTCGACCGACTTGGTGGTGGTCGCGTGGATGAGCGTGGTCGCGGCAGTCACGAACAGGATCTGGAGCAAAGACGTTCCGACCACGACCTGGGTCGACATTCCGAGCAGGTAGATCATCGCTGGAACGACGATGAAGCCGCCGCCGACCCCGAGCAGGACGGTCAGCATCCCCGCGACGAACCCGAGCAGCAGGGGCGCGAGCGGCGAGATGTAGAGGCCGGAGCGATAGAATCGCCAGCGCATCGGAAGCATCGCGATCAGGGGATTGTGGCGACGCGCCGGCTTCTTGCCTTCGGCGGGCTTCAAGATGTCGAGCGCGGTCGCCGATTCCTTCGCCATCAGGATGCCGATCGTGCCGAGCAGAAGGACGTAGAGGATGGCGATCGCGGTATCGATCTGGCCCGAATTCTGGAGCAGCCGGAACAAGGCGCCGCCGATCAGCGCGCCGGCGAGCCCGCCGACGATGATCACCGTCCCCATCCGATAGTCGACCCCGCGCCGGCGGCGATGGGCGAGCACTCCGGAGACGCTGGTGCCGGTGATCTGGGTCGTCGCGGAAGCGACGGCGACGGGCGGGGGAATGCCGTAGAAGATCAGGATCGGCGTGGTGAGAAAGCCGCCGCCGACCCCGATCATGCCGGTCAGGAGGCCGACCACTCCGCCGAGGGCGATGATGACGAGCGCATTGACCGAGATGCCGGCGATCGGGAGGTAGATGTCCACGGCGCGGAGATTAGGGTCCGGACTCACTATCGGCAATGGCCAGGATCGCCGGGAGAAGGGCACCGCAAGGAGGAGTGCGAAGGGCGGGCTGGTTGCCCGCACGAGCGCTTCGACGTAGCCGGTGCCCTTCTCCGGGCGACCGCCCTTCGGCTGGCTGCTTGCGGCAGCCGCTCAGGATGAACTGCGCCTCCGGCGCAGCGGCGCGGCGGAGAGACGGCCGTGAGCCGGCCGCCATGACCGCCTCTCCGCCACGTCATGGCCGTTGCCGATAGTGAGTCCGGACCCTTGCCGCTTAAGCGCCGATGCGGAAGGCTGGGCTCGATCTTCCCGGCCAGCGCGGGGAAGCGGACCCTATTTCGCCGGTGCGCTCCAGATTGCGGGCGCCAACAGCGACAGGCGGGTCCGCCGCATAAGCATCCGCATGAGGTTCGCCGCGTCGGGCGTCAGATCGACGAGAATCCGGCGCCCGTCCTTGGTGTCGAGCCGTCTTTCGATCAGGCCGGCATTGGCGAGCGTATCGATCCAGCGAAGCGCGGTCGATTGCGGCACCGCCGATGCAGCGCACAGGCAGGAGACCGGCATCGCATTGCCCTGCTCGCCGTTGACGAACAGATGGAGAAGCATGTCCCAGGCGGGATCGGCGAACATCTCGGCGCCGAACAGGTCGTCGCGCAGGCGCCGCAACGCCAATATGCCCTGGGCCATGCCGAGATTGGAGGCGCCGTTGCCTGAGTCCGCCTGGCGTGGCGCCTCCGCCAGACTCGAGTCGAGTTCGTCTCGAAGCGCGCGCACTTCGAGCGTCAGGCGCCGCAACTGCCTTTTCACGAGATAGGCGCTCACGTCCGCAACCGCGCATGCTTTGCGATCAGCGCGAGGCGCGCCGGATCCGGGTCGATGTTGGAGAGATCGAGCGGGCCGGCTTCGTCCCAGCTCCCTTCCGGACGAACGGTCATCATCGGCGGTACGCCGAGCCGGATCGCCTTGGGATCGGGTTCGAGCTCGCGAATGATCTCGACATAGTCGATATTGGCGAAGCGGAAGGCCGGCCTCCCTTCGACCGGACGGAAGCCGAACCGGGCCCACATTTCGACCAGATCGGCCCGGGCGTGGCCGTAAACCAGCCGGAAGCTCTTCGCCCGGGCATGATCCAGAGCCGCATGGATCAGTTTCTCCTTCAGCCCGATGCTCCGATATTCGCGGCGCACGCAGAGTCGTTCGAGCTTCGCGAAGCCGCCGAAATAGCGCAGCCTGATGCAGCCGGCGGGATCGCCGTCGACGCTTCCGAGCAATTGGGTGGAGCAGAGGTCGTTGCCGTCGAACTCCTCCTCATAGGTGCAGAATTGCTCGGCGATGTAGGTCGCGGAGCGGAGCGAGAAGATCTTGGCCAGATCTTCCATCGTCCTGACCATCTTCACCTCCAGGCGCATCGGCCGGGCGGCGATTCGTCGCGATGGAACCCGCCCTTCGGGCAGAGCGACGAGAAGCCAGTCCGGCGCCTCCGGATAGAGGCTTCGCGCTCGGATGAAGCCCATTCGGTGCTGAAGCCGCTCCGATGCCGCGCTCATCGCCCGCGAGAAAACCGGCACGCCGTCGGGCGCCAGCTCCTCGAAAAGCGCCGCGATCGCGCCGAGCACCCTGAACAGGAGCCCGGGCGAATGGATCAGCCACCAATAGATCGCCTCGGGCCGCTCGTGGCGGCGGCAGATCCATGCCGGATCGGGCGCGCCGCCATCGAGCTGGCCGGTGACGATCATCTCCGCGCCGAAATGGTTCAGCGGCAGATAGGCGAAAATGCCCGCTGGAGTCGGCCCGGACTCGGTGCAGATGGCGCGGACTATATCCGGATTCTTGGCCACCATCGGCCAGACGCCCTCGGTTGCGCCGATCGGCACCACTCCGCGCGCCTCGGCGAGCAGGGAAGCGATCTCGTCCGGCGTCGCACGGCGGAGCAGAGCGGGGGCGTGAGCGCCGCGATCGCGGCACCGGTCCATGCGGTCGGTGAACGCTCCGTTCCAGAAACTGCCGGGCTCGCCCGCGGCCCGGCCGCGATGGGGAGCGTGTCGCATTGATCCTTCCTCCCGACCATGGTTTAAGCATTTGGTGTGGGGGGAATTGTTAGTGGCAAGGCCGCCGCGCGTAGCGATCAAATATTCCGAACAGGGTGTTCAGGCGGCGCCTACGCCCGAGCCGCTGCTTTGCCCGGTCGATTCGCTCGACTGGGACGATTTGCGCTTCTTCCGTCAGGTGGCGACGACCGGCAGCCTGCGCGCCGCCGCCGTGGCCGAGCACGTCTCGGTGAACACCGTCCGGGCGCGCATCGAGAAACTGGAATCGGGATATGGCGCTCCGCTTCTGCGCCGGACCCGGACCGGCTGCACGACCACCGACGCCGGCGAGGAGGTGCTGCGGATCGCCCAGGACATGCGCTCGGCGACCCTGACCTCGACGCGCAAGGCGTCGCGCGATGTTCTGGTCGCGCCGGGCGAGGTCCGCCTGTCCTGCTCGGAAGGGCTCGGCCTGCTCTGGCTGACTCCGCGGCTGAGCCTGCTCAGCGAATCGCTCGGCGGCCTCACCGCCAATTTGCGGCTCGATTACGACCTCTCGAAGGACCGGACCCGGGAGGTCGATATCGGCCTCACCTTCACACCTCCGGGCGATCCCGACATGATCATCAGCAAACTTGCGACTCTCCATTACATGGTGTTCGCGTCGAGCGCCTATCTTCGCGCCAACGGCACGCCGACCAGCCTCGACGACATGAAGCGCCATCGGATCGTCGAGCAGGTCACGCCCGGAGTGAGCAGCTGGCTGGGAGATTACTTCCTCGGCAGCGAGAAGCCGCCCGGTCGGGTGCCGATCCGAACCAATTCAAGCCTGTCGCAGCTCTGGGCGGTGGCCAACGGCGCCGGAATTGCGCCGATGCCGACCTATGTGCGGGCGGTGACCAGAAACGTTCTGCCGGTCGATCCCCCGCTCGGCCTGCGCTTCGACCTGTTCTGCACCTACCATCCCAGTGGCCGTGGCTCGCCGGCGATCCAGGCCACCTTGGCATGGCTGCGGCACTGCTTCGATCCTTCCGCTTACCCATGGTTCCGAAGCGACTTCGTCCACCCCAATGACTTCACCCGCCTTCACGACGACAGCCGGGTCATCTCCCTGTTCGACAATCTGATCGATCCGGCGCCCGGCGAGCGCTAGCCGGGGTCCGCCCTCAGCCGTTTCCAAATCCGCGGGGCCATGCCATTGCGGCCGGCGAGGCCAGGGAAACCCGACATGAAACATCTCGCTTTCATCCTGCTGCTGCTCGCCGGCTGCGTCTCCGACTCCGCCGGGCGCGAGAGCCTGGATTCGATCGCCGCCGATTACGTCAGGCTCCAGCTCGAGATCGGCGAGAAGGAATCGGGCTATATCGACGCTTATTACGGACCGCCCGAATGGCAGGCCCAAGCGAAGCTCGCCCCCCGCAGCCTGCCCGAGCTCGCTGCACGGGCCGCGGTCCTGCGCACGCGGCTGGCATCGATCACCCCCGCCGGGCTCGATCCGATCGAGCTACGGCGCCGCGACTTCCTTGTGGCCCAGCTCCGGGCGGCGTCGACACGCCTGCGGATGATTCAGGGCGAGAAATTGAGCTTCGCCGACGAAGCGGAGGGACTGTTCGGAGTGCGGCCCGATCTTCAGCCCCTTTCGGCTTACGATCCGGTGCTGGCGCGGATCGAAACCCTGCTGCCCGGCCCGGGCCCGCTCTGGCAGCGGATGGAGGACTTTCAGAACCGCTTCCTTGTCTCGAAGGACCGGCTCGAACCGGTGATGCGTGCCGCGATCGCCGAGTGCCGGCGGCGGACGATCGAGCATATCGCGCTGCCGGCCAACGAGCGCTTCACCCTCGAATTCGTCACCGGCAAGAGCTGGGGCGGCTACAACTGGTACAAAGGCGACGCGAACAGCCTGATCCAGGTCAATACCGACCTTCCGATCCGGATCAGCCGTGCCGTCGATCTCGGCTGCCACGAAGGCTATCCGGGCCATCACGTCCTCAACATGCTGCTCGAGCAGAAATTGTCGAAGGAGCGGGGCTGGGTCGAGTTCACGATCTATCCGCTCTTCTCGCCCCAGTCGCTGATCGCGGAGGGCTCGGCCAATTATGGCGTCGATCTCGCTTTTCCCGGCGACGAGCGGCGGCGCTTCGAAACGGAAACCCTCTATCCGCTCGCCGGCCTGCCGACCGCGGAGGCGGGCCGCTTTCTTGCCTTGCTCAAGGCGACCAAGGCGCTGGCCGGCGCCCGGTTCACCATCGCCGCCGACTATCTCGAGGGCCGAATCGACCGGTCCCGGGCAATCGAGCTCCTTCAGAAATACCAGCTCGTCTCGCGCCAGCGGGCGGAGCAGTCGCTCGCATTCATCGACCAATACCGCTCCTATGTGATCAATTACGGCCTCGGCGAGGACATGGTCCGTTCCTATGTCGAATCGGCGGGCCCGGATCCGGCCAGGCGCTGGAAGCGGATGGAGGAGGTGATCTCGGAGCCGACTTTGCCGAGCGACCTCGTCGCACCCTGATGAGAATCTTCTGGGACAGGCGCCAGCTCGCCCACGCACCGGCGCAGGAGCTGCACAACGGCGCGTTCGAGCCCCATGCCGAGCATCCGGGCCGCGCCGAGAATATGATCGCCGCCGTCGGTACGACCGAGAATCCGGCCGACCATGGCGAGATGCCGTTGCTCAGGGTCCACAGCCGGGCCTATCTCGACTTCCTGCGCGCCGCCTGGAGCGACTGGCGCGGCGCCGGCCGGCCCGGCGACGCCGGCGCCTATGCCTGGCCGGTGGTCCATCGGCGCCCGCTCGACCTGGACCGGATCGACGCCCGGCTTGGTCTCTACAGCTTCGACGCCTCGACACCGATCGCGGAAGGCACCTTTCTCTCATCCTATTGGGCGGCGCAGAGCGCGCTTTCGGCGCTCGACGCGGTTCTGGCGGGAGAGAGGAGCGCCTGCGCCATTTGCCGGCCGCCGGGCCACCATGCCGGCGCCGACTATCTCGGCGGCTATTGCTACATCAACAATGCGGCGGTCGCCGCCGCGGCGGCCTCAGCCGCGGGGCGTCGGGTCGCGATCCTCGACGTGGACTATCATCACGGCAACGGCACCCAGGACATATTCTACGCGTCCGGCGACGTGCTGTTCGTGTCGATCCACGCCGATCCGCGCACCGATTATCCCTTTTTCTGGGGCCATGCCGACGAGCGGGGCGAAGGCGAGGGGGAAGGCGCCAATCTCAACCTGCCACTGCCACAGGGCAGCGGAATAGAGGCCTATATGCCCGCGCTCGACACGGCGCTCGAGCGGATCGCCACGTTTGGCGGGGACCTGCTGGTCTGCTCGTTCGGCGCCGACACCTATTGCGGCGACCCGATCAGCCACTTCACGCTTCGGACCGGCGACTATCCGCGGCTCGCCGAGCGAATCGCCGCGCCGGGGGTGCCGGTGCTGGTCGTGACCGAAGGCGGCTATGCGGTCGACGCGCTCGGCGGCAATGTCGCAGCCTTCCTCTCGGGTTTCTGAAGGCGCACCCTCGGCTTGCCTCGCGCATCCAGCGGGCGGATCATGCGTTGATCCCTATCAATCGTCAGGGAGACGGACGATGCGCCACTTTCTCCTGTTCGGCTGCTTCCTCGCTCTGGCCTGCTCGGGCGCCGACAGGGCCGGAGCCGGCCCGCTCGCCGTCGACCGGCCCGAGACGCGGTCGGCCGCGTCGCTTCGGGTGACCAGCAGCGGCTTCGCCGCGAACGGAACCATACCGCTGACCTTCAGTCCCTACGGCCAGGGCCGCTCGCCGGCGCTCGCCTGGTCGGGTCTTCCCTCGGGAACGAAGAGCCTCGCCTTGATGATGGAGGATCCGGACGCGACCTCGGCCCGGCCATTCGTCCACTGGCTCGTCTGGAACGTGGATCCGACCCGAAGCGGTATCGCCGAGGCTTCGATTCCGGCCGGAGCCCGCCAGGGCCGCAACAGCCATGGCGACATTTTCTATTTCGGACCGCGCCCGCACGGCTCCAGGCCGCACCATTACCATTTCCAGCTGTTCGCCCTGGATCGGATGCTCGATCTGCCCGGCGGCGCCGACCGCAACGCATTGCTCGCGGCGATGAACGGCCATGTGCTCGCCAAAGGCGATCTTGTCGGTTTGTTTCGGCAGCCCTAGCCGAACGGTCAGAGAAGTACCGTTCGGGCTGAGCTTGTCGAAGCCCTTCCCTTCCTTTCTCGGCTGAGAAGGGATTGGAAGAACAGGGCTTCGACAGGCTCAGCCCGAACGGGTCTGTTAGAGCTTCTCGGTCAGCTCCGGGACGATCTTGAACAGGTCGCCGACCAGGCCGAGATCGGCCACCTGGAAGATCGGGGCGTCCTCGTCCTTGTTGATCGCGACGATCACCTTCGAATCCTTCATGCCCGCCAGATGCTGGATCGCTCCCGAAATGCCGATCGCGACATAGACTTCGGGGGCGACGATCTTGCCGGTCTGGCCGACCTGATAGTCGTTGGGCGCATAGCCGGCGTCGACCGCGGCCCGGCTCGCGCCGACCCCGGCACCGAGCTTGTCGGCGAGCGGATCGAGTAGGGCATGGAACTGCTCCGACGAGCCGAAGGCGCGGCCGCCCGAGACGATGATCTTGGCGCTGGTCAATTCGGGCCGCTCGGATGCCGCGATCTCGGAGCCGACGAAGCTCGACAGCCCTGTGTCGCCGCCGCCGGACACATTCTCGATCGTTCCCGATCCGCCCTCTGCGGCCGCCTTGTCGAAGGCGGTGCCGCGGACGGTGAGGACCTTCTTGGAGTCCGAGGACTTGACCGTCGCGATCGCGTTGCCGGCGTAGATCGGGCGCTGGAAAATGTCCTGGCCCTCGATCCCGATCACGTCGGAGATCTGCATGACGTCGAGCAAAGCGGCGACCCGCGGGGCGATATTCTTGCCTGTGGTCGTCGCAGGCGCGACGAAAGCGTCGTGGCCGGCCATCAGATCGGCGATCAAAGGCGCGACGTTCTCGGCCAGCGCGTGGGCGTAAGCCGAATTGTCGGCGACATGGACCTTGCCGACACCTGCGATTTTCGCTGCCGCCTCGGCGACCCCGCCGACCCCCTCGCCGGCGACGATCAGATGGACCTCGCCAAGCTTCGACGCGGCGGTGACCGCGGGCAGGGTGGCGTCCTTCAAATGACCGCCCTCATGCTCGACCCAGACCAGAGTCTTCATGCCACCACTCCCAGTGTTTTGAGCTTTCCGATCAGCTCGTCGACCGAACCGACTTTCACTCCGGCCTGCCGTTTCGACGGCTCGACCACCTTCAGGGTCTGGAGCCGGGGCGCGGTGTCGACCCCGTAATCGGCCGGACTCTTCTGCGCCAGGGGCTTCGATTTGGCCTTCATGATGTTGGGAAGACTGGCATAGCGTGGCTCGTTCAAGCGAAGATCGGTGGTGACGATCGCCGGAAGCTTCAATTTCACCGTCTCGAGCCCGCCGTCGACCTCGCGGGTGACGCTGACCGACTCGCCGTCAACCTCGACCTTCGAGGCGAAGGTGCCCTGGGCCCAGCCGAGCAGTGCCGCGAGCATCTGGCCGGTCTGGTTCGAATCGTCATCGATCGCCTGCTTGCCGAGGATCACCATCCCGGGCTGCTCCTCGGCCGCGATTTTGGCCAGGATCTTCGCCACCGCCAGCGGCTCGACCTCGTCGTCGGTCTGGACCAGGATCGCCCGGTCGGCGCCCATTGCGAGCGCGGTCCGGAGGGTCTCCTGGGCCTTGGCCGGCCCGATCGACACAGCGACGATCTCGGTCGCGACGCCCTTCTCCTTCAGGCGAATCGCTTCCTCCACCGCGATCTCGTCGAACGGGTTCATGCTCATCTTGACGTTGGCGAGGTCGACCCCGGTCCCGTCCGCCTTCACCCGCGGCTTGACGTTGAAGTCGATCACCCTCTTGACCGGCACCAGCAGCTTCATGCCTTCACCTTTCCTTGTGTCCCGGCGAAGGCCGGGGCCCAGACTGGGCACCGGCCTTCGCCGGTGCACTACAGCTTACGCGGCTTCCTTCACCGCCGCGACGATCTTCCTGGCGGCGTCGCCGAGATCGTTGGCGGGCGTGATCGCAAGGCCCGATTGGGCGAGGATCGCCTTGCCTTCGGCGACATTGGTTCCTTCCAGCCGGACGACCAGAGGCACTTTGAGATCGACCTCGCGCGCGGCCGCGACGATTCCGTCGGCGATGATGTCGCAGCGCATGATCCCGCCGAAAATGTTGACCAGGATTCCCTCGACCGCAGGATCGGACAGGATGATCTTGAACGCCGCCGTCACCTTCTCCTTCGAGGCGCCGCCGCCGACGTCGAGGAAATTGGCCGGCTCGGCGCCGTTCAGCTTGATGATGTCCATCGTCGCCATGGCCAGGCCGGCGCCGTTGACCATGCAGCCGATATTGCCGTCGAGCTTGACGTAAGCCAAATCGTGCTTCGAGGCCTCGACCTCGGTCGAATCCTCCTCGCTCTCGTCGCGAAGCGCCTCCAGGTCGGGGTGGCGGAACATGGCGTTGGAATCGAAGCTGAGCTTGGCGTCGAGGACGAGCAACTTGCCGTCCTCGGTGGTGGCCAGCGGGTTGATTTCGAGCATCGAGCAATCGAGCGCGACGAAGGCGTCGTAGAGCTGCCGGCCGAGCGTCTGCGCCTGCTTGTTGAGGTCGCCCTCGAGCTTCAGGGCGAAGGCGAGAGCGCGGCCGTGATGCGGCTGGAAGCCTTGGGCGGGATCGATATGGATGGTGGCGATCCGCTCGGGCGTGTCGTGCGCGACCTGCTCGATATCCATCCCGCCCTCGGTCGAAGCGACCATGGCGATCCGCCCGGTCTCGCGGTCGACCAGCAGAGCGAGATAAAATTCCCTGGCGATGTCGACCCCGTCGGTGATGTAGAGCCGGTTGACCTGCTTGCCCTCCGCGCCGGTCTGGATCGTAACCAGGGTCTTGCCGAGCATTTCCTCGGCATTGGTTCGCACCTCGTCGATCGAGCGCGCGAGCCGGACTCCGCCCTTGGCGTCGGGCCCAAGCTCCTTGAACCGGCCCTTGCCGCGCCCGCCCGCGTGGATCTGCGACTTGACGACCCAGAGCGGTCCCGGGAGCTTGCTCGCGGCCGCGACCGCCTCATCGACGCTGAGCGCGGCATAGCCGGCCGGGACCGGGATGCCCTGCTTCGCGAGCAGGTCCTTGGCCTGATATTCGTGGATATTCATGATCGAGGCACTTAGGGCCTGAACCCGGCTCGCGCAACGAGCGCGATCGCTCAGACAGGCGCGCCGGGAAGTAGCGCGGCGCAGGGCGTAGCGGGACTACGGACAAGCCGCGCGACGCATTCGGCGCGCCCATCCGAGCGACCCCGAAGGGGCGGGCGCCTTTTGGCCGCCGGCGGCGTCTCTCGTCGGGCGCGATGTCCCGCATCGCGCCCTCCTCGCTCCTGGCCCGCGGCCAACAAATGCGCTCCGTCGCGCCGGTGCGCGAGCCGGGTTCAGGCCCTACCGCACAGCAGAGAGGCGAAGCCAACCCGGCTGAGCGGTCTTACCGGGCCGCGGCGGCGAGCACCTTGCGCCGGTCGAGCAGGCCGAGCCTTTCGCCGAAGAAGCGTCCGATCAGGGCAGCATCGAGCTCGTAAAGACGGGCCAGCGCACCGCACCCGCCACCACCGATCAGGGCGCGGTTGAAGCTTCGATAGGTTTCGCGCCGCTTCCAGGCCGCGGTCGAGGCCGCTTCGAACAAATCGTGAAGCGCCGCTCCGCTGAAATCGCGCTGTTCGGAAAGCAGCGAGGCAGTCGAGAAAGCGTCGGAGACCTGGCAGCCGGTGGTCGGGTGGAAGAAGCCGCCGCGAGTCCCGAGCTTGGCGACGCGGGCGCCGCCGAGCCGCCAATAGGCCTGGAAATCACCGCCGAGGGCAACCGGTGCGACGTCGCTCTCCTCAGCCTCGATCGTCGCGCCCTTCCAGCCGCGGCGCGCCGAATAAGCGGCGATCCGCTCGCCAGCGGCCGCGCCGTCAATATCCGGGCCGGTCGAATAATGGGCTTCCTCGACTCGCAACCGGGCCTCGGCGAACGGGAGCAAAGAGAAGAAGCTGCAAGTGCTGCCCTTGGCCATGGTCGAATCGACCGCGACCGGCAGGTCGACCCGGTGCGCGGCCCCGAAACGCATGGTCCGCGCCACCGATTTTCGCCAGCCGAGTTCCAGAGTGGAGAGATGGGCCGTGTCGCGCGCGTCGATCGCGCCTTCGGCTGCGATCGTCTCACCGCCGTGGAGAAGCAGGCTCTGGTCGCGAACCGCGACGATCTTCGCATCGAGCCGATACTGGTCGGCCCGCAAGGTCTCTCGAACCGCCTGGTCGATCCGCTCGGGAGCCAGGGCCCGGCAGGCGAGGCCGAGCTTTCGGCTTCGTCCGGGAAAGGCGGCATATTGGCCCGGCCACGCGAATTCGGTCAGCGGATCGGCGAGCTGCCTTTCGTCCGCGCCGAGCGCGTCGTCGAGCAGGAACAGGGTGCGGTTGCCGCCGAAATGCGGTTCCTCGCCGACCAGCAGCAGCGGCACGTCGGGCCTCAACCTGGCCAGTGCCAGCGCGGCAAGGCTTCCGGCGACTCCGCCGCCGGCGATCAGCACCCCCCGTCTTCGTCCCCTGACCATGGTCCGCCGAATCTAGCTTCGCCGGCCTGTATTAGCCATGGCCGGCACGCGAAGTTGCTGGCAAAGCGTCATTTTGGCACTCTTTCCGGCGATTTCGTAACGCCGCCGGAACTCTTGCAGCCGCGGGCGTTTCTAGCGAGGGGAACAGGAAGGGAGAGACAGGTGGTCTTCAGCATCTTCAGGGGGGCGGCGCTTGCCGCTTTGCTCGTCGCTTCGCCGGCTTTCGCCCAGGATGAGGATGAGCCGATTCCCAACGATCCGAACAATCTCACCATCGGAGTCGGCGGCGCCTATCTGCCCTCCTATGAAGGGTCCGACGATTATGAGCTGAGCCCGATCGGCCTCATTCGCGGCAAGGTCGCCGGATTCGGCTTCGCGAGCCGCGGCACGGCGCTCACGATCGACCTGATCCGCGACGATCCCAATTCGGATTATTCGTTCGAGTTCGGGCCCGTAGCGAATGTCCGGCTCGACCGGACCAGCCGGATCAAGGACCCGCAGGTGCGGGCGCTGGGCGAGATCGACACCGCGATCGAGGTCGGCGCCTATGCCGGCTTCGCCAAGAACAAGGTGCTCCACCGCTACGACAGCCTCGGCTTCAGCCTGACGTGGCAGCATGACGTTACCAATACCCACGACAGCGCGATCATCACGCCCGCGATCCAATATACGACGCCGCTGAGCAAGAAGACCCTGGTCCAGCTCGGGGTCCAGGCCGAGCATGTCGGCGCCGGCTACGGGCTGACGTATTTCAGCGTGACTCCCGCCGGTTCGGCGGCGAGCGGACTCCCGGTCTACTCGACCGACGGCGGCTGGAAGGATTATAGGATCAGTCTGTTCGGGGCGCAGATGCTCACCGGCGATCTCAGGCATCCGAAGCTCTCGCTGTTCGCGGGCGTCAGCTATTCGAAGCTGCTCGGCGACTTCAAGCGAAGCCCGATCGTCGCCATCGCCGGCGACTCCGATCAGTATTTCGCCACGGTCGGGCTCGCTTACAGCTTCTGACCGGGAACCTGTGGCCCCCGCTCGCGCTATAGCCGCAAGCGGGGCGACAGGAGTCGCCGATGTATAGTTTCAGGCTCGTCGCCCTCTCCCTGCTGCTCAGCGCCTCACCAGCTGCCGCCAGGGACAGGGCTTCCAATCACGACATGAACCCGACAGTGCAGGCCGCACAGCCGCGCGCGCCTTTGTCCGAGAATCATTCAGTCCACGGGCCATCGAGCGCCCGAATCCCTCTGGACTCCAATATGGACGTCGGAGTCGGGCTCTATACGGTCAACGGACATTTCGTCCGGGAGCGCGAGAGGAACGGACGCGAGCCGATCCTCGGAACGACCGGGCGCGACAACAAGATCGCCGCGGTCGGGCTCAGCCTGCGCTTCTGAAGCACAGTTTCCCGGGTTCGCGCTGGCGCGGAGCGCTCGCCCGCGCTAAGAACACAGGGTGAACGAGGCGCCGCCAGCCGAGGCCCTGCGCAAGATCATCCATGTCGACATGGATGCCTTCTACGCGTCTGTCGAGCAGCGCGACAATCCCGAGCTTCGCGGCAAGCCCATCGCGGTCGGAGGCATGCGAAGGGGTGTCGTCGCCGCGGCCAGCTACGAGGCGCGGCGGTTCGGGATCCGCTCGGCAATGCCTTCGGTCACCGCGCTCAGGCGCTGTCCCGATTTGATCTTCGTCAAGCCGCGCTTCGATGCCTATCGCGAGGTTTCGAACCGGATCCGGGCGATCTTTTTCGAATATACCCCGCACGTCGAGCCGCTGTCGCTCGACGAGGCCTATCTCGACGTCACCGAGGATCTGAAGGGGATCGGAATCGCGACCCGGATCGCCGAGGAGATTCGCGCCCGAATCCGCGCCGAGACCGGCCTCACCGCCTCGGCCGGGGTCTCCTACAACAAGTTCCTCGCCAAGCTGGCCAGCGACCAGAACAAGCCGGACGGCCTCTGCGTGGTGACCCCGAAGCAGGGACCGGCCTTCGTCGCCATGCTTCCGGTCAAAAGATTCCACGGGGTCGGCCCGGTCACCGCCGCCAAGATGGCCCGGCTCGGGATCGAGACCGGAGCCGACCTTCGGGCGCGCGACATGGACTTCCTCACCGCCCATTTCGGAAGCAGCGCGCTTTATTATCACAACCTCGCGCGCGGCATCTGCCACCGCCAGGTCAAGGCGGACCGGCCGTACAAATCGGTCAGCGCCGAGGATACCTTCCTCGAGGATCTTCGCGACGGCGCGGCCCTGCTCGCCGAGCTGGCCCGGATCGGCGAGACGGTCTGGCGGCGGATCGAGTCCAAGCAGCTCGCCGGACGGACGGTCAACCTCAAGGTCAAGTATCAGGACTTCCAGATCGTCACCCGGGCCCGCTCGCTCGAACGGCCGGTTCGCGACGGCGCCGAGTTCCTCGAGATCGGATCGGCTTTGCTCCGAACCCTGCTTCCGCCGGTCAAGGCGATCCGGCTGCTCGGGCTCGGCCTCTCCAATCTCGGCGATTCGATGGAGGCGGCGGAAGAGCCCGCCGAGCTCGAGCTGCCGCTGTTGCCTGTCCAGGCCTCCTGAATGGGGATCGGCCGATTGTGTCTGATGCTCGGCTGCGCCCTCTTGCTCGGCGCCGCCGCGCCGCCGCTCGCCTTCGTTCCCGTCCGGTCCAGCTTCGACGCCGCCGCCGCCGATTATGCGCGAATCTGGAAGGATGACGGCCCGCGGATCGCCGCCGCGCTCGAGGCTGAGAGCGGGCTTCGTTTCCCCGGGACGAAGATTGACGCGATCGTATCGGACGCGCGCCCTATGACCTCCTATGACGGCCGCACGATCCGGCTTCGCGCGACCTATTCGCCCGATTACAAGAAGGCGACCCTGGTCCACGAGCTCGGCCACCGCCTTGCTCTCGCTTTCCCGAGGCGCTCCGGCCTCGACGATCATCGCCTGCTCTACCTTTTCCTCTACGACGCCTGGACCGACCTGAACGGGCGCGGCTTCGCCGACCGGATGGTGGCGATCGAGCGGCGAATTCCGGGCGGCTACGATTATGACGCCGCCTGGACCTGGGCCCTGTCGCAGACCCGGGAGCAAAGGCAGGAACGGCTGCGGGGGCTTCGCGGCTGAAGCCGGGGCGAATGGCCCCTCAGCGGAATATGCAGGTCGAGCCGGCCCAGAGCGCGGTGATGCGCGCCCGCGGAGCGGGGGATTCGAGAATCCCGTACAAGCCGCTCGGTCCGGTGAATTCGGTGCCGAGCGAGCTTTGCTCAACCTGGAACTGCCGCATCGAGCTCCGCCGCGACCCGACTCCCAGGCCGTCGGCCGTCCTGAGGCCGCCCTTGCTTTCCCAGCCGACGAATCGTTTCTCGGCGAACCAGAGGATAATGACCCCCTTCCACTCCGCGAAGTCCTGGCTGCCGGCGCCGCATTCCTCGTTGGTGCCGCGAACATCGGGCGGACCGCCGAGCGCCCGGGTCAGGGCTTGAACGGTATCGGTCATCGAAGCGTCGAAGGCGATCGGCCGGGAGGCCCCGCCATCGCGCTCGACGAGCGTGAGGCCGTTCCCCTCGAGCACCACGGCAGAAGTCGCCGCGGCTTCCGTCGGAGCGGCCTTGGGCAGCTTGGCTTTTGCCGGAAGCGCCGGTTCCGCCCCCGCCGTGAGATTGACGGCGTTGCCGCTATCCGCTTCCGGGCCGCACGCAACGAGCCCGACGATGAAGATCGATGCGAGCAGCGGCGCGCCGATTGCAAAGCCCGCGCGCGAATTTCGTCGATTCACTGATTTTCTCCCTGCGATCCGAGTCCGTGGCCGTCATCGCCACTCGAAGCAAGCTGGAAGCGGGTCCACTCCCAATCCAGGCATCGCTTGTACACACGGGCGTCGCGTGCGAGGCCTGAGCCCGCGCCACAGCGTGGTCCCGCCGGCCCGCGGCGGTCAGTGGCTTCGGAGGTTGCGATGGGATTGTTCGATTGGCTGACCGGCAACAAGCCCGCCCCGGCCGGCGTCAAACGCCAATCCGCCGCGAAATTGCGCGAGGGCCTGATGGCGGTCAATCGCAAGACCGCGCCTTTCACTGTCCGCTCAGGCAAGAAGGAGGATGTCGATCTGGTCGCGGAGTGGAGGATCGTCGACGCGAAATGGTACGAGATTTTCGCGAAAGCGGGGATCAAGCGCGTCTTCAAAGTGCTGATGAAGTTCGACGAGGATAAAGGCGAGGTCCGAGCGGTGGATCAGGAATGGGAGGTCGAATGGGAAGCCGGCGTTCCGACTCTCTCGCTCAAGGCGGAAGCGTTCAGGGGCCGCAAGTGGGAGAAAAGCTTCGAGAGCGTCCATGCGTTTCGCGAGGACGGATCCTGGGGCGAGATTTACAGCTACCGCTTCGACACGAGCGAGATCAAGGAGCCGCTGATCGAAGCGGCCCACAAAGCAGGCTGGGGCTGGAGAGGGGTGGCCTTCTCAAAGCTCTGAGCATCGCCCCTTAGACTTTGTCCGGTGCGGGCCTATATCGCCCCTATGGCTACTGCAGACCCCCGCCGCTTTCTCTACCGCCCCGACGGGCTCGACCCCGACTCCGCCCGGCGGCTGACCGCCGAGGCTCTGAAGAGCTGCGACGACGGCGAGCTCTACCTCCAATATATCGCCTCGGAAGCGTTCGGCTTCGACGACGGGCGGCTCAAGACCGCCGACTTCAACACCCAGGCCGGCTTCGGTCTTCGCGGAGTCTCGGGCGAGACCACCGCCTTCGCCCATGCCAACGAGCTCAGCGAAAGCGCGATCCGCCGCGCCGCAGAGACCATGTCGGTGCTCGATCCCTCGGGCGCTTCGCCGGCCGCCTCGCCGCGGCGGACCAACGCCCTTCTCTATACCGACAGCGATCCGCTCAGCCTGGTACCGTTCGCGCGCAAGGTCGAGCTCTGCCAGCGGATCGACACCGCGGCCCGGGCCCGCGATCCGCGGGTCGCCCAGGTCTCGGTGTCGCTCGCCGGCTCCTGGTCGGTGATCGACATCGTCCGGCCGGACGGCTTCGTCGCCCACGACGTCCGGCCTTTGGTCAGGCTCAACGTCCAGATCGTCGTCGAGCAGAACGGCCGCCGCGAGACCGGCTATCACGGCATGGGCGGGCGCTATCTCTACGACAGCCTGTTCGAGGAGGCGGCGTGGAACCGGGCGGTCGACATCGCCCTCGCGCAGGCTCTGGTCAATCTCGACTCGGTCGCGGCGCCGGCCGGAGAGATGACGGTGGTGCTGGGCCCGGGATGGCCGGGAGTCCTTCTCCACGAGGCGATCGGCCACGGCCTCGAGGGCGATTTCAACCGCAAGGGCACCTCGGCTTTCTCCGGGAGGATCGGCGAGCGGGTCGCGACGCCGGGCGTGACCGTGGTCGACGACGGCTCGATCGGCGAGCGGCGCGGCTCGCTGTCGATCGACGACGAGGGCACTCCGACCCGCTGCACCACATTGATCGAGGACGGAATCCTCAAGGGCTATTTGCAGGACCGATTGAACGCCCGGCTGATGGGGGTCGAGGCGACCGGCAACGGCCGGCGCGAGAGCTTCGCCCATGCGCCGATGCCGCGGATGACCAACACGTTCATGCTCGGCGGCAAGGACGATCCCGGCGAGATCCTCGCCCGGGCGAAGAACGGCATCTATGCGAAGAGCTTCGGCGGCGGCCAGGTCGACATCACGAGCGGCAAGTTCGTCTTCTCCTGCACCGAAGCCTATCGGATCGAGAACGGCCGGCTCGGCGCTCCGATCAAGGGCGCGACCCTGATCGGCGACGGCCCGACGGTGCTGACCAAAGTGGCCGCGATCGGCGACGACATGGCGCTCGACGAAGGGGTCGGCATTTGCGGCAAGGGCGGCCAGTCGGTCCCCGCCGGAGTCGGCCAGCCGACCCTGCTGATCGAGGGGCTGACGGTCGGAGGCACCGCCGCTTGACCGAACCCTGGGTCGAGGATCTGCTGAGCTTCTGGTTCGGGCTCGATCAGAAGCAATGGTGGAAGGCCGACCCGGCGCTCGACGCCGAGATTGCCGAGCGATCCCACGACATCTGGGAGGAGCGGAGGGAGTCGCTGCCGGACTCCTTCCTCGACTCGCCGCGCCATGCGCTTGCCGGAGTGATCCTGTTCGACCAAATTCCACGCAACATGTTCCGCGGCCATGCCGACCAGTTCCGAACCGACCCGCTCGCGCTTGCCATCGCCCGCGGGGCGGTGGACCGGGATCTCGACGACGCGCTCACACCACAAGAACGCGGATTCCTCTACATGCCGTTCCAGCATAGCGAGGATATTGCCGACCAGGAGCGCTCGCTGATCCTGTTCACCGCGCTCGGCGATGCCTACCAACTGCGCTACGCCAGGCTGCACCATGACGTCATCGAGAGGTTCGGCCGGTTCCCGCACCGCAATGCGATCCTCGGCCGAACGCCCCGTGCGGCGGAGATCGACGCCGGCGACGTGACTCCCTGGTGATGCTCGTCGAACTCGCCAAATATTATAACAGCTTCGAGGCCGGGGTCGTTCAGTCGAGGCTCGAGGCCGACGGGGTGACCGCGATCCTGTTCGACGTCGAGATGAACTGGGGCGGCCTCGACGGAGTCGTTCCGATCCGGCTGATGGTCGACGAGTCGGATCTCGCCGAAGCGCGCCGGATCCTTGCCGAGCCCTAGGGCGAGGCCTTCGCGGTTGACGCGGGCGGGCCGTCTTTCTCGACACTCTCCCGCATCCGCGCCAGATCGGCCTCGATCCCGGCGACGATCTTGCGGAATCGCGGATCCCGCGCCGTCTCGGCCATGAACGGATATTGGTCGACACGGACGAAATAATCGAAGTCGATCAGCATCCGCCATCCGGCGGCGGCGGCGCGCTCGAACGTCGCGATCGCCTCGTCCTGGCGGCCGAGCGCGGCAAGGATCATGGCCTGGCCGGCAAGCTGGTCGCCGGACTGGAAGCTTCGTCCCCGCATCCGGCCCAGCATCGCTTCGAGCACATTGTTCGCCTGGGTGGCGGCGCCGGTCTCGCGGAGCGCGGTGGCCGTGAGCAGGATGTCGACATCCCGATAATCGGCGACATCCGGCGGGGATTTGAGCACGCCCGGGAAGTTGGCCGGAATCGCCGCGCGCGCGGTCGGATATTGGCCCATCAGGCTGGTCTCGACGACCTGGACGCTGCCCCAGATCGGGTCGCCGGTCCGCCGGCTCTCCGATAGCGCGAAGCTGAGCAGATCTGCTTTCCTGCCGGCAAGCTGAAGCTCGGCGGCGTGGACGATCGGCCAGGCATCGGACGTCCTCGGAACCCGTCGGAGCGCTTCCCGGGCCCTGTCGTCCAGGCCGAGATTGGCGAAGGCGTTGGCGAGCAGGACGGCGTTGATCGGATCGTCGGCGCTGATCCTGGGATCGTCGAGCAGACGGACCGCCTCGTCCATCCGGCCCTGCTTGAAGATCAGCATCGACCCGAACGAGCTCGCCGCGCTGGTATAGTCGGGATAGAGGGCGATCAGGGTTTCGAAGACGCGATGCGCTTCCTCATATTTGCCTTCCGAAGCCAGCGCGCCGGCGAGCACCTCCTGACCGGTGCGGGAGAGCGGGTCGGTCGTCAGCGCCCGCCTGACAAGAGCGATCGCCTGGTCGGTCTGACCCTCGGTGGTAAGCTGGTTGGCGAGCAGGATCATCGTGTCCGGATCCCTCGGCGCCAGCTGATAGGCTTTGCGCAGCGCCTCCAGAGCGGCTTTGTGGTGGGCGCCGTCGCCGGTGCGGATCGCCATCACCCGCTCGAAGGCGCCCCGCGCCCGCCAGGCCTCCGCCGAGCTCGGATCGGCCTTGATCGCGCTCTCGATCGCCGGCTCGGCCTCGCGCCGAGCCTGGTCGAAAGGCAGAGCGAGGAAATTCTGGGCAAGCAGGATCGTCGCCTGGGCATAGCCGGCATGGGCGACGGCGCTCTCGGGATTACGGCCGCGAATCGCCGCGAACGCGCTCCGGGCGGAGCGCAGCTCGTCGACGTCGTTGGTTCGGAGCTGGGCGCTGGCGATCAGGGCCGCGCGATAATCGTCGGGATTGTCGGAGGGCGGGGGCGAGTCGTCGCCGACCAGGCGGGCCTTGAGGTTCCCGGCCACCGCTTCGGCCACTTCGGTCTGGATCGCGAGGGCGTCGTCGACGTTGCGGTCGTAGGTCTGGGACCAGAGATGCATTCCGTCACGGACGCTGATCAGCTGGGCCGTGACCCGCATCCGGTCGCCGGCGCGGCGGACGCTGCCTTCGACCACATGGGCAACCCCGAGCTTTCGCCCGATCTCGCGCAGATCGATGTTGCGGCCTTTGAAGTAGAAGGAGGAAGTGCGTCCGGCGACCTTGAGCTCGGGCGATTGGGCGAGGCTGTTGATCAATTCCTCGGTCAGTCCGTCGGCGAAGAAGCCGTCGCTCTGCGCCGCGGAGAAGCTGGCGAAGGGCAGGACCGCGACCGATCGCGACGAGGTCCCAGCCAAAGCCGAGCCGACCTTGTCGCTTACCAGCTGGCGCACGTTGGAGAGCTGGATGACGGCGAAGGCGAAGGCGGCGGCCACCACCGCCGCGATCAGCCAGTCGATCCAGCCATATTGGCCGGCGCCGAACTTGCGCTGGTCGCCAGGCACCAGCTTGATGCCTTCCGGAGTGATCTCGAACATCCAGGCGAGGATGACCGCGATCGGGAAACCGGCCAGAAACAGAAGGGCGGAGAGGCTGACCGTCCAGGGCGGGAAATCGAGCGCCGGAAACAAGGCATTGACGACCTGGAACACCGCCCAGCCCGCGACGGCGTAGAAGCCGGCGACGCGCACGACGCTGCGTTTCTTCAGTTCGTCGAGAAACGAAGGAATCGCCGCCCCCTGCAATGCGCCGTCCACGTCAGCATTTGTGGAGAAATGCGGCGACGGGGGCAAGATCGAAGCCGGCCTGGCCGGCCTTCGCCATGAGATCGCCGGGATCGTCGCCGAGCCGGGCCCGCGCCAGCGCCCAAAGACAGGTCGATCGGGTACCGGATCGGCAGAAAGCGAGAATCGGCGCCGGAGCTCCGCCAAGGGCCTCAACCATCGCGTCGATCTCGGCATTCGAGATGCCGCCGGCGACCGGAATGAAACGATAGTCGAGTCCCGCCGCTCGGGCTGCTTCTTCGATCCGCCACGCTTCCGGCTGGTCCCGCTCCTCGCCGTCGGGCCGGTTGTTGACGATCGTTCCGATACCCGCCGCGGCGATTTCGGGGATATCGTCCGGTTCGATCTGGCCGGCGACAAAGGCCTTCTCGTCCAGCCGCAGGATCATCATCCTGTTTCGTCACGCACAACCGCGACGAAAGCCGCGCCGTAGCGGTCGAGCTTGGCCGCTCCGACCCCGCTTATCCCGGCCAGCGCATCGAGACTTTCGGGCCTTCGCGCCGCGATTTCGCGAAGCGTCGAATCGTGGAAGATGACGTAGGGCGGAACCCCCATTTCCTCGGCGAGCGAGCGGCGGCGGGCGCGGAGCGCTTCGAACAGAGGATCGCCGACGGGATTGGCGGTCCGGTCGCGGCGCGGGCGGCGCGCGCGCCGTGGCGGCAGGACCAATTCGAGCTTTTCCTCGCCCTTGAGGATCGGCCGGGCTCCGGGCCCGAAGGAGAGGCCGCCATAAGCGTCGGATCGGAGTGCGTCGCGGGCGAGCAAGGCGCGGGCGACCGGCTTGACCAGAGCGAGCTCCTCCTCGTCGGCGATGCCGAACACCGAGAGGCGATGATGGCCGAAGCCGATCGCCTTGTCGGTCTCGCGGCCGGCGAGCACGTCGGTGAGATGGCCGATCCCGAACCGCATCTCGGTGCGGAAGGCGGCCGAGAGCAATTTGCGCGCGGCTTCGGTGGCGTCGACCGTGACCGGCGGCGCCAGGCAATTGTCGCAATTGCCGCAGCTTTCGGGCGGATCCTCGCCGAAATGGCGCAGCAGCAGTGCCCGCCGGCAGCCGGCTGTCTCGACGAACGCCGCCAAGGCGTTGAGCCGCTGGCGCTCGCCGGAGCGCCGCGCCTCCGGCACCTCGGTCTCGATCCGGTGGCGGGCCCGGGCGAAGTCCTCGGCGCCCCAGAACAGCCAGGCCTCGGCCGGGTCGCCGTCGCGGCCGGCGCGGCCGGTCTCCTGATAATAAGCCTCGATCGACTTGGGCAGGCCGGCATGGGCGACGAATCGGACGTCGGGCTTGTCGATTCCCATCCCGAAGGCGATGGTCGCGGCCATCACCATCGACTCGCTGCCGACGAATGCTCTCTGGTTGGCGGCCCGGATCCGGGGATCGAGCCCGGCATGGTAGGGCAAGGCCTTGCGGTCCGGCCCGCCGAGCTGCTCGGCCAGCTTCCCGGCCTTGTCCCTGCTCTGGACATAGACGATCCCGGGACCGGGCTGATCGTCGAGCAGAGCCTTCAATTGCGCTCCGATCCCGTCGCGCGGCCGGACATGATAGCGGATGTTCGGCCGGTCGAAGCCGGCGAGGACGAGGCCCTCCTCCGGGATTCCGAGCTGGACGAGGATGTCGGCGCGGGTCTGGCGGTCGGCGGTGGCCGTCAGCGCCAGCCGCGGAACGTCCGGAAAGGAGTCGAGCAGGGGCCGCAGAAGCCGGTAATCGGGCCGGAAATCATGACCCCATTCGGAGACGCAATGGGCCTCGTCGATCGCGATCAGAGCGAGCGGAACGCCGTCGACAAGCTCCCGGAAGGCGGGCGTCGTCGCCCGCTCGGGAGCGACATAGAGCAGATCGAGGACGCCTTCCCGGAGCCGGCGCATCGTCGCTCCGCGATCCTCGTCGGCCGAGTTCAGCGAGGCGGCACGAATACCGAAAGATTCGGCGGACCGGATCTGGTCGTGCATCAAGGCGATCAGCGGCGAGACGACGAGAGCCGTGCCCGGCCTCGCCAGCCCCGGAACCTGGTAGCAAAGCGACTTGCCCGATCCGGTCGGCATCACCGCGAGACTGTGCCTGCCGGCCATCACCCGGCCGATCACATCGGCCTGGACTCCCCGGAACTCGGAGAAACCGAAGACTTCGTGGAGAATCTCGCCGGGCTCGCGCATGAATTGGACATAGCGTGAACAAATCCGCGCGTCACCCGCTCAGGCGACGAGGGGCTTCGGTACCGGCGCGGCGGTCGAGCGGATCGCTTCGCTGAGCGCGTGTGCCGTATAAGGTTTGGGAAGGAAGCGGGCCTCGGCGGGGAGGCGATGGCCCGCCGGCACGCCGTGGCCCGAGGTCACCAGCAAGGCGATGTCGGGACGGTCGCGATTCGCGCGCTCGACCAGGTCGAGGCCGTCGAGATCGCCGGGCATGCTGATATCGGTGAACAGGACCGAGACGTCATGCTCGGCCTGGAGGATTTCGAGCCCTTCTTCGGCGTCGGCGGCCTCGAGCACGATATAGCCCTGGTCGAGCAGGATCTGGACCGCGAACAGGCGCGCAAAGGCTTCGTCGTCGACGACGAGGGCGACCTTGCGCCATTGGGCATGTATCATCGAGCACCTTCACGCCATGCCCCCCGGCGTGCCGCGATGATGGCGGCAAGTTGCGACCGGCCGGTTAAGAAAAAACCTTAACCGGCCGCCGATCCCGCGGGTCCCGGGGTCTAGCTAGCGAATCGGCACCATCAGATGCGCATAAGGCGTGCCCGCCCACATCACATAGGGCCGAGTCGTGTCCGGCGACGGTCCCGTGGGATAGTTGGCAAGCAAAGACGGCGACCCGACCACCATCACGTGAGGACCGGTGCTGATCCAGTGATCGCCGGCCGACGGACGCTCCGAATAAGGATCGACATTGCTCGCGTCGGTCCCGCCGGCCAGCATGTAGATGAAGCCGACCTTGTCGGTCGCGGGCGGGCGGTGGGCGATCCAGGCCATCGCCCAGTCGACCGCGTTGGAATCCATGCACATCGGATCAGGGCCCGGCGATGCGGGATTATCGGCCATGCAGGTGAAGCCGTTGCTTCCGGCCCGAACCATCCGCATCGAGCCGTCGGCCTTCATCGCGACGACCGCCGCGCCGCGGCCGACCGCGGCCGGCGCTGCCGATGTCGCGCTTCGGATGATCGCGGCGTCTCCCGAAGCCCGCATCGGCTTCGCCAAGGCAAGGCCGCCCGCGGCGAGCATCGCTCCGCCCGCCAAAAGCCAGATTGTCGTTCTGAACGCCATTTTCCGCCTCCTATCCCCACATGGTGGCAAGGTGGCCCTGTGCGGGCCGGCGGCGCGCCTTTTCCTCCCTGAGCACGATTGGGGCAACCCCCTGCGTCTCGGTCGGTTACCAGTCGTTGCTTCGGATCATCGAGACCAGGGCGCCATGGGCATAGGGCTTGGTGAAGAAGATCGCCTGCTGCGGATAGGAATCGGGTTTCGGCCGGCACTGGCCCGAGACGATGAGAAGCTTCACGTTCGGCCAACGCTCGGCGACCAGAGCGGCGAGATCGAGGCCGCTCGGGCCCTCGGCCAGGCCGATGTCGGTGACCAGCACGGACGGGATCCGGCCGCTCTCCATCACCGCCAGAGCCTCGCCGCAATCGCGCGCCCGGATCACTTCGAGGCCGTCGTCGGCAAGCAATTCGGCGGTGAATTCGAGAATGGCAGGATCGTCTTCGACGACGAGAATCGGTGCGAGCGGCTCGGACATACAGGTCCCCCTGTCAGGACTGAGGCAAGAGCGAGCGCCGCAAGCTTAGGTTCCGCGCGGGCGACTCGGCTCGCCGCAAATCGCTCCGCCGGCGTCTATTCGGCTGCCTGGGCTTCCTCCTCCTCGCGTTCGGTCTGCTGGCGCGCCCACATGTCGGCGTAAAGGCCGTTCCGGCGGAGCAACGAGGCGTGGGTGCCGCGCTCGGCAACCCGGCCCTGGTCGAGAACGACGATCTGGTCGGCGTCGACCACGGTCGAGAGGCGGTGGGCGATGATGATGCAGGTCCGGCGCTCGGCGACGTTGCTCAGGGTTTCCTGGATCGCCGCCTCGGTCCGGCTGTCGAGCGCGCTGGTCGCCTCGTCGAGGATCAGGATCGGTGGATTCTTGAGCAGGGTGCGGGCGATCGCCACCCTCTGCTTCTCGCCGCCCGAAAGCTTGAGCCCCCGCTCGCCGACCTTCGATTCATAGCCCTCGGGAAGGCTGGCGATGAAGTCGTGGATCGCGGCGCCCTTCGCGGCCGCCTCGATCTCCTCCTGCCCCGCGCCGTCTCTGCCGTAGCCGATATTGTAGCCGACGCTGTCGTTGAACAGCACGCTGTCCTGCGGGACGATCCCGATCGCGGCGCGAAGGCTGGCCTGGGTGACGAGGCAGATGTCCTGGTCGTCGATCGTGATCCGGCCGCCGGTCGGCTCGTAGAATCGGAAGAGCAGCCGCGACAGGGTCGACTTGCCGGCGCCGGACGGCCCGACCACCGCCAGAGTCGTGCCCGGCCGCACGTCGAGGTCGATCCCCTTCAATATCTCGCGCTCGGGCTCATAGCCGAAATGCACGTCCTCGAAGCGGACACGGCCGGGGCCGACCGCGAGGCCGGGCGCGTCGGGCACGTCCTTCACCTCGGCCGGCGTGTCGACGATGTTGAACATCGCCTCCATGTCGATCAGGCCCTGGCGGATGGTCCGGTAGACCCAGCCGAGCATGTCGAGCGGCCTGAACAATTGGGCGAGCAGGGTGTTGACCAGGACGACGTCGCCGGTCGTGAACAGGCCGGCCGACCAGCCCCAGACGGTATAGCCCATCGCTCCGGCCATCATCAGGTTGGTGATCAGCGACTGGCCGATATTGAGCCAGGCGAGCGAGGTCTCGTTCTTGACCGCGGCGTCGGCGAAGGCGCGCATCGCCTGGCCGTAGCGCTCGGCCTCGCGCTTCTCGGCGTTGAAATATTTGACCGTCTCGTAGTTGAGCAGCGAATCGACCGCCCGGGCGATCGCCTGGTTGTCGACCTCGTTCATCCGCCGCTGGAGGTGGGTCCGCCATTCGGTGACGAAGCGGGTGAACGCTATGTAGCCGACGACCATGACGAGGGTGGCGACGACCAGCCCGGGGCCGAATTTGAAGCCGAAGATCAGGCAGATGGCGGTCAGCTCGATCAGGGTCGGAGCGATGTTGAACAGGAGGAAATAGAGCATCATGTCGATGCTCTTGGTGCCGCGCTCGACGATCTTGGTGAGCGCCCCGGTGCGCCGCTCGAGATGGAATCGCAGCGACAGCTCGTGGATGTGGCGGAACACGGTCTCGGCGAGCCGCCGGGCGGCGTCCTGGCCGACCCGCTCGAAGATCGCGTTCCTGAGATTGTCGAACAGCACCCCGCCGAAGCGCGCTCCGGCATAAGCCGCGACCAGGGCGACGGCGAGACCGACCTCGGCCTTCATCCCGGTCGACATCCGGTCGATCGCCGCCTTGTAGGCGAAGGGCATGATCAGGGTCGCGCCCTTGGCGATGAAGACGAGCAGCACCGCCGCGACCACCCGCGCCTTCAGCCGCCCCTCACCCTTGGGCCAGAGATAGGGGAGGAATCGGCGAAGCGCCGACCAGTCGGCCCTGGGTGTGGATTCGCCGGATTCGAGCAGCCGCATCGTCACAACTTAGTGTCGCTGCGGCGCTCCACCAAGCGCGGACCCCGGGATGAGGATTCGGACGAGCGGGGCCGGACGTTTATTGTCCGGCCCCAACTCCCCGGATCAGAGGATGAAGTCGCCTCCGGTGATCGGGTGGGCGTCGCTGACGACCACGACGAACTCGATGTCGGCGACGCCGTCGCCGTTGACGTCGCCCTGCACCGTCCAGTTGCCGCCCGAGAAGGCCGCTCGAAGCTCGCCGGCGGTGTTGCTGAACGCCGCCGAGCCGATGAAGGTGAAGGCGTCATTGCCGGGGGTGCCCGAGATCGCGTCGATCGGCGAAAGGTTGAGCAGGTCGCCGAGCGAGAAGTCGTGGACCGTGTCGCGGGCTGCGGAGGTCGATTCCGCGGTCGTGCGGTAGTTGAAGATGTCGTTGCCGCCGCTGCCCCACAGATTGTCGGCGCCGGTCCCGCCGGTAATCAGG
>JBKPOT010000025.1:0-66377 GCA_046733235.1 Pseudomonadota bacterium
GACCGAGGTCGCACGCGCCGATTCCGCGCCCATCGCCCCGGCCCGCGTCGCGACCTCGCGGGCGGCCGAGCGCGGCTCGACGGCCCGAACCGAGACCGGCGCTTCGGTGCGCCCGGCCGCCGCGCGCTCCACCAATGATCGCTCCGCCCCAGCCCGCGCCGGCGCCGCGGGCGGCGCCACCACCGGCAAGAAATGACCGCGATCGCCGCCCGTCCCGAAAGGCTCGCGCCCGCCGGCGACCGGCAGGGCCTGGCCTTGACCTATCACCGGCTGATGCTGGTCATGCTGGTCTTCGCCGGAGTGACGATGCTGATCGCCGGGCGGCTCATCCTCCTGCAATTGCTGACCGACCGGTCCGGCGCCGCCCAGATCGGCAATCCGCTGATTCCGGTCCGGGCCGACATGGTCGACCGCAACGGCCTTCCGCTCGCCCGGACCATCGACGCCTGGTCGATCGCGATCCATCCGGCCAAATTGCTCGGCGATCCCGCCGAGCTCGCCGAGAAGCTCGCCGCCCTGATGCCGGAACGGACCGCCGCCCAATATCGCGCGATCCTGACCTCGAAACGCAATTTCTTCTATCTCAGCCGCCGAGCGGTCCCCGAGCTGGTCCAGGCGGTGAACGCATTGGGCGAGCCGGCGATCGTCTTCGATCGCGAGCCCGAGCGCCTCTATCCGCAGACCGCTCTCGGCGGGCAGATTTTGGGCTGGACCGACATGGACGGCCACGGCGTCGCCGGCATGGAGAAGGTGCTCGACGACCGGCTCAGCAACGTCGCGACCCGCGGCGATCCGGTCGCGCTGGCGATCGACGCCCGGGTCCAGGCCGCGCTCGAGAGCGAGCTCGCCGAGGCGATGGCGCGGTTCAGCGCGATCGGCGCCGCCGGGGTGGTCATGGACATCAGGACCGGCGAGGTCCTCGCACTGACCTCGCTTCCCCAGGTCAACCCCAACGCGCCCGGGCAGGCGCCGGTCGAGGCCGGCTTCAACCGGGCGACCCTGGGAGTCTATGAGCTCGGCTCGACCTTCAAGCCGTTCACCGTCGCGATGGCGATGGACAGCGGGATCATCACCAGCTTCGGCAAGGAATATAATTGTCCGAAGGAGCTTCATGTCGGCGGCGGCTTCACCATCACCGACACCCATCCGTTCGGCCGGCGCTGCACCGTGGCGGAGATCATGAAGGAGAGCTCGAACATCGGCACCGCCCAGATCGCGGCCGAGCTCGGAGCGACCCGGCAGCAGGCCTTCCTTCGCGCGATGGGCTTCCTCGATCCGGTCTCGATCGAATTGAACGAGCGCGGCCGCACTTTGACTCCCGGCTCGGACTGGGGCGACATCGCGACGATGACGGTCGGCTACGGCCACGGCATCGCGGTCACCCCGCTCCATCTCGCCACCGGCTATGCGACTCTGTTCAACGGTGGCATCTGGCGGCCGGCGACCCTTCTCAAGATCGGCCCGGGCCATCCCGTCCCGAACGGCCACCGCGTCTTCACCGCCGACACCTCCTACAAGATGCGGGCGCTGCTCAGGCTGGTCGTCACCGAGGGCACCGGCAAGAAAGCCGACGCGCCCGGCTATCGGGTCGGCGGCAAGACCGGCACCGCCGAGAAAATCTCCGGGGGCCGTTATTCGGGCGCCGCGGTAGTCACCACCTTCGCCGGCGTGTTCCCGATGGACGACCCCCGCTACGTCGTCGTCGCGATGCTCGACGATCCCAAGGCGACCGCCGAGACCTACGGCTTCCATACCGCCGGCTGGAACGTCGCCCCGGTCGTATCGCGGGTGGTGAGCCGCACCGGCGCCCTGCTCGGCATCCGGCCGGACTCGACCCGCGAAGCCAGACTGTCGGAGGTCATGCCCTTCGTTCGGCACGATGGGGAACATTGAGCCGTGCGCCTGGCCGACATTGCGGGGATCGATTCCGATTCCCGCGTGACCGGCTTCGCGATCGACCACCGCAAGGTGGCTCCAGGCACCGTCTTCGGCGCCTTCCGCGGCACGGTCCATAATGGCGAGGATTATATTCCCGAGGCGGTGAACGCCGGAGCGGTGGCGGTCGTCGCCCGGCCCGAAGCGCGGGTCGAGGGCGCCGCCCATATCGCCGCCGCCGAGCCGAGGCGCGAA
Source organism: Pseudomonadota bacterium (assembly GCA_046733235.1). GTDB lineage: Bacteria > Pseudomonadota > Alphaproteobacteria > Sphingomonadales > Sphingomonadaceae > Allosphingosinicella. The sequence goes on from JBKPOT010000025.1 coordinate 2,131, forward strand.
TTCGCCCGGCTCGCCGCCAAATTCTTCCGCCCTTTTCCGGAGACCGTCGTCGCCGTCACGGGAACCAACGGCAAGACTTCGAACGTCGAGCTGACCCGCCAGCTGTGGCGGATGGCCGGGCATCACGCCGCCTCGATCGGGACTCTCGGCGTGACCACCGCCGACGACCGGGTGACCACCGGCCTCACCACCCCGGACATCGTCACCTTCCTGGGCAATATGGCCGGCCTCGCCCGCGAGGGCGTCAGCCATGCCGCGTTCGAGGCGTCGAGCCACGGCCTCGCCCAATACCGGACCGAAGGCCTTCCGGTCCGGGCCGCCGCCTTCACCAATTTCAGCCGCGACCATCTCGATTATCACGGCACGATGGACGATTATTTCGAGGCGAAGATGCGGCTCTTCTCCGAAGTGGTCGAGCCGGACGGGGTCGCGGTGATCTGGACCGACGACCCGCGCTCCGACGAGGTGATCGCCCGCGCCACGGAGCGAGGGCTCAGGCTTCTGACCGTCGGCGCGCGCGGCAACACTTTGAAGCTTGTCGATCGCGCTCCGACACAGCTCGGCCAGACCTTGGCGCTCGAGATCGACGGCAAGCCCAGGAAGGTCGGCCTGCCGCTGATCGGCGCCTACCAGGCCGCCAACGCGCTCACCGCCGCCGGCCTGGTCATCGCCACCGGCGGCGAGGTCGAGCGGACTCTCGCCGATCTGTCGAGGCTTCAGCCGGTCCGCGGCAGGCTCGAGCGCGCGGTGATCAGCCGCGCCGGCGCTCCGGTCTATGTCGATTATGCCCATACGCCCGACGCGATCGAGGCCGCGATCGCCGCTCTCCGGCCCCACGCCAAAGGCCGGCTGATCATCGTCTTCGGCGCCGGCGGCGACCGCGATGTCGGCAAGCGCTCGGAGATGGGCGCGGTCGCGTCGAAGCTCGCCGATCTGGTCATCGTCACCGACGACAATCCGCGCAGCGAGGATCCGGCCGCGATCCGCCGCGACATATTGGCCGGCGCTCCGAACGGCCGCGAGATTGGCGGCCGGCGCGAAGCGATCGCCGCCGCTGTCGCCGAAGCGGGCCCCGACGACCTCATCCTGCTCGCCGGCAAGGGCCATGAGCAGGGCCAGATCGTCGGCGCCGGCAAGGATATGAAGGTGTTGCCGTTCGATGATGTCGCGGTTACTCGGGAGTGCGCGTCGTGATCCGGCGCCGGACAAATCCCTTCCTCCCCTCCCGCTTGCGGGAGGGGGAATTATGAGCATGCTCTGGACTTCGGATGAGATCGCACGGGCTGCCGGCGGCGCCGTCCACGGCGATTTCGAAGCCAGCGGAGTGACCTTCGACTCGCGCGAAGTCGAGAGCGGGGATCTATTCCTCGCGCTCAAGGGCGAGAGCAGTGACGGCCATCTCTTCGTCGAGCGAGCCTTCGCCGCCGGCGCTGCGGGTGCCGTCGTCAGCGCCGAGGTTGGCGGGCCTCATGTCCATGTCGCCGACACGATGCGCGCCCTGAACGATCTCGGCCGCGCCTCACGCGCCCGCAGCGAAGCTCGGATCTGCGGAGTGACCGGCTCGGTCGGCAAGACCGGAACCAAGGAAGCCCTGTTCGCGGCGCTCGATCGGGCCGCTCCGGGCCGCGCGCATCGCTCGGTCAAGAGCTACAACAATCATACCGGGGTCCCGCTCTCGCTCGCCCGGATGCCGCGCGACGCGCGCTTCGGAATCTTCGAGATGGGCATGAACCATGCCGGCGAGCTTGCCGCTTTGACCCGTCTGGTCCGGCCCCATGTCGCGATCGTCACCGCAATCGCCCCGGCCCACCGCGAATTTTTCGGCAGCGAGGAAGAGATTGCGGACGCCAAGGCCGAGATCTTCGAAGGGCTGGAGGAAGGCGGAACCGCCCTCATCCCCTTCGACAGCCCGCATCGCGACCGGCTTGCCGCCGCAGCGCGCCGCCATGCCGGGACCGTCCTGACCTTCGGGCGGGGCGAGGGCGCCGACATCCGCGCCCGCGACGCGGTTCCGGCCTCGGGCGGCGGCTCGCTGGTCACCGCCATCCTGCCCGGCGCCGAGCTCACCTTCACCATCTCCCAGCCGGGCGACCATTGGGTTTCGAACGCTCTCGCCGTGCTCGGCGCGGTCCAGGCGATGGGCGGCGATCTCGCCGCCGCCGGCCTTGCTTTGGCCGACATGGCCGGACTGAAGGGGCGGGGAGAGCGGCATCTGATCCCCGCCGACGGCGGCGAGGCTTTGCTGATCGACGAAAGCTACAATGCCAATCCCGCCTCGATGGCCGCGACCCTGAAGAGCTTCGCGGCCCTGGAGGTGAGCGGCCGGCGCATCGTCGTGCTCGGAGCGATGCGCGAGCTGGGGCCGGATTCGGATGAATATCACAAGGCCCTGGCCGAACCGGTGATCGCCGCCGGGACCGAGCACGCCTTGCTCGTCGGCGAGGAGATGAAGGCGCTGGCGAAAGCGCTTGGCCCCCGAGTCAAAATGGAGCATGTGCCCGACGCGGCCTCTGCGATCGATCGGCTTGAAGGCGCGATCGGGCCGGGCGACGCGATACTCGTGAAGGGATCGAACTCGATCGGACTGGCCGCGCTCGTCGAGGCGCTGGCTGGCGGGAAAAGCTGATGATCTTGTGGATTTCCGAGCAGCTCGGCTTCCCCGGCGTGCTGAACCTGTTCCGTTACATAACCTTCCGCGCCGGCGCCGCCGTCGCCACCGCTCTGTTCATCGGCCTGGTCATCGGGCCGAAGTTCATCGCCCTGCTCCGGGTCCGCCAGGGTCACGGCCAGCCGATCCGCTCCGACGGCCCCGAGACCCATCTCGCCAAGCGCGGCACGCCGACCATGGGCGGGCTGATGATCCTGACCTCGGTCACTCTGGCCATGTTCCTGTGGATGGACTTCTCCAACCGCTATCTCTGGGCCTGCATGTTCATCGCTCTGGGCTTCGGCGCGATCGGCTTCCTCGACGATTACGACAAGGTGACCAAGCGGAGCCACAAGGGCGTCTCGGGCCGGGTCCGGCTGATCGCCGAGTTCGCGGTCGCGGCGATCGGCTGCTGGATGATCACCCGCGGCGCCGGAACCGAGCTCTACATCCCCTTCTACAACGGCCCGGTTATCGACCTCGGACCCTTCTACATCGTTTTCGCCGCGTTCGTCGTCGTCGCCTTCGGCAATGCGGTGAACCTGACCGACGGACTGGACGGCCTCGCCACGATGCCGGTGATCATCGCCAGCCTCGCTTTCCTGGTCATCTCCTATCTCGCCGGCAACGCGGTTTTCTCGGCCTATCTCGGAATCCCGCACGTGCCGGGCGTCGGCCATCTCACCGTTCTCTGCTCGGCGATCGTCGGGGCGGGCCTCGCCTTCCTCTGGTTCAACGCCCCGCCGGCGGCGGTCTTCATGGGCGACACCGGCAGCCTGGCGCTCGGCGGAGCGCTCGGAGCGATCGCCGTCTCCGCCCGCCACGAGATCGTCCTCGGGATCATCGGCGGCCTGTTCGTTGTCGAGGCGATGTCGGTGATCATCCAGGTCTTCTTCTACAAAAGGACCGGCAAGCGCGTCTTCAAGATGGCGCCGATCCACCATCATTTCGAGCAGATGGGCTGGTCCGAGCCGACCGTTGTGATCCGTTTCTGGATCATCAGCTTCGTCCTCGCCCTCGCCGGCCTTGCAACGTTGAAGCTGCGGTGATCACGAGCCCCGCCTTCGCCGGAAAGCGCTACGCCGTGCTCGGCCTTGCCCGCTCGGGGCTGGCGACGGTCGACGCGCTCGTCGCGAGCGGCGCCGAGGTGATGGCCTGGGACAATCGCGAGGAGGCTCGCGCCGCGGTCGCTGACAAAGCGCGGATCGCCGATCCTCTCGTCACCTCGCTCTACGGCTATGACGGGATCGTCGTTTCGCCGGGCGTTCCGCTCAACCGCCACCCGATCGCCGAGCGGGCGCGGACGGCGGGCGTGCCCCTGCTCGGCGATGTGGAATTGTTCGCTCAGGCCCGGCCGGCTTTGCCGCCGCACAAGGTGGTCGGGATCACCGGCACCAACGGCAAGTCGACCACGACGGCTTTGATCCATCACATCGCCCGGAGCGCCGGGATGCCGGCGACGATGGGCGGCAATATCGGCCTTCCGATCCTTGCCCAGGATCCGCTCGAGCCCAACGAGAATGGCGTCGGTGTCTATGTGCTCGAACTCTCTTCCTACCAGATCGACCTCACCCACAGCCTCGATTGCGACGTCTCGGTGCTGCTCAACATCAGCCCCGACCATCTCGACCGCTATGACGGGATCGACGATTATGCCGCGTCGAAGGCGCGTTTGTTCACGATGCAGTCGCCCGGCCATGTCGCGGTGATCGCGATCGAGGACGATCATACCCGCGCGATCGCCGGCCAGCTTACGGGCGAGCGCATCCTGGTCGAATCGGGCGAGGTAAGGGGCCAGGAGAACTGGCCGTCGCTACAGGGTCCGCACAACGCCCAGAACGTCGCCGCAGCGGTCGCGGTCGCTGGGGTGCTGGGTATCAAGGCGGCGGCGGCCAAGGCGGCGCTTGCCACTTACACGGGCCTTCCGCACCGGATGGAGCGGGTCGCCGAGAAGAACGGAATCCTGTTCGTCAACGACAGCAAGGCGACCAACCCGACCTCGACCGCCCCGGCGCTCGCCGCCTATCCGCGCGACCCCGATCCCCGGCTTCACTGGATCCTCGGCGGGCTGCCCAAGTCCGACGAGCTCGACGCCTGCGAGCCGTTCCTCGGCAATGTGAAGGGCGCCTACACGATCGGCGAAGCCGGCCCGATGTTCGCCCGGCTTCTTAAGCCCAAGGTGAAGGTGACCGAGTGCGAGATGCTTGCCCATGCGGTCGGAGCGGCGGCCGAGGCGGCCAGCCCCGGCGAAGTGGTGCTGCTTTCGCCGGCCTGCGCATCGTTCGACCAGTTCAGGGATTATGAGGCCCGAGGCGAGGCTTTCCGGGCCGCCGTGGAGGCGTTGCAATGAATGTCGTCGAGCAACTCAGGCTGAAGAGCGCCAACCGGCTCGGCCGGTCGGACCGAAGCGCGCTCGGCCGCTGGTTCTGGGAGATCGACCGGGTCCTTCTGTTCTTCGTCGCGGTCCTGATCGTGATCGGTTTGGTCGCCGTCGCGGCGGCATCGCCGGCCGCGGGCCAGCGCCTGTCCGGCGGCGGCGTGAACTTCGCGCCGCTCCATTTCTTCTATCGCCAGCTGGTCTGGATCATCGCGGCGATCCCGGTGATGATCGCGGTCTCGATGCTTCCCCGGCCGCTGGCGCGCCGGCTGAGCCTGGTCGGAGCGCTGATCTTCACCGTCTGCCTCTTCCTGGTGCCGGTGATCGGGGTCGAGGTGAACGGCGCGCGGCGCTGGCTCGGAATGGGCATCGCCCAGTTCCAGCCGTCAGAGTTCCTGAAGCCGCTCTTCATCGTCAGCGTCGCCTGGCTGCTGTCGCTGAAGCAGCAGGACAACAGCCTGCCGGTCGTGCCTCTGTCCGGGATCGTCACCGGGATCGTCGCTTTGCTGCTGATGCAGCAGCCCAATTTCGGCGAGACGATCATCTTCGTTTCGGCCTGGGTATTGCTCCTGACCCTGTCCGGAGCGTCGCTCCGGGTGCTCGGTTTTCTCGCCGTCGCCGCTTTGGCCGGCATCGTGCTCGCTTATTTCTTCTATCCGGTCGCGACCGCGCGGATCGACGCCTTCCTGTTCGCCGGCGGCGACACCTACCAGACCGACAGCGCGCTCAAGACGCTCACCGCCGGCGGCCTGTTCGGAGTTGGGCCGGGCGCCGGAGTCCGCAAATTCTCGCTGCCAGAGCCGCAGACCGATTACATCTTCTCGGTGATCGGCGAGGAGTTCGGGATGATCGCCTGCCTGGCCATCGCGATCATCTATCTGGTCATCGTCGCAAGGGTGCTGATCCGCCTTCTCCACGAGGAGGACAGCTTCGTCGTCCTCGCCGCCGCCGGGCTGGTCTGCCAGTTCGGCCTCCAGGCTCTGATCAACATGGCGGTCAACGTCCAGATCGCCCCGTCCAAGGGCATGACCCTGCCGTTTATCTCCTATGGCGGATCGTCGATGATCGCGCTGTCGATCGGAATGGGGCTGCTTCTCGCCTTCACCCGCCGCAACCCCTACCTCCACCGCTCGCCTTACGTCGTGAAGGGAAGCGGACGATGAGCAGCTTCGGGACCTTGGCGCGCCATTACGTCCTCGCCGCCGGCGGAACCGGCGGGCATATGATCCCGGCCCATGCCCTGGCCGAGGAATTGATGCGGCGGGGCCACCGCGCCGCCTTGATCACCGACGACCGCGGCGCCCGCATCCCGGGCCTGTTCGACGGCGTCCCGGTCCACGTCCTTCCCGCCGGGCGGCTTGCCGGCGGCCCGCTCGGCTGGCTCCGGGCGGTCCGGGCCACCCTGACCGGACGTGCCATGGCCTCGCGCCTCTACGAGACCTTCCAGCCCTCGGCGGTGATCGGCTTCGGCGGCTACCCCGCGCTTCCGGCGCTGATGGCGGCGCGCGGCGACCGGATCCCGACGCTGATCCACGAGCAGAATGCGGTGCTCGGCAGGGTCAATCGGCTGATGGCGGGCAAGGTCGACGCGATCGCGACAGCCTACGAAAGGGTCGCCAGGCTGGCGCCCAGTCTCGAGGCCAAGACCCATCTCGTCGGCAATCCGGTCCGCGACGAGGTTCTGGCGCTTCGCGACCAGCCTTATCCGGCGCTCGACGAGGAGGGCATCTTTCGGGTGCTGGTCACCGGCGGGAGCCAGGGCGCCTCGATCCTCGCCCAGGTCGTCCCCGATGGACTGGCCATGCTTCCCGAGCATTTCCGCCGCCGGCTCCAGGTCACCCAGCAATGCCGGCCCGAGGATATCGACCAGGTGCGGGCGACCTATGCCCGGCTCGGAATCCCCGCCGACCTCGCCACCTACATCACCGACATGCCCGACAAGCTCGCCTGGTCGCACCTGATCGTCGCTCGCGCCGGCGCCTCGACGATCGCCGAGCTGACCGCCGCCGGCCGGCCGGCGATCCTGATCCCGCTGCCCGGAGCGACCGACGACCATCAGAGCGCCAATGCCCGCGAAATGGCCCGTGCCGGCGGGGCGCGCATGATCGCGCAGAGGAACTTCACCCCGGTCGAGCTCGCCAAGCAGATGCAGAAGCTCGGCCTCGATCCCTCCGCGCTGGCCAATGCCGCGGCCAAGGCGCGGGCGGTCGGCCGCCCGGACGCTGCCCGCGATCTCGCCGACCTGGTCGAGCGCACCGGCCGCGATTTCGGCGCCGATCCGCTCGTCGCCGAGGAAGCCGTGCTTCGCCCGATCCCGAGCGGGGCATTCGCATGAGGGGTGTCGGAACCGACATCGGAACGATCCACTTCGTCGGCATCGGCGGAATCGGCATGTCCGGGATCGCCGAGGTGATGCACATCCTGGGCTACAAGGTGCAGGGCTCGGACCTCTCCGAATCCTATGTCGTCGAGGGTCTTCGCAAGGCCGGGATCGAGGTGAAGATCGGCCACCGCGCCGAAAATGTCGACGATGCCGCCGTGGTCGTCGTCTCGACCGCCATCCCGAAGGACAATCCCGAGATCGTCGCCGCTTATGAGCGGCGGATCCCGGTCGTCCGCCGGGCCGAGATGCTTGCCGAGCTGATGCGGCTCAAAGCCACCGTCGCGGTCGCCGGCACTCACGGCAAGACTACCACGACCTCGATGATCGCCGCTTTGCTCGACGTGGGCGGAATCGACCCGACCGTGATCAATGGCGGCATCATCAACGCCTACGGTTCGAATGCGCGGCTCGGAAGCTCCGACTGGATGGTGGTCGAGGCCGACGAGAGCGACGGAAGCTTCCTCCGGCTCGACGGCACCATCGCGGTCGTCACCAACATCGATCCCGAGCATCTCGACCATTATGGCAGCTTCGAGCGGGTCAAGGATGCGTTCGTCGAGTTCGTCGAGAATGTGCCTTTCTACGGCGCTGCTTTGCTCTGCATCGACCACCCGGAAGTGCAGACCATCATCCCGCGGCTTCGCGACCGGCGGGTGGTGACCTACGGCTTCGCCGCTCCGGCCGACATTCGCGGCGAGAACGTGGTCCCGATCCCTGGCGGAAACCGCTTCGACGTCGCGTTGCGCGACCGTGCCGGAAACCAGCGCCGGATCTCCGGCATCGAGCTGCCGATGCCGGGCCGCCACAATGTCCAGAACGCGCTGGCCGCGATCGGAGTCGCGGTCGAGCTCGGCATGAAGGACGAGGTGATCGCCCACGGCTTCGACCGCTTCCACGGCGTCAAAAGGCGATTCACCCGGGTCGGCGAGATCGACGGGGCGATCGTGATCGACGATTACGGCCATCATCCGGTCGAGATAAAGGCGGTCCTCGCCGCGGCCCGCGAGGGCGCAGAGGGGCGGGTGATCGCGGTCGTCCAGCCCCACCGCTACAGCCGGCTCCACGATCTGATGGACGAGTTCCAGGGCGCCTTCAACGATGCCGACGTCGTCTATGTCGCTCCGGTCTACGCCGCCGGCGAGGAGCCGATCGACGGGGTGGATTCAGAGGCCCTGGTCGAGGGCCTGAAGCAGCGCGGCCACCGCGCCGCGCGAACCGTCGCCGATCAGCAGGATCTCTGCCTCCAGCTTCGCGATCTCGCCGCGCGCGGCGACATGGTGATTTGCCTCGGCGCCGGCGACATCACCAAATGGGCGGCCGGCCTGGCCGACGGAGTCAATCAGGCGAGGCTCGCCAAATGAGCGCCGCGACTCTCGAGCTGCCGCCGATCCAGGGCGAGGCAGAGCGCGGCGGCTCGCTCGCCGATTTCATCTGGTTCCGGACCGGCGGTCCGGCCGAATGGCTGGTCCGGCCGAAAGACGTGGCCGATCTGTCGGCTTTCTTGCGCGGGCTCGACCCGGCCATCCCGGTAATGCCGGTCGGGGTCGGATCGAACCTCATCGTCCGCGACGGCGGAGTGCCGGGCGTGGTCGTCCGGCTGCCCAAAGCGATGGCGAAAGTCGCGGTCGAGCCGGGCAACCGGGTCCGCGCCGGCGGCGGGGCGATGGGCATCACGGTCGCGAGCAAGGCGCGCGATGCCGGCATCAAGGGTCTCGAGTTCATGCGCGGAATCCCCGGCACCGCAGGCGGCGCGGTTCGGATGAACGCCGGAGCCTATGGCCGCGAAGTCGCCGACATATTGGTCGAGGCGACCCTGGTCCTTCGCGACGGCACCGCCGAGACTTGGCCGAAGTCGCGGTTCGGCTACACCTATCGGCACAGCGAGGTGCCCGAGGGCGCGGTGGTGGTCGAGGCCCTGTTCGAGGGCGCGCCCGGCGATCCGGCGGCGATCGGCGCCGAGATGGACCGGATCGCCGAGGAGCGCGACGCGAGCCAGCCGCTTCGAAGCCGAACCGGCGGCTCGACTTTCAAGAATCCGCCAGGGACCAAGGCCTGGAAGCTGATCGACGCCGCCGGCTGCCGGGGCCTCCGGATCGGCGGCGCCCAGGTCTCGGAGAAACATTGCAACTTCCTGCTCAATCTGGGCGGTGCGACGGCCGCGGACATCGAGGCCTTGGGCGAGGAGGTTCGGCGGCGGGTCGCCGCGGACAGCGGGGTCCGGCTCGAATGGGAAATCCAGCGCGTTGGAGTGGTGAAGTGAGTTTGCGTTCAATCGTCATGCCAGCGGAGGCTGGCATCCATGCTGAGTTGGGGCCGGTCACGGAGTCTGCATGGACCCCAGCCTTCGCTGGGATGACGGAAGGGGGCGAGCATGGCTGAGCCCCTCCACGTCGCGGTGCTGATGGGCGGCTGGTCGGCCGAGCGGGAGGTGTCGCTGAACAGCGGCGCCGGAGTCGCCGACGCGCTCGAAGGGCTGGGCCACCGGGTGACCCGGATCGACATGGGCCGCGACGTCGCCGAGCGGCTCGCCGAAGCCTCGCCCGACGTCGTCTTCAACGCCCTCCACGGCACGCCCGGCGAGGACGGCACGGTCCAGGGCATGATGGACCTGATGGGGCTCACCTACACCCATAGCGGTCTCACCGCTTCGGTGATCGCGATCGACAAGGAGCTGACCAAGCAGCAGCTCGTCCCTAACGGAATCCGAATGCCTCCCGGCAGGATGGTGGCCAGCGAGAGCCTTTACGAGGGCGATCCGATGGCCCGGCCCTATGTGCTGAAGCCGGTCAACGAAGGCTCGTCGGTCGGAGTCGCGATCGTCACCGCCGAAGGCAATTACGGCAACCCGATCGGGCGCGACGTCGCCGGCCCCTGGCAGAAGTTCGACCATCTTCTCGCCGAGCCCTTCATCCGCGGCCGCGAGCTCACCGTCGCGGTGCTCGGCGACGAGGCGCTTGCGGTCACCGAACTCCAGCCGACGACCGGCTTCTACGATTACGACGCCAAATATACGGACGGCCTCACCCGGCACATCTGCCCGGCCGGGATACCGGACGAGATTCGCGATGCGGCAATGGCGATGGCGCGCGACGCCCACCGGCTGCTCGGCTGCCGCGGCTGCTCGCGCGCCGATTTCCGCTGGGACGACGAGCAGGGGGTGGAGGGCCTCTATCTGCTCGAGGTCAACACCCAGCCGGGAATGACCGCTTTGAGCCTGGTGCCCGAGCAGGCCCGCCATCGCGGCATGTCCTATGCCGATCTGGTCCAAAGGATCGTCGACGAAGCTCTAAACGAAGGGAAGCAGGAATGACCGCAAGGGTCGCCCGCGGAGCACCGCCGCGCGGACGAAGCACCGGGCGCGTACAGGGCCGCGGCCAGCAGGGCCGGCGCAAGGGCAAGGCGCAGTCCGACGCGCTGCCCGAGGCGGTTCGCCGGCTGAGCTGGCTCGTCTTCATGCTGATGCTCTGCGCGCTCGGAGTCGCGTTGCTGATCGCGCTCAGGATCCCGCAAATGGTCGGCAACAGCATCGGCGAGGCGGTCGGCGAGGCCGGCTTCGCGGTGAAGAGGGTCGAGATCAAGGGCCTCGACCGGATGGAGCGGCTGCCGGTCTACAATGTCGCGCTCGACCAGCCGAGCCTGGCCATGCCCTTGGTCGATCTCGAAGGCACGCGCCAGCGCCTGCTCCAGTTCGGCTGGGTCCGCGAGGCCCGGGTCTCGCGCCGGCTTCCCGATACGTTGGTGGTCGACATCGTCGAGCGCCGCCCGGCCGCGATCTGGCAATATCGCAACCAGCTCGCCTTGATCGACATGGACGGGGTCGTGCTCGAGCCGGTCAAGCTCGACGCCATGCCCGATCTGCCCTTGGTGATCGGCCCCGCCGCCAACCGTCACGCCGCCGAGCTCGCCCGGCTGACCGATGCCGCGCCGCAATTGAAGCCGATCATCGCCGGGGCGACCTGGATCGGCGGACGGCGCTGGGACATACGATTCCATTCCGGCGAAACATTGGCTCTTCCCGAAGGCGAGGGTGCGGCGAAAAAGGCGCTCGCCCGTTTCGCGACGATGGACCAGGCCACCCAATTGCTCGGCCGCGGCTATCCGCGCTTCGACATGCGGATCCCCGGCAAGTTCATCGTACGCGTGTCGAGCCAGCCCGGCGGCGGCGTTCCCGGCGTCGGCGCCCAGCCCGCGCCCGCGGCCCCACCGCCGCCGCCGCCCGCAGCGCCTGCCACGGCCGGCGCCACCCCCGCGGTCGATCCGAGAATCACGATCTGATGAAGCGAATGCCCGCCCCTCCCGCACGCAAGCTGGTGACCGCGCTCGACGTCGGCTCGTCCAAGGTCTCGGCCCTGATCGCCGAGCCGGGCGAGGATGGCGGGCTTCGGATCCTCGGCACCGGTCAGCGCGAGAGCAGGGGCGTCAAGCGCGGCTTCATCGCCGACATGGAGCGCACCGAGGCGACGATCCGCGAGGCGGTCGAGCAGGCCGAGCGGATCGCCGCGACCAATATCGAGAATGTCTTCGTCGGCTTCTCGGCCGGCGGCCTGGTCAGCAGCCTCGCCGGGGTCGAGGTCGGGATCGGCGGCCGCCGCATCCAGAAAGAGGATATTGACGAGCTTCTCGGAGTGGGCCGGGACTCGATCGACGCGGGCGGGCGGATGATCCTCCACGCAATGCCGGCGCTTTACACTCTGGACGGGCTAGAAGGGGTGAAGAAGCCGCTCGGGCTCCACTCCGACAAGCTCGCGGTCGACATCCACGTCATCTCGGCCGAGCCCTCGCCGGTCCGCAACCTCGACCTGTGCGTCCGTTCCGCCCATCTCGGCGTCGAGGCGATCGTCGCCTCGCCGGTCGCCGCCGGCAAGGCCTGCCTGAGCGAAGAGGAAAGGGAGCTCGGGGTCGCCCTGGTCGAGCTCGGCGCGGGAGTGACCAACGTCTCGGTCTTCGCCGGCGGGATGCTGGTCGGCCTCAAGTCGCTGGCGATCGGCGGGATCGACATCACCGACGACATCGCCTCGGCCTTCGGGACCCGCCGCGTCGAGGCCGAGCGGATGAAATGCTTTTACGGCTCGGCGACGACCAGCCCGCGCGACAATCACGACATGATCGAGCTCGCGCCGATCGCCGGCTCCGAGGAGGGGACCGAGGCGGCCCGGATCACCCGCGCCCAGCTGATCGCGGTGATCCGCCAGCGGCTCGAGCATCTCGCCGGCGAGATCGCCGGAGCGCTCAAGGAGCTGGGTTTCGCCGGCCCGTTCGGACGCCAGGTCGTCCTGACCGGCGGAGGCTCGGAACTGAAGGGAATCGCCGATTACGCCCAGGGCGTGCTCGGCCGCGCGGTCAGGGTCGGCCGGCCGAGCCTCGCGGGTCTTCCCGACGCCCATAGCGGGCCCGCTTTCGCGACCCTGGTCGGGCTCGCCTTGTTCGCGGCGTCCGACGAGCTCGATCTGCGCTCGATCATGGCTCCCGGACAGGTCGTCCAAAGGCCGAGCGGGGGCAATGTTTTGCAGCGGATGATCGCCGCTTTCCGAAGTGGTTATTAGGGTCCGGCCTCACCACCGGCAACGGCCATGACGTGGCGGAGAGGCGGACATGGTTAGGAGTGAGGAGGGAGCGATGAAGTTTCATCGTGACCGATCGAGCGACGACAGCAGGGCCGCCTCTCCGCCGCGCCCCTTCGGGGTCGCCCGGAAAAGGGCACCGGCTACGTCGGAGCGCTCGTGCGGGCAACCAGCCCACCCATCGCACTCCTCCTTGCCGGTGCCCTTCTCCGGGCGATCCTGGCCATTGCCGGTGGTGAGGCCGGACCCAAATAAAATGACCGACGCGTTAACTTTTTGCTCGCACCGCAGAATCGCATAGTGCAAAAGGGGTTAGCAAGGCGCACGCGGTGCGAGTACTCAGGGGAGATTAGACCATGAGCATCGACTTCATCCGGCCCGAGGTGGACGAGTTGAGGCCGCGCATCAGCGTGATCGGAGTGGGCGGCGCCGGAGGCAATGCCATCGCCAACATGATCGCCAGTGAGGTTCAAGGCGTGGACTTCATTGTCGCCAATACGGACGCTCAGGCGCTCAACGCCTCGCCCGCCGACCAGCGCATCCAGCTCGGCCTCAGGATCACCCAGGGCCTCGGCGCCGGATCGCGGCCGGAGATCGGCAAGGCGGCCGCCGAAGAGACGCTCGAGGCGATCGAGAAAGCGCTCGACGGCGCCCATATGTGCTTCATCGCCGCCGGCATGGGCGGAGGCACCGGCACCGGCGCCGCTCCGGTCATCGCCAAGGCGGCCCGCGACAAGGGCGTTCTCACCGTCGGCGTGGTCACCAAGCCGTTCAGCTTCGAGGGCAATCGCCGGGCGCGCGCCGCCGAGGCGGGGATCGAGGAGCTCCAGCAGCATGTCGACACATTGATCGTCATCCCGAACCAGAATCTGTTCCGGATCGCCAACCCGAACACGACCTTCAAGGAAGCGTTCATGATGGCCGACGAGGTGCTCCAGCAGGGCGTCCGCGGGATCACCGATCTGATGGTCATGCCGGGCCTGATCAACCTCGATTTCGCCGACGTCCGCTCGGTGATGGGCGAGATGGGCAAGGCGATGATGGGCACCGGCGAGGCGCTCGGCGACAATCGCGCGATCGAGGCGGCCGAGAAGGCGATCGCCAACCCGTTGCTCGACGGGGTCAGCATGAAGGGCGCCAAGGGCGTGATCATCTCGATCACCGGCGGCGAGGACATGCGGCTGATGGAGGTCGACGAGGCCGCCAGCCACATCAAGGAGCTGGTCGATCCCGACGCCAACATCATTTGGGGCTCGGCCTTCAACAACGATCTCGAAGGCAAGATCAGGGTCTCGGTCGTCGCCACCGGAATCGACGCCGGGGCGATCAGCCAGGCGCCGCCGCAGCCGGCCAAGGTCTTCGCTTTCCCGACCGCGCGCACCGTCGAGCCGCCCAAAGCGGCGCCTGCGGAGCCGATGACGGCAACGGAAACCGCTCCGACAAGCATGGAGACGATGGATACGGATACCGCCATGACGGAGTCGGGTGCCGACCTGGAAGAGCCCACGGCGACCGACGAGCTGATGCTCGACGAGACCCTGACCGAGGACGAGGGCGACGAGCTACTGCTCGATGCCGGCGCCATGCTCGACGAGGATGATGGCGGCGAGAGCTTCGTCGACGAGGATCTCGCCAATGGGCCCGAGACGGCCGCTCCGGGCAACCGCAGCTGGATCACCGGCGAGGAGAGCCCCGCGGCCGAAGCGCCGAGGCCGGCGCGCGAGGGCGGAACCCTGTTCGAGCGCATGTCGAACATCGCCCGCGGCGCGGCCAAGGCGCAGGTCGACGAGGAGCCGCCGGCTCCAGCGCGGACCCGCGACCCGCTCGACATCCCGCGATTCCTGGGACGGCAGAACAACCAGTAATGGCCGGACTCCAGGCGACACGCTGACCGGCTCGTCGCCGGACCGAACCGCCTGAACGCAGAGCATTTGCCGGAGCCGCCCCGGCGCTCTCTAGTCGCGCGCATGAGTGTATCGGGGAGGATGGGTGCCCGGTTCGGCTTGGCCTTACTGGGTGCGGGGCTGTTTCTTGCGAGCGGCGCGGCGGCGCAGCAGACGGGCATGCCCGGCGCTGTGTCGAGCGACGCCGTCGGCGACGCATTGTCGCGCAATTTGCGGCTGCTCGCGCAAAACCCGACCAGTTTGATCGCTCTGATGGGCGCCGGCCGCGCATCGCTCGAAGGCGGCGACGCCCAGGCGGCGCTGAACTTCTTCGCCCGCGCCGAGGAGGTCGCTCCGACCGACGGCCGGATCAAGATGTGGATCGGCTCGGCCCTGGTTCAGCTCGAGCAGCCGAGGCCGGCTTTGCGCTTCTTCGACGAAGCCAAGGCCTTGGGCGTGCCCGAGGCCGATTTCGCAGGCGATCGCGGCCTGGTCTACGACATGCTCGGCGATCCGCGCCGGGCCCAGCAGGATTATCAGCTCGCGCTTCGCCACGGCCACGACCCGGAAGTGACCCGCCGCCTTGCCTTGTCGCTCGGGATCAGCGGCGAACGCGAACGGGCGCTTCAACTCCTCGAGGAGCAATTGCTTCTGCGCGATCCGGCTGCCGCCCGGACCCGCGCTCTGGTGCTTGCCCTGACCGGCGACGCGGAGGGTGCCGACCGGGCCGCGCAGGAGGCGATGCCCGGAGCCCAGGCCCAGGCGATGGCGCCATTCCTCGCCCGCCTGCCGACCTTGAGCCTGGCCGACCGAGCGCTCGCGGTCCATTTCGGACATTTCCCCGGCAGCGGCCAGCCCGCTCCGACCAGCTATGCGGGGCTCGTGCCGATCACCAATGCGGGAGCGCCCGACTCCAGCCGTCCCGCGCTCGGCACCCGAAGCGATCCCTCCGTGGCGACCGCTTCCGCGGAGCCGCGCCGCCGTCCGGATGCCGGGGCCGAGACCCAACCGGCGCGAACCGCCAGCGCGGCTCGGGTTCCAGAGCCGAGCGGCACGGTCTCCCGCGAGCCGGCCGCATCCTCCTCGGCCCTGAACGCGGCCTCCAGGCCGGCGGCCGAAACCGGACGCCCGCTGCCGACCCTTGCAGCGCGCGAACGCGAGCCTGCTCCGCGCCCGGTGCGGACGTCGAGGAAGGCGGAGAGCGGCGGGCGGCTCGCCGACGTCGCGGCTGCGCTCGCCGATCTTTCCGACGAGCAGGCCAGGACGAAGAGCGGCGAGGCGCCGCAACCCGCCGCGGCTTCCGGCCGAAGCTCGACCCGGGCGACAAGTCCGGCGGCGACGACCCGCGCGGGACATACGACGACCCCCAAGAAAACAACCCCGCCGCCCCCGCGCGAGCCGAGCCGGGTCTGGGTGCAGATCGCCGGCGGCGCGAACGAATCATCGCTTCCGCGCGAATTCGCCCGCCTCAAGGCCAAGGCGCCGAAGCACCTCGGAAGCCGCTCCGCCTGGACGGTCCCGGTCAACGCGACCAACCGCCTGCTGGTCGGCCCGTTCGCGACCGGGCGCGAGGCCCAGGCCTTCATCAACGAGCTGAGCAAGGAAGGCGTGTCCGGCTTCGCCTGGACCAGCGCGGCCGGACAGAAGATCGAGCGGCTCAGTACCCGGTGACCGTGCTCAAGGCCCTCGCCGCGGATCCGGCCCGCTCGCGCGGCCGGAGGCACAGCGAGGCGGCGTCCGGCACTCGCGGTCCGCGCGACGCCTTCCAGCGCGACCGCGACCGGATCATCCACTCGGTCCCGTTCCGCCGGCTCCGCCACAAGACCCAGGTGTTCGTCGCTCCCGACGGCGACCATTTCCGGGTCCGTCTGACCCACAGCCTCGAGGTGGCTCAGATCGGCCGCACCATCGCCCGGGCGCTGGGACTTAACGAGGATCTGACCGAAGCGCTTTGCCTGGCCCACGATATCGGCCACCCGCCGTTCGGTCATAGCGGCGAAGAAGCGCTGAAGGAGGCGATGGCGGAGGCCGGCGGCTTCGACCACAATGCCCACACGATCCGCCTGCTGACCCGCCTCGAGACTCCCTATCCCGAGCATGACGGGCTCAACCTCAGCTGGGAGACCCTGGAGGGGCTGGCGAAGCATAACGGCCCGGTCGACTCGCCGGGCTGGGCGCTGGCCGAAGCCGACGGCGAGTTTGCGCTCGACCTGGCGCTCTGGCCGAGCCTCGAAGCGCAGGTCGCGGCGATCGCCGACGATATCGCCTACGACAATCACGACATTGACGACGGCCTTCGTGCCGGACTGTTCACGCTCGACGAACTGATGGACGTGCCGCTGGTCGCCTCGACCTGGAGCGCGGTCCGGGCGCGCTATCCCGGCGTCGACGAGGGCCGGCTGGCCGCCGAGCTGGTGCGCGACCAGATCGGACTGATGGTCAACGACGTGCTTCGGGAGACGAAGCGGCGCACCGCCGAAGCCGGCGTCTCGAGCGCCGGCGACGTCCGCGCCGCGGGCCGGGCGCTGGCCGGCTTCTCGACCGGGATGGCCGAGGCGGAGGGCCTGCTCACGGCCTTCCTCTACGCCCGCATGTACGAATCGACGCCGGTTCGCGCCGTGGCGGGGCGAGCCGGCACGCTGCTCGGCGGCCTGTTCGACGCCTATCGGACCGATCCCCGGCTTCTTCCCGAAGAATGGCGGATCGACACGGGAGACCGGACCCGGCTTCTTCGCCGGATCGGCGATTTCGTCGCGGGCATGACCGACCGCTACGCGATCAGGCAATATCGCGCGCTGATCGGGCCGGTCGACCTTCCCGAAGGCTTTTAGAGCCTGATCGGCCTAAGAAGTTCAGCAGTCATTGCGAGCAAAGCGAAGCAATCCAGTGTAGCCTTTGAGGCCCGCTGGATTGCCGCCCTTCGACGCCGCCTGCGGCGTCGCTCAGGACAGGCTAAGCTTCGCTCCTCGCAATGACGATCAACTTGAGACAACCGTGCTCCAGGTTCCCACCCTGAGGTTCGGCCGTCAGCGATAGAAATAGATGACGACGACCAGGGCGATGAGGACGAGGGCGAGGATCAGCCCGTAGCGCTGCATCAGCCCGGCCGCCGGCTCGCCGGCCGAGTCGTTCGCCGCTTCGGCGGGAGCCGCGGCGGGTCGCGGTCCGGCGGAAGCGGGGGGAGGGGACGGCTCGGCGGCAGACGCGGCAGGAGCCGGTTCTTCCGCCATCGGTTCGTCCCTTGGCGCTTCCGCGGCCGTCGCCGCCGCCGGAGCCTCTGCCGCACGATCTTCACCCTTTGCCTCGTCCGCCTCGGACGCCGCATCTCCCGAGTCTCCGCAGGCGCAGTTGGCGGCGCATTCGGCTTCGGTCCGGATCCGTTGAAGCTCGGCTTCGAGTTCCTTCTTCTCCTCGTCGCTCCCGGCCGCTTCGATATCCTCGAGCGTGGCGGCGAAGCGGTCGCGGAATCCGCTCGGCGCATGTTCGTCGGGATTGCGCTTCAGATGTTCTTCAAGCTCGTTCTTCAGGCTGTCGACGTCCATGCTCGGTCCCCTTGTCTGACAGTTTGCGCGCGACCACGGCGGCAGCATATCATCTCAACGGTCGTGGCGTAACCGTAATGACTCTATTTCGGCCCCATTCCAGCGGTCGAGCCAATGGGATATGTTGCGCCGGGAGGGACATATGGCCGACTTCGCTCTGGCTCATAATCGCTTCGGGCTCGGAGCCCGCCCCGATGAGGCGGCCGCCGACCGGCCGTCGTCCTGGCTGCTGAAGCAGTTCGACGCCTTCGAGCCGCGCCCGGCGGCTCTGGCTTCCGCGCCCGAGCGGTCGGTCATCGCCAGGGGCCTTGCCGATTATTTCGAGTCCGTCCGGGCGCTCGGCGCCGGCGGCGGGGGCCGCCGCGCTTTGGCGGGAATGGAGGCGGGCGCTTCGTCGACTCCGGCGCCGATGGCCGGCGACGACATGCCCGAGCTTGCCGGGCTGCCCGAGCCGACCCGCGCCTACATCAGGCAGGCCGGCCGGGACTATTATCTGACCTCGGTCGAGGCGCGGGCCAATGCGGCCTTGTCGGCGCGCGCTCCCTTCATCGAGCGGATGGTCCATTTCTGGTCGAACCATTTCGCCGTGTCCGCCGACAAATTGCCCGTGATCGGAATGGCCGGTCCGTTCGAGTTCGAGGCGATCCGGCCGCACGTGCTCGGGCGGTTCGGCGACATGCTTCTCGCGGTCGAGCAGCATCCGGCGATGCTGCTCTATCTCGACCAGGCCCAGTCGGTCGGGCCGGATTCGCCGCTCGGGGCGCTGGCCGCGCTTCGCGGCCGCAATGCCGGCCTCAACGAGAATCTGGCGCGCGAGATTCTCGAGCTCCACACTTTGGGGGTCCATGGCGGCTACAGCCAGGCCGACGTCACCGACTTTGCCCGGGCGCTGACCGGCTGGACCGTGAACGGCCTCGCCCGCGGACCGGCGCGGCGCGCGATCGGCGATTCGGGCACGCCCGGCAGCTTCCATTTCGCCGGCGCCATCCACCAGCCGGGGCGGCGAGCGATCATGGGCCGTTCCTACGATCAGAGCGGCGAGGCGCAGGCGCGGGCGATCCTCTCCGATCTCGCCGCTCATCCGGCCACCGCTGCCCATCTCGCCGCCAAGCTGGCACGGCATTTCGCCGGCGACGATCCTCCCCCCGCCTTGGTCGAGCGGCTGCGCACCGCCTATCTCGAAAGCGGAGGCGATCTTCCGGCCCTCTATCGGGTGCTGATCGCCGCGCCCGAGACCTGGCGTCCGGCGCCGGCCAAGTTCCGGACTCCCTGGGACTGGTCGATCGCGGCACTTCGCGGAGTCGGCGCGCGCGAGATCGAAGGCCGGCGGATGGCGGGGCTTCTCAACCAGCTCGGGCAGCCGTTGTGGCGGCCCGGATCGCCGGCCGGCTATGACGATATCGACGCGAGCTGGGCGGGGCCGGACGCGTTGGTCCGGCGGGTCGAGGCCGCGGAGCGGATCGCCGAGCGCGCCGGCCGACTCGTCGATGCGCGGACGCTGGCGCCGCGCCTGCTCGGCGAACGGCTCGGCCCGGCGACGGTCCAGGCGATCGCCCGGGCCGAGACCCCGGAGCAGGGGCTGGCGCTCCTGCTCGTATCCCCCGAATTCCTGAGGAGGTGACGATGATCCACCGCCGGCTCTTCCTTGGCGGCGCGGCCGGCGCCGTCGCTTCGCTCGCCATCCCGCGAATCGCCTTCGCTCAGGCCGCGACTGAGCGCCGATTCGTCTTCATCATCCAGCGCGGGGCGGCGGACGGACTCGCCACGATCATCCCGGCCGGCGATCCCGACTTCTCCTCGGCGCGGGCGGGCTTCGCCGCCGACGCTGAGGGCGCGGCGAAGCTCGATTCCTTCTTCGCGCTCCATCCGGCGCTCGGCGAGACCGCCCGGCTCCATTCGGCCGGCGAGGCCCTGTTCGTCCATTCGGTCGCTTCGCCCTATCGCGAGCGCTCGCATTTCGACGGCCAGAACATCCTCGAGACCGGCGGCAATGCCGCCTACAAACTTCAGGACGGCTGGATGAACCGGCTGCTCGGACTGCTTCCGTCGGCCGACTCCAGGGCAATCGCGGTCTCGGCTGCCGTGCCGGTCGCGCTTCGCGGCGCCCACGACGTTTCCTCTTACGCGCCGTCTGCTCTGCCCGACGCTTCGGGCGACCTGCTTGCCCGGGTCGGCGAGCTTTATTCGGCCGATGTCCAGCTCCATCCGCTGTGGAGCCAGGCAATGCAGACGAGGCAGATGGCCGGCGACGCCGGCGACGGGCGCAACGCGGCGGCGACCGGCGCGCTCGCGGCGCGTTTGCTCAAGGGACCGGAAGGGGCGCGGGTCGCCCTGATCGAGTCCAACGGCTGGGACACGCATAGCGGCCAGCGGGCGCGTTTCGCCTTCCAGCTTCGCGGCCTCGACTCGATGATCGCGGCGCTGAAGGCCGGGCTCGGCGCCGACTGGTCGAACACATTGGTGCTTGTGGCGACCGAGTTCGGCCGGACGGTCGCGCCCAACGGCACCGGCGGCACCGATCACGGCACCGCTTCGGCGGCGATGCTGCTCGGCGGCGCGGTCAAGGGCGGACGGGTGATCGCCGACTGGCCGGGCCTCAAGCAGGCCGCTCTGTACGAAGGCCGCGACCTCAGGCCGACCTTGTCGCTCGACGGCTTGATCGCCAATGCTCTGGCCGAGCATTATCGGCTCGATCTTGACCGACTCTCTCCGGCCCTGTTCCCGGACAGCCCGCCGCCGGCAAGGATGGACGGCCTGATCCGCGCCTGACTTTTCCCGTCCCGCGCGCTAGGGCCGCCCGATGGCGCGAAGGATATTGCTGATCGGCGCGACCGGCCTGGTCGGCCGGCTGGCGGCCGAGCGGCTGGCCGCTGCCGGCCATCAGGTGCGTCCGCTGGTCCGACGAGCAGCCGGCCTCGCCGACGAAATCGTCGCGCCGGCGGGCGATTGGCCTGCTCTGGCTCGCCAGGCCGAAGCCGATGTCGCGATCTGCGCGATCGGCACGACGATGCGCAAGGCGGGGTCGCAAGCCGCCTTCCGAGCGGTCGATTTCGACATCGCGGTCGACTTCGCGCGCGCCGTTCGGGACGGCGGCGTTGGGCGCATGATCGCCGTCTCGTCGGTCGGCGCCGATCCCGCTTCGCGCAATTTCTACCTGCGCACCAAAGGCGAAATGGAGGAAGCGCTCGGCTCGTTGGGCTTCGACCGGCTCGACCTGCTTCGGCCGGGTTTGCTTCGCGGCGACCGCGGGCCCGAACGGCGGCTCGGCGAGCGCATCGGCATCATCGCCAGCCCGCTGGTCAATCTCGTCCTGAGCGGACGGCTCGACCGCTACGCGGCGATCGACGCGGCACTGGTCGCGGCGGCGGTCGCCAGTCTCGCCGGGAGCGACGCTCGCGGACGCTTCGTCCACCATAATCGCGAGATCCGCTCCCTGGCGGCGAGCGCCTGACGCGCGCGCTTCAATTCCGGCCCCGCCTCGGCTAAGCCGCGCCCCTCCCGCACAATCATATGGATGATCCGTGACTCTCTACGCCCGCTTTGCCGAGCATATCGATGCCGTCCTCGACGCTCTGGAGGGCGAGGGCAGCCTGGCCGCCGGAGTCGAGCGCCGGGCGGTTTCGGTCGAGCCGCCGCGCGATCCGGCCCATGGCGATCTCGCAACCAATGCGGCGATGGTCCTGGCCCGAGGCGCCGGGATGAATCCGCGCGCGCTCGCCGATCTGATCGCTCCGAGGCTGGGCGCACTGGACGAGGTCGAGAGCGCCGAGGTCGCCGGGCCGGGCTTCATCAATATCCGGCTGGCGCCTTCGGTCTGGCAGGAGGAATTGAAGACGATCCTCGCCGAAGGCGAAGCCTATGGCCGATCGAGCCTCGGCGGCGGCGAGCGGATCAATGTCGAATATGTCTCCGCCAATCCGACGGGGCCGATGCATATGGGCCATTGCCGCGGCGCCGTCGTCGGTGACGCGCTCGCCCGGCTTCTGGAGACGGCCGGCTACGCCGTCACCCGGGAATATTATGTCAACGACGCCGGTGCCCAGGTCGACGTCCTCGCCCGCTCGGTCCACCTCCGCTATCTCGAAGCGCTCGGGCGGCCGATCGGCGAGATTCCCGAAGGTCTCTATCCCGGCGACTATCTGAAGCCGGTCGGCGCGGCTCTGGCGAGCGAATATGGCGATTCCTATGCCTGCGCTCCGGAGGAAGAGTGGCTCGAGACCTTCCGCCGGCGGGCGGTGGCGGCGATGCTCGACCTGATCAGGGCCGACCTCGCTCTGCTCGGAGTCCGTCACGATCTGTTCGCTTCGGAATATGAGGTTCAGAAGTCGGGCGCGGTCGACCGCGCTCTCGCCCTGCTCGACCAGAAGGGCCTGGTCTATCGCGGCACCCTGCCTCCGCCCAAGGGGAAGACTCTGGAGGACTGGGAGCCGACCGAGCTTCTGCTGTTCCGCTCGACCGCCTTCGGCGACGACCAGGACCGGCCGATCAGGAAGTCCGACGGCAGCTGGACCTATTTCGCCGCCGACACCGCCTACCATATGAAGAAGCTCGAGGCCTCGGACGAGCTGATCAACGTCTGGGGGGCGGACCATACCGGCACGGTCAAGCGCACCCAGGCCGCGGTCGAGGCGCTTGCCGGGCGGCCGGCGCTCGACGTCAAGATCGTCCAGATGGTCCGGCTCCTGCGCAACGGCGAGCTGGTCAAGATGTCGAAGCGCTCGGGAAGCTTCGTCACTTTGGCCGAAGTGGTGAGCGAGGTCGGCAAGGACGTCGTCCGATTCACCATGCTGACCCGCAAGAACGACGCCCAGATGGACTTCGACTTCGCCAGGGTGGTTGAGGCATCGAAGGACAATCCGGTCTTCTACGTCCAATATGCCCATGCCCGGATCTGCTCGCTGCACCGGCGGGCGAAGGAGGCGGGCATGGATCTTTCGGCGCCCGCCGATCTCGGTCTGCTCGACGATGAGGAGCTGGCTTTGGTCAGGCTCGCCGCCCAATATCCGCGGCTGGTCGAAGGCGCCGCGCTCGCCCACGAGCCGCACCGTATCGCTTTCTATCTCCACGAGCTCGCCGCCGCGCTCCACGCCCAGTGGAACAAGGGCAATGACGATCCCGCCAGGCGTTTTTTATTGGCACAAAATCCCGAATTGACCCGCGCGCGTCTGGAACTGGCAAGCGCAATAGGGCAGATTATCCGCAACGGCCTCAATATCATGGGGGTGGCCGCCGCTGAGGAGATGCAGTGATGACGGATATTCGCGCCGACGAGACCATGGATCTCGACGATGAGGACCGCCTGCCCTGGCTCGAGGCGGTGGACGAGGATGAAGGCGGCGAGGGTCCCTCCGCGCTGAAGCTGATCGTCGCGGTCCTGATCGGCCTGGTCGCGATCGGAGCGATCGTCGGCGGGATCTTCTGGATGGGCAATAACGACGCCGCGGATGTCAGGGACTCCCAGCTGATCGAGGCCCCGCCCGGCGACTACAAGGTGAAGCCTGAAGATAAAGGCGGAATGAAGGTCGAGGGCGCGGGCGACACCGCTTTCGCCGCGAGCGCCGGCGAAGAGCCCAAGGCGGCGATCGACACCAATGCGGTTCCGGAAACGCCGGTTGCCCGGCCCTCGACACCGGCGGCGCAGCCCAAGGCTGGGCCCGTGGCGGCTCCGAAGCAGGCCGCTCCGGCACCCAGGCAGGCGGCTCCGGCCCCGGCTCCGGCGGCGAGCGGGCCGGCGATCCAGCTCGGCGCCTTCTCCAACGAGGCGCAGGCCAACAATGCCTGGAAGACTTTGTCCGGCCGATTCTCCTATCTCGCGCCGCTCGGCCACAACGTCATGAAGGCCGAGGTCAACGGCAAGACCTATTACCGGCTGCGCGCGTCGGGGCCGGGCGCGGGCGGCATTTGCGGGCGCCTGCGCGCCGCGGGCGAGCTCTGCCAGCCGGTCGGCTAGGTTCGTGCAGCCGGTCATTTACGGCTTGGCCGGGGCGAGGCTGGGCGACGACGAGCGCGCCTTCTTCCGCGACTCCGATCCCGCCGGCTACATCTTGTTCAGGCGCAATTGCGTCGACCGCGACCAGCTTCGCGGCCTGACCGACGATCTTCGCTCGATCCACGGCCGCCCCGATCTGCCGATCCTGATCGACCAGGAAGGCGGAAGGGTCGCCCGGCTCCAGCCTCCCGCCTGGCCCGAATTCCCCAAGGCCGAGCGCTTCGCCTCGCTCTACCGGACCGCGCCGATGAGCGCGATCGAGGCGGTTCGCGCCAACTCGCAGGCGATCGCGATCCTGCTCCGCGAGATGGGGGTCAATGTCGATTGCCTGCCCTTGCTCGACGTCCGCCAGCCGGGAGCGAGCGACATTATCGGCGACCGGGCGCTCGGCTCGGAGCCGATGCAGGTGGCCGCCCTCGGACGAGCGGTGCTCGATGGGCTCGCCGCGGGCGGCGTGGTGGGAGTGATCAAGCATATGCCGGGGCATGGCCGGGCGACGAGCGACAGCCATATCGAGCTTCCGATCGTCGACGCCGGCGAGGAAGCGCTCGAGATCGACCTCGAGCCGTTCATCAGCCTCCGCAACGCGCCGATGGGGATGATGGCCCATGTCCTCTATACCGCCTGGGACGACGAGCGGCCGGCAAGCCAGTCGCCGGTGGTGATCGAAGCGATCGTCCGCGGCCGGATCGGCTTCGACAATCTGCTCATGTCCGACGATCTTGGAATGCAAGCGCTGAAGGGCGACGCCGCCCAGCGGGCCGATGCGGTGCTCGCCGCCGGCTGCGACCTCGCTCTCCACTGCTCCGGAGTGATGGAGGAGATGGTCGGGATCGCCGCGATCGCCGACGAGATCGGCGACAAGGCACGCGAGCGGCTCGAGCGGGCGATGGCGACGATCGCGGGAGAAGCGGAAACGGCGGGCTATGAGGAACTCGCCGAGAAGCGCGACCGCCTGCTCGCTTATTGCTGACCGGCTCTCGTTTCGGCGCCGTAGCCGGCGATCCGAGCGCGCATCACCTTCAGAAAGTATGGGGTGTAGATTTCGAGGACGCGGCGCAGTCGCCTGCGGATCAAGGGACGGTCCGTCGAAATGCGCCGGTACTGATCGGCCTGATGGGCCTTCATATATTGGAAATAGCGGTCGGGGACCAGGCTGGCGCCCAGGTCCATATCCGCCATCGCAAGATCGAACGCCGCACAGGAATCGCGCTTCGACCAGCTCCGGGTGCGGGCCGCGGCCTTGTGGCAGGCGCGGCTGTGCGCTTTTGCTCCGAGCAGGCCCCCTCGGTCGAAAATCCTGTCGAACAGATGCGCGGTTCGCTCGAGGTTTCGAACGTCGATGGGCGGGCCGATCCGAGCTGCGGCCGCCGGCGATGCGGCGACCAGAAGGGTTGCGATCAGCAGGCCGGCTCGCATCCTGCGCATCCTATGCGAGCGGGATCGCCAGTCAATCGATGATGATGCTGGCCGGCGGATCGATGCCGGAAGCGGCGCTTCGGGCTCCGCGCGGAGCGAAGCTGATCCGGCCGACCTCCCGGATCCGGGCTCCGGCAAGCCGCCCTTCGACCAGCTCGTAACCGAGCAAGGCGAAGGTCCGGCCGCGCAGGAAGATCGGCCGGGCATTGCCGTACCAGTCGACGCAGGAGGCGTGGCAGCCGTCGTCGGCGACTCCTTCCATGCTTGCGGCCAGCTCTCCGGCGGGCGAGAGCCGCCGGTCCTGGCGGCGGAGGAACAGCATCGCGGCCGAGCTTCCGAAAAAGCGCTCGAGCGACGGATCGGCCCGGCGCGCGACCGGCAGGCCGAGGGTGCCGAACGCGCCGTCCGGATGGCCCGGATCGGGGCTGAAGAAGAAAGCATGGCTTCTCGTCTCGCCCTCGGCCGCGGACGGCTGGACGTAGACGTCGCCGAGCCGCGGCTCATGGCCAGAGCCGAGATCGATCGCGCTGAAGCCGAGGCCGGCCGGTCCGCCGCCGATCACCATTGCATCGCCGCCCATCGCCTCGATCCGCTCGACCGCGTTCGGAAGCCTGAGCCGAACCACCGCGCCGCCGCCGACCGGTGCCGCGACCAATGTGGCGCCCGACTTGCCGGCTGCCTCGCCATAGGCGCCATAGAGGATGTAATTGCCGACGAAGCGGTTGTGGAACGACCAGCTCTCGCCGGGAATCCGGGGAAGCGGCCGATAATGATCGGGCGAGACTTCGCGCGATCCGTCTCCGAACTCGCCGAGCGGGATCCGGAGCAAGGCGATGTCGCCCTCCGAGACTTCGGGTCGCCACATCGCGTCGCCGCCACCTTCGGAGCGGACGAGGACGCTGAGCATCCCCTCCGACGGATCCTCGCGGAACGAGAATTGATCGACCGGCGCTCCGCGCGCTCCGATCGCCGATGGGATCTCCTCCTCGTCGAGCGGCAGGCGGTAGACCATCGCTCTGGCGCTTCGCCCTTCGGCTTGTCCCGACCAGGCATCCGAGATCCACAGATAGACCGAGTCACCCGACACGTAGAAGTCGCGCGAATCGGGCCCGAGCACGCCGGTCGCCGAGCAATCGAGCACCGGCGCGGTCAGATCGCAGCTGGTGACGCTGTGAAGCGTGGTGATCTCGGATTCGCGCCGGCCGCGAAGCCCGGGCGGGATGTAGATCCGGTTGGCCGAGGCGATCCGCTCGAAGCGCTGGTGCGACGAATCGCCGCCGCGCCAGCGGCTGAGGCCGGGCAGCGAATCGAGCGGGTCGTCCTGCCAGCCGAGATAGAGCGGCGTGTAGAAGATCAGCCGGTCGCCGATCAGCCGCGAGGCGTAGTTGCGCGACGAATAATAATCGTTCGAGCGCAGATGATAGCTGTCCTCGAAGCGCAGCCGGCCGGCCGGATCGAGCCGGAACCGGTTGATCTCGGTTCCGCCGCGCGCATAGGAATAGCCGACGACGATGACCCGGTCGCCGGCCAGAAGCATCTCGTCATACCAGTCGCCCTGGCCGCTCACGCCCGGCGGGAAGGCGTCGATCGAGTCGATCGGGCGCATTCCTCCGCCGGCGAGCGACACGGTGAACAGGCGGCCGCGGCGAAGGATGACCAGGGTCTGGCCGCTGACCTTGACGATCCCGCCCTCGTCGACCCCGACTTCCTGATTGTTGGTGATCCCCGGCGCCGCTTCGGCTTGCGGTGGCGCGAACGCGGTCACGCCCGCCGAAGGCTCGGCGACGTCCATGGTGGCCATGTCGTTGGAAGCGACCGTCTCCTGAACGCGCGCCTGGCGGGCGCGAAGACGCTTGAGGAAGCTGCTCAGCTCGGCGTCGGAGCCGAAGGCCTGCAATGTGCCGGACTTTGCGGCGGTGGACGCGGCCATGATCCGGCCCGATCCGGCGAGCCAGGCGAAGCCCATGACCGCGGCGAGGAGCAGAAGAGCGACCGCCAGGGACGCCTTGCGCAACGGGGCTCGAGCCATGTCCGTCTCCTCTGCCGAGGTCTATATACAACTAATATTATAATATAACATGCGGGGCCGCAAGGGGCGTCTTTGAAGTCGAGCGGGTCTCAACGGCGACTCGAAACATGATCTCCCCCGCTCAGCGATTCATCCTCTTCCCACGCGGCGCGAAGCTGACCCGGCCGACTTCCCGGATCCTGGCGCCCGCGAGCCTGCCTTCGACAAGCTCGTAACCGAGCAGTGCGAAGGTCCGTCTGCCGAGGAAGATCGGCCGCGCATTGCCGTACCAGTCGACGCAGGAGGCGCGGCAGCCGTCATCGGCATTGCCGGCGGGACGCGCGGCGAGCTCGCCGGCCGGCGCGAGGCGCCGGTCCGTGCGGCTGAGGTAGAGCATCGCCGCCGAGCTGCCGAAGAAGCGGCTCAACGCCGGCTCGATCGGCCGGGCCACGGGAAGGCCGAGCATGCCCGAGCCGCCGTCGGGCGTCGCCGGATCCGGGCTGAAGAAGAAGGCGTGGCTGCGCGTCTCGCCCTCGCTGGAATTGGGCTGCACATAGACGTCGCCGAGCCGGGGCCAGGCACGGCGGGTCAGCTCGACCGTGGAGAAGCCGAGCCCGTTCGCACCCTCGCCGATGATCATAGCATCCTTGCCGATCGGCTCGATCCGGTCGACCTGGTGCCCGATCGGCAGCCGAACGGCCGGGCCGCCGGCGAGCGAGGCGGCATAGACGAAGGATCGCTCGGGGCGGTCGCCGTACGAACCGCCGCCATAGAGGACATAGGGGCCGACGAAGCGGTTGTGGAACGACCATGAAGTGCCTTTCGGCCCTTCGAGCGGCCGGTAGAGACGCATCGCCGCCTCGTTCGAGCCGTTGCCGAACGCCGCGACCGGCACGCGCAGCAAGGCGATGGCGCCCTCCGACACTTCGGGCCGCCACATCGCATCGCCGCCACCGTCGGCGCGAACGAGCACGTTGAGGATGCCGTCCGGATCCTTGCGGAAGGAGAATTGGTCGACGGGAGCGCCGCGGGCGCCGATCGCCGAGGGCCGCTCCCGGCCGAACGGCAGCCGGTAGATGAAGGCGGCGGCGCCGCGCCGCATCGCCGGATCCGACCAGGCGTCGGAGATCCACAGATAGACCGCGTCGGGCGCCACGTAGAAATTGCGCGACGCCGGCCCGAGCACGCCGATCGCCGAGCAGTCGAGCACCGGAGCCGCCAGGTCGCAGGTGGTGACGCTGTGGAGCGTGTTGATCTCGGCGCCCGGGCCGTCGCGGAGCACCGGCGGGATGTAGACCTGCCGAGCGCTGGCGATCGGCGTGAAATGGCTGTCGGACGAGTCACCGCGCCAGCGGCGGATGCCGGGCAATATTTCGAGCGGATCGTCGTTCCAGCCGAGATAGAGCGGCGTGTAGAAGACTAGCTTGCTGCCGATCAGCCGCGAGGCATAATTGCGCGACGAATAGTAATCGTTGGACCTCAGATCGTAGGCGTCCTCGAAACGGAGGCGCCCATCCTCGCCGAGGCGGAAGCGGTTGATCTCCGTTCCGCCGCGCGAATAGGAATAGCCGACCACGACCACCCGGTCTCCGGAGATCAGCATCTCGTCATACCAGTCGCCGCTCGCATCCACGCCGGGCGGGAAGGCGTCGATCGAGTCGATCGGCCGCATCCCGCCGCCGGCCAGCGAGACGGTGAAGATCCGGCCGCGCCGGAGGATGACGAGGATGTCGCCGCGCACCTTGACGATGTCGCCCTCGTCGACGCCGGCTTCCTGGTTGTTGGTGATGCTCGGCGAAGCGACGCGCGATCCGGTCACCGCGATCGCCGATTCCGCGGGCGGGGCAGCCACCGCGTCGCTCATCGCGGCCACGCGCCGCTCCCGCTTGCGCAGGCCGCGCAGGAAGGCGGCGAGCTCCGCGTCGGAGCGAAAGGCGGTCAAGGCCCGGGCGGATTGGCTCCGCGGTCCCGCCGCGGCCGTCTTCCCTCCGGCAGGGCCGGCGCCGACCAATGCGGCCGGAAACGCCAAAGCGGTGGCGAGGGCCGCCAGATAAAGCCGCCTCTGAAAAGGAAGACCGCCGACCGGCATCGTCGCGAGCTTGCGCAAACGGGACATGAAACTCTCCCTGATGACGGCGGCTCACCATCGTCCGCCTGTCACTTGGACGCGCCATCGGGCCGAATCCTTGGCGGCGATTTCGAAATTTTTCTTCGCGAGCGATCGGCCCCGCCCCATCGACCCGATATTCCGGCCCCACTCAGCTGTGGAAAAGGGGATATTTCCGCTTCGCATCCCCCGGCGCGCGCCCTAATCTCCAGCCATGGAGCCCATCATATCCTTCGACGATTCCTTCGAGGAGCAGCCGGTCGTCCGCGAGGCGGACCGGCTGACTCTCGACCTCGACGGCTGGGAAGGACCGCTCGACCTCCTGCTCACCCTGGCCCGAAGCCAGAAGGTCGATCTGGCGCGGATCTCGATCCTCGCTCTGGTCGAGCAATATCTCGCCTTCATTGCCGACGCGAAGAAGCTCAAGCTCGAGATCGCAGCCGATTATCTGGTGATGGCGGCCTGGCTCGCCTACCTCAAATCCTGCCTGCTGCTGCCGCGCGACCAGGAAGCCGATCCGAGCCCCGAGGAGCTGGCCATGCGGCTCCAGCTCCGCCTCCAGCGGCTGAGCGCGATGCGCGAGGCGGGTGCCCGGCTGCTCGGCCGCGACCGGATCGGCCGCGACGTCTTCGTCCGAGGCACGCCCGAGGGCTTGAAGGTGATCCGCAAGTCGCTGTGGCAGGCCGATCTCTACGACCTGATCAGTGCCTACGGCAGCGTCCGCGCCCGCAATGAGCCCACTTTCCACGTCGTCGCCCGGCGGCCGGTCATGACCCTGGAGGAGGCATTGCTTCGGGTCGAACGGATGGTCGGGTCCAGGCTCGAATGGACCCGGCTCGAAGCCTTCCTGCCCGAGACCGAGGATAGAGAATTCCGCAAATCCGCTCTGGCTTCGAGCTTCGTCGCGGCGCTCGAGCTCGCCCGCAAGGGCCGGGTCGAGCTCGACCAGAGCGAGCCGTTCGCGCCGCTCTACGTGCGGGCGGCATGAGCGGCGCTTCGGAAGGCGCCCGGATGGTCGAGGCGGCTTTGTTCGCGGCCGAGGAGCCGATGACCGAAGCCGAGATCGGCGAGCATGTCGGCGACGCCGACGTCGCAGCCTCGCTCGAGGAGCTGGTCGATCATTATTCCGGCCGCGGAGTCGAGCTGGTCCAGCGCGGCGGCCGCTGGCATTTCCAGACCGCGCCCGATCTCGCCCACATCCTCCGCCGCGAGCGCGACGAGGCGCGGCGGCTGTCGCGCGCGGCGGTCGAGACCCTCGCGATCATCGCCTATCACGAGCCGGTCAGCCGCGCCGAGATCGAGGCGATCCGGGGAGTCCAGATCTCCAAGGGCACGCTGGACGTGCTGATGGAGGCGGGCTGGGTCCGCCCGGCCGGCCGCCGCGAAGCGCCCGGCCGTCCGCTCACTTACGCGACCACCTCGGCCTTCCTCGCCCATTTCGGGCTCGAGAGCCGGCGCGACCTTCCGGGGATCGACGATCTCAAGGCCGCCGGGCTGCTCGATCCGATCGACGCGGCGCTGGAGCAGATGGAGACCGAGGCCGACCTGCCGGCGGAACTGGAAACCGACGCCGACTAGGCCTAGATAGAATGCACAACAGGAGATTGGGTGATGGGAATCGGCGCGCCGATGCATTGGATCATAATTTTGCTCGTCATTCTCCTGCTGTTCGGAAGCGGGCGGCTTTCGAGCCTGATGGGCGACATGGCCAAGGGCATCAAGAGCTTCAAGAAGGGAATGTCCGACGATGACGACGCGCCGCGTCCGCCGCCGCGCATCGAATCGCCGACCGACTCGCGGCCCGCCCCGGACCGGGAGCGGGACAGGCAGTACGACGATCGCAGCTGACGGGGCGAACCGGGGCGGAGCTTCCTGAATGTTCGACGTCGCACCGACGGAGCTGCTTCTGGTCGCCGTCGTGGCCCTGGTCGTGATCGGCCCCAAGGACCTGCCCAAGGCGATGCGGGTGGTCGGCCACTGGGTCGGCCGGGCCAAGGGCATGGCGCGCCATTTCCGGTCCGGGCTCGACGCGATGATCCGCGAATCCGAGCTTCAGGAGATGGAGAAGACCTGGAAGGAGGAGAATGAGCGGATCATGCGCGAATTCCCGACCGCGGCGGATCTGTCGCTGACCGCGCCCGACACGCCGATCCTTCCGGCGGCCGACGACGATCCGCAGCTTCCGCTCCTCCCCGAACCGCCGGCGCCGGCGGCGGGAAAGGGGGCCGAGGACGGCCCGGCCGCAGCGCCCGACGGTGAGAAGCCGCCGCTGCCATGAACGAGATCGACGAGACCCAGGCGCCCCTGCTCGACCATCTCATCGAGCTCAGAAAGCGGCTTCTGCTTTCGTTCGGAGCCTTGGGCGTGGCTTTCGTCGTCTGCCTCTATTTCGCTCGCCCGATCTTCGCTTTCCTGGTCCAGCCTTTGGTCGCGGCGGGCCAGGGCAAGATCATCTACACCCAGATTTTCGAAGCCTTCTTCGTCGAGATCAAGGTCGCCTTCTTCGCCGCTCTGATGCTTGCCTTCCCGATCATCGCCAACCAGCTCTGGCAGTTCGTCGCGCCCGGCCTCTACCGGCGCGAGAAGAATGCCCTTCTCCCCTTCCTGTGCGCGACCCCGATGCTGTTCCTGATGGGCGCGGCTTTGGCTTATTATGTCGCTCTTCCTCTGGCCCTCCATTATCTGCTCGGATTCCAGGGCGATCTCGGCGGGATCCAGCAGGAGGCGCTTCCGGCAGTCGGCAATTATCTGACCTTCGTCATGCAGTTCCTGTTCGGCTTCGGCCTGGCTTTCCTTCTGCCGATCCTGCTGATGCTTCTGGAGCGCGCGGGGATCGTAACCCGCAAGCAATTGGTCGGCGCCCGCCGTTATGCGATCGTGATCAATTGTGCGATCGCGGCGGTGCTCACCCCGCCCGACGTCGGCTCGATGCTGCTTCTGGCCGTGCCTCTGGTGCTGCTCTACGAGATTTCGCTGATCGGAATCTGGTTCACCGAGCGCCGCCGGAAGAAAGGCGAGACCGAAGCCGAAGCCGCATGAAAAAAGGCGCCGCCCGAAGGCGGCGCCTCATTCGGGAGAAAATCTGCCCGATCAGCAATTATTGTCGACGCCGTCGGCGCAGTCGCCGACCGATTTGACGTCATTGGCCGCTCCGTGAATCGTATTGCAGGCGCCGAGCGCGAAGCTCGCCGTCAGGGCCAGGAGGGCTACTAATTTACGCATGATCCGTCTCCTAGGGTGCCGCCGGGCGATGCCGGCGCGCTGGACGGTTCAACAATGCATGCGGTCACCCCCGGTTCCTCGGGCGGTCGCGGCGGCGAAACGACTCGAAGCAGGCGAGGAAATGTGGGCGGAAGCGGACAAAATTTGAGCCCGGAGGCGCTACCGGGGGGGGAGGTTAGCGCGTCCGGGCTCATGTCGTGGATAGCGAGAGCGGGGGGGGCAAAAGGTCACTATCCGAAGCAAAGAACGACGAAGGCGGCCCGGGGTTCCCCTTTTTTTGAAAAAAATCGTCGGAGGCGGATTTTTCCTGAAACCGGGCTCCGGGCCGGGCGGTTCTGGAAGAGAGGAGCCAGACGTGAGCAAAGTCCCCAAATCCACCCCGCACAGCGATCTAGACGGCGTTCGTGAGGACCAACACTCCATTCCCGACAGGGTTCGGGAGAGTGGTGGAGGCGCCGGCGATCTCGAGCGAGCGCGCCGGGATTCGGCCGGTCGACCGCCTTATTCCGGCGAATCGAAACCGCAATAGGCCAGGCTCAACGCTCGCCTTTCTGGACGACGGCGATGGCGATCGAATAGCGGCCGGCTTCCCGGTCGCGGTCGATCGTCGAGCGGAGTTGGCGCGCGAGGCCGGTGACGATCCGCTCGAAGCGGTCCGAGAGCGGATCATCGGCCAGCCCGCCGTCGCCCAGGCTGGTCGATTCGATTGTCAGGGCCGCGGTTCCGCCGCCGCCGTTGCCGCGAAGCGCCACCGCCACCGACGGGGCGCCGCGGAACATCGCATATTCGACCAGCTCGGTGATCAGGAACGCCACCGAAACCGCGACGTCCTGGTTGACGTAGAAAGGCTCGATATCGAGGCGGATGGACATGTTCGCCGCGGCCAGCGGCGCGGTCGCTCGCAGATTGGCGGCAAGCTCGGAGATGAGCGGCTTCAGAGCGACTCCCTTATTCTCCTCGAGCTCGGCGAAATGGTTGCGATGGACGACCGCGAGCGCGTCGACCCGGCGCTGGATCGAGGCATAAGCGGCGGCGACCTCCTCGTTGGGCGATCCGCGCGAATGGAGGTTGAGCAAAGAAGCGACGACCTGAAGATTGTTCTTCACCCGATGATGGACCTCCCGGACCAGCCGGGTCTGGCGGTCGACCGCCGTCTCCAGATTGGCTTCGTGGCGGGCGACGGTCTTCACCACCCGGTCGAACGCCTCGCCGAGGCCTCCTATTTCCCGGGCCGGAGTGACAAGCGAAGGGATGGCCAGCTCGCGATCGCCCGGCTGGTAGGCCGAAACGGCGCCCTGCATGATGGCGAGCGGCCTCAGAAGCATCCGGTCGATGATCAGCCAGCCGATCAGGCAGGCGAACAGCCACATCATCACCGGCAGCAAGATGGTCAGGAGCTCGGCGGCGCTGATCGGCGAAGCCGCCACGGCGATCGACAGGCTCAGACCCCGATCGGCCACCGGTTTGACCTCGCGAACCGGCCGGACCAGCGGCCCGTCCTCGAACGCCCTGCGCAACGTCATCGAGCGCGAGCCGTCCTTGAGCTCCAGGTCGAAATTGGGATTGGTGCCGGGCAGAGACAGCAGGCTGGCGAGGGCCGCTCGGCTATGTTCGGAAATGCCCTCCAGCCCGCCTTTTTCGTCGAACAGATAGAGGCGAAGCGCTTCTCCTCCGGGCATGATCTCGAGCCGGCTGCGTTCGCCGGCCCGGCCGGGCGACGCCTCCAGCGGCGCGGCCATGCCGCGGCTCGCGCAGCGCAATTTGCCGTTCGCATAGAGGGCGTAGCGGGCGGGCGCGGGCCCGGCCTCGAGCCGCCGAAGGCTGGTCTCGCAGACCGGCGAGTCTTCCGGGCTGATCTCGATCGCGGCGCTGGCGGCGTCGACCGCGATCTCGCTTCGATCGAGGGCGGCGTCGAGCTTCTGGGCGCGAAGCTCGAGTTGGGCATTGGTCTCGCGATTGCGTTCGGAGAAATTCTCGCGGGCGCTGTCGACCGAAGCGAGGATCGCGATCAGGCCGAGCGGGAACAGGCCCAGGCTGATCCAAAACAGCATCTTCAGCCCGGTCGAAAGGCGGCCGAAGCGCGAAGCTACCCAACCTTGTCCGTCTGTGCTCACTTTGGTCCGATGCCGTTCAGCCGGCGGCTTTATCCGAGCTTGCCGAGCAGATCGAGCATTTCCGGAGGCACGTCTTCCCTCAGTGCCTCCTGATAAGCCTCGCGAAGCGCGTTGCCGACGCCCGAGGCGCCGGCCTTCTTCCTGATTGGGGTCTGCGAGCTGTCCATATCATCCGGTTCGGACGCCGATCCGCTTCGGCGGTCCCTGTCGTCTTCGTCTTTCTCGAAAGCCAAAACCAAACCCCCCGGCCGCGAACACTTAAGGAGACTCGCGGTTCGCGGGGAACCGATCGGACAGACTCCAGCATGCCGCCAGATAGGATCCGGCAGCGAGGGTGGAAACAAAAAACTCCGCCATTGGTTCCACACGCACGCGAGGAGCGGGCCGGGCCTTTTCCTCTTCATATCCGCAGGTGCGCGGGTCTTTCGGGGCGGGGTTGCCAAGCGCGGCCGCGGCTCTCAATAGATCCGGGATTCGAACAGGAGTTATCAGCAAAATGTCGCTTGGCCAGGAACTCGCGCCCCACCTTCCATTCCTTCGGCGCTATGCGCGCGCACTGACCGGAAGCCAGTCGCACGGCGACAATTTCGTCAGGGCGACGCTCGAGGCGATCGTCGCCGCGCCGAACGATTTTCCGCGCGACGTCGACCCCAGGCTGGGCCTCTACCGCACCTTCCACGCAATCTGGTCGACCGCCAATATCGAGGAGAATCCGGGCGCGTCCGAAAGCGACGATCCCGAATCCATCGCCCAGGCCCGGCTGTCGCGGATCACGCCTTTGTCGCGCCAGGCGCTTCTGCTCACGGCGATGGAGGGATTCACTCCCGAGGATGCGGGCTATCTGATCGGAGCGACGGCCGACGAGGTCGACCGGCTGGTCGCCGAGGCGCTGGCCGAGATCGAGCGCCAGACCCGCGCCGAGGTGCTGATCATCGAGGACGAGCCGATCATTGCAATGGATATCGAGACGATCGTCCGCGATCTCGGTCACACCGTCACCGGAGTCGCGGTCACCCGCGACGAGGCGGTCTCGCAGGCGCTGGCGCGGCGGCCGGGCCTGGTCCTCGCCGACATCCAGCTCGCCGACGACAGCTCGGGGATCGACGCGGTCAAGGACATATTGGGCGAGTTCCGGGTTCCGGTGATCTTCATCACCGCCTTCCCGGAGCGGCTTCTGACCGGAGAGCGGCCCGAGCCGACCTTCCTCATCACCAAGCCGTTCCAGCGCTCGACCGTGAAAGCGGCGATCGCCCAGGCCCTGTTCTTCGACAGCGCGACCATTCCGGCCTGACGACAGGGTCCGGACCCTTTGGGAACCGCCCCGGCCAGCGGGCGTTGCTGGCCTGAAACGAATGGAACCCGGACCGATGGACGAAGGCGAACAGCATATCGACACGACGCGCGCCCGGGCCGGCGCCACGCCGCACATGACGCGCTATATTCTCCCTATTTCTCTGGGACTTGTCGTCGTCATATTCCTGCTCTTGTTGCTTCTCTGGCGCTGAGACCCTAGATCATGAACCGGTCTGAAACAGGGTCCCGGTGCCTCCGGGACCGAACAGCCCAATATGTAAAGCGTATCCAGCGGGGGCAGCGTGAGCGAGCAGCCTGAACAGGCCGACGACAACGAGGAGCGCCCCGAACTCGTCCCTTTGCCGGACGACGAGTTCAAGGACCAGCTCGGCCAGGTCATTCCCCATCTGCGTGCCTTCGGCCGGTCGCTTTCCGGAAGCCGAGACCTTGCCGACGATCTCGTCCAGGAGACGTTGCTGAAGGCCTGGGCGGCGCGCAAGCGCTTCCAGGCCGGCACCAACATGCGCGCCTGGACCTTCATCATTCTCAGGAACCTCTTCCTCAGCCAGATGCGCCGGGCGCGCTTCAAGGGCGAATGGGACGAGATTTCCGCCTCCAAGCTTCTCGCCGCGCCGGCCAGCCAGGATCGCCATGTCGAGCTCGGCGACATGCAGCGGGCTCTGCTTCATTTGCCCCAGCCGCAGCGCGAGGCGCTGATCCTGGTCGGCGCCGGGGGCTTCGCTTACGAGGAAGCCGCCGAAATTTGCGGCTGCGCGGTCGGAACGATCAAGAGCCGGGTCGCCCGTGGCCGGGTCGCACTCGAGAATCTGCTGACCGACGGCAAATTGCCGTCGCGCCGCGACCATGTCACCGACCAGAACAAGACCGCGCTCCAGACCATCATGGGCGAAGTCGACGAGCTGAGCCGAGACCGCGATCCCGTCGACGAGGATTGACCGCGTCGGCGCAGCCTGCAGATTCGATGGTGTCGGTGTTAATCCGGGATCAGTCGTCGAGCCTGGCGAGCAGCTCCTCGAAAGCGCCGAGCGAGCGCAGTTCGCCGTTCATCGCGAAAGCCTGACGCAGGGCATTGCCGACGCCGGCGTGAACGGTCGGCGGAGCCACCTTCACGAAGCGCCTTGCGGAAGCCGGGATCATCGCTTCAGTCCTGGGATTCATCGTATTCACATGAGCAGAACGCCGCCGCGGCTGCGGAGTTTCAACCGTTGCGCCCGCTCAACATTACTGGTTGGTGCTGTTGCATGAGGGAAACACAGGGTGAAGAAAGGGTTAAGCAGGCGCTCGAGCGGGCGCGCTCTTTTTCTCCCTTTCTTCGCCAGCAGCTCGACCGCTTTCCCGCCATCGGCGAGATCCTCGCCGGCGGAGACGTCGATGGCGCGGTGGAACTGGCCGGCCACGCCGGCGATGAGGCGCCGGACATCGCGGCGAGGCTGAGGCGGGAGCGAAACGCGCTCGCCGCGGCGCTTGCGGTCGCGGACCTCGCCGGAGCGGTCTCGCTCGAGGCCCTGATGGCGTCGCTATCCGATCTGGCCGACCGAAGCCTGGACCGGGCGGTCGCCGCGGCGATCGCCGAACGCACTCCCGATTCCGAGCCGCGCGGTTTCGCCGTCATCGCGCTTGGCAAGCTCGGCAGCCGCGAGCTCAATTATTCCTCCGATGTCGACCTGCTCTTCCTGTTCGACCCGGCGACCCTTCCCCTGAAGCCCCGCGAGGAGCCGGGCCAGGCGGCGGTCCGGATCGGCCAGCGGGTCATCGAGCTGCTCCAGAAGCGCGACGGCGAAGGCTATGCGTTCCGGGTCGACCTTCGGCTTCGTCCGTCGCCGGAGGTCACTCCGATCGCTTTGCCGGTCGACGCGGCCATTTCCTATTACGAATCCTCGGCTTTGCCCTGGGAGCGCGCGGCCTTCATCCGCGCCCGGCATGCCGCCGGCGACGGCGCGGTCGGGCGTTATTTTCTCGACTCCATCCATCCGTTCATCTGGCGGCGGTCGCTCGACTTCGGAGCGATCGGCGAGGTCCGTGCGATCAGCCGCCGGATCCGCGACCATTATTCCCAGGGGCAGGATTTCGGACCCGGCTTCGACGTCAAACGAGGGCGCGGCGGAATCCGGGAGGTCGAGTTCTTCGCCCAGATCCACCAGCTCATCCATGGCGGCCGGGAGCCCGCTCTTCGGGCGCCGGACACGCTCGGCGCTCTCGCGGCCCTCGCCGAGGCCGAGCGGATCCCCACCGCCGATGCCGCTTCGCTCGCCGCCGCCTATCGCCTGCTTCGGACGATCGAGCATCGGCTTCAGATGGTCGACGACCGCCAGACCCACAGCCTGCCCGCCGAACCCGCCGCGCTCGACAATGTCGCCCGGCTTCACGGCCTCGCCGGCGGTGGTGCGCTTCTCGGCCTGATCGAGGCGCCGGTCGAGCGCGCCGCAGCCATCTACGATTCGCTCGACACCGAGGAGGAAGGCGGGCTTCCGCTCGGAGCCGCGGCGCTCGAGAGCAGGCTTGCGGGCGCCGGCTTCGCCGATCCGATCGCTGCCCGGCTTCGGGTCGAGAGCTGGCGCTCGGGCAAGGCGCGCTCGCTTCGGGCGGCTCCGGCCCGGGCCGCATTCGAGGCGATGCTTCCGATCCTCATCGAGGCATTCGGCCGGGCTCCCGATCCGATGCGGGCGATGAACCGGTTCGACGATCTGGTCGGCCGGCTGCCGAGCGGCGTGAATTTCTATCGCCTGCTCGAGGCGCGCCCGGGCCTCACCCAGCATCTCGCAACCATCCTCAGCCACGCCCCGGCGCTCGCCGAGCAGCTCGGGCGGAGGCCGCAATTGCTCGACGGCCTGATCGACGCCTCGGCTTTCGCGCCCGCCCCGCCGCTCGACGAGCTGATCGCCGAATTCGAGCGGCCGGACCGGGACGGCGAGGATTATCAGATGCTGCTCGACCGGGTCCGCCGCAGGGTCAACGAGCGGCGTTTCGCGCTCGGCGCGCAGCTGGTCGCGGCGTTCGCCGATCCGCTCCAGGTGACCGAAGGCTATTCGCGGGTGGCCGAGGCGGCGATCAACGTGCTGGCCGACGCCACGGTCGCGGAGTTCGAGCGCCAGCACGGCAGGATCCCGGGCGGCGAATTGCTGATCCTGGCCTTGGGAAGGCTCGGCGGCGAGGCTCTGACCCATGCGTCCGATCTCGATCTCATTTATCTGTTCAGCGGCGGGATCGACGTGGAATCGGACGGCGCCAGGCCGCTCCGGGCGACCGATTATTTCAATCGCCTGGCGCCGCGAATCACCGCCGCCTTGAGCGTTCCGACCGCGGCCGGCCCGCTTTACGACGTCGACACGCGGCTTCGCCCATCCGGCAAGGACGGAATGCTCGCGGTCTCGCTCGAAAGCTTCGCTCTCTATCAGAACGAGAAGGCATGGACCTGGGAACATATGGCGCTCACTCGCGGCCGGCCGGTCTATGGCTCCCCGGACGGCAAGGAGGCGCTCGCCGGGCTGATCCGGGCGGCGCTGGACCGCCCGCGGGATCCGGCGAAGCTGGTCGCCGACGTCGTCGCGATGCGCTCCGAAATGGCGGCGCACAAGCCGCCGAGCGGACCGTTCGACATCAAGCTCGGCGAGGGCGGGCTGGTCGATCTGGAATTCGCCGTCCACACGCTCCAGCTGCGGCACCGGATCGGCCTCGATCCCCATCTCGAAGTGGCGCTCGCGGCGCTCGGGGCGGCGGGGTTGGTAGGCGCCGACGCCGATCCGGCGCTTCGCCTGCTGACGCGGATGCTGGTCATGTCGCGCCTGGTCTCGCCCAATTCGGCCGAGCCGCCCGATGCGACCAAGCCGCTCGTCGCCACGGCCTGCGGAATGGAGGATTGGGATGCGCTGCTTGCGGCCCATGACGATGCGCGGCAGAGGATCGGAAAGCTCTGGCGCGACGTTGCCGGAGGCCGTTAGGGAGCATCCGGAGGGAGACTGAAATGGTAGATGAAGGCGATCCGGTACCCGACGTCAAGATGACGAGCATCGAGGGCAAGGAGATCAGCCCGGCCGATTTCCGGGGCCAGAAGCTGGTCCTCTATTTCTACCCGAAGGACGATACGTCCGGCTGCACGGCCGAGGCCCAGGCCTTCACCGCACTCGCCGGCGAGTTCGAGAATGCCGGGACGTGGATCCTCGGAATCTCGAAGGACGATGCCAAGGCGCACCGCAAGTTCACCGATAAATACGGCCTCAAGGTCGCGCTCGCGACCGACCCTGACGGATCGGTGTGCGAAGCGTTCGGCACCTGGGTCGAGAAGAGCATGTACGGCCGCAAATATTTGGGCATCGAACGCGCCACCTTCCTCGTCGACAGGGACGGCGTGGTGAAGAGGGTGTGGCGCAAGGTCAAGGTGCCGGGCCACGCCGAAGAGGTGCTCGAAGCCGCCAGGGAGCTTCCGTAACGGACTGCCGTCATCCCAGCGGAGTCGAAGACGGGCGAAGCCCAAAGCTGGGATCTCACTGCTCTTTGCGGACACATCAAAGGCAAAAGAGATTCCAGCTTTCGCTGGAATGACGAAATTGGCCCCAATCCCTACGCGCTCTCCCCCACCAGCTCCGTGTAACTCCCGCTCTCCGCGATCCGCCCGGCTTCGAGCCGGACGATCCGGTCGCAGCCGGCCAGCGCCGAGATTCGGTGGGCGACGATCAGCACGGTGATGTCGCGGCCGAGGCGGGCGACCGATTCCATGATCGCGCGCTCGGTCCGCCTGTCCAGAGCTCCGGTCGCCTCGTCGAAGATCAGCACATTGGCCTGCTTGTAGAGCGCCCGGGCGATGGCGATTCGCTGGCGCTGGCCGCCGGACAGACGGACGCCGCGATCGCCGACCATCGTCGCATAGCCTTCGGGAAGACCGATGATGAAGTCGTGGAGCTGGGCCTCGCGGGCCGCCGCCTCGACCTTGGCCGGATCGACGAGCGCCTCGGGCTCGGCGAAGGCGATATTGGCGGCGATCGAGCTGTCGGCGAGGTAGATGCTCTGGGGAACGTGGGCGATCTGCGACTGCCATCCGGCGCGGCCGGCATCGTCCAGCCTGACGCCGTCGATCCTGATCTCGCCCTCGCTCGGGTCGAGAAGGCCCATCAGCAGGTCGAGGAAGCTGCTCTTGCCGCTGCCGGTGGTGCCGACGAGCCCGATCCGCTCGCCCTTCGCGATCGAGAGGCTGACGTCGCTCAGCGCCGCCGGACGGCCGGGATAGGACAGGCTAAC
Organism: Pseudomonadota bacterium; assembly: GCA_046733235.1. Classification (GTDB taxonomy): domain Bacteria; phylum Pseudomonadota; class Alphaproteobacteria; order Sphingomonadales; family Sphingomonadaceae; genus Allosphingosinicella. The sequence goes on from JBKPOT010000025.1 coordinate 43,929, forward strand.
CCGGTCGAAGACGACGTCTCTCGCGAACGGCCTGGCCGGGGTCCCCCGGCCCGGTGCGCCGGCGACGACCGGCGCCTCCATCAAGGCGAGCACGTCCGCCATGACCCGGCTGTTGCCGGCGAAATTGCTCCATCCCTGATAGGCCTGCTGGATCAGTGGAAGAAGCCTTTGAGCGCCGAGGGCGAGCGCCCCCAGCACCGGAATCGCCGCCATTATCCCGCCGGGACGAAAGCTCATCGCCAGAGCGACCAGGACGATGAGGACGATCCCGGCTCCCTCGACGACAAAGCGCGGCGCCACGCTGATGAAGATGTTGCGCGATTGCGCCCGCCGGAAGCGCCAGTCGAGCTTCCGGAAATTCTCCTCGAACACGCTCTGGCTGTTGGCGAGCAAAATGTCCCTGATCCCGCCAAGCCCCTCCCGGATCGCCTGCATCCGGGCAGTCGCGGTCTCGGCGATCACCGCCGAATTGGCCCTGAGCCGCGGCCGGGTCGTGGCGCTCACCAGAGTGTAGAGAAGGATCACCGAGACCGCGGCGATCGAGGCCGCGAACGGATCGATCGCGAACAGCAAGGCGACGATCGCGAGGGCGAGCAGGCTGGCGGTGATGCCCTGCATCAGCGGCAGCAATGTGCCGAAAGTGACGGTCTGCACCTTTTCGATGCTGGACAACAATTCGCTCGAGTTGCGGGTGACGTAATAAGCGTAAGGCTGGCGAAGCATCCGGTTGAAGATCGACGTTCCGATATCGTGCCCGAAGGCGACCACGAAACCCTGGATCACCCACAGAATCATCACTCGAACCGCCGCCGCCAAGATCGTCGCCACGATCAGCAGGAAAGCGGCCCGGATCAGCAGATCCGGTCCCTGCTTGCCGCCGGTCAGCATCAGGAAAAGCGAATAGCCGGGCAGATGCGACACCCGCGCCGGTTCCGAGACCAGGGCAAGGAAGGGCAGGACCGCGCCGATCGTGAAAAGCTCGGCGGCGGCGCCGGCGGCCATGGCGGCCACCGCCCCGATCAGATGGCGGCGCCGGCTCCTGCCCATCGCTTTGACCAAAGCGACGAACGTGCCGCTGATCGAAGGCGCGGGCCGGTCCGGTGGTGTGAAGGCGTGGGGAGCCAAAAAGCGCAATCCTCGGAGCTGAGGCCCGTTGGTAGCAAGCGGGGGACGGAGGCGCCAGCTTGAGGGGGAAACGCGCAGCCGGAACGGTTCTCCTGGAAGCGGCTAAGCGTTTGACGAATCGTCCATTTTGCGGCAAGCTTGGCCTTTCTCGGAGGGGTTATCATGAGATTTCTGAAATATGCGGCGGTCGGCGCCGCGCTGGCGCTTGCCGCCTCGCAGCCTTCGCTCGCCAAGGACAAGCGCACGTTCGTCATGGTCAACGAGGAGGTCGGGGTTCCGGTCTTCCCGCACGATATCACCGACCGGCCCTATGAGGTGCTCGGCGAGGTGAAAGCGGGCGTCCGCAAGGCCACCATCTTCAGCAAGGAAGCGTCGCAGAAGAAGATCTATCGCGAGCTTTGGGAGCGGGCCGAGAGGCTCGGCGCCGACGCGGTGATCAACGCCACCTACGGCGATTCGCACGTCTCGGCGATGAGCTGGGGCAAGACCAATGCGAGGGGCACGGCGATCCGCTTCACCGGCGGTGCCGCGGCCGCGACTCCGGCTCCGACGCAACCCAACTGACCAAGCGGGCCGCCCGCTTCGCGGCGGGCGGCTTCGCCGCGCCACGGAGGTAAGATGGCCAGAATCGTCGCAGCGATCGCCGCCTTGAGCGTCGCCACGTCGGGCGCTGCCCAGACTGCCGCTCCCGCTCCGTCCCAGCCCGAGGTCCAGGTCGTGGCGCCGCAGCCGCCTGCTTCGCATCCCGACGCTCTTGTCGTGCCCAGGGACACGATGGTCCGGCTGATGGTCCTCAACGAGGTCAATACGCGCAAGGCCAAACCCGGCGACCGCTTCGTCCTTCGGGTCGACGAGAATGTCGCGGTCAACGGCACGATCGTCATTCCGGTCGGCGCGAAGGCCTGGGGCGAGGTGACCGATTCGCGGCAGAACGGCGCGGTCGGCCGGGCCGGGCAGATCAGCGCCCGCTTGCTCTACGTCGAAGCCGGCGGACGGCAGATCCCGCTGACCGGCGAGGACAAGAGCAAGGGCCCGAAAGGCGGCGACCGGGTCGCTCTTGCGGTCGTCGGCTTTGGCATTTTCGGGCTTCTCGCCGAAGGCGCGCAGGGCAAGTTGAAGGCCGGCCATATCTTCAACGGCTATCTTGCCGGAGATCAATATTACGATCCGCGCAGCTCGGCCTTCATCGACGCCGACTCGCCCCCGGCTTCCGCGCCGCAGCCGCAATGAGCCGGGCCGGCCGTTCGTTCGCGGCCGCGTTCGCCATCTTTCTGTCGTCGATGCCGGCAATGGCCCAGGAGCCGGGGACCGCACCGGCCGATGCCGGCGTCCGAACGCTGGTGCTGCGCGCCGGAACGCCGGTTCCGATGGCGACGGTCGATCGCCTGAGCTCGAAGCGCGCCCATCAGGGTCAGCGGGTCGATCTCGAAGTGACCGACGACGTCCTGGTCGACGGCCGGATCGTCATCCGCCGCGGCGCCCGGGCGGTCGGCGAGGTCGCTCGGGTGGTCGAGAAAGGCGTGCTCGGCAAATCGGGCAAGCTTCGAATCCGGGCGATGTTCATCGATCTCGGCGGAAGCCGGATCCGGCTCGACGGCGAGGCCCGCGACCATGGCCGGAGCGGCGCCGCCCCGGTGGTTGGAGCGGCCGTCCTGATCGGGGTCTCGGGCGCCTTCATTTCCGGCACCAGCGCCGTCCTCCCGCCCGGATCGCCGGTTCCGGGCCGCGTCTATCAGGACGTCCAGCTCATCGTCCGCTCCGCGCCGGCCTCATGAGGGAAGGCCTTGCGCGGTTATCCCGGGCAACGCCCGGCTTCTAATCACCGGCGATGACATCCGGCCCGACCAGCATTGCCGAGGCGTGTCGGCACGTTCTTCTCGCCGCGCAGCCGCGCGACAAGATCCGTGCCGCCCGATCCGTCGCGCGGGCCTGGCGGCAAGGGAGGCTGGCTTATGTCTTCGACGTGACGATGCCGGCGCGCCCGGCGCGCCCGGCTCTTCCCGAGCTGCTTCCGGCCTCGCGCATGCCCAAGCGCGGGAAGGGCGGTTCCGAGCGGGGCCGGATCGCGATGCTCCACGCTCTCGCGCACATCGAGTTCGGCGCGATCGATCTCGCCTTCGACATGGCCGGGCGGTTCGGCGGCGGCTTTCCATCGGACTTCGTCACCGACTGGCTCGGGGTCGGGGCGGATGAGGCGATGCATTTCCTGCTGCTCGACCGCCGGCTTCGAGCGCTCGGCTCCTTCTATGGGGCGCTTCCGGCCCATGACGGATTGTGGGAGGCGGCCGAGGCCACTTGCGAGGATCCGCTGGCGCGGCTCGCGGTGGTCCCGATGGTTCTGGAAGCGCGCGGGCTCGACGTCACTCCGGCGACGGTCGAGCGGTTCGAGGCCGCTGGCGACTCCCGTTCGGCCGCGATCCTGTCGCGAATCTATCGCGACGAGATCCGCCACGTCCGAGCGGGCACCAAATGGTTCAGAATCGGCTGTGAGGCGCAGAGAATCGCGCCCGTTTCGCATTGGCAACGATTGGTCGGCCTTCATTTTCGGGGGCTCGTTAAGCCGCCGTTCAACGACTCAGCGCGGCTTGAAGCCGGTCTGTCCCGCGATTTCTACGCCGGGCTTGAAGCGGAAAGATATGTTTAACAGGCTCCGCCCAACGTCTGGGGTGGGCAAACACCTGACGCATCGAGCGGGCTCAGCCCGAAGCTTTTGAACCAGGCCGCGAAGAGCGTGGCCGTGCCGAACGGGCGGTCCGCTGGGGGATGGAATGACGAAATTAGTGCAAAGCAAGAATGCCGGGATCGGTCGCAGGTTCCGCAACTTTTTCAAGCCGCGCGATATTTTCTTTCATGACGGGACCAGCCTTCGCCGAATCCGGCTGAGCGGATCGGTCCAGTTCGGATTCGCCTTCTTTCTCGGAATCACCTTGTTCTGGTCGGTCTTCGCCGCCGCCCAGCTCGCCGCCTCGGCGGCCGCGCCTTCCTACGCCGACGTCGCCCGGATGGAGCGCCAGGTCGCCTCGATGCAGGCCGACGTCGCCGCGATCAAGCAGGTCGCCCAGGCCCGCTATCGCCTCACCGCGGTCGAGCTTCAGCGCCTCGGCCTCGACCCCAGCCGACTCCAGGTCCAGACCGGAGTCGGCGGTCCGTTCGAGGAAGTCCAGCCGGTCCGCGCCGCCGATCCCAACTTCCGCGAATTGTTCAACAGCTGGAAGAAGCTCGAGCAGCTCGAGCGCGGAACCATCGCGGTCCCCTCGTCGATGCCGGTCCAGGGCGCGAATTACACCTCCGGCTTCGGAGTCCGCTCCGATCCGTTCCGCGGCCGCGCCGCGATGCACGCCGGAATCGATCTCGCCGGCCCGATGGGCACTCCGATCTACGCGACCGCCGACGGCACTGTCGACCGCACCGAATGGGTCAACGGCTACGGCAATCTGGTCGAGCTCGACCATGGCCACGGCATCCAGACCCGCTACGGCCACCTTTCGCGCTCGCTGGTCACCGCCGGCCAGAAAGTGAAGCGCGGCGACCTGATCGCTCTGATGGGCTCGACCGGCCGCTCGACCGGAAGCCACCTCCATTACGAAGTGCGGCTCGACGGCAGGGCCGTGAACCCGATCCCCTTCATGCAGTCGACCGCCTATCTCCAGTCGGTCCAGCGCCGCGCCGCCGAGGTGCAGGTCGCCGCCCTGGGCGGCCCGGAGAGCGCCGAATAAGATCCCGAACACGGGAGAGGATGAGGGGCTCGCCCGAAAGGGCGGGCCCTTTTTCTATACGGGACATCCAATCGGGCGGTTCGCTGCGTCTGTCTTCCCGAAGCATGTCGCGGAGGACTTATGTCGGGACGGTATCGCAGCAAGGCCGGAATTGCCCTGGCGGGCGCGGCGATCCTGCTCGATCTGGCGGCGTGCGGCCAGGGAGTCGATTTCGACGCGCGCGTCGAAAAGCCCGCATTCGCCGATACCGGCGCAGTGCTGCTCTTCGATCGGGGCCACCACGAACGGCACGACATCGACACGACCTATCGGCCGTTCGCCGCGCTCGCCCGCAACGACGGACTCGAGGTCGAAGCCGTCGACGGTCCGCTGACGGCGGAGGCCCTGGCCCGAGGGCGGATCCTCGCGATCGTCGCCGCGAGCGCCGACACCGATACCAATGCGGCTCCCGCTTTCAGCCGTGCCGAGATCGATGCCCTGCTGTCATGGGTGCGCGGAGGCGGCTCGCTTCTGCTCGTCACCGATCATTATCCCTATCCGAACGCGGTGGAGGCGCTGGTCAATGCGCTCGGGCTGGACGTCGCCAAGGGCATGACATTCGACCCCGCCCATTTCCGCGAAGGGAGCGGCGACGAGAGCCGGCTGATCTTCTCGCGCGCCAACCGTCTGCTCGCGGCGCACCCGGTCACCGAGGGGCGGGACAAAGCGGAGCCGGTCGGACTGGTCGAGACCTTCACCGGAGACGCGTTCAGGCCGCGCCGTCGCGGGATCGTGCCGATCCTGGCGCTCGCGCCGACGGCGGTGAACCGCGCTGGAACGCCCGCCGTATCGAGGCAGGACGGCGACACGATCGTTCGAGTGACCTTCGGCGCGCCGGTTCCGGCCACCGGTTGGTGCCAGGGCGCGGCTCTCGAGCTGGGCAAGGGAAGAGTGGTCCTGCTGGCCGAGGCGGCGATGATCACGGCGCAGGAGGATGGCGGCCGGCGAATCGGCATGAACGCGCCCGGCAACGACAATCGCCGGCTCCTGCTCAACATATTGAACTGGCTTGGGCGGGCTTATTGAGGGTCGACGATGGGGAAACGCGCGACCGAGAGTCCGTCCCGCGCCGCCGCGGCTTACTTCCCCCGCTTCGCCCGATGCTGGTCGAGATCGAGGACCATGTTGGTGTCGCCCTCGGGCATGAGTCCGAGACGGCGGGCCACCTCCTGATAGGCTTCGGCCTCGCCGCCGAGATCGCGGCGGAAACGGTCCTTGTCGAGCTTCTCGTTGGTCGCCATGTCCCACAGGCGGCAGCCGTCGGGGCTGATCTCGTCGGCGAGGATGATCCGCGAGAAGTCGTTCTCCCAGATCCGGCCGAACTCGAGCTTGAAGTCGACCAGGCGGATTCCGATGCCGGCGAACAGCCCGCACAGGAAATCGTTCACCCGCACCGCCATGTCGGCGATGTCGTTCATCTCCTCCTGGCTCGCCCAGCCGAAGCAGGCGATATGCTCGTCGGCGATCATCGGATCGCCCAATGCGTCGTCCTTGTAATAATATTCGATGATCGTCCGCGGCAGAGGAGTGCCTTCCTCGATTCCGAGCCGCTTCGAGAGCGTGCCGGCGGCGACGTTGCGGACGACCACCTCGATCGGGACGATTTCGACCTGGCGGATCAATTGCTCGCGCATGTTGAGCCGGCGGATGAAATGGGTCGGGATGCCGATCTGCGCGAGAAGGGTGAAGAGATGCTCGGAGATGCGGTTGTTGAGCACGCCCTTGCCCGAGATGGTGCCCTTCTTCTGGGCGTTGAAGGCGGTCGCGTCGTCCTTGAAATATTGGATCAGGGTGCCCGGCTCGGGCCCCTCGTAGAGGATCTTGGCCTTGCCTTCGTAGATCTGGCGGCGGCGCGACATGGATTCTGGTCCTCAAACCCGAGAATGAATCAGCCCCGGACGCGGCGTCTTGGACGGCGCCCAGGGCTCTTGGCTGGCGACATAGCGAAGCGGCCCTGAATGTGCAATCTAACCGCCCGCGAAGGAGGCGGCAGGATGGACGGCAACCAGGCTCGATTCGAGACTCTCGATGGGCTGTTCGACGCTTTGTACAGCTCGATCTCCGGTCCGCCGGGCGGACAGGATTTCGAGCTGTCGCGGAGCATCCATCACCCGGACGCGCGCCTGGTCCGGACCCGTCTGGACTCCGAGGGCAAGCCGGTCGCTTTCTCCTTCTCGGTCGACGAATATCAGGAAAATGTCCGCGGCCTGCTCGCCGACATGCATTTCCACGAGATCGAGACCGACCGGCGAACGGTCCGGTTCGGCAATGTCGCCCAGGCCTTCTCCGCTTATGAGGCGCGGACCGCGCCGGAGGGCGGCGAGCTGATCAAGCGCGGCATGAACTTCGCCCATCTCTACCATGACGGCGACCGCTGGTGGCTGATGCACCTGATCTGGGACGACGAGCGCGAAGGGGTCGCGATCCCGCGCGCGATCTTCGACGAGTGGAGCGATATCGGCTGAGGAGCCTCAGGGCGTCCCAAAGGCGCAGTCGAGCGCGGGCGCGATCATCGGCACGTGATTGCGGCCGACCACGACCAGGACCCTCTCCCCCGAGCGCACCGCATTCTCGATCGACGCGAACATGTACCGGTCGCGATAGCTGCTGTCGGCACGGTTGATCGCGCCGAGGAAGACTCCGCCCGTCGCCTTGTCGTCGGCAGCCGGCGAGAACCAGCCGGCCGGGAGAGTCCGCCAGTCGCGCTCGGGCCAATATTTGCGGGCCGCCGAATCGAGCGCTGCCAGGTCCGAGATCGGCTCGGCCAGACCCATCGCGGCCGCCATCGGCTCGACCTTCTTCAGCATCGCCGCGACCGCCTCGTCGAGGTCTGCTCCCGATTTGCCCTCGCGGTCGCGAATCCGCGCCGTCTCGCGCAGGATGAAGAAGAGCATGACCTGATCGGGCGGGAAGCTGGCGAGCAGCGCCCTCACCTGCTCGGGCGGCGAGGGCTCGAGCGAGCGAGCCGGGATGACGGCCCGGCCGGCAAGGTACCGAACCAGGCCGGATTCGCCGCCGCTGGCGATCGCCGCCGCTTCGTCGGCCGCGACTCCGCGATCGGGCCCCTCGTAGAGAGCCATGGTCGGCTTGCCCTCGGCGAAGGCGCGGGCGATTCGGGCGAATTGCGGATGCGAGGCGTCTCGCCTGTGCTCGGCGCCGATAATGACGAGGCGAGGGCGCCCGTCCTGCGCCGGAAGCGAATAGTCCCAGGACTGGCCGCGCGCTTCGCGCCAGCTGGCATAATCGAGGATTCGCGGCTCGCAGGCCGAGGCGGGTTGAGCGGCGGCCGCGGCCGCGGCGAGCCAGGCGGACAGGATCATTTTCTAAGTCCCCGTGTTTCGGTGCGGGGCTCTTAGTGTATGATGTATGCAATACACAAGGCAAATTCTGCGCTTGAATCAAGGAGGTCGGAGCGGCGGCGAACTGGATCCCGAAACAAGTTCAGGATGACCTGGAAGCGTCGGTCCAGACCCGTCTAGGTCACCTTGCCGCGCACCGCGAAGCGGGGATCGCGCCAGCTGCCGCTTTCGAGAATAAGCCGCATCCGCTCGACGCCTTCCCAGATATCGACATAGCCGAGATAGAGCGGGGTCAGGCCGAAGCGGATCACGTCCGGAGCGCGGAAGTCGCCGACCACGTCCGCCGCGATCAAAGCCTGGCAGAGTTCGAAGGCGTGGGGGTGGCTGAACGAGATGTGGCTCCCGCGCTGCCCGGGGTCGCGCGGCGAAATGCAGACGAGGCCGTGGCCGGCGCATCTCTCCTCGACCAGATCCGCGAACAGGTCGAACAGGGCGATCGACTTGGCCCAGACCTGGTCCATCGCGACTCCGGCGAAGCTCTCGATCCCGCTCTCGAGGCCGATCAGGCTGAGCATCGGCGGAGTCCCGGCGAGGAAGCGGCTGATCCCGGGGGCGGGGGAATAATCGTCGGTGAAGGCGAACGGCGCGGCATGGCCCATCCAGCCGCGCAGAGGCGAGATCAGCCGCTCCTGGAGATGTTCGGCGACATAGAGATAGGCCGGGGCGCCGGGCCCGCCGTTCAGATATTTGTAGCCGCAGCCGACCGCGAGCTCGACTCCGTCGCGGTTGAGGCCGAGCGGAACCGCTCCGGCGCTGTGGCTGAGGTCCCAGATCGTCAGTGCGCCGGCCGCTTTTGCCCGAGCCGTCATCGCCGCCATGTCGAAGCGGAAGCCGGCCTTGAAATGGACGTGGGTGAGGAGGAGCAGGTTGGTGTCGGGGCCGAGCGAGTCCTCGATCCGGTCGCGCTCGACAAGATCGAGCCGGAGGTGGGGGACCAGATCGGCGACGCCGCTCGCGATGTGGAGGTCGGTCGGGAAATTGCCCGCCTCGGTGAGCAGCGAGGGCCGGTCCGGCGACAGCGAGGCGGCGGCGACCAGCAGCTTGAACAGGTTCACCGAGACGCTATCGGCGACGATCACTTCGTGCGGCTTAGCCCCGATCAGTCCGGCGATCTTCGCTCCGATTCGCTGCGGAGCGCCGATCCAGTCGTGCGTGTTCCAGCTTCGGATCAGGGAGCGGCCCCATTCCTCCTCGACCAGCGCGCTCTGGCGCTCGACCGCCGCCCTTGGCAGGGCGCCGAGCGAATTGCCGTCGAGATAGATCAGGCCCTCGGGCAGGTCGAAGCGGTCGCGGCAGGAACGCAGCGGGTCGGCCCGATCCAGAGCGTGGATCTCCTCCCGGGTCACTGGACCCGAATCCGGACGACCTGCGGCTTCTCGCGCAGGATGGATTGGATCAGCGCGACCTGCTTCTTCCAGGCTGCCGTCTCCGGTGCGACCAGCTCGACATGGCCGGTCCGTGGCACGATGTGGACCTCGACCTGGTCGCCCTTGGCCCGCCTCTTGTCGGCATAGTCGTTCGCGAAGAAGAGCGGGATGATCCTGTCCTCAGGCCCGTTGACGAGATATTGCCGGGCGCGGATTCGCGGCAGCTCGACCGCCGAAGTGTCCGCGAACACGTCCGGCCGATCCGGGCTTGGGGATCCGACCAGCCGGCGCACGACCTCCAGCCCACAGCCGGTGCCGGGAGGGGTCTCGGTCAGCTTCAGATCGGGAAGGCCGCCGGCGCTGATCACCGCTCTGATCGGCAGCGGATCGCCGGCGAAGAGGGGGCTTTCGTCCGGAATGCCTCGCCCGGCGAAGCCGACGTCCGATATTTGCAGCCCACTCGGAAGCGCTTCGTTCATTGCCGGAAGCAGGCGCCGCACGGCGGCGAGCGCGGCGCCTGCATCGGTCCCCTTGTCGAACAGGATCGTCGTCAGCGAGCGGCCGCGCTGGATGTGCGAGTCCAGCTCCTTCATTCCGGCGACGTTGCGCAGCCTCTCCTCCACCGGGCGGGTTACGATTCGCTCCAGTTCGGACGGTTCGACCCCGGCATCCTCGACCAGCAGGCTGATCTCGAACGGCGCGGTGTCGTTCGGGCTCCGGCCGGCCAGCCACAAGGCGAGGTGCCCGCCGGCCGAATGACCGACCGCGACCAGGTTGGAGATATCGAGATGATATTTCGGCGCCGCGCTTCGAAGGGCATCCGCGGCGGCGGCAACGTCCCGGAAGGTGCCGGGATAGCCGCCGCCGGTCCGGTCGACTCCGCGATAGTCGATGTTCCAGACGGCGATTCCGCGCTTCCTCAAATCGTCGGCGATCCAGTTCATGATCCGGCGGTCGGCGATCTCGGTCTGCCAGCAGCCGCCATGGACCATCAGCACTGTGGGATGCGGCCCGCGCCCCTTCGGAAGCCAGAGATCGGCGACCTGCAGGCTGTCCCCGCCATAGCTGAGCGTCGAGTTCGGCTCCGGACGCGGCCGCTCGAGCAGATCGGGCCATGTCATCAGGGCCGGAGCCGGTTCGGGCGAGGCGGGGACCGTCATCAAACAGCCGGCTAGCGCGGCGGCGAGGGCGAGGCAAAGCGGAAAGCGCACCGCTTGGGCATAAAGAGCCGGCCCCCCGGGGGCAATCCGAGGGGCCGGCGGTCCGCGGCCGGAGGGGGACTGCGCCGCGGGTGAGAGGGTCAGGCCCGGCCGGCTCCGCGGCGCCAGGGTGCGTCCCATTCGAACGTGTGGATATGCTCGAGGGCCGGCTTGAGGCTGGCGAAGGCGGATTTGAACCAGGCGATCAGCTGGTCGACCGACCTGTTCAGATCCTCGTGATGCTCCATCCACATGCGGGCGTCCATTTCATCGCGCATTTTATGAACTCCCTGCTCTGGCAAGCCCTCATGCGGGCTCGATCCGACAGGAAGAAGATAGGGGCAGGGTCGGTCGTTTCGCCAACTAAACATTGGACAGAGGTGATAAGGGTGGCTTATCATCTCAGCCATGCGTCACATCCCGCCCTTGCCTTCGGTCAGAGTGTTCGAGGCGGCCGCCCGGCACGAGAATTTCACCCATGCCGCGGCCGAGCTCGGAATGACCCAGGCGGCGGTCAGCTATCAGATCCGGCTGCTCGAGGAGCGGCTCGGACTGCCGCTCTTCCACCGGAGCAAGAGGCGGGTGACGTTGAGCGACGCCGGGCGGAGGATCGCGCCTCTTGTCTCGGGCGCGTTCGACGCTCTGTCCGATGCCTTTTCGAGCCTGGTCGCCGAGGACGAAGGCGTTCTCAAGATCAGCACGACCCAGACTTTCGCGACCAACTGGATCGCGCCACGGCTCGGCCTGTTCCAGATCGAGCAGCCCGATCTGGCGGTCCGGCTTCACACCGATTCGAGCCTGGTCGATTTCGCGCGCGACGATGTGGACGTCGCGGTTCGGAGCGGCTTCGGGCCGTGGCCGGGACTTCGCTGCCATTTCCTGTTCCGGCTCAACGTCACGCCGATGTGCAGCCCCGATTTCCTCGAGCGCCACGACCTGAGCGTACCCGAAAAACTGTTCGACGTGCCGCGGCTCAGTCCCGGCGACATCTGGTGGAAGGTCTGGCTCGAAGCTGCCGGCCTCGCCGACCGGGAGAGTTCCACCGCCGGCGGGATCCGGCTCGATTCACAGGTGGCGGAGGGCAATGCGGCGATGGCGGGGCACGGCGTTTCAATGCTCAGCCCGCTGATGTGGCGCAACGATTTGGCGCGCGGACGGCTGGTTCAACTGTTCGACCTGACCGTCAACGAAGGGCCGAGATACTGGCTCGTCTACCCCGAGCATAAACGCAATCAGCCCAAGATCAGGGCGTTCCGCGACTGGATGCTCCGCGAGGTCGAATCGATCAGGCCGGCGGGTCCTCCGGAGGCGTTCGAGCCTCCGGAGGACTAGGGTCCGGACCCTAACACCTATTCCTCAGCGGCCGCCGGCGCCGATCGCCGGCGGACCCGGCGGACCACCCACCATCCGAGACCTCCGAGCAGAAGCCAGGGCGCCAGGAAGATGAGGACGACGATCGCCACCGCGAAGGCGCTGGAGAGATTGTCGCCCGACTGGCGAAGCGCCCGGCCGATCTGCGATCCGCGGTCGGAGCCGGGGGCGAGCTCGCCCGAGCCGTAGCGGAACACGACCGGAGTCCGGGCGAGCGATTCCTGACGCTCGGCGCGGGTGGTGCGGGTGGACCGGATCGATTCGCGGAGTTGCGCCGCCTGGGCCTGGAGCTCGGCCCGATCGCTCGACCGCGGACCGGCCCTGGCGAGCTGCTCCTCGACCTTGCGCAGATCCTCCTCGAGCTGGCCGACCGTCCGGGTCGCGGCGGCAATCTCGCTTCCGGCATCCACGCCGCTGATCTCGCTTTCGGTCAGCATCCCGTCGGCGCGGTTCACCGCCTCGATCCCGTCCTTGCCGAACTGGCGGGCGATCGCCGGATCGAGCTTGAAGGCGAGCATCGCCTCGCGGTCGCGGTCGTTGATCAGCCGATAGAGCATTCCGGTGATCCGGCAGCGGTCGACTCCCAGTTTCTCGCAGGCCGCGGCATGCTGCTCCTGGACCTCGCTGATGCGGTCGGCGGGCAGCCGGAAATTGTAGCGATAGTTGAAGGCGACTCCAGGGGCCGCAGTAACTCCGATGCCGGGCGGGCCGTCGGATTCGGCGCGAGCGTCGGCCGACTCGGCGGCCGGCATGTTCTCGGTGCGCGGCGAAGGCTGGCGGGATTCCTGGCCGCAGGCGCTCGCCAGCAGCAGGATCGACAAGGGAAGAAATGCACGCATGTTCGGGCCTCCTCTTCATTATCCGATGTTACTATATCTAATCGGTAGACAATAACAATGGAGTATTGTGCGGGAAAGGTGGGAACCGGTTTTCCGCGAAAAGCGATGCGGTGACCAAGACCTGAGCGGCGGGCCCGATCTCGAAAATCGCGCCCGCCGCCGAAGCCGCTCGCATAGCCCGAATCCGGCTGCTAATCGCTCCACCATGTCCGATGCCGTGCTGACCGAAGAACCCCAGGAAACCCCCTTCGAGCAGGCGCTGTCCGAGCGCTATCTCGTTTATGCTTTGTCGACGATTACCGCCCGCTCGCTGCCCGACGTCCGCGACGGGCTGAAGCCGGTCCATCGCCGTCTGTTATGGGCGATGCGGCTGCTTCGGCTCGACCCGGCTTCGGGCTACAAGAAATGCGCCCGGGTGGTCGGCGACACGATCGGCAAATATCATCCGCACGGCGACCAGTCGGTCTATGACGCGATGGTCCGCCTCGCCCAGGATTTCTCGCTCCGCTATCCGCTCGTCGACGGGCAGGGCAATTTCGGCAATGTCGACGGCGATAATGCCGCCGCCTACCGTTACACCGAGGCGCGGCTGACCCCGGCGGCGATCGAGCTGATGGCCGGGCTAGACGAAGGTACGGTCGAGTTTCGGCCGACCTACAATAATGAGGAGGAGGAGCCCGAAGTCTTTCCGGGCCTGTTCCCGAACCTCCTCGCCAACGGCGCCAGCGGCATCGCGGTCGGGATGGCGACCTCGATCCCGCCGCACAATCTCGCCGAGATCGTCGACGCCGCGATCCATCTGATCGACAATCCGCGCGCCGAGCCGTCGGCGCTGATGGACTTCGTCTCGGGTCCCGATTTCCCGACCGGCGGAGTGCTGGTCGACTCGCCGGACTCGATCGCCAATGCCTATGCCACCGGCCGCGGCGGCTTCCGGGTGCGGGCGCGCTGGTCGACCGAGGACCAGGGCCGCGGCACCTGGACCGCGGTGATCGCCGAGATCCCCTATCAGGTGCCCAAATCGAAGCTGATCGAGCAGATCGCGGCACTGATCGCCGACAAGAAGTTGCCGATCCTCGCCGACGTGCGTGATGAATCCGACTCGAAGATCAGGATCGTGATCGAGCCCCGGAGCCGGTCGGTCGATCCGCAATTGCTGATGGAGAGCCTGTTCCGGCTGACCGATCTCGAGGTCCGAATCCCGCTCAACATGAACGTGCTCGACGCCGACCGCACGCCGAGGGTGATGGGCCTCAAGGAGGTGCTCGACGCCTGGCTCGCCCACCAGTTCGAGGTCCTGGTCCGGCGCTCGCAGCATCGGATCGCGCGGATCGAGGAGCGGCTCGAGCTTCTCGAAGCCTATCTGATCGCCTTCCTCAACCTCGACCGGGTGATCCGGATCATCCGCGAGGAGGACGAGCCCAAGCCGGTGATGATCGCCGAGTTCGGCCTCAGCGACCGCCAGGCCGAGGCGATCCTCAACATGCGCCTCCGAAGCCTTCGCCGGCTCGAGGAGATGCAGATCAGGGGCGAGCGCGAAAAGCTCGGCAAGGAGCGCGAGGAATTGGTCAAGCTGGTCGAATCGACCGCCCGCCAGCGCACCCGCCTCAAGAAGGACCTGACCGCGCTCCGATCGACCTATGGCCCGGACAGCGCGCTCGGCCGCCGCCGGACCTCGATCGAGGAAGCGGGGCCGGCGCTCGAAATCCCGCTCGAGGCGATGATCGAGCGCGAGCCGATCACCGTGATCATGTCGCAGCGCGGCTGGATCCGGGCGATGAAGGGGCATGTCGATCGGTCCGAGGCGGCCGACCTCAAGTTCAAGGAGGGCGATGAGGGGCGGTTCTTCTTCCATGCCCAGACCACCGACAAATTGCTGCTCGCGGCGGCCAACGGCCGGTTCTACACGCTCGCCGCCGACAAATTGCCGGGCGGGCGCGGCTTCGGCGAGCCGGTGCGGCTGATGGTCGACATCGAAGGCGAGGGCAATATCGCGGCCCTGCTCAAGGCGTCGCCGGAAGCCAAGTTGCTTCTCGCCTCGTCGGACGGACGCGGCTTCATCACTCCGGCCGCGGCGGTGATCGCCGAGACCCGCAAGGGCAAGCAGATCGTCAATCTGCGCCCCGGCGCAAGGCTCCAGGTGGTTCGCGAGATCGCCCCCGGCGACGATTATGTCGCCGCGATCGGCGAGAACCGAAAGATGGTGGTCTTCCCATTGGCCGAGCTGCCCGAAATGGCGCGCGGCCAGGGCGTCCAGCTCCAGCGCTATCGCGACGGCGGCCTCTCGGATGCGACCAGCTTCCCGTTCGCCGCGGGGCTGAGCTGGGGGATGGGCGGCGAGAGCGGCCGGACCCGGACCGAATCCGACCTTTCCGCCTGGCGGACCGCCCGCGGAGCGGCGGGCCGGATGCCGCCGCTCGGCTTCCCGCGCGACAACCGGTTCGGATCGGGCTCGAGCGCCCCGTAAACCGCGGAAATCCGCGAAAACTCAATGATGCATTAACTCGGCGCGCCTATTGGTCCGGACATGCAGGCTTCAGCATCGCGCGCGCGCAAGCCAAGGCTGGAACCGGTCCAGGCGCCGCCGGGCGCGCCGCAGCGCCTTACCCGCGCCGAAAAAGAGTTTGCCGACGCCCGCCAAGACTATCTCGACGCGCTGCCGATCGCGGCCTTCCTGGCCTGTCTCGACGAGGACGACCGGCCCTATGTCGGGCTCGCCAACAGCCTGTTCCGCGAGACCGCCGGCTGGAGCGAACGCCGTCACGGCAAATGGATCGACGAGATCGATTTCCTTTCCGAGACCGGAGTCGGTCCGGCGATCGCGGCATTCCTTCGCGGCAGCGAAGCCGCCGAGCAATTCGAGAGCGGCGACGGACATCCGGTCGGCGGGCGCCATTTCGAGGTCCGAATCGCCCGTCTGAACCGGGTGCCGGCGCTCGGACGCCGCTGCCTGGTCTCGTTCAACGACAAGACCCTGCAGATCGAGACCGAGAGGAGCCTCCGCGCCGAGATGCTGCGCGACAGCCTGACCGGCCTTCCCAACCGGACCGCCTTCAACGAGCAGGTCGAAACGGCGCTCGGCGATCCCGGCTTCCTTCCCGGCAGCCATGCGGTGCTGGTGCTCGACATGGCGCGGTTCAGCCGGGTCAACGAATGCGTCGGAGCGCTTGCCGGCGACGAGCTTCTGATCACCTTCGCCCGGCGCCTGTGCTCGGCCCTTCGCGCCGGCGACGTCCTCGCCCGCACCGGCGGCGACGAGTTCGGCATATTGATGCGGCTCGAGCGCGGCCTCGACGATGCGATGCAGGCCGCCGAGCGGATCCGGGCGGCGCTGACCGTTCCGTTCCGCCTCTCCGAGCTCGAGATCAGGGTCGATTGCGCGATCGGCTGCGCGCTCTTGAGCGGGACCGAGGAACTGCCGGGCGAAGTGTTGCGCAACGCCCAGTTCGCCCTGAAGCGCGCCAAGGCGAATGGCCGGATCCAGATTTACGAGCCCAACCAGGCGCGCGCCGCCCGCCGCCGGTTCAGCATCGAAACCGAACTCAGGCGAGCGGTCGAAGGCGGCGAGCTCAAGCTTGCCTTCCATCCCCTGGTCGATCTCGCCAGCGGCGCCGTCTCCGGCTTCGAGGCGCTGGCGCGCTGGGACCATGAGCAAAGAGGTCCGATCTCGCCGACCGAATTCATCCCGGTCGCGGAGGAATCGGGACTGATCGTCGCGCTCGGCCGCTGGGCGCTCGATTGCGCCGTCGAGACGATTCGCGGCTGGGACGAGGCGGCCGGCCGGACTCTTCCGGTGACGGTGAGCGTCAATCTGTCGGCGATCCAGCTCGCCCGCGACGACGTCGCCGAAATGGTCTGTTCCGCGCTTCGCCGCCACGGAATCGGCGGCGAGCGGCTGACCATCGAGCTGACCGAGAGCGGAATCGTCCAGGATCCGCAGCGCGCGATGCGGGTGCTCGAGCAGTTGAAGGGCCTCGACGCTCGGATCGCGATGGACGATTTCGGCACCGGCTACACCTCGCTCGCTTATCTTCAGCGATTGCCGATCGACATTCTCAAGATCGATCGAAGCTTCGTCACCAACATGCTCGGCGACGGCGATTCGACCGCGATCGTCCGGGCCATCTTGTCGCTCGCATCGGCGCTTGGGATGGAAACGATCGCCGAAGGGGTGGAATCGCACGCTCTTGCGCGGGCGCTGCGCGAGCTCGGCTGCTCGCATGGCCAGGGCTTCCTTTTCTCGCTGCCGCTCGATCCGAAGGCGGCTCTCGAATATTGGCTGGCGCGCGCGCCGCGGCCCGGGACCTAGCCGGACAGGGCCCGATCGACGTAGTGGCGGGCGATCGCCTTTTGCGCCTCCCGGTCCGCGGTGAATCCGCCCTCCGACCATTCCCGCTCGATCGCCTGAAGGGTGCGCGCCACCACCGGTCCGGGCTCGAGGCCGAGGCGGATCAGATCGCCGCCGCCGACGAGAAGCCGAGGCCTTGACCAATCGTCGAGCGTCCGGGCGAGCTTTGGATCGTGCTCGCCGAGCAGGATCGAATCGACCGCTTCGTCGCGGCCCAGCCGGTAGGCGAGCAAAGCCGGAGCCGCTTCGCCCGAGCCCGGACCGGCCGCGGCGGCGAGCCGCTTCGTGGCCCGCTTCGACAGCCGAAGCCGGGCCGCGATCGATCCGGCGACGGCGGGATCGGGCGGCAGCAAAGCGGCGAGCCGGCGGATCGCGTCTCCCGCCAGGCCTGCCGCCCGCTCGCGTCCGATCAGGCGCTCGAGCCGCTCGACTCCCGCCATTTCGATCTCCGGGAGGACGGGCTTCAAAATGCCGCGTTCGACCATCAGCCGGATCGCGGCGACCGGCTCGGCGAGGGCGAGGAGCTTCAGCAATTCGTCGGCGATCCGCTCGCGCGACAGGGCCATCAGATCGTTGGCCCGCGCCGCGCAGGCGTCGAGCGCCGCGGGATCGGCTTCGCCCTTGCCGAATCGCGCATGGAAGCGGAAGAAGCGAAGGATTCGCAGATGATCCTCGGCGATCCGCCGCAGCGGGTCGCCGATGAAGCGGACCCGCCTGGCTTCGAGATCGGCAAGCCCATCGAAATAATCATATATCTCGCCGCTCGCCGGATCGGCCGAGAAAGCGTTGATGCTGAAGTCGCGGCGGCCGGCATCCTCCTTCCAGTCGTCGGTGTAGGCGATCGTCGCGCGCCGGCCGTCGGTCGAGACGTCACGGCGAAGCGTCGTCACCTCGACCGGCTCGCCGCCGATCACCGCCGTCACCGTACCGTGGGCGAGCCCGGTCGGTACCGCCTTGATTCCGGCTTTCTGGAGCCGCTCCATGACCTCCTCGGGCGGAAGCCGGGTGGCGAGGTCGACGTCGCTGACCGGCAGGCCGAGCAGAGTGTCGCGCACGCAGCCGCCGACGAATCGGGTCGCGCCCTGCCGGGCGTCGAGCGCGGCGAGCAAAGGCCGCATGCCCTTGCGCGACTGCCAGTCGGCTGCGGGCAGTCTCACTGCACCAGCTCCAGCCTGCGCGACAGATTGACGATCATCGCCGCGGTAGCCCCCCAGATCCGGCGGCCTTCGAAGTCGATCTCGTAATAGCAACGCTCGCGGCCGCGCCATTGGACCGTCCTCACGACCTGATGCGACGGTTCGAGCAGATGGCGGAGCGGCGCCTCGAACAGGCCGGCGACCTCGCCCGGGTGCGGCCGAAGGTCGAGGCCGGGGGGGACCACGCCGACCACCGGGGTCACTTCGAACCCGGTGATCGTCCGGTAGAGATCGGCGATCCCGATTACGTGGACCGCTTGCGGTGGAAGCCCGATCTCCTCCTCGGCCTCGCGGAGCGCCGCCGCGACCGGGCCGTCGTCGCCGGGATCGATCCGGCCGCCCGGGAAGCTGATCTGCCCGGGATGCTTGCGCATCGTCTCGGGCCGTTCGATCAGGATTACGGTCGGCTCGGCGCGATCGACGACCGCGACCAGGACCGCGGCCGGCATGATCTCACCCTCATTTTCCTCGAGCACGTCCCCTTCGAGCAGGACGATCTCCCGCCGCCGGCCACGCTCGAGCGCGTCGCGCAATGTGTCGGCGAGGCTCATCGCGCCGCCGCCATCGGGAAGAAGGCGCCGCGGCTCCACAGACCAGGCGGGTCGCCGCCCTCGGCGAGAGCGAGCTCGGCGAGCTCGTAATAGACGGGCCGGGCGACCAGGGCATCGAGGCCGCCGCGGACCCGCAGATAGGGAAGGGGACCTTCTTCGCCGGCCTCGAATCGAAGCGGGTGATCGGCATCGGCGACGACGAGATCGCCGGTGTTGAGCCGAAACGCCAGCGATCGCCCCTCGCCTTCGCCCTCGCTCTTCAGCTCGACCGCGACGAACGGCGCGTCCTCGACCTGGATGGTCAGCTTCTCGACCGGAGTGACCAGGACGAAGCTGCCGTCGGGCTCGCGGCGCAAGATTGTCGAGAACAGGCGGACCATCGCCTGGCGGCTGATCGGGCTGCCCTCGTGAAACCAGGTGCCGTCGCGCGCGATCCGCATCGCGCTGTCGCCGCAATGCTGCGGATTCCAGCTTGCCACCGGCGGCAGCTTCCTGCCCTCCGCCAGGCGAGCGATCTCGGCCAGCGGCAGGCCGGCGAGATCGGCGGGCGGTTCGGCCATCGGCATGGCTCCGCGTTAGGCGACGCGGCTGCCCAGCCGCAAGCCTTGCCGCCTCTCGCCGGGACTCCTATCCGAGGGCGATGGAAGAGCCACGGACCGCAATCGTGACCGGGGGCGCCCGGCGGATCGGCGCGGCGATCAGCCGCGCGCTCGCCGAGGACGGCTGGCATGTGCTGATCCACTGCAACCGTTCCCGCGACGAGGCCGAAGCGCTGGCGGTCGAGCTCGGCAATGCCTCGACGGTCGGCGCCGACCTCGCCGCGCCCGACGCCGCGGCGACCATCATGAAGGCGCTGGACGGGCTGCCGCCGCCCGGCCTGCTGGTCAACAATGCGTCGCGCTTCGTCCACGACGATGTCGAGAGTCTTTCGATCGAGAGCTGGGACGCGCATCTGTCGGTCAATCTGCGCGCGCCGGCTTTGCTCTCGCAGGCATTCATCCGCCGGGCCGGCGAAGGAGCTCTGATCGTCAACCTGCTCGACGCCAAGCTGGTTCAGCCAAACCCCGATTTCTTCAGCTACACGATATCGAAGTTCGGCCTCGCGGGCTTGACCGACCTTCTGGCGCGCGCCTGCGCGCCGAAGGGGATCAGGGTGTGCGGGATCGCTCCGTCGGTCACCCTGGTCTCGGGCCCACAGTCCCGGGACAATTTCGAGGCGGTCCACGCGCTCAATCCGCTTCGCCGCGGAGTGACGGTCGAGGAGATCGTCGCGGCTCTCCGCTTCATCGTTGCAACGCCGACCTTTACCGGCCAGACGATCACGCTCGACGGCGGCCAGCGCTTTCTCGGCCTGACCCGCGACGTTCAGTTCCTGGAGAATATTGATGAATGACTCGGTCAGGCTCGACGGGCTGGTGCCGGAAACGCTTCGGCCGCGCACCCGCAAGATCCTGCTCCAGGATTATTGCGTCGAGGCGGATATCGGCTTCCACGAATTCGAGCTCGGCGAGCCGCAGCGGCTGTTCATCAGCGTCGAGGTCTGGCTCGATGAAGCGAGCTTCGCGGGCTCGGACGAAGCGGCCGACGCGTGGGACTATGATTTCCTGCGCTCCGAGATCGGCGCTCTGGCGGCCGCCCGTCGCTACAATCTTCAGGAGACCCTGGCGCGCGCCATCTACGAGCTGGTCGCGGCCCGGCGCGGAGTCACCGGGCTTAGAGTCGCCACCCGCAAGCCCGACGTCTACCCGGATTGCGAGGGCGTCGGGGTCGAACTCAGCTCGTTTAATTAGGGACAGTATATATTTTTCGAGCCTGGGTCCCAGGGACAGAGTAATTAGGGACAGTATATATTTTTCCACGGTGCCGGGCATGCCCTGGGAATGAACTGCGCGAAAAATATATACTGTCCCTGATTACCACCCCCTGAGTCCCAGGCTCAAAAATATATACTGTCCCTATTTTACGGCGCTCGCGGCTGATCCCCGCCGCCGTTCGCAGCGGCCCAGCCCTTCGAGGATCAGCCTGTAATCGGCGCGAATCGCGCCGGGCGACTCGGCCTCGGCCAGGCTCTGGCGGGGCAGGGAAGCGGGCAGGGTGCAGGCCAGCCTGTACCAGAGCAGGGTCTGCGGCCGCGGCGGCTCGGCGGCATCGTCGACGATCTCGCTCAAGGCCACCGACCAGCGCGGGGTCTCGCCGGGCCGGCGAAGCACGTTGAGCGACACCGGCCGCCCGTCGGCGGTCTGGAGGAAGATCTGGGTCTCGCTCTCGCCGGGAAGCGAGCCGGGCTCGTGGAAGGCGCGGCCGATCCCGGTCACCCGCGGCGGCGGCGCCCGGCCGGAGGCTTCGCGGAGGATCGCTCGAAGCATGTCGGCCTGGCCGGCCGACCAGGCCAGCTGCGCGTCGGGGGCGATCAGCCGCAACTCGCCGGGCCGGCCGGCGACCGGCTCGGCGAACAATATATATTCGGAGCGCTTGCGAAGCTTCGGCGCGCGGCCGGCCGAGTCGCGGGGAAGGTCGACGAGATAGCGCACCCGCGCCGCGATCCCGCTCGAACCGCGAAGCAGCGAGACGGTGTCGGCCTCGACGTAGAAGCGCGCCATTTCGGCCTTCACGCCGGCCGCCTGAGCGTCCTTCAGGACGATCGCGCCGGCGATCCGGACATGGGCGACGATCGGCGCGGCGAGGCCGAGATCGGCGAGATCGGCATAAGCGAAGGCCGGCGCCGCGACGGCCGGCGTCTGCGATTCGCCCGGGGTCGCGACCGCCATGGTTAACGCCGCCGCGGCGGCAAGTGCGCAAAAAGATCGCATGGCGGGCCTGGGGCCTCCCGGAGAAATTAAGGTTCGATTTCCCATATGCTTAGCCGCATGAACGGCGAATTTCAGCCGCTTTTGGCATAGCCTCCCTGCGGATTGTGGAGGATTGCGTCTCCCCCGGCGACGCGATAGAGACCCCCCTTTGTCGATGATATTATGATACATGGGGATGGACCCGTTAGGCATTAGCTGCGTTGTGCGAGAGTCTGCCCGGGGCGCAACTGAGAGGGAGTTTGGCTGATTAATGTCATACGCTGACAGAAAGATGAGCAACAGCCGAATCACGGCTATCATCATCGTCGCCATCCTGCACGCCTTCCTCGGCTACGCATTCGTCACCGGGCTGGCCTACAACGTCATCAAGAAAGTCGCGGGCGATCTCAAGACGTTCGACGTCGAGGAGCCGCCGCCCCCGCCCGACGAGCCGCCGCCGCCGCCGCCGGACACCCCGGTTCCGCCGCCGCCGGTGACCGCGCCGAGGCCGATCGTCGCCACGCAGATGCCGAGTCAGGCGCCGCCGGCT
>JBKPOT010000026.1:0-90509 GCA_046733235.1 Pseudomonadota bacterium
GCGCCAGGCCCGGCAGTCCGCACGCGCCGGCCGGCCCCACCACAGGACCCGCTCCCGGCGGCCCCGCGCCGGCGCCCGGAGACGCCGCTCAGGCCGATGCCCAGGCTGCCGCTCCGCCCTCGTCAAAAGCCGCATCCGACGAGGACGAGGATGACGACGGTCAGGATTTCTATCCGCCGCCGCCCGCGCCGATGGAGGTCGCGCCTCCGCCGCCGCCTCCACCGCCACCGCCGCCTGCGCCACCGCCGCCGCCGCCCGCTCCGAGCGCGGAAGCGAGCGAGCCGGAAAGCCGCCAGGGTGCGTCACGAAGTGGCGACAACATCGTCGTCACCGGATCGCGCGTCACGAGACCGAACCTTTCGTCTCCGGCTCCGGTCACGGTCGTGGGTCGAGCCGAAGCGCGCGACGATCAGGCGTCGATCTCGGCCAGGCGGCTCACCGGGGCGCGCTTCCGGCGCGGCGACTGGAACGCCTGCACGGTCAACGATCCGAGCCGAAGCATGCGCGGCTGCGAGCGGCTGGCCGGCCGGCCGGGACACGCTCCGGGCCCCGCCGACGCCGCGATCGCCGAGGGGCTGAAGCTGGCCTGGGACTATGATTTCGACGGCGCGATCCGCGCTTTCGGCGAAGCGATCTCGGCCGATCCGCGTTCGTCCGTCGCCTATCTCAACCGCGGCCAGGCGAAGCTTCGAAACGGCGATCCCCACGGGGCGCTCGCCGATCTCGACAAGGCGGTCCGCTACGCGTCGCGAAGCGCGCGAGCCTATTACAACCGAAGCCTCGCCCTGCGCGAGCTCGGTCAGATGCAACGCGCCCACGCCGACGAGGCCCGCGCCGTCGATCTCGACGAACGCTATCGCGAGCTGGTGCGGTGAGCATGTTCCGGCGGTGCAGGCAAACCTTCCCGACGCAAATCCCCTCTCCCCGGCGGGGAGAGGGTAGGGTGAGGGGGTCGAGCGTCGGAGATCTTGCTCGGCCGCCGGGCCCCCTCATCCAACTGCGCCTAAGCTCACTTCGTTCGCCAAGGCTTCGTATCCTTCTCCCCGCCAGGGAGAAGGGGTTCGCGTTCGCGCCTTTGCTTGAACCCGGATTTCTTGCCAACAATGCGCCGCGCATCACTGCTCAAATGAGCGCGGCATTTGCAAATGGAGGTATTGGATGAACCCTCTTGTCCTTGTACTGGCCTTGCTCGCCCAGGCGGGCGCCGCGCCCGAAGCGCCCGCCGGCGGGTGGCGGCTGGCCGACCGAGTCCTGACGCTCAGCGAAGGCGGAGCGGAGGTTTACAAGCTCGAATGCTCGGGCGAGGACGTGGCGGTCACCCAGTTCGGAGTGACCAGCCTCCTCGACATCAGGAAGAACAAGCCGGTCGGCGACCGCGAGGGCACCAGCCTGCCGGAGGGCGCGGCCTTCATGGCGCTCTCCACCGACAGGATCGACGAGCCGCAAATGGTGCCCGCCACTTCGGTCCGCAACGCGCGAACCGGCTGGGACATGACCATCCGGCTGAGGAAGAACGACCCCGCCTTCCGAAGCCTGCCGAAAGCGAAACTGGTCTCGCTGCTCACCACCGGAGTCACCCAGGCCGTGGACGTCAGCAAGGAGGACCAGACTTTGTTCGGCACCTTCGTGAACCAGTGCCGCTCAGGCAGCTGAAGTTTCTTCTCCAACTTTAAGCCGTCACCCCAGCGCAAGCTGGGGTCCATTCTGAGTCAGCATGGATGCCAGCCTGCGCTGGCATGACGAAGGATGCTATTCAGCCGGGCTCGAGCAGCACCCGCCGGACGAAGTCCCGGCCGAGCTCGAGCCCGGCCATGTCGACGCTATGGCCGAGCCCGGCGGAGACATGGGCGCTGACGTCGAAGCCGAGCCGCTCGAGCTCGCTCTTCGCTTCCTGGTAGGAAGAGATCGAGATCACATCGTCGGCGCTGCCGTGGATGAGCAGGATCGGTGGCTTCGTGTGCGGGTCGCGGGCCAGGCTCCCGGCATCGGCAAGCATCCCGGAATAACCGACGATCCCGGCGATCCGGCGCTCGCGGCGGGGCCCGACGTGAAGCGCCATCATCGTCCCCTGGCTGAACCCGGCCAGCACCAGGCGGTCCTCGCTCAGCCCGTAGCGCTCGAGCTGCGCGTCGATAAAGGCGTCGAGCACCGGCGCCGCCCGAGCCACCCCCGCCGCCCGCGAAGCCCGATCCCGGGTCGACAGGTCCCACCACTGATAGCCGCCTGGAAAGCCCGGCACCTGCTCGGGGGCGTTCGGGGCGAGGAACAGGGCGTCGGGCAATGCCTGGTGCCAGAACGGCGCGAGGGAGATGAGGTCGTTGCCGTTAGAGCCGTAGCCGTGGAGGAGGATGACGAGCTGCTTGGGCGCGCCGCCCGAGGCCGGGGCGAGGCTTGGGCCGTCGAGGGCGGGGAGGGACGACATCAATATCTCCAGGAATCGGCGCGAGGCGCCCGGCGGGTCCTGCACGGGTCCGGCGGCCCGGTCCATCGATCCGACAATTTTTTTTTGAAAGTTATCATCCGGCATCATCTGCTATCTTTTCGTCGGTCACAGGCATGGACGGTCGTTCCGGCCGTTGTCGGCGCGAACTCGGCTGCCCTCCCGCCCGATAGAATTTGTTGAGCCTCATCATTCCTAATCATCTGCCTTCTCACACGCCTGCTTCGAGAGGCCGGGCCAATCGAGCTTCAGCCGGATTGATCATGTTTCCATTTGGGTATGCAATGACCAGCGCGGCCCGTTCGGACCCGTGAACCGTCCGTTTGGGCTAACCGAACATTCGTCACCGGACTCCATGCCCGCGTTTCAGGATACGAATTTTTGGGGGTGGCTGCTTCAACGCGGCTGACCTAGGCCTAGGCAGGCTATGAGCGCTCGGGTGAAAGACGATTTCTGGGCACTGACCGAAAGGGAGAAGCAGACCCTTCGACTGATCGTCCGCGGCCACGACGCGAAGTCGACCGCGCGGAGCCTCGGCCTCTCGGTCCACACGATCAACGAACGGCTCCGCGATGCGCGGCGCAAGATGGCGGTGTCGAGCAGCCGCGAGGCGGCGCGCCTGTTGTTCGAAGCCGAAGGCGACGGCGGCTTTTCAGCGGACCCCAAATTGTCTGGGGACACGGAAATGGGGGAAGACTCGACCTCACCTCCGACGGATCAGGGAAGCGCGCCGATCGGCGGCGTGGGGCGGGCGCACCGCCGTCCCTGGATCATGCTCGGAGTATTTCTCATGACTCTCGCCCTCGGCCTTTTCGCCCTCACCTTGTTCGCTCAAGCCGATCATGCCCCGGTGGCGGCCCCAGCGGCCTCCCGCACGGCTCCGACCTCGGAGGCGGCGGACTCCGCGCGTCGCTTCCTCGCCCTGCTCGACCAGGGAAATTGGGACGAGAGCTATCGGGCGACCGGCTCAGCGTTCCGCAAGCTGAACACGGCGCAGATCTGGGCCGCGGCGTCCGAACGGGCGCGCACGCCCCTCGGCGCGATGATCTCCCGCACGTTCGTCAGCCAGGAGAACCTTCCCGCGCCGCCTTACGGCTATGAGGTGGTGAAGTTCCGCACCCGCTTCGCCAATCAGGCCGAGGCGCTCGAGACGGTCACTCTCGAGCGCGAAAGCGATGCCTGGCGCGTGGTGGGCGTGACGATCGAGTGAGTAGGACGTCGCGGTGGATCGGCTCGGCCGCTTATTTATGCGGGCGGGAATTAAATGCACTGTCATTATAATTCAAATAGAGCGCTGACCGAAGGGCAGAGGTTGAGGGTTCAAGCCCCTCTCGCGTCTGGAGCGTCAAATCGCCATCTCAGAACGTCAGGCACATCGGCTAAATCAAATGCGCGCTGTAGCAAGGGCGGTGATACGCGAAACCGATGCGGGCCTCGCCAATCCTTTAGATCGCGAAGCGCGGCGTGCAGGATGAAGGCTGTTTTGCCGATCTCCTCCGTTAGGCGATCTACCTCTCCTGGCGGCGTGACGTGCTCAGCGTCGTAGGTGAGCTGAACAGGCTGCCGGGACTGCGGACGCTTCGCAAATGCTCGCCGGTCCATCCTCACCAAAGTCCCGCGGGTATATCCCCAAAAGTCGTGGACGTAGCGATTACGCTTGCCGGCGAGCACGTTGACGTTCGTCAGCAGCCGGACAAAGAGGCTCGGCCATTCATCGCTAACCGGGTTCTCGTAAGCTAGCCGCCCCATGATGTCGCAACGTGCCGCGACGCCGTCTACCGTCGTCGTGATACATGCTGTCGCCGCTGGAGAGCATCCAATCAGCGCGCTAAGAAGGTCGTTCAACTGACGATCTACTGTCGCCCACGCTACGCACAGCCTCCCGAGCGCCAAACAGTGAGCTTCGAAAATGCCAGGATCGGACACCGATGATCTCTCCCGTCACGAGATCGAAGCACGGATGAGCGCGGGCCTCAAGCGGGTGGCGCAGACTCCAGCCAAGGCGAAGACGGCCGAAGCGTCCCGGCGCACAGCCCGAGGAGACGTCAGCCTAGCTACCGTTGCCATCCCGTCGATCGAGTGTTTCCGTGAGCTCGCTGACCAGGCACCTTTCTCCCGGCGCGTAATCGCAATCTCTCCCATTACCGGATCGACGATTTCGTTCGTAGTGCGATCACGCTCGAACTTACCCGTATCCTGGTCCACATATTCATGACGCTGGTCTGGGCCGCATAATCTTCGCACCAGCGATCGTGCGCTGTCTTCTGATTGAGACAGCCAACGCCGGCGCCGCCAATGACCCCATTCGCTCCTCATCCCGCCTCCGTGCTCTCCCGGCAGTTGCCGGCGTGAACACGTGTGAGCAGGGATGCAGCGCCCCCCACGTATTCCCGGTGAGGGCCTGAAAAGCGAATTAAATGGACGGTCACCGTAATCACGCGTTGTGAGGAGCGTGTCGGCGAGCGCCTTATCGTGGTAGAACGAGTCCATGAAACTTGAAGATCTAATCAAGGATTGGGGCGGCTTTGAGGAACTCGTAGCCGAACTGCACAAAACCGGCGACGTGACCGTGGAGCGCAACGTCGTATTGACGGGCCAATCCGGCGCGCCGCGCCAGATCGACGTGGTCCTTCGCCATAAAAGCGCGTTTTATGAGCATCTCATCCTCGTCGAATGCAAATATTGGAAGCGGCGAGTTCGCCGCGAGCAGGTCGATGCCTTCGTCACTGCCGTCCGTGACCTTCGCGCCGCCAGGGGCGTAATCGTCTCGACCAAAGGTTTTCAGCAAGGGGCCGTCACCCAAGCGCGCCTCGACGGCATTGACCTGTTCACGATCCGGGAGCTGAGTAAGGAGGAATGGGGCCTGCCCGGTCGGATTTTCGACATGTTTCTCCACATCGTTCAAATCGGCATCCCCAAGGTCACCTTTCCTGGAGCGCGCTTTCAGCCCCGCTTCGAGGGAGCCGGCCCGCCCGAGATTGGCCTGCACTTCGAGGGGAGCGTGCCGCGGTCCGCCACCCCGATCCGCGGCGGGGACGGTCAGCCGACGGGCCAATTTCTCGAGCAAGTCGTGCTCGACGGTGCCCATCGGCTGGTGCGTGAGTCGATTGAGAAGGTCGGCGTTTTCAATCACGAGAAGGACGGCGATTATTACATCCGGTGCCCGGGTACGCTCGCATTCGATGCGCCGCTCGTCATTGGGACGCAGACCGGCGTTGTGATCGCGCCCGCGCTCGTGATGGATATCCCCGTCAAAATCGACCAGAGCCGGGTGACATTCGACCGGGCCGACCATTTGATGTTTGCATTTGCAGTCGAGGACAAGGTGACGGGGTTGGTTCGCACTGCGGCCCGGCGGCATGATTCGGGCGAGACAATGGTCAACCCGGTGCAGCACGCCCCAGCAGACGATGGCGATCTCCCCTACCAGAACGGTTCGGTTGCGCGCGTCTTTCTCAAGGGATTCTATGATGTCAGTGAAATCGAGGGGCTGCGTCCGATCAGCTTGTCCGAGGTGTCCCAGCCCCGGGATTACGTCGATCCCTCTGCAAACTGACGCGGCGCTTGTCGACTTAGCCGTGGCGGGTTCTGTATAGAGCGTAGGCCACCTTCGGGATCGCGGCCGAAAGCGCGGAAAGGCGGAGTCTGGCGCAACGCGGGCGCCAGGTGAGAGCAAACGCCCCTACTTCAATCCTGCAGCCTGAGCGCCACCTCGTTCATGAACCGCGCATCGTCGCCCTTGGCCAGCCACGGCGCCTCGGCCGCGATGGCGCCGAGCAGGTCTGCGAGCTGGTCCATTTCCGCCTTGGCGTAATTGCCGAGGACGTGTTTCGTCACCTTGTCCTTGTGGCCGGGGTGGCCGATGCCGATGCGGACACGGCGGAATTCGTTGCCGATATGGGCTTCGGTCGAGCGCAGGCCGTTATGGCCGGCGGTGCCGCCGCCGACCTTCACCTTGACCTTGAACGGGGCGAGGTCGAGCTCGTCGTGGAACACGGTGACGTCCTCGATGCCCTTCTTGAAGAAGCGCATCGCGGCGCCGATCGACTGGCCGCTCTCGTTCATGAAGGTGGCGGGTTTCAGGAGGAGGATGCGCGCGCCGCCGATCCGGCCCTGCTGGGCCCAGCCCTGGAAGGCTTTCTTGGGCGGGTCGAAACCGTGGGTCTCGGCGATGGCGTCGACCGCCATGAAGCCGACATTGTGCCGCTGCAGCGCATATTGCGCGCCCGGATTGCCGAGGCCGACCCAGATCTGCACGGGCTCGAAGTCCCAATCCTCCGCCGCCGCCTCGCCGGTCTGTCCGAGGATCTCGACCGGCGGGCGGCCGAACAATCGCTCGAACAGGCCGCGGAGCGGCGGCAAGAGGGGGATTCCTAGAGCGGCGAACGCGATTTGAAAATCGCGCTCACCGCTCGGGGTTTTTGTTGCCGCATCGTTTTGGCGGAAAACCGGTACCCACTTTTCCGCACGATGCTCTTAGCCTTCGGCCTTGTCGCCGCCCGCTTCGGCTTCGCCGCCTTCGGCCGCCGGCTCCTCGGCACCCTCGGGCGCCTCGGCTGCCGCGGTCTCGGCCGCGGCGGCGTCCTCAGCCTCCATCTTCAGGCCCGAAGGCGCGACGATGGTGGCGACGGTGAAGTCGCGGTCGGTGATCGCGGATTCGGCGCCTCTGGGCAGGGTCACCGCCGAAATGTGGAGCGAATCGCCGATGTCGAGGCCGGCGAGCGAGATCTCGATCTCCTCGGGGATCTCGGCCGCGTCGCAGACCAGCTCGAGCTCGTGGCGGACGGCGTTCAGAACGCCGCCGCGCTTCAGGCCGCGCGAGGATTCCTCGTCGACGAAGCGGATCGGCACGTTGACGTGGACCTTGCTGTGCTCGGAGATACGCAGGAAATCGACATGCATCGGCCGGTCGGTGACCGGGTGGAACTGGACGTCCTTCGGCAGGGTGCGGGCGGTGCCGGCGCCATGCTCGATCATGATCACCGAGTTCATGAAGTGGCCGGTGCTCAGCATCCGGACCAAAGCCTTCTCCTCGACGTGGATGGCGAGGGGCTCTTCCTTGTTGCCGTAAACCACGGCGGGAACGCGGCCTTCGCGACGCATTGCCCGGGAGGCTCCCTTGCCTGCCCGGTCGCGCGTCTCGGCCGACAGCGTAAGCTGTTCGCTCATGTGCATGTCTCCAAAAACGGAATTTTCAAGCTCCGCCGCTCACGCCTCCAGGGATGACCATGAACGGGGGAGGGCGGCCTATAGGGGAGGGGGGGCTGGAAGGCAAGTTTCGGCGGTTCTTCATTCCTCTCCCGGATTTCCGAGGGACGGGGAAGGGCAGGGCGGCATGAGCCCCGCACAGGGCTGACATTGCTGGGGGCAATCTCACCTGCCCTTTGCGCGGCATGATGGAGGGGCTCCTTTGCCCGTAGGGCCCCTCCACCGCCTTCACGATGATCAGATCGCCATACGGCGTGGCTGAAGACTGCCCAGCAATCTTCACCCGATCATCCCCCTCCCCTGCAAGTGCAGGGGAGGAATGGGATCAGCCGCGCGCGTCGTGGAATTGCGTCGCCAAGTCGCGCATTTCGCGCGCGAAATAGTCCCGGAAGAAAGTGCCCAGGCTCTCGATCTCGGCCTCTTCATCGTCATATGCCGGAAAGCGCGGCTTACGCCATCCCGGACGCAGCATGACGTGATCGCACTGGCTTTCCATGCCCAGGACTCCGATCACCTCATCATCTGTCGAAGCGCCGCCAGCTTCCACCCAAATATCGAGGATATTGCGACAAGCCAGGATCATCTCGCGCGCCGAGATCTCGCCCGCTTCCAATCGGCGCGTAAGCTCCGCCGCGAATCTGCCGATCTCCCGTTCCGCCTGCTGTCGTTTCGCGGGATCGGCGATGGACATGGCTCACCTTACCCAAGGCTCCGAGCGGGCGCCACGGTGGGATTGCGAGCGATCGGGCGACCTGCTGAAATCGATTTGACCGACTGCCGCCCGCCGAATCTCGCACTCCGATCAGCGTCTTGTCTTCGCCCCATTTCCCGTCGAGGATGAGTGAGGTCGGAGGTGCCTCAATGCCGCTGATTCTGTTGCTTGGCCTCCAGGTGGCGATCGCCGCTCCGGTCCCGACCGATTTCGACCTCGCCAAATATCGCCCGTCGCCGAGCTGCGAGAGCGTCAGCCCTTACGACGTCGTCGTCTGCGGGCGGCGGCACGCGGACCGCAACCGGCTCTACCCGATCGAGGGCGATTACGAGACCGGGCCCTTCATGGCCCAGACCAATATCGGGAACATGAAGGCCGGGATCGCGGGGGAGAGGAAGGATTTCTCCCAGGACAGCGCCCATAACGGCATGGTCAGCAACCGGATCATGGTCGGGCTGAAGATCCCGTTTTGACGGCCCCGACAGGCCGTCATCCTCGCGGAGTCGAAGATGGGCGTAGCCCAACGCGGGGATCCCGCTTTCCTTCCCTTGATCGTCATTGCGAGCGGAGCGAAGCAATCCAGTTGGGCCTCGGAGACCCTCTGGATTGCCGCGCTTCGCTCGCAATGACGGGGAGGTGATCACTGTAATCGCCGGGCCTTATAGCCCTTCGCTTCGAGCATGTGCTGTACCGAGAGCGGGCCGGCGAGGTGGCCGGCTCCGACGGCGACGAAGACGGTGCCCGGGCGCTCCATCCGGCGGGCGATCTGGTCGGCCCATTTGGCGTTGCGGGCGCCGATCAGGAGGCGGCTCATCTCGGCGGAGAGCGCCTCCTCGCGGTTGAAGGTGCGGGCGATCGCGTCGGTGTCGCCGCGGCTCCAGGCGGCGAGCATCGCCGCGAACTGGACGCGGACGTCCTCATTCTGGTCGAGCACCGAGACCAGCATGGCGCGCTGCGATTCCTCGCTGAGACCGTCGAAGATCCGGAACTGGTCCTCGACCGTCTCGAGCCCCGAGATCGGCCGGCCGCTCGCCTTCCACGGTGCGATCAGGTTGAGCTCGACTCCCGCATCGGGCTGGACCCCGAGCTTCTGGAAGGTGACGCGGAGCAGGAGCAGGGACGCCGCCCAGGTGTCGAGCGGGTCGAGCGCGGCGGCGGGGTAGCCGCTCTCCGCGATCATCGCGGCGAGCGCGGCGCGCTTCTCCGGCGGCACCCGCTCGGCGAGCGGCGGGTTGCCGGGGGTGACCGCGAGGCCCTGCATCGCCTTCGCGACCGCCATCGGATCGTCGATATTGGGGACCTCCATGACCAGCTCCTGCGACTCCGACAGCGCCTGCTCGAAAGCGGGGGTGCGCCACTCGCTTCCGGCCGGAAGCAGATGGAAGGTCCCGAACAGGTAGATTTTGGTGTCGCTGTCGGAGAGCAGCCACATCGCCGGATGCGGGGTTTGGGCGGCCTCGGCCCGGGGCGCCGGAGCGGCCGAGCAGCCGGCCAGGCCGACCAGAGCGAAGGCCGCCAGAAGCCGTTTGAACCCGTTCACAAAACCCATTTCACCCGCTCCCGTCCCTCGCCTTGACCCTCTTTGCACCATGCGCCAAAGCGAGCCATCCCCTCTGTTGCAAGGCCAAGACTTGGGTACGCAGCCGCCAAGCTTCCAGTCCCTGATCCTGACTCTCCACGATTATTGGAGCAGTGAGGGCTGCCTGATCCTTCAGCCCTACGATCTGGAGATGGGGGCGGGCACCTTCCATCCGGCGACGGCGCTGCGGGCGCTCGGGCCCGATCCGTGGCGGGCGGCCTATGTCCAGCCGTGCCGACGGCCGACCGACGGCCGCTACGGCGAGAATCCGAACCGGCTCCAGCATTATTACCAATATCAGGTGATCCTGAAGCCGAGCCCCGAGGACCTCCAGTCGCTCTATCTCGGCTCGCTGGCGGCGATCGGGGTGGATCCGCTGAAGCACGACATCCGCTTCGTCGAGGACGATTGGGAATCGCCGACGCTCGGCGCCTGGGGCCTCGGCTGGGAAGTGTGGTGCGACGGCATGGAGGTGACCCAGTTCACCTACTTCCAGCAGGTCGGCGGCTACGATTGCAAGCCGGTCTCGGGCGAGCTGACCTACGGGCTCGAGCGGCTGGCGATGTACGTCCAGGGCAAGGACAATGTGTACGATCTCGATTTCAACGATCGCGGCGTCAGCTATGGCGACGTCTTCCTCGAGAACGAGAAAGAGTTCAGCGCCTATCATTTCGAGACCGCCGACACCGAGAGCCTGCTCCGCCGGTTCAGGGACGCGGCCGAGGAAAGCCGGCGCTGCATCGAGGCGAAGCAACCGCTTCCGGCCTACGACCAGGCGATCAAGGCCAGCCACATCTTCAACACGCTCCAGGCGCGGGGGGTGATCTCGGTCGCCGAGCGCCAGGCCTATATCGGGAGGGTGCGGGATCTGGCGAAGGGCGCGTGCCAGGCCTGGGTGGAGAAGAATGGGTGGGACGGGTGAGGGGCGAGGCGTTCCAGATCCTCCCCGGCACGGGGAGGGGGACCAGCCGCAGGCTGGTGGAGGGGTTGGCACTGACTCCTCTGTTCCGCGTCAGCCCCTCCACCGCGCTTCGCGCGGTCCCCCTCCCCGTACCGGGGAGGATCTGTGGCTGATTTCCTTCTCGAGCTTCTGTCGGAAGAAATACCGGCGCGGATGCAGGCTAAGGCCGCGGCGGATCTGGCGCGGCTGTTCTCCGAGGAGATCGCAGGGCCGGGGCTGAAGGCCGAGGCGGTCGAGACGTTCGTTACGCCGCGGCGGCTGGCCTTGATCGCGCGGGGGCTTCCGGACGCGACCGAGGCGGTTTCCGAGGAGATCAAGGGGCCGCGCTCGGGGGCTCCGCCGCAGGCGCTCGAGGGTTTCCTGCGCAAGACCGGGCTGAAGCAGGACCAATTGGTCGAGCGCGACGGGGTCTGGTTCGCGAATGTCGAGCAGCCCGGGCGGGCGACGGCGGCGATCCTGGCCGAGGCGATCCCCGCCATCGTCCGCGCCTTCCCCTGGCCCAAGTCGATGCGCTGGGGCGCGGCCTCCTCCTCGACCGAGAGCTTGCGCTGGGTTCGGCCGCTGCAGAACATCGTCGCTCTGCTCGGCGAGCAGGTCGTCGATTTCGAGATCGCCGGGATCGGGTCCGGCGCCGCGACGGTCGGCCACCGGTTCCACCATCCCGGCCCGATCACGATCGGCGGCGCCCAGGATTATGTCGAGAAATTGCGGGCCTGCCACGTCATCGTCGATCCGGAGGAGCGCAAGGCGCTGATCCGCAAGGGCGCGGCGAGGTCGGGCGGCCGAAGCAGGCTCGTCCCGGACGAGGGCCTGGTCGCCGAGAATGCGGGGCTGACCGAATATCCGGTGGTTCTACGCGGAGGCTTCGACGCCGAGTTTCTCGCCCTTCCGGCCGAGCTCATCCAGCTGACGATGCGGGTCAACCAGAAATATTTCGCCCGCGAGGCGGATGGCAGGCTGACCAACCGCTTCGCTTTCGTCGCCAATATCGAATCCTCCGATCCCGACGCGATCGTCGCCGGCAACGAGAAAGTGCTCGCAGCCCGGCTCGCCGACGCCAAATTCTTCTGGGAGCAGGATCTCAAGGTGCCGCTGGCGGACCAGGCGAAGAAGCTCGGCCAGATCATCTTCCACGAAAAGCTCGGAACCATGGCCGAGAAGGTCGAGCGCGTGGCCAAGCTCGCCCAGTGGCTGGTCAAGGAAGGCCTCGTCAGCCCTAAATCCGTCATTCCAGCGAAAGCTGGAGCCGAAGACGACCGAAGGTCAATCTCATTTCCTGAAGGCAAAGAGATCCCAGCTTCCGCTGGGATGACGAAAAGTGAGTTGGCGACCCTGGTCGTCAGCGCCGCCCGGCTCGCCAAGGCCGACCTGGTCAGCGAGCTGGTCGGCGAGTTCCCCGAACTGCAGGGGGTGATCGGCGGCTATTATGCGCGGGCGCAGGGCCTGCCCAGTGCCGTCGCCGACGCGATCCGCGACCATTACAAGCCGGCGGGGCAAGGGGACGAGCTGCCGACCGACATGGTCACGGTCGCGGTCAATATCGCCGACCGGCTCGACACATTGGTCTCCTTCTTCTCGATCGGCGAGAAGCCGACCGGATCGCGCGATCCGTTCGCCCTTCGTCGCGCGGCCCTGAGCTTCCTCCAGCTGCTGACCCGCAACGCCCTCAGGCTGCCGCTCGGCGACGTGCTGGTACAGGCGGCGGTGCTGGTGATCGTCTCGAGGCTCGGGGCGCTGTCGTCGGTCACCTTCCCCGATCTGCTCGACGAGGACGATGACGATCATGAGATCACCGCCCAGGTCGGCTCCTTCACCTACCGCCACGGCGATCATGTCGTGGTGCGCTGGGATTCGGCGCTGACGCCGACTCTGGAACGCGGGAAGGTGATCGAGGAAGCGACCGGGCTGCAGGAGGCTTTGCTCGAATTCTTCGCCGACCGGCTCAAGGTCCAGCAGCGCGAGGCCGGGGTCCGCCACGATCTGATCGACGCGGTCTTCGCCTGCCGCGACGAGAAAGGCGCCGCCGAGGACGATCTGGTCCGGCTGCTCGCCCGGGTGAAGGCGCTGCAGGACTTCGTCGAGAGCCCGGCGGGCGGCGACCTGCTGACCGGCTACCGCCGCGCCGCGAGCATATTGCGCAAGGAAGGCTGGCGATCGACCAACCGCCAGACCAGCTTCTCCTACCCGCCCTTGCCCGAGGAGGAGGCGCTCGATTCCGCGCTCGACGCCGCCGAGCCGCGCGCCAAAGCGGCGCTCGAGGAGGAGGATTATGAGCGGGCAATGAAAGCGCTGGCCAGCCTGAGGCCGGCGGTCGACGCCTTCTTCGACAAGGTTACGGTCAATGACGAGGATCCGGTCAAGCGGGAGACCCGCCTGATCCTGCTCGAGCGGATGCGCAACGCGGTCGAGGACGTCGCCGACTTCTCGAAGATCGAAGGATGAGGGGGGAGGCGCACCCAATCCTCCCTGCGCGCGAAGCGCGTGGGGAGGGGGACCATCCGAAGGATGGTGGAGGGGCGTCGCCGAGCGCTGGCCCCTCCACCGCGTTCCGCGGTCCCCCTCCCCACGTGCTGCGCACGCAGGGAGGACAAGGACAGGTCGCCCGGGCATGAGCGCCGTGCAAACACGCTACGTCTATCGATTCGGCGGCGGCGCGTCGGACGGCGGCGACGGGGACAAAATATTGCTCGGCGGGAAGGGGGCGAACCTCGCCGAAATGGCGCGGATCGGGCTTCCGGTGCCGCCCGGCTTCACCATCTCTACGCCGATGTGCGCGCTCTATTACGAGCAAAGCGAGGCCTTTCCCGACAGCCTTCGCGACGAGGTCGAAGAGGGGCTCGCCCATATCGAGAGAGTGACCGGCAAGAGGTTCGGCGACGCGGCCGATCCCTTGCTGGTCTCGGTCCGCTCGGGTGCCCGGGTGTCGATGCCGGGGATGATGGACACCGTTCTCAATCTCGGCCTCAACGACGAGACGGTCGAGGGGCTCGCGGCGATGTCGGGCGATCCGCGCTTCGCCTGGGACAGCTATCGCCGCTTCATCCAGATGTATGCCGACGTCGTCCTCGGCCTCGATCATGGCCGGTTCGAGGAAGCGCTCGAGATCGCCAAGGAGG
Organism: Pseudomonadota bacterium; assembly: GCA_046733235.1. Classification (GTDB taxonomy): domain Bacteria; phylum Pseudomonadota; class Alphaproteobacteria; order Sphingomonadales; family Sphingomonadaceae; genus Allosphingosinicella. The sequence continues at coordinate 14,017 of JBKPOT010000026.1, forward strand.
ATAAGGGCGTCCATCTCGACACCGAGCTCGAGGCCGAGGACTGGCGGGCACTGACCGGCGCCTACAAGGCGCTGGTCGAGGAATTGTGGGGCAAGTCCTTTCCGCAGGACGTTCACGAGCAATTGTGGGGCGCGATCGGCGCGGTGTTCGGCTCGTGGCAGTCGGAGCGGGCGCGGGTCTATCGCCGGCTGAACGCGATCCCGCACGATTGGGGCACGGCGGTCAACGTCCAGGCGATGGTGTTCGGCAACATGGGCGAGACCTCGGCCACCGGGGTCGCCTTCACCCGCGACCCGTCGACCGGCGAGCGCGCCTTTTACGGCGAATATCTGATCAACGCCCAGGGCGAGGACGTCGTCGCCGGGATCCGGACCCCGCAATATCTGACCAAAGCGGCGCGCGAGGCGGCCAATGCGCGGGCGCCGTCGATGGAAGAATCGATGCCCGAAGTGTTCGCCGAGCTGGCCCGGGTGTTCGGCCTGCTCGAGGGCCATTATCGCGACATGCAGGACATCGAGTTCACCGTCGAGCGCGGCAAGCTCTGGATGCTCCAGACCCGGAGCGGCAAGCGCACCGCCAAGGCGGCGCTTCGGATCGCGGTCGACATGGCGGGCGAGGGGCTGATCGGCGAGGAGGAAGCGGTGCTGCGGGTCGATCCGCAGGCGCTCGACCAATTGCTCCACCCGACGCTCGATCCGGCGGCCGAGCGCAACGTCATCGCGCGCGGGCTTCCGGCCTCGCCCGGCGCCGCGAGCGGCAAGGCGGTGTTCGACGCCGACACGGCCGAGCGCCTGGCGGGGCAGGGGGAGAAGATCATCCTGGTTCGGATCGAGACCTCGCCCGAGGACATCCACGGAATGCACGCGGCGAAGGGCATCCTCACCGCTCGGGGCGGGATGACCAGCCACGCCGCGGTGGTCGCGCGCGGCATGGGCCGGCCCTGCGTCAGCGGCGCCGGCCAGCTGGCGATCGATTACAAGGCGCGGAAGATGCGGGTCACCGGCCACGAGATCGCGGAAGGCGAGACGATCACGATCGACGGCAGCACCGGCGAGGTGATGCTGGGCGCGGTCGCGACCGTCCAGCCCGAGCTTGCCGGCGATTTCGGCACCCTGATGGGCTGGGCGGACAAGGTGCGGCGGCTCGGAGTCCGCGCCAATGCCGAGACCCCGGCCGATTGCCGGACCGCGCGCGAGTTCGGCGCCGAAGGGATCGGCCTGTGCCGAACCGAGCATATGTTCTTCGATTCCGAGCGGATCACCAACGTCCGGCGAATGATCCTCGCCGAGGACGAGGCCGGCCGCCGGGCAGCGCTTCTCGATCTGCTCCCGGCCCAGCGCTCGGACTTCGAGGAGATCTTCAGGATCATGGCGGGTTTGCCGGTCACCGTCCGCCTGCTCGATCCGCCGCTCCACGAATTCCTGCCGCAAGACAGCGGCGAGCATGAGGACGTCGCCGCCGCGGTCGGAATCTCGACCGACCTGCTCGCGCGCCGGATCGGCGAGCTTCACGAATTCAACCCGATGCTCGGCCATCGCGGCTGCCGGCTCGGGATCACCTATCCCGAGATTTACGAGATGCAGGCCCGCGCCATCTTCGAGGCGGCGGTGGCGGTCGCGACGGAGAGCGGGCCTGGCAAGGCGCCGATCCCGGAGGTCATGGTCCCTCTGGTCGCGACCGAGGCCGAGCTTCGGATCATCCGCGAGCTGATCGACCGGACCGCCAAGGCGGTGTTCGAGGAGCAGGGGTCGGCGGTCGACTATCTGGTCGGGACGATGATCGAGCTTCCGCGCGCGGCCCTGATGGCGGGGAGCATTGCCGGCCAGGCCGAATTCTTCAGCTTCGGGACCAACGATCTCACCCAGACGACGCTGGGGGTCAGCCGCGACGATGCCGGACGGTTCCTGACGGCCTATGTCGAGAAGGGCATTTTCGCGCGCGACCCGTTCGTCAGCATCGACGAGGACGGAGTCGGCGCATTGATCGCGCTCGGCGCCGAGCGGGGAAGGGCGGCAAGGCCCGGGCTCAAGCTCGGAATCTGCGGCGAGCATGGCGGCGATCCAACCTCGATCGCCTTTTGCGAGAAGACCGGCCTCGATTACGTCTCCGCTTCGCCCTACCGGGTGCCGATCGCGCGGCTCGCGGCGGCGCAGGCGGCGCTGAGGCGGAAGCAGGCTGGTGAGGGGCTGGGGTTGTGAGCCTCGCTCCCCCTTCCGTCCCCCTCTCCCCGGCGGGGAGAGGGAGGGGTGAGGGGGTTCGGCCTCCGCGATTCACCTCTGACTTCGTTCCCCCTCACCCTACCCTCTCCCCCCAGGGGAGAGGGGTTAGCGGCGGGGCGAGGTGAAATGCGGAGCTGGGCCCGCTATCTGGTCTGCGGCCTGGCCGGCCTCGCGCTGGGCGCCGGCGGCGCGATCTACGCGGTGTGCGTCGGCGGGCTGGGCTCCTCGGAGCGCGCCGGGCCGTGGCGGTCCGGCCGCGACTTCGGAACGGCCGAAGCCTCCGCTTTCACCCGCGCGACCGTCGCGTTGCACGGCCTGCTCGCGCTGCCGGCGCGGGAGGCGCGCTATTATACGGTGACGACCGACGGCGAGGGGAATCCGCTGGACGGCAAGTGCCGCTATCTGGTGAAGGGCGGCCGGAGCCGCGGCGCCTGGTGGAGCCTGACGCTCTACGACCGGCAGGGCTATCTGGTCGCCAATCCGGCCAATATCTGGTCGATCGGAAGCGCCGCTCTGCCCGAAGAGGAGAAAAATGACTGGTCGGTGATCGTCTCGCCGGTCCGGGAGCAGGGCCACTGGCTTCCGACCGGTGGGATCGAGCGGTTCGCGCTCACGCTTCGAATCTATCTTCCCGATCAGGGGCCGCCCTCCGGACCGCCGTTCGAGGGCCTGCCTCTCATCGGCAAATTGGATTGCCGCTGATGCGCCGCTGGCTGCTCCCGATCGCCTTCGGTCTCGTGCTGGCCCTGCTGGCCTGGCAGCTGACCCTCGTCGCCATCCCGCGCGTGCTGATGAGCGCCGCGATTACGCGACTGAGCAAAGCCGGGATCAATCGATTCACTCATGCGCCCATGGCGACCGACAAATCGCGGGTCATCGTGCGGCCGAGCCCCGACCTCGCTTATTCATCCTGCCCGTTCGACGTCTCCAAGGGGCCGGTGCTGATCGAGGTGGCGCCGGTCGGCGCGCCTTATTGGTCGCTTTCGATCTTCGACGGCCGGACCGACGTCGCCTTCGTCCGCAACAATCGCGATTCGGGCGGGAAGGCGATCCGGATCGTGCTGGCGCGGGAAGGGGAGTGGCTTCCCAAGGGGATGGAGGCGGTGCGGCTTGGCTACGACCGGGGGATCGCTTTGATCAGGATCCTGGTGGAGGACAGGGGCCGATTTGTGGAGATCGATGCGGCGCGACGGAAGTCGATATGCACGAGGCTATTGCGGGCGGGGAAGGCATCATCCGTCATTGCGAGGAGCGTAGCTTAGCCTGTCCTGAGCGACGCCGCAGGCGGCGTCGAAGGGCGGCAATCCAGAGGGTCTCGGAGCCCGCTCTGGATTGCCGCGCTTCGCTCGCAATGACGGATATCTCTTAAACCGGCGGATCCTCGCGGCGGTCGCCGAGGCGGCGGTCGCCCTGGCGGCGTTCGCCTTCGCGGCGCTCCGCTTCGAGGCGCTCGATCTCGGCGCGGTCGGTTTTGGCCGCGGCCTGGCGGAGCGAGTCCATCTCGCCGGCGTCGCGGCGCAATTTGGCATTCTCGGTCTCGAGCGCCTGCCGTTTGGCGGCTTCGTCGCGGTAGCGGCGCTTCCATTTGCCGCCGGCCATCAGCATCATGCCGACGACGATGCCGAGCAGGAAGACGAGGCCGATCATCAGCCATTGGTCGTTGGTGAAAGCGGGCACGGCGAATCTCCGTCGCGAATAGTGTCGCGCGGATAATCGGCGACGGGGCGGCTTGTTCCGCCTCCGTCCCGAATTAAGGGTCCGGAGCCGATCGGGACCCTAGCTCACTTCATGAGGTTGTCGGAGATCGAGCAGGCCGCCGGGCCGAGGATGACGATGAACAGGACCGGCAGGATGAACAGGATCAAAGGCACGGTCATGATCGCCGGCAGCCGGGCGGCTTTCTCCTCGGCGCGCATCATCCGCTCGTTGCGGAATTCGGCCGACAGGACCCGAAGCGCGCTGGCGAGAGGCGTGCCGTATTTCTCGGTCTGGATCATCGTCGTCACCACGCCTCGGACCGATTCGAGATCGATGCGGTTGGCGAGATTCTCGAAAGCCGAGCGGCGGTCGGTGAGGAAGCCCAATTCGATCGAGGTCAGAGCGAATTCGTCCCCGAGCTGCGGATAGGCCTTTCCGAGCTCGCGGGCGACCCGGTTGAACGCGGCGTCGACGGTCAGGCCCGCCTCGGCGCAGATGACCAGCAGGTCGAGAGCGTCGGGAAGGCCCTTGCGGATCGCGGCGGTGCGCTTGTTGACCTTGTTCTTCAGCCAGATGTCCGGCGCCTTGTAGCTCAGGATCAGGGTTCCGGCGACGGCGCCGTAGCGTTTGAACGCGCCCCATTCGGGCCACCAGTCGATCACGTAGACGAGCAGGATCACCAAAGTGCCGAGGACGATCGGCATGACCAGCCGCGCGAAGATGACGACGACGGCGAGATCCTTCGAGCGGATCCCGGCCTGCATCAGCCGGCGCTGCGCCTTGTCGACCTGCTCGTCCTGGAGCATCTTGAGCGAGCCCAGGAACGACCGGACCTTGTCGGCCACCTCGTTCTTGTTGGTGATGCTCTTGCGGCGCCGCGAGGTCGAGGCGACGATTCCGGCCTTCAGCTGCTCGCGCCGCTCGTTCAGCGCGCGCACCCTCTTGGCCATCGGGTCCTTGACCGTGGTCGCGGCATAGATGGCGACGAGCACCGCGAAGACGGCGATGGCGGCAAGGAAGGTGCCGACCATGACGACGTCGATGCCGAGCAGCGTGGGTCCGTTGGTGGGTTGGATCACGGCCGCGCCCCTAAATCTCGAAGTCGACCATCTTGGCCATGATGAACACGCCGATGCCCATCCAGACCAGGCCGCCGCCGCCGGTCATGATCAACCGTTCGTCGGTGAAGAATTTCTGCATGTACGAGCCGTTGATGAACCAGATCAGCCCGAACACGATGAAGGGCAGCGAGCCGACGATCCAGGCCGAGGCCTTGGATTCCGACGACATCGCCTTGATCTTCAATTTCATCGCCGAGCGCTTGCGGAGCACGTCCGAGAGATTGGCGAGGGTCTCGGCGAGGTTGCCGCCGGTCTCGCGCTGGATCGCCAGGGTGATGACGAAGAACTGGAATTCGGGCGTTCCGAGCCGCTCCGCGGTCTCCTGAAGAGCGACGTCCATCGTCCGGCCGATCTTCATCTTGTCGGAGACGCTCCGGAACTCGTCGGCGATCGGTCCCTTGACCTCCTCGGAAACCACCCCGATCGTCTCGGAGATCGGAAGACCCGAGCGAAGGCCGCGGACCATCAGGTCGATCGCGTCGGGGAATTTGGCGGTGAACTTGGCGATCCGCCGCTTGATCATCTTGCCGACGATGAAATGCGGAAGGCCGATCCCGAAAAACAGGCCGACCAGCAGAGCCAGCGGGAAATAGAGGCCCTTGAACGCCAGCAGCATGGTGATCACGACCGCGAGGCCGAGCGAAGCCAAAGCATATTGCAGGACCGTGAAGGACTTGCCGGTCTGCTGGAGCCGCTGGCGGAGCAGGGCCGGATTGGGGATGAAGCGCTGGGCGAAGCCCTCCATCCGGCTCTCGGTCCGGCTCTGGAGGATGCGCTTGAGCTGGGCCTGGGCGGCGATCTCGTTCGACTTGCTGTGACGCTCGCGCACCGATTCGAGTCGGCGATTCTGAGCCGCCGAGGCCGAGGGGCCGGCGAAGGCGAAATAGCCGAGCACCATCGTGCCCAGCAGCCCGCCCATCATGATCAGCATCGCAAGACTCGGCACTTCGCTTCCTCTGACTTACGCTCGCGGCCGAAGCCGCTGGCCCTCTTCTATTCAAACCGGCGCGGCTTACGCCGCACCTGGGGCCGTGGTTCAGGCGGCCGCTTTCTCTTTCGGCCTCTTGGCCATGATCGACTTGAAGCTTCCCAGCTTGCCGAGCAGCGAGCTGCTTGCCGAGACGCTCTCGGCCTCGCCCGAACCTTCGCCGCCTTCGACGGTGGCGACGGTCTGGGTAACGAGCTGGGCGAGCGGCTGGGCGATCTTCGCCCCGGTCCCGACCTTGGCGAGCGGCTGGCCGAGCTTTGCCGCCTGTCCCGCCACCTTGGCGTCGTAGGGGATGGCGATGTCGACCTTGCGTTCGATCGAGGTCTCGAAATCCTTTCGGCTGATCTCCTGGACTCCGCCCGAGATCACCTTGTTGGCGACGATGATCACCCGGGCCTGGGGCGCGTTGGCCTTGAGCCAGGAGATGATCCGGATCGCGTCGCGGGTGGCGGCGAGGGTGAACTCGACCACCAGGATCGCGCAATGGACTTCGTGGACGAGATGCGGATGGGCGACCAGCATCGGCCTCGGAAGGTCGAGGACGGTGCTCTCGAACGCGTTCCGGATCTCCTCCTGGAGCTGGTAGAAGGCCGAGCCGTCGGTCATCATCGGCTGGTTGATCGGCGCCTCGGCCGAGAGCACGCAGAGCTTCTCGGTGGCGCGGACCATCGCCCGCTCGATGAACAGTCCGTCGATCCGGCTCGGATTCTCGATCGCGTCGGTGAGGCCGCGGCCCGGCTCGAGGTCGAGCGCGAGCGCGCCGGTGCCGAAATGGACGTCGAGGTCGAGCAGAGCGGTCGAGCGGCCGACCTTGTCGCCGAGCAGCCAGGCCAGAGAGGTGGCGATGGTCGAGGCGCCGACTCCGCCGCGAACCCCGATGACCGCGGCCATGACGTGCGGACGCTCGCTCGCCGGCTCGTTCATCCGCGGACCGGAAATGGTCATCTGGGCATGGGCGAAGGCGTCGCGGATCTGGTCGGGCGAGAAGGGCTTGAGCAGATAGTCCTGGATCCCGCTCGCAAGCAGGTCGCGATAGAGGCGGACGTCGTTGACCTGGCCGGCGGCGATCACCACCGTTCCGGGCTCGCAGACCTCGGCCAGCGAGTTGATGTCGTTGAGCGGGTCGCCCGATTCCGACAGGTCGACGAACAATATGTTCGGGCTTGCCGAGACCGAGAGGGTCTGGACGGCGTTGCGCAAGCCCCCCTTGTTGACCTTCTCCGGGGCCCAGCCATGCTCGACGGCGATCGGCCGAAGCAATTCGGCGGTCGCTTCGTCGCAGACGAAGGCGGCGAACGGATCGCGGAGCGCTGCTCCCCCCCGGGAAGCGTGGAAAGGCGCATTCATGATCAATTGCCTCCGCTCTGGGTTGTCGTGACGGTCAGGCCCTTGGTTCCCGACGGCGCGGTGTCGCGATAGACCTTGATCGCCTTGGCCGCGGTCGCGGCGTCGCCGGTGCCGCTTCCGGCCTGGCCGAGGACCAGGTCGGACGGATCGGCGATCATCGCGGCGAGGTTGGAATTGGTCGCGCAGCCGTAATTGGGCGAGGTCGAATTGGTGCCGCCGCGGCCCTGCCAGTGCGGGCAGCCCGGAACGCTCGCGCTCGAGCGGCTGACGATCACCCGGACTGTGCCGGGCTCGACCCGTCCGACCGTGACCGGAGCGCCATAGGCCAGAAGGAGGCCGTAATCGGCGGCGACCCGCGCGACGTCGCGGCGGGTGCCGTCGCCGGCCAGCGGATCGTCGACCGAGACCCGGTCGCCATAGCCGAGACCCAGGGAGTCGAACCAGGCGGCGAGGCGGCCGCGCTCGACCGGCGAGAGGCCGTTGCCCCGGCTCTGCAAATCGAGCGTGTAATCGTTGCGGACCACGACCGGCTGGTTGACCGAGTCGAGGCCGCGGTTGATCGGCCCGGCGTAGCGCTGGGCGGCGGCCGGGACGGCGGTGACTGCGACCCCGAGGGCGAGAAGGGCGGCGATGCTACGGGCCATGATCTTACAGTCCTTTCGAGCGGTCGCGATCATCAGAAGGAGAATCCGGGAGCGGCTGAAGGCTGCTCGGTGCGGGTCGCGGTCTGCTGCCGAGCGGCGGCCGGGGCCGGACGCTGCGGAGCGCTTCCGACCGTTCCGATCCCGGGAGCGGCGCCCGGCGGAGTCGCGACTCTCGGTCCCGGACGGCGGCCGCCGTTGCGGCCGCTTTCGTCCTGGTCGAGCAGGAACTGCCGGCCGGCGCTGGTCGAACGATAGCCGTCGGTCGGCAAAGCGATCTCGCCGGCGGTGACCGGGCGGACCAGATAGGGGGTCACGACGATGACCAGCTCGGTCTCGTTGCGGCGGAAGCTCTTCGAGCGGAACAGCGCGCCGAGGATCGGCAGGCTGCCCAGGAAGGGCGTCCGGTCGATGCTGTTGTTGCCGCCGTTCTGGAGAAGGCCGCCGATCATGAAGCTCTGGCCCGAGCCGAGCTCGACCGTCGTCTCGGTCCGGCGAGTGGTCAGCGCCGGGACCTCGAGATTGTTGATCCGGATCGCGCCCTGCGAGGTGAGCTGCGACACTTCGGGGCGGACCCGCATCGAGATCCGGCCGCCGGCAAGGACGGTCGGAGTGAAAGCGAGGCTGACGCCGTAGCTCTTATACTCGACCGAGGTGCCGTTGTTGCTCGACGTGACGATCGGGAACTCGCCGCCGGCCAGGAAGCTGGCGGTCTCGCCCGAAAGCGCGGTCAGGTTCGGCTCGGCGAGGGTCGTGACCAGGCCGTTGGTCTCGGCGAGGTCGAGGGCGCCCAATATGTCGAGCCCGAGCAAATGGCCGGCGAACCCGAGGCTGTTGCCCGAAGTCGGAGGATTGAACTTGAAGTCGGTCCCGAGGATCTGGGCGTTGCCGGTCGCCGGATCGATCAAAGTGCCGCTGACCCGGTCCGTGATCGTCCCGGGCGAACGGCCCTGGAAGATTCCGGTCAGGAAGCCCCCCGTCGTGTCGCGGCTGAGCAGATTGACTCCGATGCTTCGCGCGGTCGAGCGGTTGACCTCGGCGATCTTGACCTGGAGCATGACCTGAAGCGGAGTGGCCGTCTTGAGGCGGCTGATCACCGGCGTGTTGGCGCCGACGAAGCTCTGGACGAGGCGGCTGGCCTCCTCGACGTCGGCGGGGGCGGCGACGGTTCCGGTCAGGAGAACCATGCCGCTGATCGTCCGCGCCTGGATCTGCGCGTCGGGCATGGCGGCGTTGAGGAGCTCGTCGATCGAGCCGATATTGGTTCCGACGCTGACGTTTGCCGAGAAGACGGTTCGCCCGGAGCGGTCGGTCGCGAACACCGTGGTCTCGCCGGGCCCCTTGCCGAACACGTAGATCTGGTTGGCCGAGCGCACCTGGACGTCGGCGACGCCCTCGTTGGCGACGAAGATGTCGCTGATCGGACTGTCGAGCCGGACCATCCGGCCGGTTCCGACCGACAGGGTGATCGTGTTGCTCGGCCGGACCGCGGTCTGGGCGACGGCCTGGGTCGGCAGGACGGCGGCCACGCTCGCGGCGAGGGTCGCGGCGATTGCCGTTCCCAGCGACAGGCGATGGAGGGCAGAAGTGGTGCTGATCATTACTTGGCTCCCACCGGAACGACGGTGATGTTGTTGCCTCGGGCGACCCGGACGACCGGGCCCGTGGTGATGATTGTCGCGCCGGCGCTGCCCGCGGCGGCTCCGGCCGCGGCCGTCGGAGCACCCGACGGCGAGCCGCTGGAGGGCTTGGAGGGCACGGTACTGCGCTGGTAGCGCGACACGTCGGCTCCGACCGTGAAGGTGGTGTTGGTGTCGATCGGCTGGCTCGAGATCGCCAGAAGCATCCGGCGCTCGGCCTTCGGGTCGTCGGTCGGCGGAACGGTGACCTCGCCGGACGCGATCGCGCGCTCGAGCTCGGCGCTGTTGTCGGCGAGCGAGCGAAGCGACAGCGACAGCTGGCCGATCGTCTGGGCGACCGCGATCTTCTCGGCGATCTTGGGAGTCGCTTCCAGGGTCACGGTCGAGACGTTCTGAACGACCGGTTTGCCCTCGGCGTCCTGGGCGGTCATGCGCTGGTCGGTGGCGAGCACCCGGACGTTGCGCAGGATGGTCTCGGAAGCCTTGAGGGGCGGGCCGTCGCCGCCGCCCTCGACCTGCTGGGTGAGGACGATGTCGACCCGGTCGCCCGGAAAGACGAAGCCGGCGACTCCGCTGGTCGAGGAGACCGCGACGGTGACCGCGCGCATCCCCGGCCCGAGCGCGGCGGCGAGGAATCCGCGCTCGCCCGGCTTGATCAGCGAGCCCTGGGTGATCGGCTGGCCGGCGGTGATCTCGTTGCGGACCACGGTGCCGATCAGGTCGGCCGGGTTCACGCCGCCCTCGCCCTTGATGTAATAAGCGGGCTGGACGAGGCCCTGCGGCCACATCTGATATTTGAAGGCTTCGGCGTCGATGATCGTTCCGACCGGCAGAGCGCGGGTCGCGACCAGGACTTCGGGGCCGGCGGGAACGACCGGAGTCGCGGAGGCCTGCGGAGCGCTTGCCCCGCTGAACATGTTCTTGGCGGTTATCGCGGTCACCGCCGCAACGATCAGCGCGCCGATCAGCAGCACGAGCTTTTTCACATCCATGGCGCTTTTTGCCTCCTGCCCGCTCTTCGAAAAGCAGGCCCTACACTTCAGCTAAATTGGTTAAGAAACCGTTCGCTAATCAGCCAGAAACCGCCGAAAGCGATTGCAATACCGTAAGGAATTTCGAGAACGTGGCCCGGCCTGGCCAGCCGGTGGCGGATCACCATCGCCAGGGTCAGGAACCCGCCGGCGATCGACATGATCACCAGCAGCTTCAAGGTCGCGCCCGGTGGAAGCCACAAAGCCACCGCCGAGACGAGCTTGACGTCGCCGCCGCCCATCGCTCCGAAGCGGAAGGCCAGGGCGAAGAGCAGGAACAGGCCCGCCGCCATCGCGACCTGGATCGCGACGTCGGGCCAGAGCGCGAGGCCGCTCGCCCACCAGAAGGGGATGGCGAGCAGGGCGATGGCGATGTTGAGGCGGTTGGGGATGATCCGGCTCCGCCAATCATAGGCCGCCGCCACCGCGAGGGCCGCGGCGAGACAGGCGATCAGCATCCAGGAAATTCCCCCTTGCATGAGAGACGCACTAGACGGACTTGCTTTAAGAACCGTAACCGGCGGCACATGACGGCCTTCAACAGACGCTCCCACCCTGCCGATGCGCGTTTCGGCGCCTGGACCGCGCCCGACGGCTGGCAAATCCGGCGCATGGACTGGGACCGGCCGCGCGGCGCCCCGAAGCGCGGAAGCCTGCTGTTCGCCGGGGGACGCGGCGATTTCATCGAAAAGTATCTGGAGGCCTTCGCTCATTGGCGCGAGCGGGGCTGGAACGTCACCGCCTTCGACTGGCGGAGCCAGGGCGGCTCGTGCGGCGATGCTCCGCCCGGCCGGCTCGAGAGCCTCGATCTGCTCGTCGGCGACTGCGCTGCGCTGATCGCCGACTGGCGCGGCGAGGATGAGGGTCCGCAGGTCGCGGTCGCCCACTCGATGGGCGGCCACGTCCTGCTCCGCACCCTCGCCGAGAAGCGTCCGGCGCTGGATGCGGCGGTGCTGGTGGCGCCGATGATCGCGATCAACAGCGCGCCTCTGCCGCTGTTTGGAGCCTCCTGGCTGGCCTCGGCCTTCTCGATGTTCGGCGGGCGCGACCATCCCGCCTGGCACCAGCCGGCCGAGGCGCCGCCCGCCGGTTCGTACCGCCAGTCGATCCTGACCGGCTCGGCTGAGCGCTACGAGGACGAGGCCTGGTGGTGGAAGAAGCAGCCGGGCTTCAACCTGGGCGTTCCGAGCTGGGGCTGGCTCGACGCCGCGTACCGTTCTTCGGCCCGCTTGACGCCTGCGGCGCTCGCGAGAGTGGAGGTGCCGGTCCTCCTGATCGGCACCGAGCGCGACCGGCTGGTCAGCCCCGCGGCGATCCGCCGCGCCGCCGGCCTGATCCCCAAGGCCGAGCTGCTGATGTTCGACGACGCCGCCCACGAAATCCTGCGCGAGGCGGATCCGATCAGGCTGGCCGCCCATGAGCGGATCGACGCCTTTCTCGACGCTCACGCGACCAAATGAAGCGCTACGACATCGCCATAATCGGCGCCGGAATGGCGGGCGCGAGCCTCGCCGCCGAGATCGGGGGCGAGGCGAGCGTCCTTCTGCTCGAGGCCGAGGAGCGGCCCGGCTACCATTCGACCGGCCGATCGGCGGCCTTCTGGTCCGAAACCTATGGCGGGCCCTTCATCCAGCCGCTGACCACCGCCTCGCGCGCTCCGCTCGAGCAAGGCGGCTTCCTGAAGCCGCGCGGCGCGCTCCATATCGCCGGCGCGGAGGGTGAAGCCGCCCTCGACGCGCTCCAGGCGGAGTTCGCCGGGACCGCGATCGCGCTCGAACGGCTCGGCCGCGATGCGCTCGAGCGGCGGATTCCGGGCCTTGTGCCGGGATGGGATGCCGCTCTGTGGGAGCCGAGCTGCGCCGACATCGACGTGGCCGGACTCCACGCGGCCTTTCTCAAGCGGGCCCGCCAATCGGGGGCCGAGCTGCTGACCGACGCCAGGCTCGAAACGGCCGAACGCAAGGCGGGCGGCTGGCGGCTGGAAACGCGGCAGGGCAGCTTCGCGGCCGACATCCTCGTCGACGCCGCCGGCGCCTGGGCCGACCCGGTGGCCCGTGCAGCCGGTGTCGCGTCGATCGGGATCAGGCCCTATCGCCGGACCATCGTCCAGCTTCGCGTCGACCCGCCGGCCGAGGCCGAGTTGCCGCTCGTCGTCGACGCGCTCGGCCGCTTCTATTTCAAGCCCGAGGCCGGCGGGCGGCTCTGGCTCAGCCCGCACGACGAGACCGAATCCGAACCCTGCGATTGCGCGCCCGAGGAGGAGGATGTCGCGATCGCCATCGACCGGCTCGAGCAGGTCGCCGGATGGCGGATCGAGTGGGTCGAGCACAAATGGGCCGGCCTTCGAAGCTTCGCGCCCGACCGGCTACCGGTTTACGGCTTCGCGGACGGACGCCGCGACTTCTTCTGGTGCGCCGGCCAGGGCGGCTTCGGGATCCAGACCGCTCCCGCCGCGGCGAAGCTCGCGGCCGACCTGCTGCTCGACCGCGAGCCGGCGCTCGATCCGTCGCCTTATCTGGCTTCGCGCTTCGAAAGGGCCTGATCGGCCTGATACAGTTCACGTCGTCATTGCGAGCGCAGCGAAGCAATCCAGAGCTGCCTTCGAGGCCCACTGGATTGCTTCGTCGCTGCCGCGAAGCGGCAGTTTATCCTGAGCGCCGCCGCAGGCGGCGTCGAAGGGCTCCTCGCAATGACGATCAACCTAAGCTGATCAGCCCTAAAAGAGTTGGCTGAGGATCAGCACGATTCCGGCGAACGAAACCGCCCAGGCCGCCGTCCTGAGCCAAGGCACGCCTGCCACGTAGATCACGGCATAAGCGAGCCGCGCCCAGAAGAACAAGGCCGCGCCGAGCGCCGTCATCGCATCGTTCCTTCCGGCGATATGGGCGACGAGCACGACGATGGCGAAGATTGCGAGGCTTTCGAGCATGTTGAAATGGGCGCGGCGGGCTCGCCCGGCCCAGCCGGTGATCGGCGGCAAATCCTCGCGGTTGCCGGCGAGTATCGGCAGGCTGACTTGCCCCTGGGCGCCGATGATCGCGACCACCACCTGGACCAGAGCAAGCGCGGCCGACCAGACGAGCATCTGCAGTTCGAATGTCATTTCCCATCCCCCTTCGTAACGAAGGCGGAATGATATCAGCTTTGGTGCGTCGTGCTACCACACACATGGCTTATCCGCTGCTCACTCAAGAGACTGGCGCCTTTTCGGATTTGCCGTGGCGGCTCGTATCGAAATCTCGCACGTGGATGACAAGAGTTGTTTAGAACAGCGGATCTTCACAACTTGAACGCACCTGTGAGCCCGCTTCTCTATCGTCTACGCTGCAGGATGTAACGCGCGGGTCCTGAATAGAAGGTAGGCCGGTACAGCCACGACGAAGAGCATGATGGAACGGCGCGGCGGACTTAGTAAAATTGCGCGACGATATTGCTCGGTTTATAAGACACCGCCACATTGCGCGTTCAACGACGGAGTGAGAGCTCGTGACGGCGCCGTTCGAAGTCTATTCAATAGAATTTGTACGCGCCTCCGGAGCTCTGCAGTTGAAGAATCATCGAACTGGGTCTTCTGTCCAGGCGCCGGAGTATGTCGATGGTTCAAGGAGCGAGCCCGTTTGCTACGTCGCCGGCGCAACCCCGCGCCTGAACGTGGTACTACGACGGTTGCAAGGTTTTACTGCCGGCTCCTACACCATCGGGGCAAGCGGCGCCTTTGGTGGATTGGTTCCCAAGGCCGTTACGCCAAGCTTTGGGACGAACGGCCTTAGTGCCCCGATTATATTCAATTTCGCGCAGAGCTTACCGAGCCTCGTGCAACGCTTGACCGTCACCCTCGAATGGACGGCTCGACGGACTGACTCTCCTCCAGGCACGACTGCAATCGGATCGACGACGCATCGATTTTTCGTAATCCTGGCAAATCCCACGAATCCGTGGATTCAGGAAAAGCCGTGGACTGCCGCGTTGAACTTAGCCTGTGGCTGGGCGGCAGGCGCCCGTACACTGGATGAAGCGGCGAGCCTCATTGCCAAGGAATATAACGGTAGCGGCCGAGTCAGCTATGATACAGCCTCTGGAAATACCTGGTACGGAGCAAACAATCACAAGAGCTTCAATCTGTCCGAAATGCTTGAAAGGCTTGAGGGCGGGCCTGGGCTGGGGGAGAAGGTAAATTGCACGGATAGCGCCCTCACCGTGTCGACATTGGCCAATCTTCTGGGCTGCGACCTCTGGCAATCCAGGATGTCGAATCCGCACGATACGGGCTTCGGGCTGAACCCAATCCAGGCCATCGGCTACGCGGCCTGGAAGGTGCCCTTTTCAGGCAGTTTCCGTTATCATGAGGTGGCTTGGAAGGGGGCCTGTTCCACGAGCGATCGGCTCTTCGATGGCTGCCTCAAAATTGATGGGGACGACGACCCGACGACGCCGCCTCACACGCCTTTGCTGCCGGCGAACATGCTATTCGGCAATTGTAATGCTATGAATTACCGCAAGCGCCTTGCCTCGCCGCAAGGCTGCCCGAATTGTCAGCCTCAAGCATCGTCGCGCCGCCGGCGGAGCCTCGTGTGACATGGGATTGAAAGTCAGATGATCATGGCCACGCAAGACAGTCTGCAAGCTTGGGCCGACGAAACCGATCTCGGCCGCAGACTTTTCAATCACAATTATCGTCCCCTGGAAACTGAGGCCGCAGGCTGGTCGCTGATCAAGAGCGTGAGCCCACATGCGGACGATGAGCTGACCGAATGGGTGTATCTTTGGCAGGACGCAGGTGCGCCACAGCGCCTGATCCGGGTAGATGTCGCTGAATTACCGGCTTGGCAGGAGGCCCAGTGTTACCTGGCGGGGACGTTCGAACAGTCTATGCGCCCCGACATTCCTCGTCCGGAGGGTGTTCTCAGGGCGGTTGGAGATGTTCAATTCGTAGCTTCGTCGGCGGATGTTGATCACCCCGAAAACATCCGGTTTTCACGCGGAAATGTGGCGGTGTCCGTCAGCAGTGTGGGCCGCGATCCCGTCGACGTCTCAGATCTGGCCGCGATGATAGATCGGGATCTCAGTGTTCTGCGAGCTCCATCGACGCTCTCTGCAGCGGAACTGCGCCCACTGGCCGAAGCACGCCATTCCTCTCGGCAACTACAGATTGCCGCAATTGACCCGGCGGACAGTTCTTGGACTCAGGTGCTCGTCGAAGGGGGCGAGGTGCGCCGGGAGCGGAATGCGATCGTATACAAGCCGGGTGAGGCAGGCGACCACGGGCCTTCGGAAGTCCATCTCAGACGCCACGATGTGGGAGACGGAACCACTATCGAACGCTCGCGCAGGGCGGATATTGCCCCGACCCCGGCCGAACAGAAAGGCTCGTCAGGGACAGAGCGCGAATGGGATGCCTCTGAGCTGCTCGTCCTTGCCGCCGATATTGTATCCTCTCACGTCTCACACAATCAGGTATCGGTGGCCGATCTGCCGCTCCTCATTCAAAACGTACACTCCGCCTTGTCGGCGCTTGGTGGGGAGCATTCCGAGCCCCTCGCGCCGCCTCAGGAACCCGCCGTCCCTATAGGTTCCTCGGTAAAGTCAAACTTTATCATATGCCTTGAGGATGGCAAAAAACTGAGGACGTTGAAGCGCCATTTAATGACGGCACATGGAATGACGGTTGACGAGTATCGGGCCAAGTGGGGCCTTCCAGCAGATTATCCGATGATTGCCCCAAACTATGCCGGGCAGCGCCGTGCCCTGGCGAAGTCGATAGGCCTGCTTAGAACTCTACGGTCTCGGTCGACCGCCAAATGAGTGTGTTGTTGGAAGTCCAATAGGATACTCACCGCGCCGATGCGTCATTGCGTGTCTGCAATGCAATTAGGAGAGGTTCGCCGCCAAGTTGTAGTTTGGGCACGCCGCTTTTGGCGATGGTCAATCAGGGCAAATCGTGGCGCCGTTTCCTCAGGCGGGATTTGGTCATGAACCGATCGCCCTCCTATGCCCTTACTTATTTGGCGAATCCATGTTAGCCTGTCCAGCCGGAGGAGAAGCTCCGTGCGGAATGCGATATTGTTCGCCTTGGTCACCATTGGGGGACTTGGTTTTCAGGTCGGCTCGGGAGCGATCGGAGCGCAACCGCGAGATAGCGAGGAATCGGGCGGCGCTCCGCCAATAGGCGCCGATCGCGATGAGATCTCGGATTCCGATGGTGGGCCGTACGTGGCGCTCGTCATGGGTGAAGCCGGCCTCGTCGAGGTTCCCTACTTCAAAGTGGGTGACGATGCGGTCACCGGCGGCGATATCTTGCTCGGAACGCACGCGGAGGTACAGGCCTATACGCGAGATCAGATGCAGAGGCTTATTCGCGGCCTCGATTCTGCTCGAGGGCCCGTGCCGCAGCTCCGATCCTCACAGACTCGCTCGGATTCCGGTACCATCGGTCTTTCCGGGTGGGGCGGCGGCAATACCTGGCCGCGGCGAACGATCGTATTTCGAATCGGGTCAAGCATCCCGACAGGCGACGCACGAAGGACCAGAATTGCTGAGGCGGTTGGCGATTGGAATTCGTCGACTTCGCTTCATTTCAAGCCTTTCGCACAAGCTACGCAGGCCGAGAAGGATCGGGGCGTCTTGGTATTTATCGACAGTCCGAAGGCAGATAACAAGTTCTCCTGTTATAGTTGGGTTGGATTCAAAGGTTGGCACGAACAAAGTTTGAAAATAAACCCTTCCTGTTCACGAGGAAACATTAGACATGAGATGGGGCATGCCGTTGGATTGCACCATGAGCATCAACGAACTGATAGAGCAACGCTCATAACGGTGCACTCAATTCCAAACTTGGATAACTATGGGAAGATCAGCGGAGAACATCTTAGTAGCTACGACCTTTGCTCAATGATGCATTACAGTCGAGGTAACCCAGCTTGGTTCTCTTTGAAACAGGCAGGAAAAACGGCGTTCGCCGCATGCAAAATGCAGCTGCCCGCCGGATGTAGATATATCGGCCAGCGATGCTGGTTCTCGACTTTGGATGTGGCTTCCATTAACAGACTTTATGAGGATATCCCCGCTTAGTCATAGAATGCGTGAAGTTGAGGCGGATCTCGCGGAATCCATGAGCTTGGGAAGTAATTAGGTTGAAAGCGACCAAGCGCCCCATGGCTTCAGTCTGGCTACTATGTGCCTTCGCAGCTTTGCCGCGTGGCTGACGATGTCATTGTGCAGTTCAAGCTGCCCTGCGCGACAACCAGGCGCTCGGTATCGCATATCTCCCGATCGAAACGCTGGAAGATTCGAATGTCCTTTCAAAATTCCCTCCGCGACCGGAGCTAGGTCACCTCTGGCGTGTCCGAACGGACGCCGCGGCGTCGCAGGCGAGGCGGTCGGCGCGCTCATTTTCGGCATGGCCGCTATGGCCTTTGACCCAGCGCCAGTCGATCTTGTGGCGGGCGGCGGCGGCGACGAGCTCCTGCCAGAGCTCGGCATTCTTGACCGGCTTCCTGTCGGCGGTGCGCCAGCCGTTGCGCTGCCAGCCGAAGATCCATTTGGTGATGCCGTCGCGGACGTAGACGGAATCGGTGTGGAGGACGATCTCGCAGGGACGTTTCAGCGCCTCGAGCGCGCGGATCGCCGCCATCAGCTCCATCCTGTTGTTGGTGGTGAGCGGCTCGCCGCCCGACAGCTCCTTCTCGCGCGCGCCGGCACGGATCACCGCGCCCCAGCCGCCCGGGCCGGGATTGCCCTTGCAGGCGCCGTCGGTGAAAATCTCGACTTTATCCAAGGCTCTTGGGTCCAAGGGGTCAGGCGGCCTCTTCCAGCCCGCGCGGAAGCTTGAAAACCATCCGCTCGACCACGCCTTCGGCCTCCTCCTCGGTGACCTCGAACCGGTCGGCAAGCCAGTCGACCAGCTCGCGCACCAGGGTTTCGGGCGCCGACGCGCCGGCGGTGATCCCGAGGGTCCGGACGCCCTCCAGCCAGGCGGGATCGAGATCGTGGGCCCGGCCGATCAGCATCGCCCGGGCGCCCTCGCGCTCGGCGACCTCGACCAGCCTAAGCGAATTGGAGCTGTTCGGCGATCCGATCACCAGCATCGCGTCGCAACGCCGCGCTATCTCCTTGACCGCGGCCTGGCGGTTCGAGGTGGCGTAGCAAATGTCCTCGCCGCGAGGCCCGACGATCGAGGGGAAGCGCCGCTCGAGGATGGCGACGATCTCGGCGGTGTCGTCGACCGACAAGGTCGTCTGGGTAAGATAAGCGAGAGCGCCCGGCTCCTCGGGCTCGATCGCCAGCGCGTCCTCGGCGGTTTCGATCAGGGTCATCCGCCCTTCGGGCACCTGGCCGAACGTCCCGATCACCTCCGGGTGGCCGGCATGGCCGATGAACAATATGTGGCGGCCGTTGCCGACCAGCCGCTCGGCCTGGCGATGGACCTTGGAGACCAGGGGGCAGGTCGCGTCGAGGAAATCGAGGCCGCGCTCGGCCGCTTTGGCCGGAACCGCCTTGGGGACTCCGTGCGCGGAGAAGACCACCGGTACCCCGTCGGGAACGTCGTCGAGCTCGGCGACGAAGATCGCGCCCTTGGCCTTCAGATCTTCGACGACATAGCGGTTGTGGACGATTTCATGGCGCACATAGACCGGCGCACCGAACCGCTCGAGCGCAAGCTCGACGATCCGGATCGCCCGGTCGACTCCGGCGCAGAAGCCGCGGGGCGCCGCGATCAGAAGCGTGAGGGGAGGGCGGGATGCCATGCCGGCTCATGTAGGATGGAAGGGCGGTTGCGTCCACCGGACCGGCTCATGCGCACGCCATCAGCACCGCTCATTATGTACCCGTTCATCTTGCCTGCACGAAACCCGCTTCCTATGATCCGGCGCGTCCGGTAGGCGCGTCCCAGCCAGTCCGTTGAAGTGAGGATCCAAAGCCCGTGTTCAAGCCCAAAACGGCGATCGCCGCCGTCCTTCCAATGATCCTCGCCGTCGGCTGCAGCCAGAACGGCCAGCTCACCGAGACCGGAATCATCGTCACCCGCTCGGCCTGCCCCGCCGTCGCCATCCCGGCCTCGACCGGGGACATCACCCTGTTCAACCCGGAGACGAGCCGCGATTCCAATGCGATCGACGTCGTCGCCAACATCACCAACCTTCGCGCCACCTGCGACGAGCTCGGCTCGACGATCACCAGCAACGTCACCTTCGACGTCCAGGCCCGGCGCCGCGACTCCCGCGGCGCCCGCGACGTCGTATTGCCCTATTTCGCGGTCGTTGTTCAGGGCGGAACCATCGTCACGACCAAGAGCGTCAGCCGGGTCGGGCTCCATTTCGCCGACGGCCAGCTCCGCGCCCAGACCTCGGGCTCGGCGACGAGCCAGATCCAGCGCAGCGCGGTGACGCTGCCCGAGGATATCCGCCGCCAGATCACCCGCGAGCGCAAGCCCGGCGATCCCGACGCGGCGATCGACCCGATGGCCAACCCGGCGGTTCGCGAGGCGGTCCGGAAGGTCAGCTTCGAGGTGCTGGTCGGCTTCCAGCTCACCAACGACCAGCTGGCCTATAACGCGACGCGCTGATTGCTTCCCCGAGTGCGGGTGGCCGCGGTCCTGGCCGGGACCTGCATCCTGCACGAGGCGTCGATCATTCCGCGAACGATTGTCGGGCCTTAGCGCAAAAGATGGACGACTGCGTCGTACGGCATATTAATGTGGCGGCCGTCGTCCAGATAGACGTTCGAGTCCGCCAGCAGCCAGACCCTTGGGACGCTTCGAGCCAGGAGTTTCGCCGCGTCCGGCGTCGTCCCGGCCACCGTGACGATCAGACGGCGGCATAAAGCGCCCCGATAACGCAGGAACGGCTTCGGGATCGAAACCATTCGAAAGTAGGAAAAGTGATCGCCGTTTTGAGGCTGGGGGCTCGATGTCGGCCGCTCGCATTCCGCGCGGCCAGCCTCGTCCAGCCGAAAACTCACCGAGCCGAGAGTCTCGTAGGATATGCGGATTTCGCCCACGCCCGACGATTCGACCGCTTGGAACGTGGCTCCCACCCCTCGACCGGGCACGCTCAGCGGCGCGGCGACGACGCACATCGTGGGGCCGCAAAAGGAAGGCTGGATCGGCGGTGGCAGCGCCTGAGCTTCAGTAACGAACCAGGGAGCGCCGCAAAACGAGGCCAGGAGCAACACATATGTCCGTCTCATGGCATCCTTGCTCCGTCGCGTCACGATGACGGCTCACCAAATAACCAAAACGCTCGGGGGCGATAGGGGCGAGGCAGGCAAACGCTGTCATTCCCGGACCAGATCGGGGAATGCTTGAACAAAGTTCGCGTCGAGCAGGCACCGGGCTCGCCGAAGGCGGGATGACCGCCTGCGTTCATGGATCGTGACGTTCGTTGGGATGACCGGATGCGTGTCGTTGACTTCCCAATCCCGACCCTCCACAGCAGCGCCGTCGCCGGCTCTCGGGCCGGATGACCGTGCGGGAGAGAGTCGAGGGCGCGAGCCCGAGGCCGCCGAAGGAGCAACCGCCCCGGAATCTCTCAGGCAGAAGGACCGCACGGGCAGAGACACTCTGGAAAGAGTCCGCCTTCGCGCAAGGCCTCGGCGGACCACCGAAGGTGTAACCCTCCGTCGACCCCAGTCCGATTGGGGCTATGGAGGGGAAAGCTCTCAGGTCCAGCGACAGAGGGGGACGTTTTTGGCACCGCCCGGCCTTTCCGGGCGTTGCGGCGACGCCTCTGGAGAGACTGGACATGGATCAACCATCCGACCCGCAAGCGACGCTGCCGCTCGATTCATGGCATCGCGAGCGCGGCGCCCGGATGGTCCCGTTCGCCGGCTATAAGATGCCGATCCAATATGAGGGCATCATCGCCGAGCATCTCTGGACCCGCCAGTCGGCCGGCCTGTTCGACGTCAGCCATATGGGCCAACTGATCATATCGGGGGACGAAGCGGAGAAGGGTCTCGAGGCGCTTCTCCCCGCCGACCTCGGCATCCTCAAGCCGGGCCGGCTTCGTTACTCGCTTCTGCTCACCGACGATGGCGGGATCATCGACGATCTGATGGTCACCCGCCGCTCGGACCATTGGTACATGGTGGTCAACGGCGCGACCAAGCATGGCGACATCGCGCATCTCGAGGCCCGGCTTCCGGACGAGGTCAGGCTCGACCATATGGAAGACCAGGCGCTTCTCGCGCTCCAGGGCCCGAAAGCGGTCGAGGCGCTCGCCCGGCTGGCTCCGGGAGTCGAGCAGCTCGGCTTCATGACCGGCGGCGCCTTCGAGGTCGGCGGAGTCGACGCCTGGATCAGCCGGTCGGGCTACACCGGCGAGGACGGGTTCGAAATCTCTATTCCCGCCGCCCAGGCCGCCGAGATCGCCGAGCTGATCGCAAGCCAGCCCGAGGTGAAGCCGATCGGCCTCGGAGCCCGCGATTCGCTTCGGCTCGAGGCGGGCCTGCCGCTCTACGGCCACGATCTCGATACGGGTACGACCCCGGTCGAGGCGGGCCTGACCTTCGCTCTGTCCAAGCGGCGCCGCGAGGAAGGCGGCTTCGCCGGATCGGACCGGATCGCCCGCGAGCTGGCCGAGGGGCCGGTCCGAAGCCGGGTCGGGCTCGCGGTCGAGGGCCGGCAGCCGGTCCGCGAAGGCGCCATGGTCGTCGATTCCGAAGGCAATGAGGTCGGCAGCGTCACCAGCGGCGGCTTCTCGCCGGTGCTCGAGGCGCCGATCGCGATGGCCTATGTTCCGGCCGCATCGGCGGCGCCGGGCAGCGAGATCGAAGTCGCCCAGCGCGGCAAGCTCTTCCAGGCGAAGGTCGTCCCGATGCCCTTCGTTCCCCATCGCTATCACCGCAAGGGAGGTGCCTCATGACGATCTATTTTACGCAGGAGCATGAATGGATCAGCCTCGACGGCGATCCGTCGGCGGGCGCGGTCGCGACGGTCGGGATCACCGATTTCGCCCAGGGCCAGCTCGGCGACATCGTCTTCGTCGAGACGCCGGAAGTGGGCCGCCGGGTCAGCAAGGGCGGCGACGCCGCGGTGGTGGAATCGGTCAAGGCCGCCTCCGATGTCTACGCCCCGGTCAGCGGCGAGGTGGTCGAGTCCAATCCGGCGCTCGAGGCCGATCCGTCTTTGGTCAATAACGACCCGCAGGGCGAAGGCTGGTTCTTCAAATTGAGCCTGTCCGATCCGTCCGAGCTCGACGGCCTGATGGACGAGACCGCCTACAAGGCCTTCTGCGACAGCCAGTGACGAATTCTCCTCCCTTCTTACCGCTCACCCTGAGTAAGGACCGAGCCTGGCGAGGGATGAACCGGTCGGTTTGCCCCCCGGGCAAACCTGAAACATGCGGGGCATGTTTCACCGGTTCATTATCGAAGGGCGTCTCGGCAGGTCCTTCGATACGCCGTTTCGCCAAGCTCAACGGCTACTCAGGATGAGCGGGAAAGGGGTCTTATCATGACGGTCAACACCTCCTCCTGCTGGTCGCCGACCGATTATGCCGCCAACGCCGCGTTCGTCCCGGCTTTGGGGGCGGCGGCTTTGGCCTTGCTCGATCCCAAGCCGGGCGAGATCATCCTCGATCTCGGCTGCGGCGACGGAGTCCTGACCGCGCAGATCGCGGCGGCCGGCGCCAAGGTGATCGGCCTCGACGCCTCGGAGGCGATGGTCGAGGCGGCCCGGGCGCGGGGAATCGACGCCTTCGTCGCCGACGGCCAGACGCTCGCCATCGAGGATCAGGCGAGCCGCTTCGGCCAGTTCGACGCGGCTTTCTCCAACGCCGCTTTGCACTGGATGCTCGATCCCGACGCGGTCGCCGGCGGAATCTATACGATGCTCAAGCCGGGCGGCCGATTCGCCGGCGAGATGGGCGGCGAGAACAATGTCGCGATCCTTCGCCGCGCCGTCCGCGAGGAGCTTCAGGCGCGCGGCTACACGGTGCCGGCCGAGGATCCGCAATGGTATCCAGGAGTCGAGGAATTCGTCCGGCTCTACGGCTGCGCCGGATTCGTCGGGGTCCAGGCGCAACTGATCCCGCGACCGACTCCGCTGCCCGCCGGCGTGGCGGGCTGGGTCAAGACCTTCCGCTCGGGCTGGCTCGATGTCGCCATGGTTCCCGAATGGGAGCGCGACGATATCGCCGCTTCGATCGAGCAGAGGGTCCGGCCCCAGCTCCAGCAGCCCGACGGCAGCTGGCTCGCCGATTATGTCCGACTCCGTTTCACGATGAGGAAGCCCGCCTAGCATGCGTTATTTGCCACTTGCCGAAGCCGACCGGAGCGCGATGCTCGGAGCGATCGGAGCTTCTTCGGTCGACGATCTGTTCGTCGATGTGCCCGAAGCCGCGCGCCTGACCGAAACGATCCACGGCCTGCCCGATCATGCCTCCGAGATGTCGGTCGAGCGCCAGCTCGCCGCGCTCGCCCGGCGCAACCTCGCCGCCGGCGACGCGCCTTTCTTCATCGGCTGCGGCGCCTACCGCCACCATATCCCGGCGAGCGTCGACCATCTGATCCAGCGCGGCGAGTTCCTGACCAGCTACACGCCCTACCAGCCCGAAATCGCCCAGGGCACGCTCCAGGCCCTGTTCGAGTTCCAGACCCAGGTCGCGCGTCTCTACGGCTGCGACGTCGCCAATGCGTCCATGTACGACGGCTCGACCGCCTGCTGGGAGGCGATCGGGATGGCCCGGCGGATCACCCGGCGCGGCAAGGCCCTGCTCTCGGCCGGACTTCATCCCCACTATGTCTCGGTCGCCCGGACGATGGCGCGGTTCACCGGCGATGTGCTCGACACCGCTCTGCCCGAACTGACCGACGGCGCGCCCGGCGACGATGGCGAGCGGCTGCTCGCGGCGATCGACGGCGAGACGAGCTGCGTCGTCGTCCAATATCCGAACCTGTTCGGCCATATTCCCGACCTTCCGGCGATCGCCGAGCGCGCCCACGCGCAGGGCGCCTTGCTGGTCGCTGTCGTGACCGAGCCGTTCGCTCTGGGCGTTCTCAGATCGCCCGGCGAGCTCGGGGCGGACATCGTCGTCGGCGAAGGCCAGGCGATCGGGGTCGGTCTCAATTTCGGCGGCCCCTATGCCGGCCTGTTCGCCTGCCAGGAGAAGTTCGTGCGGCAGATGCCCGGCCGGCTTTGCGGCGAGACCGTGGACGCGGACGGCAAGCGCGGCTTCGTCCTCACTCTTTCGACCCGCGAGCAGCATATCCGGCGCGAGAAAGCGACGTCGAACATCTGCACGAGCTCGGTGCTCTGCGCTTTGGCCTTCACCGCCCACCTCACCTTGCTCGGCGAGAAGGGGCTGAACCAGACCGCTCTGATCAACCATGTGCGGGCGCTTCACGCGGCGGACCGGCTGGCTTCGCTGCCCGGAGTCGGGCTGGTCAACGACAGCTTCTTCAATGAATTCACGCTGCGTCTGCCGGTCGAGGCGCGGCCCGTGGTTCGGGCGATGGCCGACAAGGGCGTGCTCGGCGGAGTATCGCTTGGCCGCCTCTATCCGGGCGCCGACGCGCTCGCCAACGGCCTCGTCGTCGCGGTGACCGAGACCAACACGGAAGAGGATATCGAAGCGCTTGCGGGCGCGCTCGGGGAGGCGCTGGCATGAGCATGAACCGCGAAGGCCGTCAGACCCGTCCCGAGGGCGGTGCCGCGCTTCCGGCGGCCGAGACCTGGACCGGCAACCGCGCCCTGATGCTCGAGGAGCCGCTTATCTTCGAAATGGGGCAGGAGGAGGGGACCGGGGTCGACGTCGATTTCGGCGATTTCGATCCCGAGCGGCTGCCGCCGCTTCGCCTCGGCCGCTTCCAGCGGGGCGGCCGGCCGATCGGCCTTCCCGGCCTGTCCGAGCCCGAGACGGTGCGCCATTATACCCGCCTGTCGCGCCAGAACTATGCGATCGACCTCGGAGTCTTCCCGCTCGGATCGTGCACGATGAAGCATAACCCGCGGCTGTGCGAGCGGGTGGCGCGGATGCCGGGCTTCGCCGACATCCACCCGCTCCAGCCGACCGACACGGTGCAGGGCGCTCTCGAATTGATCGTGCGGCTCGGCGAATGGCTGGTGACCCTGACCGGGATGCACAGCGTCGCGATGAGCCCCAAGGCCGGCGCCCATGGCGAATTGTGCGGCCTTCTCGCGATCCGCTCGGCGCTCGAGGCGCGGGGCGACGCGCGCGAGGTGATCCTCGTTCCCGAGAGCGCCCACGGCACCAATCCGGCGACCGCGGCCTTCGCCGGCTATCGGGTCGAGAATATCCCGGCGACCGGCCGCGGGAGGGTCGATCTCGACGCTCTCAGGGCCCGGCTCGGACCCGACGTCGCGGCGGTGATGATCACCAACCCCAATACGTGCGGGCTGTTCGAGCCCGATATGATCGCCATCTCCGAGGCGGTCCACGAAGCGGGCGGGCTGGTCTATTGCGACGGCGCCAATTTCAACGCGATCGTCGGCCGGGTCCGCCCCGGCGATCTCGGCATCGACGCGATGCACATCAATCTCCACAAGACCTTCTCGACTCCGCATGGCGGCGGCGGGCCGGGCTCGGGCCCCGTGGTCTTTTCCGAGGCGCTGACTCCGTTCGCGCCTCTGCCGTTCGTCGAGGAGAGAGACGGGCGGTTCGAGCTGGTCGAGGAAGAGAGTGCAAGCGAGCATCACGGCTCTTCGTTCGGCCGGATGACCGCCTTCCACGGCCAGATGGGCATGTTCACCCGCGCCCTCGCCTACATCCTCAGCCACGGCGCCGACGGCCTCCGCCAGGTCTCGGGCGACGCGGTGCTCAACGCCAATTACATATTGCGCCAGCTGGAGGACGTGCTCGACGCGCCGTTCGGAGCGAGCGGCCCTTGCATGCACGAGGCTTTGTTCAGCGATCGTGGATTCGAGGGCGGCCTGACCACGCTCGACCTCGCCAAGGGGCTGATCGACGAAGGCTTCCACCCGATGACGATGTATTTCCCTCTGGTCGTCCACGGCGCGATGCTGGTCGAGCCGACCGAGACCGAGAGCAAGGCCTCGATCGACCAGTTCATCGGGGCGATGCGCTCGGTCGCCGAGCGGGCGAGGGCCGGCGACCAGAGCCTCAAGGCGGCGCCGGTCCACGCGCCGCGGCGGCGGCTCGACGAGACTCTCGCGGCGCGCAAGCCGGTCCTGGTCTATCGGCCGCCCGACATCGCCGAAGCGGCCGAATGACGGACGGACCGGCGAGCGCCGCCCGGAACCGCTGACCGTCCATGGCGGAAAGCGGACGCTTCTACGAGCAGCCCGTCGCGGGAAGCCGGCGTTCCGCTCCCGCCGCGCTTCGCAACCGCGAGCCGATCGCGGCCGTTCTCAGGGAGACATTGCCGGAAACCGGAACATTGCTCGAGGTGGCGAGCGGCACCGGCGAGCATGCCGCTTATTTCGCGCGCCTCTTTCCGAACCTGACCTGGCAGCCGAGCGACCCCGACGAAGGCGCGATCGAGTCGATCCGCGCTTGGCGGGCCGAAGCGAAGTTGCCGAACCTGCTCGAGCCGGTGAGTCTCGACGCTTCGAGCCCAAGCTGGCCGGTCGACCGTGCCGACGCTCTCCTGTGCATCAACATGGTCCATATCAGCCCCTGGGCGGCGACCCTCGGATTGCTTGCCGGAGCGGAAAGGCTGCTTCCGACCGGAGCTCCGCTCATCCTTTACGGACCATACCGGCGCGCCGAAGTGCCGACCGCGCCGAGCAACGAGGATTTCGATCGAGCCCTGAAATCGCGGGATCCGCGCTGGGGGCTGCGCGACGTCGAGGATGTGACGGCCGAAGCCGAAGCGCGCGGGCTGCGCTTCGAGCGGCTGTTCGAGATGCCGGCCAATAATGTGACCCTGGTCTATCGCCGGACCTAGGTCTCGGAGTAGCTATCCTTCGACCCGCTGCCGTCATTGCGAGCGGAGCGAAGCAATCCAGCCGAGCGCCAGTCGAGCAAGCCATGGCTGGATTGCCGCGTCCCCCGGATCAAGTCCGGGGTCCTCGCAATGACGAAGGGAAGGGCTCAATCCCTATTCGGCAGAGTCGGCTCGTCGCCGCCGGCCGGCTTGTCCTCGCCGGTGACCCGGGTGATTCCGCCGTCGCCGGTCTCGTCGCGGGTCTCGGCCTGGCTGGCGACGTCGCGCTGGATATTGCCTCCGCTCGTTCCTGCCTGGCCGGGTGAATCCTCCATCGAATCGATCAGAGCGCTGTCGTCGGGTCGGTCGCGGTCAATCATGTCGGTCTCCTTCGCCTCGACAATGACCGAAGAGCGCTCGCGTTCCCCGTCCGCGATGAGCCGGGTCAGGAGCAGGGCCCAGGCGGCCCCGAACGACCAGCCGCCGACCACGTCGCTCGGCCAATGGACTCCGAGGATCGGTCGGGTGAGGCCGATCGCGAAGGCGAGCAGCACGGCGAACAGGACGGCCCGCCGCCGCGCCTCGCCCTCGAATGCGAGCAAGGCGAGGCCGAGCCAGAACATCATCGAATAAGCGGAATGGCCGCTCGGAAAGGCCATATTGTGGGTGGCGACGACATGGCCGTGAGCGTCGGGCCGGGCGCGGTTGAACTCATATTTCTGAAGCTCGACGAGGAACCGGCCGGACAAAGCGATCGCAAGCAGGCAGGCGGCCTTGCGGATGCTCCGGCGCCAGGCGAGCAAGGCGGTCGCGACCAACGTCAGCGGAAGGAGGATGCTCCAGTCGCCGACCCTGGTCAGCAGCCGCGCCGCCGGGAAAAGGACGGGCTGGTTGAACGCGTCCAGAAGCGCGGCATCGCCTCCCGATCCCGGCCCGCCGACCAGAAGCATGGCGATCCAGAGGAGCAGAAGGAGGCCGATGACGGCGGCCACAGGACGGTCGGACGAGCGGCTCATTTTCGCCCTGTCGGACGGCTGCGCCGGCCTGTCCAGTGGCTGCGACGGACGGACTCACGCATCGCACTAAGATATGTTAGGAACCCGAGTCGCCGGGGGAGCGGGGCTTATGGAATCCAACGAGAGATATTACGCGCGCAGAGCGGTCGAGGAGTTGCGCGCGGCGGCGCGCGCGATCACGCCGGAGGCGCAGGCAAGGCGACGGGCGCTGGCCGAGATGTTCTCGCAAAAGGCGCTGCAGTGCCAGAGCGGCGCGGAGAGCCAATACGTTCAGGCCTGAACGGCCTGATTTCATGCCGACTTGATTAGGCCCGCGCCGGCGGGCGCTCCCCTTGTGGTGAGCCCAGCAGGATTCGAACCTGCGACCTACTGATTAAAAGTCAGTTGCTCTACCAACTGAGCTATGGGCCCTCGCCGTGGGTCCCTAGGGTTGGGCGGGGGCGGGGTCAACCGCTCGGGGTCGACGATGCAACGCGAGGAGCTGGCGGACGGTCGCGCCGCCGATCGGGTCGCGCCACCCGGGTACCAGTTCCGCCAGCGGCTCGAGGACGAAGCGGCGGCTTCGGAATTCCGGATGGGGCACGACGAGCCCGCCCGAGGCCCAGGCGCCGCCCGACCAGAGGATGATGTCGAGGTCGAGGACCCGCGGCCCCCAACGCTTCCCCGGGCGGCGGCCGAAGGCGCGCTCGACAAGCTTGAGCTCGGCGAGCAAATCCGGCGGGTCCAGCTCGCTGTCCACGATTGCCGCCGCATTGGCGAAGCCGCGGCCGGCGGGGCCGAGGGCGGGCGTCGAACGGATCGTGGAGAGTCTCTGCGCGCCGATCGCCTCGGCGGCGGCGCGCACCGTGTCGGCCGGCGAGCCGTGGCGGCTTCGGCGGTTGGAGCCAAGGGCGATCGCGTAGCTTGTCACGGCCATCCCCGGACCACTAAAGCTTTGGCGTGTCCGCCGCCATGTTCCCGATCGTCTCGCCGGTTCCCGAAGTCGAGCCGCCGCGCGACTGCCCGCTCTGTCCGCGGCTGGTCGAGTTCCGCCACGAGCTCCGCGCCGAATATCCCGACTGGTGGAATTCGCCGGTGCCCAATTTCGGCGAGCGCGACGCCTGGCTGGGGATTTGCGGGCTCGCTCCGGGCAAGCGGGGCGCCAATCGGACGGGGCGGCCCTTCACCGGCGATTTCGCCGGGCTGCTCCTCTACCAGACCCTGCTCAAGTTCGGTCTTGCCGAAGGCGTGTTCGAGGAGCGGCCCGACGACGGGCTTCGGCTGATCGGAACGGTGATAGTCAATTCGGTCAAATGCGTTCCGCCGCAGAACAAGCCGCTGCCGGTGGAGATGGCCAATTGCCGGCTGTTCTTCGAACGCTCGCTCGCCGCTCTGCCGGGAATCCGGGTGATGGTCGCGCTCGGCCAGATCGCCCATGTCGCCGCGGTTCGGGCGGCGGGCGGACGGCTCGCCGCCTACAAGTTCGGCCACCTCGCCGAGCATGTCCTTCCGGACGGCCGGATCCTGATCGATAGCTATCATTGCTCGCGCTACAACCAGAACACCAACCGCCTCACCGCCGCCATGTTCGAGCAGGTGTTCGAGCGGGCGCTGGAGCTGAGGCCGTAAGTCTGTTCTGCGAATGCCGAAATCGTGATCGCGGCAGGTTGATCCACTCGTCATTGCGAGCGGAGCGAAGCAATCCAGAGCGGCTGCCGAGGCCCGCCTGGATTGCCGCCCTTCGACGCCGCCTGCGGCGTCGCTCAGGACAGGCTGAGCTACGCTCCTCGCAATGACAGATTCATACGCTAGCGCCGGCGCCGGTTGCGGCGGTCGTCGGCTTCCCTCTGCCGCTCGGCCTCTTCCTCGTCCTCGCGCTGCAGGTCGGCTTCATGCTTGGTCAGAGTCACCGGGCCGGACCGGGCCGGCGGCAATGCTCCGGTCCAGGGGTTCATGCCGATGCAGATGCCGCTATAATTGCCGCACTGGCGGACCTCGCCGGTACTGGTGTCGACGACGACGATGATCTGGCCGTCATCCTGTGTATTGGCCGCCGCGGGGACCGGCTTCGCCTCCTTGGGCAGGGTGACCTGAGCCCACAGGCGGGAGGCGGGGTAAGTGCCGATACCGACATAGCGGCCGCGCGGGACCACGGGCTCCTGGGCATTCTCCGCCGGATTGTCGCCGCAGCCGCAAAGGCCGAGCGCCGCGACGATGAAGAGGACGGAACGACGCATCGGTTATCCCCCGGCGAGCGAGTCGCCGGAAGAACTCTACCATGTCAGTAGACAATCTCAAATGTCTTCGGTGAGGCGCCCGTACAGGTCCGGCCGGCGGTCGCGGAAGAAGCCGAAGGCGGCGCGGTGCCGCTTCGCCTGGTCGAGATCCAGTGTCGCCGTCAGGACTCCCGTCTCCTCCGCTCCGAACTGGGCGAGCATGTCGCCCCGCTCGTCGCAGATGAAGCTGTGGCCGTAGAAGCGCTGGCCGTGCTCGGTACCGATCCGGTTGGCTGCGGCGACGGGGACGACGTTCGACACGGCGTGGCCGATCATCGCCCGCCGCCACATCCGGCTGGTGTCGAGATCGGGGTCGTGCGGCTCGGTGCCGATCGCGGTCGGGAACAGCAATATCTCCGCGCCCTGAAGCGTCAGAGCCCGCGCAGTCTCCGGATACCATTGGTCCCAGCAGACCGCGGGTCCGATCGTTCCGAAGCGCGTCCGGAAGGTCTTGAAGCCGCTATTGCCGGGCCGGAAATAGAATTTCTCGGAGTAGCCGGGCCCGTCGGGAATGTGGCTCTTGCGATAGACGCCCATCACCGCGCCTTTGTCGTCGATCATCGCCAGGCTGTTATAATGATGCGGCCCCTCGGCTTCGAAGAAGCTGGTCGGGATATAGACCTGGAGCTCCGCGGCCAGGGCGCGCATCGCTTTCACCGCGGGGTGTGCGTCGGCCGGCAGGGCTCGGGCGAAATGCGCCTCGTTCTGGGTCCGGCAGAAATAATGACCTTCGAACAATTCGGGCGGAAGGATCAGCTTCGCGCCTTTGGCCGCGGCCTCGCGGACGAGCTCGGACACGGCGCCGATATTCTCGTCGACATCGTCGCTGAGGGCGAGCTGCAGGGCGGCGACCGTGAGTTCAGACATGACCAATCATCCGCTCATCCTGAGTAGCCGGTGAGCCTGTCGAACCGGCGTATCGAAGGACCGTCCTTCGATACGGGCCTTCGCCGGGCTCAGTCCCTACTCAGGATGAGCGGGGGCGCAAGGCCCGCTGGCTCATCTCGGCACCTGCTGGCTGATGCAGTGGAAGCTACCACCGCCGGTCAGGACATGGTCGGCGCGCCGGCCGATCGCAACCCTGTCGGGGAACAAGGCCGCGATCGCCTCGACCGCCGCCTCGTCATTGGCCGCGCCGTAGAGCGGAACCACGACCGCGGCATTGCCGATATAGAAGTTCATGTAGGAGGCCGGGATGATCTCGCCGTCGCGCTCGACCCGGCCGGGGGAGGGCAGGGACGCGACCTCGAGCCCGTACCCCTCAGCGCGCGCGCGCGCGCTGGAATAGACGCCTGCATTGGGATCGTCCGCTCCCGCCGGTTCGGGGATGGCGATCCGGCCCTGGCCGACGAAGCGGGCGAGATTGTCGACATGGCCGTCGGTATGGTCGTTGACCAGGCCCTCGCCGAGCCAGAGCAGGCGCTCGATCCCGAGATCGACGGCGAGCCGCGCTTCGACCTCCTCGCGGCCCATGCCCTCGTTGCGGTTCGGGTTGAGCAGGCATTGCTCGGTCGTCACCGCCAGCCCGGTCCCGTCGACGTCGATCGCTCCGCCCTCCAGGATCCAGTCGCGCCGCTCGCCGTCGAGGCCGATGCTCTCGGCGAGCCGAAGCCCGACCGTGTCGTCGCCTTCGAGCTCATATTTGCCGCCCCAGCCGTTGAAGCGGAAGCTTCGGGCGATTCGGCGCGCCCCGTCCTTGAGCAGGATCGGGCCGGTATCGCGCAGCCAGATGTCGCCGAACGGCTCCTGAACGACAGTGGCGAAGGGAACATAGGCGCGTGCGGAGTCGACCGAATCCGGATCGGCCGCGACCAGCCTCACTTCCTCGCCCTTGCCGCCGGCCCAGACCGCGGAGGCGAAGGCCGCCACCTCCGCGCGAGCCGGCTCGAGATCGTCGAGCCAGAGGTCGCTATGGCTCGGATAGCCGATCCAGACGCAGGCGTGCGGCGCCCATTCCGGAGGCTGACGGGGCACATTTGACATTAGTGACTTACTACCTTATCACTATGAAGTCATAGGGAGCACTATCATGTCCCGTTACGAGCCCTTAGCGCAGTTTCTCGCCGCCAAGAAGGCGGATAGCTGGGAAGCGAGTTTCCAGGACATCGAGGACCGGCTTGGCGCGCCGCTGCCGAAAAGCGCGTACAAATATCCGGCCTGGTGGGCCAACCAAACCGGTCCCGGACACAGCCAGACGCGCGGGTGGCGGAGCGTAGGATGGCGGACCCGCGATCTGGACCTCGAGCGCCGGCGAGTCCGATTCGAACGCGAGAGCGTGCCGGCACGGGTGCGGGAA
Organism: Pseudomonadota bacterium; assembly: GCA_046733235.1. GTDB lineage: Bacteria > Pseudomonadota > Alphaproteobacteria > Sphingomonadales > Sphingomonadaceae > Allosphingosinicella. The sequence continues at coordinate 47,114 of JBKPOT010000026.1, forward strand.
TCTTCTTCGACCTTCTTTCACGAGGACGATGTGTGGACCCGGGACTCCTTGCTCCGGAGAGCGCGCGAGTTGACCGGAATTGAGGACCGCGAGGCGTTGATCGACCGGGCTCTTCGTTTCCTCATCGCGCGCGAGGCGGGACTGAAGCTCGCACAGCTCGGAGGGACGATGCCTGATTTCAAGGCGCCGCGTCGCGAAAGACCGTTTGGTTGATTCTGGTCGACACCTCGGTCTGGGCCGACCATTTCCGCGTACCGATCGCGGACCTAAACGGACTGTTGGCATCAGCGATGCTCGTCCAGCACCCCTACGTGACCGGCGAATTGGCGCTCGGCAATTTCAAGGATCGGCGATCGGCCCTGACTTTCCTGCGCTCCCTGCCAGCCGCGACGGTCGCTTCCGAGAGTGATCTGCTGGCCTTTGTCGAAGCCAGGGAGCTGCACGGTACCGGGATCGGATTCGTCGATGCTCATCTTCTCGCAGCGTGCCGTTTGATGCCGGGCACCAGACTTTGGGCCTATGACAAGAGGCTCGCCCGTTGGGCGGGGACAATGGGTTTCGCTTGGAATCCGGATTAGATTCCTAACGCCCAGCCCGGCTTCGATCGCGGATTGCCCGGAACTCGTCGCCTTCGTTCCAGTTCGGCCAGTCGGTCGTCATCGCCAGCTCGCGGCCGATCCGGTAGAAGACGCGCAGCTCGTGCAGAGCTCCGCTCCAGTCCCAGCTCGGATCATATTCGTCGCTCGGCTGGTGATAGCGGTTCTTGCGATAGTCCTCGGCTGCGGCGTGGCCCGCCGCCGTCCCGCCATTGACCAGATCCTCGCCGAGCTTGGGATAGAGCATCGGAACGCCCTGCTTGGCCAGGCTGAAATGGTCGGACCGATAATAGTAGCCGGCCTGCGGCGAAGGCTCGGGCCTCAGGACCAAATTCTCGGCGTCCAGGGCGCGCTTGAGGTAGGAATCGAGCTGCGACTTGCTTCCGCCGATCGGAACGAAGTCGCGGGCGTCGCCGGCGAGCGCGAGGCTGTCCATGTTGATTCCGCCGGCGGTCGCCGCGAGCGGATAGATCGGATGCTCGGCATAATAACGCGAGCCGAGCAGCCCGGATTCCTCGCCGGTCACCGCGAGAAAGATGATCGAGCGGTCGGGATTGCCGGCCTTGGCATGGGCTTCGGCGAGCGCGATCAGTCCTGCGGTGCCGCTGGCATTGTCGACCGCTCCGTTGCAGATGTCGTCGCCGGTCGGATCGGCGTCGCAGCGGCCGAGATGGTCCCAGTGCGCGGTGTAGATCACATATTCGTTCGGCCTCTTCGAGCCTCGAAGGACTCCGATGACGTTGCGCGATCTGCTTCTCTTGACCTCGTTGGCCAGCGTGATCGAGGCCTTGGCCCGGAACGGGACCGCCTTGAACCCCGGCTGCCTGGCGGCGGCGGCGAGGGCGTCCAGATCCTGCCCGGCATAGCTGAACAGCCGGCGCGCCGCATCGCCGGTCAGCCAGCCGATCGCGCCCGACTGGTCCATATGATCGCCGGGCTCGTCGAGATTGTACTGGGCCCCCGTCCAGGAGGATTGGACGACGTTCCAGCCGTAGGAGGCCGGCTCGGCCTGGTGGACGATGAAGGCGGCGGCCGCGCCCTGGCGGGCCGCCTCCTCATATTTGTAGGTCCAGCGGCCGTAATAGGTCATCGCCCGGCCGTTGAACCGGCCGCCGAGCCCGGCCTGCTCCCAGTCGGGGTCGTTGACCAGGATGATCACCGTCTTGCCGCGGACGTCGACCCCGGCATAATCGTTCCAGCCGCGCTCGGGCGCGTTGATCCCGTAGCCGACGAAGACGATGTCGCTGTCGCGGACCTCGGTCCTTGGGCGGACCCGATAGGTGTTGGCGACGAAATCCTTCCTGTACTCGAGGGCGAGCGGCGCGGTCCCGCCCGCGATGGTCAAAGCGCTCGGAGCCGCGACCGTCTCGACCATCGGCACATTCTGGTACCAGCTCGATCCGTTGCCCGGCTCGAGCCCCGCCGCGCGGAAGCGCTCCGAGATCAAGGCGACGCTCTTGTCCTCGCCCGGAGTGGTCGGAGCCCGGCCTTCATAGGCGTCCGAGGACAGGATCTGGTCGACCGTGGTCAGGGTCGAGAGCGAGATTGCCGGAGCCGCGGGGCCGGATTGGGCGCGCTCGCCCGATCCGGTCGCGCAGGCCGCGAGCGCGATGCAGGCGAGGAGGGGGGCCGGGAAAAGACGCGACATGGAGTTTCTCCTCAACTTCGCCCCCTTTGGGCTATTGGCAGCAAGAAATTTGCCGCGCAAGCTTGCGTCCGCCGCATAAGCTTGCCATCCAGCCCCGGGGGCTTTGCGACGACCGCTAAGCCATTGGGGAATTTCGATGATTGGACGCTTCACAGTCGCGCTTGCCGCGCTCTTCCTGCTGCCCCTGGCGAGCGCTCCGGCCTCCCCGGCGCCCGCCGCCGCGGCACCGGCGGCCGCGTCCGATCCGGCGGCCGTTTTCGGCGCGCGTCCGAGCGTCGAGCAGATCAGCATGTCGCCGAGCGGCAACAAGATCGCCTACATCACTCCGGGGCGCGGCCAGTCCACCGTCCTTCTGACCGTCGACGCGGCCGGCGGCACCGAGCCCAAGCAGGCACTCTATGCCGACGGCAAGCCCGAGCGGATCAAATCCTGTTTCTGGGTCTCGGAGGAACGGCTCGTCTGCACGATCGTGATGATGGAGCAGAATGGCGAGGAGGTTTATCCCTTCTCCCGGCTTCTCGCGATCGACGCCGACGGCCGCAAGCAGCAGATGCTGAGCCGCCCCGGCCGCTCCGACGACGCTTATGTGGCGCTGAGCGGCGGAGCGGTGGTCGATGCCTTGCCGGGCCAGGACGGCCTGGTGCTGATGAGCCGGATCTACATTCCGGAAGAACGGCAGGGCACCAACCTCAACGACAGCCGCCAGGGCCTCGGGGTGGATCGCCTCGACACGCGGGACGGATCGACCCGAGCGGTCGAGCAGCCAAGGAAGGATGCGATCGATTTCATCAGCGACGGCCGCGGCGAGGTCCGGATCATGGGCACGCTCGGAACCGGGGCGAGCGGCTATTCCCGGAGCACCATCAATTATTATTACCGGAAGAAGGGCTCGCGCGACTGGCAGCCGCTGAGCATCGTCGACATCAACAGGAACAGCGGCTTCGATCCCTATGCGGTCGATCCGGTTCTCGACGTCGCCTACGGATTGAAGCGGACCAACGGCCGGGCCGCTCTCTACAGCGTGGCGCTCGACGGGTCGATGAAGGAGACCCTGATCTTCGCCCACCCCGAGGTCGACGTCGACGATCTGATCCGGATCGGCCGAAGCCGGCGCGTCGTCGGGGCAAGCTATGCCACCGAGAAGAGGCAGGGCGTCTATATCGACCCCGCCCTGCAGGCGCTGGGAAGGTCGCTTTCAAAGGCGATCCCCGGTTTGCCGCTGATCCAGTTCGTCGATTCCAGCATGGACGAGAACAAGCTCCTGATCCGCGCCGGAAGCGACACCGATCCCGGCCGCTATTATATCTACGACAAGAGCGCGAAGCGGCTTGCCGAGATCATGGTGGCTCGTCCCGAGCTCGAAGGAGCGACTCTCGCCCAGGTCAGGCCGGTCACCTACAAGGCCTCGGACGGCACCGACGTTCCGGCCTATCTGACCCTTCCGCCGGGAAGCAGCGGCAAGGGCCTTCCCGCCATCGTCATGCCGCATGGCGGACCCGGCGCCCGCGACGAATGGGGCTTCGACTGGTTCGCCCAATATTTCGCCGCGCGCGGCTATGCCGTGCTCCAGCCCAATTACCGCGGTTCGTCGGGCTATGGCGATGCCTGGTTCAAGCGCAACGGCTACCAGTCCTGGCGCTCCGCGGTCGGCGACGTCAACGACGCGGGCCGCTGGCTGGTGAGCCAGGGCATTGCCGATCCCTCGAAGCTGGCCATCGTCGGCTGGTCCTATGGCGGCTATGCGGCGCTTCAGGCCAATGTGCTCGACCCCGACCTGTTCCATGCGGTCGTCGCCGTCGCTCCGGTCGCCGATCTGGGCATGTTCAAGCAGGGCTGGACCGGCTGGTCCAACTACAAGATCATGAGCGACCTGATCGGCAGCGGCCCGCATCTGACCGAAGGCTCGCCGGCCCTGAACGCCGGCAGGTTCAAGGCTCCGGTGCTGATGTTTCACGGCGACCGCGATTTCAACGTGCCGATCCGCCAGTCGCGGACGATGGCCGACCGGCTGAAGGACGCCGGCAAAAGAGGCGAGCTCGTCGTCTACCAGAATCTCGACCATTATCTCGAGGACGGCGAGGCCCGGGCCGACATGCTTCGGCGAAGCGACGCCTTCCTGCGGGCCAGCCTCGGGATCCAGTGAAAGGGCAAAGCGGCGCCTCCCGAGCGGGGCGCCGCCTTTCCCGCCCCGCCGCGATTCTGGCCAAGCCGGCTTGCGTCCGGTGCCCAAGCTTGTCATCCATGCGAATGGGGCTGGCGAGGATGCTAAGCCGTTGGGGGATTTCGATGATTGGACGCTTCTGCATCGCGCTTGCGGCGCTCGCCTTGCTGCCTTTGGCGAACGCTCCCGCGGCTCCGGCGGCGGCCGCGGCGCCGCTCGAGCCCGCTGTCGCCTTCGGCGCACGTCCCGGCGTCGAGCAGATCAGCATGTCGCCGAGCGGCAACAAGGTCGCGTTCATCGCGCCCGGCCCGGGCCAGTCGACCTTGCTCTACACGGTCGACGTCGCCGCCGGCGCGTCGCCGGTCATGGCGCTGAGCGCGGACGGCGATCCTGAGCGGCTGACGTCCTGCTCATGGGTCTCCGAGACCCGTTTGACCTGCTACGTCTTCATGATGGAGGAGGCCGCCGGCGAGATCTATCCGGTCGAGCGGATCGTCGCGGTCGATTCCGACGGCAAGAATCTGAAGCTGATCAGCCGATCCCGCCGTGCCTACGACGCCTATGTCTCGCTGAGCGGCGGAGCGATCATCGACGCTCTTCCCGGTGAGGACGGGGCGGTCCTGATGGGCCAGGACTTCGTTCCCGAGCAGCGCCAGGGCAGCCATCTCGGCGACGACCGCCAGGGTTATGGGGTGGTCAGGATCGACACCAGGACCGGGGCGTCGCGCACCGTCGAGCAGCCCAAGAAGGAAGCGAGCCTGTTCATAACCGACGGCCGCGGTAACGTCCGGGTCTACGGAAGCCGGAACGTCTCCGGGCCCGCCGGCTACGAGACCGGCGTGACGCGCTATTTCTACCGAACCAGGAGCTCGCGCGACTGGCAGCCGCTCGGCGACTATGACGAGACCCGCACCGGCGGCTTCAAGCCGTTCGCGGTCGATCCGGACCTCGACGTCGCCTATGGCTTCAAGCGCGTCGACGGGCGGTTCGCTTTGTACAGCGTCGCTCTCGACGGTTCGAAACGCGAGACCCAGATCTTCGCCCATCCCGAAGTCGACGCCGGCTCGCTGATCCGGATCGGCCGCCGCGAGCGCGTCGTCGGAGTGACCTACTCGACCGAGAAGAGGCATGCCGTCTATTTCGACCCGGCGCTTCTGGCCCTGGGTCAGGCACTGTCCAAGGCGCTTCCCGGCGAGCCCGGAATCCAGTTCATCGATTCCAATATGGACGAGACCAGGCTCCTGATCCGCGCCGGCAGCGACGTCGATCCGGGCCGCTATTATGTCTATGACAAAGCGGCGAAGCGCCTCGACGAGATCATGCTGGTCCGCCCCGATCTGGAGGGCATGACCCTCGCTCCGGTCAAGCCGATCACCTATCGCGCCGCCGACGGCACCCAGGTCCCGGCCTACCTCACCCTGCCGCCGGGAAGCAGCGGCAAGAACATTCCCGCGATCGTCATGCCGCATGGCGGGCCGAGCTCGCGCGACGAATGGGGATTCGACTGGCTCCCCCAATATTTCGCGGCGCGCGGCTATGCCGTGATTCAGCCCAATTACCGGGGCTCTTCCGGCTATGGCGACTCCTGGTACCAGCGCAACGGCTTCCGGTCGTGGCGGACCGCGATCGGCGACGTCAACGATGCCGGCCGCTGGCTGGTCGCCCAGGGGATCGCCGATCCGTCGAAGCTGGCGATCCTCGGCTGGTCCTATGGCGGCTATGCTGCGCTGCAGTCCAATGTCCTCGATCCGAACCTGTTCAAGGCGGTCGTCGCGGTCGCGCCGGTCACCGATCTGTCGGCGCTGAAGGAGGATTCGGCGGGCTGGTCGGACTATCGGATCACCAGCGACTTCATCGGATCGGGGCCGCACATCGCCGAGGGCTCGCCGGCCCAGAATGCGGGCAAGTTCCAGGCGCCGGTGCTGATCTTCCACGGCGACCGCGACTTCAACGTCCGGATCCGCCAGTCGCGCCTGATGGCCGACCGGCTGCGGGAGGGCGGTAAGAGGGTCGAGCTGGTCGTGTACGAGAAGCTCGATCACCAGCTCGAGGATTCGAAGGCGCGCGCCGATTTGCTTCGCCGAAGCGACGCCTTCCTTCGGGCAAGCCTCGGCATCCAGTGAGCGAGAGGCGGGCCTCGTCGGGAAAGTGGGGGGAGCGACCATGTTGAAGCGAATTGCGGCCGCGCTGTGCGCGCTGGCGCTGCTTCCCGCCGCCGGTCCGCCGGCCGATCCGCCCGCGGCGTTCGGCGCCCGGCCGGGCGTCGAATATATCAGCCTGTCGCCGCAGGGCACCAGGATCGCCTTCATCGCGCCCGGCCCGGGCCAGTCGGCCGTCCTGTTCACCGCCGATGCCGCGGGCGGCACCGAGCCGCGCCAGGCGCTGATCGCCGACGGCAAGCCCGAGCGGCTGAGATCCTGCTCGTGGGTCTCGGAGGAGCGGCTCGTCTGCGAAGTGTTCATGATGGTCGAGGCCGCTGGCGAGATCTACCCGGTTTCGCGCGTGATGGCGGTCGATGCCGCGGGCCGCAATCTGAAGGTCCTGAGCCGCCCGTCGCGCGCTTACGATCTGTGGGTGGCGCTCAGCGGAGGCGAAGTCATCGACGCTTTGCCGGGCGAGGACGGGGCGGTCCTGATGGGCCGCGAATATGTCCCCGAGGAACGGGAGAATTCGATCCTCGTCGACAGGCGGCAGGGCTATGGGGTCGACCGCATCGACACCAGGAGCGGCCAGGCGCGGACCGTCGAGCAGCCGAGGCGCTATGCCAGCGACTATATCAGCGACGGGCGCGGCGAGGTCAGGATCATGGGCGTCCGCGACATTGCCGGCGCCACCGGCTACGACAATGGGACGATCAGCTATTTCTATCGCACCAGGGGCTCGCGCGAGTGGAAGCCGTTCGGGGACTATGAGAGCAAGACCGACATCGGCGCCCGCCCGGTCGCGGTCGATCCCGATCTCGATTCGGCTTATGTGTTCAAGCGGGTCGACGGCCGGCGCGCTTTATACCTGATCGCCCTGGACGGCTCGAAGCGCGAGACCCTGGTCTTCGCCCACCCGCAGGTCGACGTCGACGGACTGGTCCGCCTCGGCCGCCGCCAGCGCGTCGTCGGAGCGACCTTCGCCACCGAGAAAAGGCAGGCGGTCTATTTCGACCCCGAGCTGAAGGCGCTCGGTCTGGCCCTTTCGAAGGCGATGCCCGGACTGCCGCTGATCCATTTCCGCGATTCGAACCTCGACGAGAGCCGGCTTCTGATCGAGGCCGGGAGCGATGTCGATCCCGGGCGCTTCTATCTGTACGACAAGGCGGCGAAGCGGCTCAGCGAGATCATGGTCGTCCGCCCCGAGCTCGAGGGAGCGACGCTCGCGGCGGTCAGGCCGGTGACCTACAAGGCTTCGGACGGAACCGAGGTGCCGGCCTATCTCACTCTCCCGCCGGGCAGCAGCGGCCGCAACCTGCCGGCGATCGTCATGCCCCATGGCGGGCCGGACTCGCGCGACGAATGGGGCTTCGACTGGTTCGCCCAATATTTCGCGTCCCGCGGCTACGCCGTGCTCCAGCCCAACTACCGGGGCTCGTCGGGCTATGGCGACGCCTGGTTCCAGCGCAACGGCTTCCAGTCGTGGCGGGCCGCGATCGGCGACGTCAACGATGCCGGGCGCTGGCTGGTCGGCCAGGGCATTGCCGATCCGTCGAAGCTCGCCATCGTCGGCTGGTCCTATGGCGGCTATGCGGCGCTTCAATCCTCGGTTCTCGATCCGGGCCTGTTCAAGGCGATCGTCGCGGTCGCTCCGGTCACCGATCTCGCGCTCTACAAGCAGGACTGGATCGGCTGGTCGGTCGGCCGGATCCAGCGGGATTTCGTCGGTTCGGGCGCGCATGTCGGCGAAGGCTCGCCGGCCCAGAACGCGTCGAGGATCAAGGCGCCGGTCCTGCTTTTCCACGGCGACCGCGACTTCAACGTCCGGGTCCGCCAGTCGCGGGTCATGGCCGATCGGATCAAGGATGCGGGCGGGAAGGCCGAGCTGATCGTCTACCCGGATCTCGACCACGAGCTTGCCGATTCGGCGGCCCGCGCCGACATGCTTCGGCGCAGCGACGCCTTCCTTCGGGCAAGCCTCGGCATCCAGTGACACGGAAAAGGCGATCATGGACCGCAAGCATGACGAGGCCACTCGCGACCTTGATCGTGACCCGGACAAAGCCCGCCGGGAAGCGGCCACGGGAGCTGGCCGGGAATAAGCCGGCGTCGGAGAAGCCCGAGTGAGCGGTGAAACCGGTTTCACGCCGGAAGAGATTGAACGCGGTGAAGATCGAGCATGGCACATTCCCCTGTGGGGATGCCTCGCGGCGGCCGCCTTGCTCGGCGGGCTCATCTACATGGGCCTCGGCGCAATCGGCCTTGCCGTTTCTTCCGCCGAGAGCCGGCCCGAGCTGCTGCGCGACGCCGAGTGGGGCAAGCAGGGATCAGCCCGATCATTCGAGCGACGATTCCAGCGCGGCACTCCGGAATCAGGGCTCTTGTCCTGGCTGGGCGCCAACCGGTTTACGATCGATCGATCGGCCGGCCGCGCCTCCCGGAGGATCGAAAGCCTGCCGTGCAATGAGAGGATCGATGTAGGATGGACCATTGATAATGAAGGCGGTCTGATCTCAGCGACGGCAATGGTTTACGAGGCAGGCTGCCCCTGATCGGCGTCGGCGACAGGCGCGATCTTCAAAGAAAAAGGGCGGCGCTCCGGTTTGGAGCGCCGCCCTTTCTGCTTCGACCGGTCCCGATCAGCGCGAATAGAATTCGACGACCAGGTTCGGCTCCATCTTCACCGGATAGGGCACTTCATCGAGCGTCGGGACTCGGGTGAAGGTCGCCTTGGCGGTGCCGTCGGGAGCGACGTAATCGGGAATGTCGCGCTCGGCGAGGCTCTGCGCTTCCATCACCAAAGCCATCTCCTGGGCCTTCGAGCCCAGAGTGATCTCGTCGCCGACATTGACCCGGCGCGAGGCGATGTTGCACTTCACGCCGTTGACGCGGATGTGGCCGTGGCTGACCATCTGGCGCGCAGACCAGATCGTCGGTGCGAACTTGGCGCGGTAGACGACCATGTCGAGCCGCCGCTCGAGCAGGCCGATCAGGTTCTGCGAGGCGTCGCCCTTCATCCGGCTCGCCTCGGTGAAGGTCTTCTTGAACTGCTTCTCGGTGACGTCGCCATAATAGCCCTTCAGCTTCTGCTTGGCGCGAAGCTGGATGCCGAAGTCCGACATCTTGCCCTTGCGGCGCTGGCCGTGCTGGCCGGGACCATATTCGCGGCGGTTGACCGGGCTCTTCGGGCGTCCGAAGATATTCTCGCCCATGCGGCGGTCGAGCTTGTATTTGGCGCTGTTGCGCTTCGACATGATAAGTCTCCAACTTGCTGCTTGTGTTGCCCGGAACCGCACCGTTCGACCGTTGCATCGAACGCGGCTGCCGCTTCACCGGGCGTGCGGAGCCAATTGCGAAGGCGGGCACATGGCCGCTGGGTCCCGATAAGTCAACCTCGACACAGGCTTACCGGTCGCTAAACAGACGCCATGACCGCCCCAAGAGTGAAGCCCGCCGATTGCCAATCGATGGCCGAGGTCCGCCACGGCGTCGACCGGCTCGACGAGGAGATCGTCGCGCTGCTCGGCGAGCGTTTCCGCTACATGGACGCCGCGGCCCGGATCAAGCCGAACCGCGAGGCGGTGCGCGACGAGGCCCGCAAGGCGGAGGTGATCGGCAATGCCCAGGCGCGGGCCCGGGCCGAAGGCGTTCCCGACGCGCTGGTCTTCAGCCTGTGGGAGCAACTGGTCGAGAGCTCGATCGCGCACGAGCTCGACAGGTTCGACCGGACCCGGGGCGGATCCTGAGTCCGGACCCTAAACCCTAATTTCCCCCGGGGCGGTGACCCGGGGACCCTCCCGCGACGCCGCGGTCGATCGCCCGGCCAGAAGCGGTCTTGTTGCCGGGGATTCCGTACTCGCCCTCCGAATCGTATTGCTCCTGGAGCTGCGCCCATTGATCCGGCGTCAGGCAGACGACGTTGGACAAATGCGACCCCGAGCGCATTCGCTCGCGGCAGACCTTCTTCTCTTTCGGCCGGGAGGCAGGCGCGGTCACCGTCGTGTTGGGAGGCGTCGCGATCGTCGGGTCCGAGGATTGAGCGACCGCCGGGCCGGCCAGCCCAAGGCCGGAGGCTGCGAGGCAGAAAAGCAGTCTTCTCATCAATTCACCTCTCGGAATTGCCCGAACTGGAGCTTCAACGCGGCGGGCCGCCGCCGCCGGTCCCGCTGTTGACCGCCCGGCCGGTCGCGACCCTGTTGCCCGGAATACCATATTCGCCCTCTGAATCGTATTGCTCCTGAAGCTCCGCCCATTGCTCGGGCGTCTTGCAGACGATGTTGGTCAGGTGCGAGCCGGCACGGCCCCGTTCGCGGCAGACCTTCTTCTCCTTCGCCTTGGCGGCGGGCGCGGTCACCGTCGTGGTCTCGGGCGTCGCGGTGGTCGGCGCGGGCGCCTGGGCAGCGGCTGGGGCTCCGCCCGGGCCGAGGGCACCGACCGCAAGGCAGAGAATGAAATGCTTCATCGTCTCACCTTTTCAACCACCCGAGGTGGGCCAACGCTCAATTTGGGCCCGCACCGCCGCGGACGGTGTGGGCCAACGCTCAATTTGGGCCCGCACCGCCGCGGACGGGGCCACCGTCGACGGGAAGCGTGCCGCGATTTATCGAGCGGCCGCTCGAAGTCTTGTTGCCGGGGATTCCCAATTCAGCCTCGGTGTCGAGATCCTCCTGCAATTGGGCCCATTGCTCGGGCGTCTTGCAGGTTATGTTGGTCAAATGCGAGCCGGAGCGCTGCCGCTCACGGCAGACCTTTTTCTGCTTCTTGGCCTTGGGCGCCGTGACCGTCGTGTTGGGGGGAGTCGCGACGGTCGGGCCTGAAGCGGGGGAGGAAGCAGCGGCTTGAGCCGCCACAGCGAGGAAACACGCACCGAGGCAAGAAACCATGACCTTCATCGCTACATCCCTTTCTTCCGTCCTTCGCGCGACACGACCCGGCGCTAACGCGGCAATGCCATCCGGGAGTCGGTCCGGGGGTCTATGTTCCCGGGCGTCACGTCGAGCGTGCGAGTCGTCATCGTCCGGTTTCCGGGGACGCCATATTCGTCCTGATCGTCGACCTCGGATTGAAGCGCCGCCCATTCCTCGGCGGTCTTGCAGACGATGTTGCTCAGATGCGAGCCGGAGCGTTGCCGTTCGCGGCAGACCCGCTGCGGCTTCTTCGTCTTGGCGCGCGGCGCGCTCACGACGGTGGTGGCGGGAGTGGCGGTTGTTGGCGCCGAGGTCCCCGCAGAGGCGGAACCGGCCAGAGCCAGAGCGCCGGAACCGAGACAAAGAGCTAGATATTTCATCATCGTCCCCCCCGAGTCGTTCGATCCTTCAGCTTACTCCGCCCTGAAGTGGGGTAAAGGGGAAATCTCGCGCCCCGCCAGAGGCTTAATTCAGGTTGGCGGCGCGGCTGTTCTGGATGTGGTCGATCGTTTCCTGGGTCTGCCGGCGCATCTCCGCCCACTGGGCGTTGGTCTTGCACACCCGGATCTTGCCGAGGCGCGACCCGGTGTCCTGGCTGACACGGCACACGATCTTGTCCGGGTCGCCTTTGGGCGCACTCTTGCTGGTGGATTCGCTCGCTGCGGCCGTTCCGGCGAACAAGGCGACGGCACACAGGCCACAGACCATCCTGGCAATCATTCACGTCTCCAACAGCTTAGGGTTCAACTTTGAGGTTCAAACGCCGGTAACATAAGTTTCGGTCCAAAACCAGACGGCCGGCTTAGCGCCCCGAACGTGAACGTGGGTTGACGAGCGCACGGACCATTCCGCGAAGCGCCTGGACCTCGCGGTTCGACCAGCCGGCCTTGCTCAATATGGTGCGGATGGTGTTGCGGGTCGCCGCGGTGCGGTCGGGCGGATGAAAATAGCCGGCCGCCTCGAGCGCCTCGTCCATCTGCCCGATCAGCCCCTCGAGCTGGGCCTGGCTGGCGCGCGGCTCCGGCGGATCGGGCTCGACCGGAAGCTCGAGGCCAGTCTGCTTCGACCATTCGTAGGCGACCAGGATCACCGCCTGGGCGAGATTGAGCGAGCGAAATTCGGGATTGACCGGGACGGTGAGGATCCGGCTCGCGACCGCCACCTCCTCGGTCTCGAGCCCCGACCGCTCGGCGCCGAACAATATCGCCGCGTGCTCGGACCGGGCGGCGATCTCGCGCGCGGCTTCCTCGGGCGTGGCGACGGGAAGGACGAGGCCGCGTTTGCGGACCGTGGTGGCGTAGACCAAAGGACAATCGGCGACCGCGTCGGCGACGGTGTCGAAGACCCGCGCCTCGCCGAGAACCAGGTCGGCGCCCGAAGCCGCGGGGCCCGCCGACGGATTGGGCCAGCCGTCGCGCGGAGCGACCAGCCGCAGGTCGGTCAAGCCGAAATTGAGCATCGCCCGAGCCGCCTTGCCGATATTCTCGCCGAGCTGGGGCCGGACGAGAACTATTGCGGGGGGGCGCCGCCTGTCTGGTGGCGCATTTCCAACCCGCTCATCCTGAGTAGCCGCTGAGCTTGTCGAAGCGGCGTATCGAAGGACCGCCTGCTTCTTGGAAAGCGCCCGCAGTGAATCCCAGTCGCCCCGGATCAGCGCCTCTTTCTTGGCTCTACTCCAACCCTTGATCTGCCGCTCGGCATCGAAAGCTTGATCACGCTCTGGAAAGCGCTCGGACCAGACCAATTCGATGGGTCGCCGATTCTCGGTATAGCCCGGGATCGCGCCCGCCTGATGCTGAGCGATCCGAGCGTCCAGATCGTCGGTGTGACCGGCGTAATAGCTGCCGTCCGAGCAGCGCAGGAGGTAGGCGTAGAAATCCAGAGGGCCGGTCCTTCGATACGGGTCTTCGCCAGGCTCAGCCCCTACTCAGGATGAGCGGTTAGGGAAGGGCAAACTGAACGCGGCTATTCCCGCGCGGCCTCGCCGACGGCGCCGGCGAAATCCTCGAAATCCTTGGCTTCGCGGAAATCCTTATAGACCGAGGCGAAGCGGATATAGGCGACCGGATCCAAGGCTTTCAGGCCTTCCATCACCATCTCGCCGATCCGGCTCGACGCCATCTCGCTCTCGCCGCTGGTCTCGAGCTGGCGCTGGATCGAAGAGGCGAGACGCTCGATCCTTTCCTGCGGCACCGGCCGCTTGCGGCAGGCGATGGCGATCGACCGTTCGAGCTTCGAGCGGTCGAACGATTCGCGCCGATTCTCCGATTTGACGATGGTCAGCTCGCGAAGCTGGACCCGCTCGAAGGTGGTGAAGCGCGCGCCGCAATCCTCGCACTGGCGCCGGCGGCGGATCGAAGCGCCGTCCTCGGTCGGACGGCTGTCCTTTACCTGGCTGGCCTCGTGGGAACAGAAGGGGCAGCGCATGCGCCTATTGTTCGGACTTGCCGCGAAGGGCGGCAACGCCGGCGCCGAGCACCGCTCCGACCCCGATCGAGACGACCGGAAGAAGGACCGCCGCGGCGGCGCCGATCGCCGCGCCGGCGGCGACCTTGCGGCCGGTCTCGCTCTTCAGGATCGGCTCGGCGGTGCGCTTGATCTCGTCGGCGGCCCCGCCGACGAAGTCGGAGATCATCTCGCCGACGCTCTCGCCGCCGCCCTCGCGAGTCTCGGTCCGCGCTTCGCCGGTCACGGTATCTGCGCCGCAATTCGGGCAGAATCGCGCATCCTGCGGCAGCTCCGCGGCGCATTCGTTGCAGATCCTCACCAAGACTGACTCCTCATCCATCGATCATTGCTCCGAATAAATCGGGAAACGCGAGCAGAGCTCGCGGACCCGCGCCTTCACATCCGCCTCGACCGCCGGATCGCCTTCCTCGCCCTCGCTCCTGAGCCCTTCGAGCACGTCGGCGACCATGTCCGCTATGTCGCGAAACTCGGCGACTCCGAAGCCCCTGGTGGTGCCCGCGGGCGAGCCGACCCGGATCCCGCTGGTCTTGACCGGCGGCAGCGGATCGAACGGAATGCCGTTCTTGTTGCAGGTGATCGAGGCGCGCTCGAGCGCCTCGTCGGCATCCCGGCCGGTGACTCCGAGCGGCCTCAGGTCGACAAGGGCGAGATGGGTGTCGGTGCCTCCCGCGACGAGATCGGCGCCGCGCTCCTTCAGGCGGCCGGCAAGCGCCTGCGCGTTCGCGATCACTGCCCGGGCGTAGGTCTTGAACTCGGGCTGCAGGGCCTCGCCGAACGCGACCGCCTTGGCGGCGATGACGTGCATGAGCGGACCGCCCTGGAGGCCGGGGAAGACCGCCGAGTTGATCTTCTTGGCGATCGCCTCGTCATCGGTCAGGACCATGCCCCCGCGCGGGCCGCGAAGAGTCTTGTGGGTGGTCGTCGTCACGACATGGGCGTGGCCGAACGGGGAAGGGTGCTCGCCGGCCGCGACCAGCCCGGCGAAATGAGCCATGTCGACCAGGAAAAGCGCGTCGACCTCGTCGGCGATGGCGCGGAAGCGGGCGAAATCGATATGGCGCGGATAAGCCGAGCCGCCGGCGATGATCAGCCTCGGCCGATGCTCCTTGGCGAGCGCCTCGACCTGGTCGAAATCGATCAGATGGTCGTCGGGCCGAACGCCATATTGGACGGCGTTGAACCATTTGCCCGACATTGCCGGCCTGGCTCCGTGGGTGAGATGGCCGCCCGCGTCGAGCGACAGGCCGAGGATGGTATCGCCGGGCTTGGTCAAGGCGAGCATCACCGCGCCGTTGGCCTGGGCGCCCGAATGGGGCTGGACGTTGACGAAGCCGCAGCCGAACAATTGCTTGGCCCGCTCGATCGCCAGGGTCTCGACCGAATCGGACGGGCCGCAGCCCTGATAATAGCGGCGGCCCGGATAGCCCTCGGCATATTTGTTGGTGAGGACCGAGCCCTGCGCCTCGAGCACGGCGCGAGAGACGATATTCTCGGACGCGATCAGCTCGATCTGATTCTGCTGGCGGTCGAGCTCGGCGGCGACCGCCTCGGCGACCGCTCCATCGGCGGCGCTCAGCCGATCGGTGAAGAAGCCGCGATGCTGGACGCCCCTCGCCTCCGCATCTCGGCTTCGCTCGATGCTCGCTCGGGATGAGCGGGTGAGATCATCGGCGTGGCTGCTCATGCTGTTTCCCTGGCGAATGTAGGATTGGAGAGCTTGTCGACCCGGCGCTGGTGGCGCCCGCCGCCGAAGCCGGTGGCGAGAAAGGCGTCGAGGCAGGCCTTGGCCATCTCGATCCCGACCAGCCGGCCGCCCATTGCGATGACGTTGGCGTCGTTATGCTCGCGGGCGAGACGGGCGGAGAGCGGCTCGGAGACCAGAGCGCAGCGGCAGCCGGGATGGCGGTTGGCGGCGATCGAGATGCCGATCCCCGACCCGCACAAAGCGACTCCGAAGTCGGCCCGGCCCGCTTCGATCTCCTCGGCGAGCCTGTAGCCGTAATCGGGATAATCGACCGAATCGACGCCCTCGGGCCCGAGGTCCGTCACCGAGTGGCCGGCCTGGCCAAGATAGTCGACCAGGGCGGCCTTCATTTCGACGGCCGCATGGTCGGAAGCGATGGCGATGCGCACGGTCAGGACGGGACTCCGCTGGCGTTGGCACCCATCCTCTAGTGCGGAACGGAGAGGCCCGCCACAACGGATTGTTCCCATGGCTAGACGAGGGTTCAAATTCAACCGCTCATCCTGAGTAGGGGGTGAGCCCGGCGAAGACCCGTATCGAAGGGCCGTTCCAAGGCGTCGCTTCCTTCGATACGTCCTTCGATACGCCGTTTCGACAAGCTCAACGGCTACTCAGGATGAGCGGGTGTGGAATAACGCGGGAGCGTGTCAGGCCCCGCCTCGCCACGGCCGGAGCCTCGGCAGCCAGCGCGGCACGGCTGCCCGGAAGCGGGCATAATCGTCCGGAAAGGCGCGGCTCAGCGCCGGTTCCTCGTAGCCGAGCACGAACATGTGGAAGAGCAGCCAGACGATCCCGCCATAGAGGAGCAGGCGCGCGTCGCCGAAGAGCAGGGCCTGGCCGAAAATGAGGGCGGAGACCGCGACGTACATCGGATTGCGGACGTGGCGATAAAGGCCCGACACGACGAGGTGGCGGGTCGGCGCCGCCGGCGCGGGCGTCCCGATTCCGACGAGAGCGAAGCGAAGGAAGCATTCGAGCAAAGCGAGGCCGCCGAGCAGGATCAGAACCGCCCCGATTGCCCGAAGCGGCGTCCATGCACCGAGATCGTCCTGGAAGCGCCAGCGGCTGAGCAGCCATGGCAGATAGCCCGCGACGGTGCCCGGAGCGATGAGGAGGAAGAGGCCGGACCCGATCAGCGAGGCGGTCCGGCTCCGCATCCGTCTATGCGGCGAGCCTGAGCTCCAGCCGGTCCCAGATCTCGACCAGGGCGTCGGCGAGCTGGCGCATCATCGCCTCGTCATGGGCCGGCCCGGGCGTGAACCGCAGCCGCTCGGTGCCGCGCGGGACGGTCGGATAGTTTATCGGCTGAACATAGACGCCATATTCGGCGAGCAGGATGTCGCTGATCCGCTTCGCCTTGACCGGATCGCCGACCATCAACGGCACGATGTGGGTGGTCGAGGCCATGACCGGCAGGTGCGCGGCCTCGAAGATATGCTTGAGCTTGGCCGCATTGGCCTGCTGCGCCTCGCGCTCGGCTGAAGAGGCCTTGAGGTGGCGGACGCTGGCCAGCGCTCCGGCGACCAGGACCGGCGAGAGCGAGGTGGTGAAGATGAAGCCCGGAGCATAGCTTCGGACAACGTCGACGATGTTCTTTTCGGCCGAAATGTAGCCGCCCATCACTCCAAACGCCTTGCCGAGCGTTCCCTCGATGATCGTCACCCGGTCGGCGACTCCGTCGCGCTCGGAGATTCCGCCGCCGCGCGGGCCGTACATTCCGACCGCATGGACCTCGTCGAGATAGGTGAGCGCGTTGTAGCGGTCGGCGAGATCGCAGATCGCTCCGATCGGAGCGACGTCGCCATCCATCGAATAGACGCTTTCGAACGCGATCAGCTTGGGCGCTTCGGGGTCGGCGGCGGCCAGCAATTCCTCGAGATGGGCCAGGTCGTTGTGCCGGAAGACCCTCTTCTCGCAGCCCGAATTGCGGATCCCGGCGATCATCGAGGCGTGATTGAGTTCGTCCGAGAAGATGATGCAGCCGGGCAGAAGCTTGCCCAAAGTGGCCAGCGTCGCTTCGTTCGAGATGTAGCCGGAGGTGAAGAGAAGCGCCGAATCCTTGCCGTGAAGGTCGGCGAGCTCGGCCTCGAGCTCGATATGATAATGGGTGTTGCCGCCAATATTGCGGGTTCCGCCCGATCCGGCGCCGACGTCGTGGAGCGCCTCCTCCATCGCCGCGATCACCTTCTCGTTCTGGCCCATGGTCAGATAATCGTTCGAGCACCAGACGATGATCGGCTTCGGCCCGTTATGGCCGGCGAAGCAGCGCGCGTCGGGGAAGCTGCCCTTGTTGCGCAATATGTCGATGAAGACGCGGTACCGCCCCTCTTCATGCAGCCGATCGATGGCCCGCGCGAAAATGTGCTGATAATCCAAGTGACGTTCCCCGGTGTTCCTCAGCCGCCAAATAGCCGAAACCGGCGCTGGAAGGCCAGTGCGAATTGCTCCGGCATGGAGTGTCGGGGTTCGACCCTAAAGATGCTCGACGCGGGTGAGGCCGAACGCGGCGAGGCCGGCGCGATAGCCCTCGCCGCCCGGCCCGGTGAACACGGCCACGCCTTCTTCGGCCTCGGCGGGCCAATCCCGGTCCCGGAGCAGCCAGGCGGTGCGGCGGGCGATTCCCTCCTTGCCGTCGACGAAGGCCAGGGGGCGCGGCGCGGCGGCGGCGAGTTCGTCCTCGACGAGCGGAAAATGGGTGCAGGCGAGGACGATCGTGTCGACCGAATCGCCGCCCCGCTTCGAGAGCAGCTCGCCGAGGATCCGGACGTAAGCGGCCGGGTCTGCGGGCTCGCCGCGAAGCTTGGCTTCGGCCAGCTCGACCAGTTCGGCCGAGCCGTGGCGGACAGTGATGCAGTCGGAGGCGAATTCGGCGGCGAGCCGGTCGACATAAGGCTGGCGGACGGTCGCGTCGGTTCCGAGCACACCGATCGCGCGGGTCTTCGAGAGCGCGGCGGCGGGCTTGATCGCCGGCACCGTTCCGACGATCGGAAGATCAAGCGCGGCACGGACGGGATCGAGAGCGATGGTCGAGGCGGTGTTACAGGCGATGACGATCAATTGCGGCTCGAACCGCTCGGCCAGGCGGCCGAGCAAAGCGGGCACCCGAGCCTCGATCTCTGCGCTGCTCTTGATCCCGTAGGGATAGCCGGCGCTGTCGGCGGCATAGACGATCGGAGCGGTCGGCAGGAGCGCCCGGATCGGCCGAAGCACCGAGAGCCCGCCGACTCCGGAATCGAAAATCAGCAGGGGCCGCGTGCGGGTCATCGCCGCCTGCTCTAGCGCCCGCCCGGCGGTCCGCAAGCCGGCGTCCGGAGGGCCAGGGTCCGGACTCGCTACCGGCAATGGCCGGGCGACCGCAAGCGGCGCGGCGGAGAGGCGGCCATGAACCGGCCGCCATGCCCCCGGCATGGCTGCGAACATCCGGGGGATGTTCGCACCGGTTCATCTGTCGTCGCTCGGTCGGTCACGATGAATCTTCATCGCTCCCTCCTCGCTCCTAACCATGTCCGCCTCTCCGCCACGTCATGGCCGTTGCCGGTGGTGAGTCCGGACCCTAACGTAAATTGTTGCGCCGACGACATAATTCGCTAAGTCTCGGCGCTTCGGGGCGTATTCCCGGGGGGTGTAGCTTTTGACTGTAGATCTGCTCGCCGGCCCGTTGCTGGCATTGCTGCTCGGCTATGCGCTGGGATCGATCCCGTTCGGCCTGATTCTGACCCGGCTTGCGGGAGCGGGCGACCTCCGTTCGGTGGGGTCGGGCAATATCGGCGCGACCAACGTCCTTCGAACCGGCCATAAGGGCCTCGCCGCGGCGACCCTGATTCTCGACATGGCCAAGGGGACGGCGGCCCTGATCCTCGCCAACTGGCTGTTTCCCGGCAATGTCGCCACGCCCGCGCTCGGCGCGCTGATCGGCCACCTCTATCCGGTCTGGCTGAAGTTCAAAGGCGGCAAGGGCGTCGCCACCTTCTTCGGGCTGATCGTCGGATTCTGCATCCTCGGCGAATTGGGCTGGATCGCCGCTTTTGCTTATGCCGGGATCTGGATCGGGCTTCTCGCCTTGCTTCGCTATTCCTCGGTCGCGGGAATGTCCGCCGCCTTGTTCGCGCCGGTCGCCGCCGCCCTTCTCGGCCGATTCGATCTCGCCCTTCTCTTCCTCGGCTTCGGGCTTCTGGTCTTCTGGAAGCACCGGACCAATCTCGAGCGGCTTCTCGCCGGCACGGAGCCGAGGATCGGAAGCAGCACCGCCGCCGATAGCGATGGATGAGCGGGCCGCGGCGGCCGACAGGATAGCCCGGCTTCGGCTGATCCGGTCCGACCGGATCGGTCCGACCACCTATTTCCAGCTGCTCGCCCGCTTCGGATCGGCGGCGGCCGCGCTCGCCGCGATTCCCGATCTCGCCGCGCGCGGCGGCGGATCGGCGCCCCGGCTGGCGGGAGCGGACGTCGCCGAGCGCGAGATCGAGCGGGTCGCGAAGCTCGGCGCACGTCATCTGTTTCTCGGCCAGGCCGATTATCCGCTGTTGCTCGCCGAGCTGGAAACGGCGCCGCCGGTGCTCGTCGTGAAGGGGGATTGCACTTTGCTCGAGCGGCAGGCGGTGGCTTTGGTCGGAGCGCGCAACGCTTCGGCCGCGGCCTGCCGTTTCGCCCGCTTGCTCGCCCGGCAGCTGGGCGAGTCGGGAACCGCGATCGTCTCCGGACTCGCCCGCGGAATCGATTCGGCGGCGCATGACGGATCGCTGGAGACCGGCACGATCGCGGTCGTCGCCGGCGGCATCGACATCGTCTATCCGCCCGAGAACGAGGCCCGGCAGAAGGCCATCGCCGAGCGCGGCCTGCTGGTCGCCGAGCAGCCGCCCGGAACCGAGCCGCGATCGCGTCACTTTCCCTGGCGCAACCGGATCATCGCCGGCCTGGCGAGTGGGACGGTGGTGGTCGAGGCCGCGCCGCGCTCGGGCTCGCTGATCACCGCGCGCCTCGCCGCCGAGTGCGGCCGCGAAGTGATGGCGGTGCCCGGCTCGCCGCTCGACCCGCGCGCCCAGGGCTGCAACCTGCTGATCCGCGAAGGCGCCACCCTCGTCCAGAATGCCGAGGACGTGCTCGAGGCGATCAGGCCGCTGTTCGCGCCGAGCGTTCGACAGCAACCCGAGGCGTTCGCGGCCAATGCGACAGCGTCCGACCTTACCGCGAACCAGCGCAGCGCGGTCACATCCCTGCTCGGCACCGTGCCGGTACCGGTGGACGAGTTGGTCCGCCAGGCAGGACTCCCGCCGTCAATCGTCCAGACCGCGCTGCTGGAGCTGGAGCTTGCCGGACGGCTCGACCGGCATGCTGGAGGCCGCGTCAGCCTTGTCTGATTTCGCGGCTCTTTTCGAGCATGCATTCCGGCTGGCGCGCGATCGCTTCGCGCAGTTCGCGATGAGCGTGATTGTCCTGACCGGACTGAATGCCGCCGGCGACCTTGTTCCCAAGCGGATCTTCTGGCCGATAGTGATCCTGGCCAGTCTGGCGATTATCTATCTCGAAGCAGCCTTCTTCGCTTCGGTGCTTGGGCTGGACCCGGTCCCAACGATCGGACGGCGCTTCCTGCCGATCATCGCCTTGGGTGTGCTGGACATAGCCGGCTTCCTGATCGGACTGATGCTGCTGGTGATCCCGGGGCTTGTGCTTCTGCTTCGCTGGAGCATCGCTCTGCCGATCCTCCTGATCGAGGAGCGTGGAGCATATGAAAGTCTCAGGCAAAGTTGGCGACTGACGGCGGCATTCTGGAAGCTCGCAAGCCCCATCCCGATCGTCGTCCTGCTCGCCTATTTGCCGTTCTGGCTGCTCGACTGGCTTACCGCCTATCCCGATTTGCCGGTGTCGATGCTCCTGGCGGTCCATTTCTATGCCTCGTTGGTGATCGCGTTCCAATGGTTGCTCTGTATCGCGCTTTACCGGCACGTGCGCCTCGGGATTCCGGACGTCCGTCTGCCGGACATTTTCAGTTGATGGCTTCCTGACGCGCAGGTCCGAGGCGCGGGCGAATGAGCAGTCCGCCGATCCGCCCGCCTGACTCGAAAAAATTTTTCGCGGCCGCGCCAAGGATTTCCAGCCGGAGCGCGTCCCAGTGACATGCGGACGAAAATGCGCCGCGGTCGGACAAGAAAAGGAGTATCTCATGTTCAGGGCGACGAAACGGGCTTTGATGGCCGTAACTGCCGTGGGGCTCGTCCTCTCGGGACCCCTTCCAGCGGCACCCGGGCCACGAATGGCCCCGCACCAGCCGATGTGCCGCCGCGCCGCGCCGCTTCCGATACTCCCGCCGGAGCGGGCGAGAGACCAGCGCCGCTACAGCGACGATAGTCCGCCGCCGGTGATGGAGGCGCCGATGCCGCCACCTCCACCGCCACCGCCGTTCTCGCCGCCGCCACCGCCACCGCCTCCGCCACCGCCATCGCCCGAAATGGTCGCTCCGTCCGCGGTGTCGCCGGGCGGCGATATCGCCGTCACCGGCACGCGCGTTCCGAGACCGACGCTCGAATCCGCGTCGCCGGTCACCGTGGTCGGATCCGCAGACGTCGCGGCGCGGAGCGAGCCCTCGGGTTACGCCCCCGAGCGCGACCGGGGCGGCTCGCCCCGGTCAGGCCAGCTCACCGCCGGCGAGCATGACGATCTGCTCAATCCCGAGCTCTATGCCAATTATGTCGGGGCGTTCCTTCGCGGCCAGCGGATGAACGGCGTTCCGCGGGTCGATACCGGGCGGGTGCTGACCGTCGCCGCCCAGGACGGCGCCGGCCGGCCGATCCCGTTCGCCCGGGTGACCCTGACCTGCGCCGACGGCAACAGCCTGTCGCTCGCCACTCTGGCGGACGGAACCGCCGCCTTCTTCCCGGCGCTTGACCGGCTCGGGAGCCGGGTTCGGATGTCGGTCGCGGCTCCGGGCCGCGCACCCTCGGCGGCGCGGGTCGTCGCGATCTCGTCCCAGCCCGGCGCCCAGCGCCAGAGCGTGACCCTCGCGGCGCCCGCCGTGGCGATCACCAAGTTCGACCTGGCGGTGGTGGTCGACGTGACCGGAAGCATGGGCGACGAGCTCGAATATCTGAAGTCCGAGCTTCGAGCGATCCTCGACTCGCTGAAGCGCGGCCATCCCAGGCTCGACATAAGGCTGTCGCTCGTCGCCTATCGCGACGAGGGCGACATCTTCGTCACCCGCACCTTCCCGTTCACCGCGAGCCTCGGCCAGATGCAGTCCAATCTGCGCGCCCAGTCGGCCGACGGCGGCGGCGATTATCCGGAAGCGATGGACCAGGCGCTCAACCGCGCGGTGAACCAGGCCTGGCGGCCGGACGCGGTCAAATCCTTGCTTCTGGTCGCCGACGCTCCGCCGCATGACGAGAATGTCGCCAAGACGTGGCGGGCGGTCGAGGCGGCCCGGGCGAAGCGGATCCAGATCGTTCCGGTCGCCGCGTCGGGAGTCGGCGACACCGCCGAATATGTCATGCGCGCGATGGCCGCCGCGACCCAGTCGCGCTACATCTTCCTCACCGACGACAGCGGCATCGGCAATCCGCACGCGCCTCCGGCGATCGACTGCTATCTGGTCACCAGGCTGGACACGATGGTCCGCCGGGTGCTCGACAGCCAGATTTCGGGCCGCCGGGTCGAGCCCCGGTCCGGCGAGATCATCCGAACGGTCGGCCATTATGACGGCGGCAAGTGCCTATTGCCGCCGGGTTACGGCCGGGAGGATTAGGCAACCCCCACGCCGCTCATCCTGAGTAGCCATTGAGCTTGTCGAAATGGCGTATCGAAGGACGCAAAGCCCTTGGAGGTCCTTCGATAGTGAGGCAGGCCGCCCTGTCCCCCGGACAGGGCTATGGATTGCCGGGGGCAATCCATACCTGCTCACCCTTCGCCAGGCTCAGTCCCCACTCAGGATGAGCGGGTTAACGCTGGGGCGCTCAAGGCGCGAAGCGGTGGGCGTGGATCCAGCGGCTGGCGAGATATTTGACGCCGTCGGTCACGGGCAGACCGGCATGTTCGGACATCGGATCGAAGGCGCCGTCGGGAGTGACGCTGTGGAAGACGAGCACGTCGCCCTTGGCGCCCTTCACCTTCAGGCCGGTCTTCACGAAAAGGGTCTCGCCGCCCTCATAATCGTCGTTCAAATAGACCAGGGCGGTCATCACCCGGCCGTTCTCGCCTCCGTCCCAATCGACATGGGCGCCATATTCCTGGCCCGGCCGATAGCGCAGGATCAGCAGCGGCTCGGCCTGCTCGGGCGTCGTCCCGCTCAGCGCGGCGAGCCGGCGGTTCAAGGCGTGGGTCGCCGGATCCTCGCGCATCCAGAAGATGCTGGTATCGTCCGAGCTGCGGATGCTCCCGCGGATCTCGCGCCCGGTTCCGTCGGCGACCAGCGAAGGCGCCAGCGTCGGCTCCGCCGTCTCGCGCAGGAAATCGCATTCCTGTCCGGTGAAAGCGCCCGGGAAGAGGATCGCCCTCGGCGAGCCGCTCAATTTCCGAGGTTCGGGCAGTTCCCCGGGATCGCCATTGCCGTCGATGTCCATCCTGCCCAGCAAGGCCAGCGAGCGGGCGCGCGCCTCGTCCCAACCCGCTTCCTCCTCGAGCCTGCGAAGGGCGCCTTGCCAATCGCGTTCCCCGGCGATCCCGCCGCAGAGCAGGTTGGTATAGCCGATCGCCCCCAGCCTGTGGCCCGCCTCGCCGGCGCGGCGGAGAAGCTCGCGGCCCCTGCCCAGATTCTGCGGAAGCGGCCCGCCGGTCCAGTAGAGCTCGGCGAGGATGAACAGAGCCTCGGGATGGTTCGCGGCGGCGAGGTTCGCAAGCATTTCGAGGCCCTGCTGCTTGCGGCCGGACCGCCAGAGCGCGAGAGCTTCGTCGAGACTGTGGCCGTTCATCCGATCAGCATGCCAGCCTTGGCCCGCCGCCGCCAGCATGACTCTCGGACCGGGGCACAGCTTCCTGCTTGGCGGCTTGACGAGCCGCTTTGGGTGTCTCCACCCTATGCGCGTACGCGTATAGGGATCAGTCGCACATCATGAAGCTCGTCGTCGTCGAATCTCCGGCCAAGGCCAAGACAATCGAAAAATATCTGGGCGGCGGCTATCGGGTGCTCGCCTCCTACGGCCATGTCCGCGACCTTCCGCCCAAGGACGGCTCGGTCGATCCGGACGCAGGATTCGCCATGCTTTGGGAGCCCTATGCCGACAAGGCGCGGCATCTGAAGGCGATCACGGACCTGGCCAGGACGGCCGAATCCCTCATCCTCGCCACCGACCCCGACCGGGAAGGGGAGGCGATCAGCTGGCACGTCCAGGAGCTGCTGGCCAAGAAGCGGGCGCTTCCGGCCCATGTCGAAAGGGTGACCTTCAACGCGATCACGAAATCGGCGGTGACCGAGGCGATGGCCAATCCGCGCCAGCTCGACGAGGATCTGATCGACGCCTACCGGGCCCGGCGCGCGCTCGATTACCTGGTCGGCTTCACCCTCTCGCCGGTGCTGTGGCGCAAGCTCCCCGGCGCCAAGTCCGCCGGGCGGGTCCAGTCGGTGGCGCTTCGGCTGATCGTCGACCGCGAGCGCGAGATCGAAACGTTCAAGCCGCAGGAATATTGGAGCGTCGCCGCTCTGATGGAATCGGACGGCCAGGAATTCCTCGCCCGCCTGGTCCGGTTCCGCGGGGAGAAGGTCGACCGGCTGGCGATTGGCGACGGCGGCACCGCGGAGGCGGCGCGCCAGGCCGTGGAGGCCGGCCGATTCACGGTCGCGTCGGTCGAGACCAAGCCGTTCACCAACAATCCGCGGCCGCCCTTCACGACCTCGACGCTCCAGCAGGAAGCGGCGCGAAAGCTCGGCTTCGCGGCGAGCCACACGATGCGGATCGCCCAGGGCCTCTACGAGGACGGGGCGATCACCTACATGCGCACCGACGGGGTCGACATGGCGCCGGAGGCGATTTCGGCAGCCCGCCGGGCCGTCGTCGAGCGTTACGACAAGGCCTATGTGCCCGAGAAGCCGCGCCACTATGTGACCAAGGCCAAGAATGCGCAGGAAGCGCATGAGGCGATCCGACCGACCGATTTCGGCCGCGACCGCGCCGGCTCCGGCGATCATGGCCGGCTCTACGATCTGATCTGGAAGCGCGCGCTCGCCAGCCAGATGGCATCGGCGCGGCTCGAGCGTACGACGGTCGAGCTCAGTGACGGAACCGGCCAGACCGGACTTCGCGCCACCGGCCAGGTGACCATCTTTCCCGGCTACCTCGCGCTCTACGAGGAGGGCCGTGACGATAGTGACGACGAGGAGTCCCGCAAGCTGCCGAGGCTCCGCGAAGGCGACGTGCCGGCGAAGAAGAAGGTGACGGCCGAGCAGCATTTCACCCA
The DNA here is from genome assembly GCA_046733235.1 of Pseudomonadota bacterium. GTDB lineage: Bacteria > Pseudomonadota > Alphaproteobacteria > Sphingomonadales > Sphingomonadaceae > Allosphingosinicella. The sequence goes on from JBKPOT010000026.1 coordinate 73,160, forward strand.
GCCGCCGCCCCGTTATTCCGAAGCGAGCCTGGTCAAGAAGATGGAGGAGCTCGGAATCGGCCGCCCGTCGACCTACGCCGCGACGCTTCAGACGCTGAAGGACCGCGACTATGTCCGGCTCGAGAAGAACCGATTCATTCCGGAGGAAAGCGGGCGGCTTCTGACCGCCTTCCTCGAGCGGTTCTTCGAGCGCTACGTCTCCTACGATTTCACCGCCGGGCTCGAGGACAGCCTCGACGAGATTTCGGGCGGCCGGGCCGAGTGGCAGCAGGTGCTCGAAGCCTTCTGGCGCGATTTCAAGCCGAAGACCGCGGAGGTGATGGAGCAGAAGCCGTCCGAGATCACCGCCGCGCTCGACGATTTCCTCGCCCCCTGGCTGTTCCCCGACAAGGGCGACGGGAGCGACGCCCGGCTGTGCCCGGCCTGCGGCGAAGGCCGGCTCGGGCTTCGCGGCGGACGGTTCGGAGCGTTCGTCGCCTGCTCCAATTATCCGGACTGCAAATTCACCCGCCGCTTCGGCCAGGGGGGCGAGGAGGGCGGTGCTGATTCCGGTCCGCAGATCCTCGGGACCGATCCCGAGTCCGGCGAGGAGATCAGCCTGCGCAGCGGCCGCTTCGGCGCCTATGTCCAGCTCGGCGACGGCAAGGAAGCGAAGCGCGCATCGATTCCGCGCGACGTTCCGCAGGCCGACGTCGACCTCGGCTGGGCGATCAAATTGCTGTCGCTGCCGCGGACCGTCGGCGACCATCCGGAGAGCGGCAAGCCGATCACCGCCTCGATCGGCCGCTACGGGCCCTATCTCGCCCATGACGGCAAATATGCGAAACTGGGCTCGACTGCCGAAGTGTTCGAGACGGGCATGAACGCCGCGGTCGCCAAGCTCGCCGACGCCGCCCGTGGCGGCGGAGCCGCGCGCGGATCGCGCGAGCCGCTGAAGATACTCGGCGCCCATCCGAGGACCGAGGCCGAGATCAGGCTGATGGAGGGTCGTTTCGGCCCCTATGTGACCGACGGGACGACCAACGCGACTCTGCCCAAATCCCTCGCTCCGGACGCTCTGACGCTCGAGGAAGCGGCCCAGCTGATCGACGAGCGCGCCGCCAAGGGGCCGCCGGCGCGCAAGGGCAAAGGACGCAGGGCGCCGGCCCGCAAGAAGGCGCCGGCGAAGAAGGGCTGATGCGGACCATCTGGACGATCCGGCGGGCGAGCGGGGTCGGCGCCGGCTTCGGACTCTTCGCGCTTCTGCTCTGGCCGTTCGCTTATTTCTACCCCGACGCTCTGTATTGGCCGCTGCTCGGGGCGGCGGCGGCCGCGGGCCTGTGCGGCTGCTCGATCCTCTTGATCACATGCGCCGATCTTCTTTTCCATCGCCCGCGCGGCCGGCGGCTTCGGCCGGTCCGTGCGTTCGACATCGCGCTCGGACTCGCGCTGGTCGGGCTCGCTTTGCTCGAGGCCGAGGCTGCCGCCGGCCAGTTCTGAGCGCTCGCGCTCACGCCGACCAACGTCATCCCGGCGAAACCCGGGATCTCCCTGCCTTCATGGACTCAGCCAAGCAAAAGGAGATTCCAGGTTGGGCTGCGCCCGTCTTCGACTCCGCTGGGATGACGGATTGGGGGTAATCCTGGGGCGGGGGGATCATGGTATCCGGCGTCTTAACCCTGACTCGCCAGCCTATTTTTACCGTAACCGGCTAGCAGTCTTTCCATGCCCGCCGGGAGAGTCATGATCAGCAGGGGAATTCCGGGCGCCGCGGAACCGGCGCCGGTGAGGCTCGAGCCGGAGCCGAGGCTTCGCGCCGTCCCGTCCGAGCCCGAACCGCCCGCCGCGCATGCGGTCCCCGGCCGCAAGGACGCCCGGGTGGCCGATTACCAGCTGGTCCATTTTCGTCTCGAAGCGCTCGAGCGATTGAGCCGGCTGCGCGACACCGGCATGCTCTCGACCGCCGAATTCGAGGCCGAGAAAGCACTCGTCCTGCGCCTTCCCGCCGACGAGCTCGACCTCGAGCAGGAGTCCCTGCTGCCGCCGCGCGGCCCGTCCTTGCTCGGGCGGATCTTCGGCTGGAAAGTCCTTCTCGCGGGACTGGTCGTCGGCCTCGGCTTCGTCGCGGTCACCGCGCCGCAGGAGCTTGCCGGCCTGGCCGACCGCTTCGCGCACTTGCTGGGCTAGCCTCACCTTCGATACGCCGGTTCGACAGGCTCACCGGCTACTCAGGATGAGCGGGATCATTCAATACCGATTGCGCGGCCATTAGGCCATCATCAGCTGGTCGTCCGTTCGGCTCCCCGCCAGGAAGTCGACCAGGCCTCCCGTATCGACTCCCGCCGGCAAATCCTCGGCCGACAGGCCGGCGAGCGCGAGGCCGCTCTGGCAGGCGGTCACCGAGGCGCCGAGAGCGACGCACTCCTCGAGCATGTCCGCCAGGGCGGGAATGCCGGCCTCGCGCCGTCGCCTGTCGTCCTCGCCCGGCGGCGCGCGAAGCAGGGCGACGGCCTCGGCCTGAAGGAAAATCCGCGCCGGACGGCCGAGTGCCGCCCAGGCGGCCGCCACCGAGAGCGCGGCATGGAGGCGGCCGGGATCCTCGCCGGCGACGACGATGTTCAGGCCCGGCAGGTTCGGCACCCGGGATCCTTGGGAAGAGTGACGGTTCGGAAGCGCATCGTCAGTGCGTCGGCGATCAGCAGCTTGCCGGCGCTGTCCTCGCCGAAGCCGGCAATGCAGCGGATCGCCTCGACCGCGGCCAGGCTTCCGACCACCCCGGCCATCGCTCCGAGCACGCCCTGCTCGGCGCAGCTCTGCTCGGGAAGGCCGGGGTCCGATCCGACCAGGCAGCGATAGCAGGGCTTGTCCTCCTCCCAGCCGCGATAGACGGCGAGCTGGCCCTCGAACTGGATCACCGCCGCCGAGACCAACGGTATCCGGAGCGCCAGGGCGGCATCGGCGACCGCCAGCCGGGTCGCGAAATTGTCGGAGCCGTCGACGACGACATCGGCCCCGGCGAGCAACGCGCCCGCATTGGACGAATCGAGCCTGGCTATGACCGGGGCGGCGGTAACATCGGGATTGAGCCGTATCGCCGCGGCCGAAGCGCTCTCGGCTTTGGCAGCGCCGATCTGCCCCGAGTCGAACAATATCTGCCGCTGCAAATTGCTGAGATCGACCCGGTCGTCGTCGATCAGCCGAAGCCGCCCGACCCCGGCCGCGGCGAGATACTGGATCACCGGTGCGCCGATCCCGCCCGCGCCGATCACCGCGACCTCGGCGGCAAGCAGCGACTTCTGGCCCTCGCCGCCAATCTCCTTGAGCACGATGTGGCGCGCGTAGCGATCGAGCTGCGCGTCGGTCGGGAAGCTCATATTGTCGGCGGGCCCGTCACGGGCGCCGCACTCAGCTGTCGTAATGGCTGAAGCTGACCTCGCCCTTGAACCAGCCCTCGCGCATCCCGCCGCGCGGATGGAAGGCTCCGCGGTCGATCAGCTTGAGCAATGCGCCGGCAAGAATTCCCTCGGCCTTGGTGCACCCCATCTTCTCGACGATCAGCCGGTCGATCCCGCCCGACGCATTGACCTGGATCAGGAAGGGGACGGTCATGTCGAGCTTGCCCTTGCGCTGGCCGGGGATCGTGCATTCGCCCGTCTCGACCGACTCGTAGATCGCCGCGACCGCGTTCGAATCGAGCGCTTCGCCGAACTGCTGCATCTCGGGAATGTTTCTCCAGTCCCCGGTGCCCACCTCGACCGTGGTTGCCGAAGCCGGCGCCACCGCCAGAAACAGGGCCGAAGCGGCCGCAAGTACAAGCTTCATATCCACCTCCGCGCGGATCGCCTCCGGACCGCATATCTCTTCTTATCACTTCAATGGCTTGATCGCCAAGCTTGGCGGAAATCCGCCGTTTCGCAGGCGGCTGAAAAGGTCAGCGTCCGGTCGAGCCGAAGCCGCCGGCGCCGCGGGCCGTCTCGCCGAGATCCTCGACCTCCTCGAATCGCGCTCGAAGGACCGGCGCCGGGACGAGCTGCGCGATCCGTTCGCCGCGCACGATCTCGAACGGCTCGCCGCCGAGATTGGCGAGGATCACCCTGACCTCGCCGCGATAGTCGCTGTCGATCGTTCCGGGCGTGTTGAGGCAGGTGATTCCGTGCTTGAGGGCGAGGCCCGAGCGGGGACGGACCTGCACCTCATAGCCTTCCGGGATGGCGACAGCGAAGCCGGTGGCGACCGCGTGCCGGGCGCCCGGGGCAAGCACCAGGCTTTCCGCAGAGACCACGTCCATTCCGGCCGAATGCTCGGTGGCGTAGGCGGGCAGGGGGAGCCCGCCGCCGTTGGGCAGCCGGCGGATCGCGATGTGGATTTCAGCCATCGGACCTTCCCAGAGTCTCGGCGATCCGCGCGGCGAGCCGGCGGGCGACGTCCGCCTTCGACGTTCGCGGCCAGATCTCGTCGCCCTCCGAATCGATCAGGTGGATCGCATTGTCGTCGCCGCCCATCACGTCTCCCGACACGTCGTTGGCCAGGATCCAGTCGCAGCCCTTGCGCGCCAGCTTGGAGCGCGCGGCGGCGGCGACGTCGTCGGTCTCGGCCGCGAAGCCGATCAGAAGCTTCGGCCTCCGGACGCTCTGCGCCAGCCCGGCCAATATGTCGGGGTTGGCCGACCAGGCGAGATCGGGAGGACCATCGGCTTTCTTCAATTTCGAGGCCGCGGCTTCGACCCGCCAGTCGGCGACCGCGGCGACGAGCACCGCAGCGTCGGCCGGAAGCGCGGCTTCGACCGCAGCCTCCATCTCGACCGCGTTCTCGACGTCGATTCGCCGGACTCCAGGCGGGGTGGCGAGAGCGACCGGACCGGCGACCAGGGTCACCCGCGCGCCGAGCGCAGCGAGAGCCTCGGCGATAGCGAAGCCCTGCTTGCCGGAGGAACGGTTGGCGATCACCCGCACCGGGTCGATCGGCTCGTGAGTGGGACCGGCGGTGACGATGACGTGCCGTCCCGAAAGCGGTCCTTCGTCCGGCCCGAAGAAGCAGGAGATGGCTTCGAATATGGCCTCGGGCTCGGGAAGGCGGCCGGGGCCATATTCGCCGCAGGCCATCTCGCCCTCGTCGGGCTCGAGCAGGATCACGCCGTCGGAGCGAAGCCGCTCGACATTGCGGCGGGTCGCCTCGTGCCGCCACATCCGGACGTTCATCGCCGGCGCGGCGAGCACCTTCTTGTCGGTGGCGAGCAGAAGCGTCGTCGCGAGATCGTCGGCGATCCCCGCCGCCATCCGCGCCAGCAGGTCGGCGGTCGCCGGGCAGATCACCACGAGGTCGGCCTCACGGCTGAGCTGGATGTGGCCCATCTCCGCCTCATCCTTCAGATCCCACAGCGTCGTGTGGACCTGATTCTCGGACAGAGCGGCGAGGGTCATCGGAGTGACGAACCGGGCGCCCCCTTCGGTCAGAACGCAGCGCACCGTCGCTCCGGCTTTGCGGAGCAGCCGGATCAGCTCGCAGCTTTTGTAAGCCGCGATTCCGCCGCCGACGATGAGCAATATGCTTCTGCCGTTCATCGGCTCATTTGGCCCCGGACTCCGCCGGAGTCGAGCCGTCACCCGGCGCGAGCCGCTCCACCGACGACCGGAACAGGGCCTCGGCGGCCTGCTTCGCCTCCGGATCGATGCGCGGCGCACGCTCGTGCAAAGTCTCCCGCGCGAGCGCGAATTCGCCGTCGATGAAGCGCTCGACCGGCCGCGGCAGCGGCGCTTCCCCGAGCTCGCGGGTCTCGGCCTTGCGGCGAATGAGGTCATCGACGATCTGCCGAACGTCGTCGGGCGGACTGCACTCAATCATCAAGGTCGGAAAATGCATCGGCGGGATCCGGGCTTCGCGATTGAGCCGAAGCCAGCGCAGCGCCGCGGCTGGGCGGAGCGCGTAGAACAATTTCTTGAGCGGGACCTGCTTGCCGTCCGCGAAACAGCTGTTCCGCTGCCGTTCGCCGAGATGAAGATAATGGAGCGCGGTACCCGCTTTGTCGGCGAAGCGGCCGGCCAGAGCGAGCATCTCGCCATGGAATCGCCGGTCGCCGCGATAGATTATCGGCGAGCTTAGCCATTCGAGGACGACGGCATTGCCCTTGAGCATCAGCTTGAGCGCCTTGCCGAGCTCCCAGCCGTTGATGTCGAGCTCGTCCTCCAGCGGAAGCTCGATCACGTCGCGCTTGGGCCAGGGAGACAGATAATCGGCCCGCCTCCGAACGAACAGGAACCGGCAATCGAAATCGCTGTCGGGAGAGGGGAAGCCCCAGGCGCGGCTGCCGCTTTCGATGGCAAGGCCGATCGAGACGCGCTGGTCTTGCTCGATCGCCCGGAGCCGGCTGTCGATCTCGTCGAGTCGCCGGGGATCGAAACCCTTCGGGATGGCACGCAGGCCGCCCGGGTTCATCGGAGCAGGAATGAGGTCGCCGCGGGTCCCGCGGCGGACAAATGGATAGCCAGGACGCTTGCGCCGTTCACCGCGCCTCCTTGGCGGCTGTGCGCGCCGGAGTCGAGCAGGCCGCTCTCCCGCCGGCGCCGATGGCCGCGCCCCCTGCGACTCGCTTCAATTCGGACTCATTCCCGATGGACAGCGGCGCGGCCGAAGACCATCGTCCTGCTTTGACGGGAGGGGGGCATGAACCGGATCCTGCCGTGGTCGGTCGCCTGCACTCTGCTTGCGTCGTGCAGCACCGATCGCGATTCTTCGAGCGTTGCGCCGATCGTCGACCCGTCATCCACCGACGCCCGGACTCCGGCCGCAGATGGCGGGGATTCGAGGCCCGACGTCCAGCCGCTGCCGAACCCGGACAGGCCGGTGGTTCCGAAGATCGTCTTCGTCCCATCGGGGAGGGATCTCACGCCGCGGCCCGGCCGCCCCCATTATCCGGATTGCAGCGCCACCTTGGAGGACAATTGTCTGCAGGTGGACAAGGTCCCCGTTCCGAACCCCGACCCTTACCCGGTACCGCCTCCGCCATGTCGCGGACGACCGGAATGCAAGAAGCCGGTGCCGCCGCCGCTGTGCCCGAGCGATCGGCCGGAATGCAATGTGCCGCCTCCACCCCCGCTTTGTCCGAGCGATCGGCCGGAATGCATTGTCGATACCGGCATCGGCTCTTTCGGCGCTCCGGCCTCGCTTGCGGTCGACAAGGCGGCGGGACTCGAGTTCGCGGTGGGAATGGACCAGGAGACGGTCATCCGGGAGCTGGGCGACACGCCCCCGGCCGGCTATCGCGACGTCAACCGCGCCGAATGCATGCGGGTGACCCTCGAGACTCCCGAGGCGCTCGAGATCGTCGGGCCGAACGCCCAGATCAGGCAGCTCCCCAAAGGCAAGCCGGGCGACTTCTGGAGCTGGTCGATCCGGCCGAGGCGAAGCGGCGCCTACACCGTTCACGCCAAGGTCGAGGTCTTTCGAAGCGAGAATGGGAAATGCACCGAGATCCCGCTCGACGCTTTCACACGGCGCGTGTCGCTCGATGTCAGCGCCGCGGGCCCGGACCCGACTCCGCCGCCCCATCCGACGTGCCTCAAGGACGGCCGCGAAATTCCATGCGGCTCGTGGTGGAGCTGGACGACGCTGGGCTGGATCATCCTTTCGATCCTGCTGGCGGGCCTGGTGATCGCGATCGTCGCGAAGGCGAGGCGGCGGTCGAGGCGTGGCGACGGTTGATCCAGCGGCAGCTCAGCCCCTGTTCGTTGCTCGACCTGGACGGAGAATGCGATGCGTTGGCGCGGCGTGTGTCTGGCGGCGATCAGTCTCTTTCTCTCGAGCTGCCAGCCGCCCGTTTACGACATATTCGCGGTCGTCCGAGGCACCGACCTGGTTTTCGAGGCGCGCGGAGCCGGGATGTGGCCGTTCAGGGACGATGACGGAGTCGGCGCCGATCGGGTCGAGGTCCGCGACCGCGACCGCATCATCTGGGCGATCGAGCGGGATCCCGGCCATCCGGGCTGCAAGCCCAATGGACCCACGCCGCCTTTCCCCCTGGTCTATGGGCGGACACCGGCCTGCTATCGCGAAAAGGTGAAGGCCGAAGTGCCGATCGCAGGCGCTCTCCATCGGATCGACGGCGAGGGGGCCCGAAGGGGCAGCGGCCTGTTCAGGCCTGGGCAAAAGGTGACCAATGTCGACTGGAGCGACGCCGAAGAAGAGCTTCGCGGCTGGCGCGAGCTGGCCGATCCGTTTTTCCCGCCCGAACGGGGCAACGGCCGACCCCTTCCAGCCGACGAAGTCGATGCGAGTGGAGCGAACGCCGCAACGTCGAACGTGCATTAGAGCAGCGGGAGGGCGGTTTCAGCCGAACAGATACATCGCCGCCGCGCCGGCTGCAGCCGCCGCTATCCCGAGGAGAAGGTATCGCCCGTAGCGGTGCGGGGCGACGACGACCACGTCGGGCAGTGGCGGGTCGGGCGGCGCCGCGCCGGGCGGCGGATAATAGAAATCGATGCGGCGGATCAGCTCGGGGAGCCGCGCAAGGGTGCGGAAATCGCGCACCAGCCGGTCGGCGAGCGCGGCTTCGGGGCCGAGCTCGCTTCGCACCCATTCGCGCAAGAAGGGCTCGGCGGTCTCCCACATATTGATGTCGGGATCGAGCGCGTGGGCGACTCCTTCCTCCATCACCATCGTCTTCTGGAGGAGCAGGAGGTGCGGCTGGGTCGGCATGTCGAAATCGCGGGTGATCGCGAACAGGCCGTCGAGCATCTGGGCGATCGATATGTCCTTGACCGGAAGGCCGCGGATCGGCTCGCCGACCGCCCGGAGCGCGGTGGTGAACTCGCCGACGTCGTGGTGCGGCGGCACGTAGCCGGCCTCGAAATGGATCTCCGCGACCCTGCGGTAATTGCCGGTGATCAGTCCGTAGAGGATCTCGGCGAGCCACATTCGCGCCTGGCGGTCGATCCGGCCCATGATCCCGAAATCGATCGCCGCGAGCCGGCCGTCGGGCAAAGCGAACAGATTGCCCTGGTGGAGATCGGCGTGGAAGAATCCGTCGACCACCGCCTGGCGGAGGAAGGCCCGCACCAGGATCGCCGCGAGCGCTTTCAGGTCGTGGCCGGCTTCGACCAGGGCGTCGCGGTCGGTCAGCTTGATCCCGTCGATCCACTCCAGGGTCATCACCCGCCGCGAAGTCCGGGTCCAGTCGATCCGCGGGACGAAGAAGCCGCTCTCGGCGACGAGATTCTCGCGAAGCTCCGAGGCGGAGGCGGCCTCGCGCCTGAGGTCGAGCTCGCGCGTCGTCCATTGCCGGAAGTGCGCGATCACCACGCGCGGCCGAAGCCTTGCCGCCTCGCCGCCCATCGCCTCGACCTGGGCGGAGGCCCATTCATAGGTCTCGATCGCCTTGGCGAAATCCTCCTCGATATTGGGCCGGAGCACCTTGACCGCGACCTCCACGCCCTCGGTCGTGACGGCGCGGTGGACCTGGGCGATCGAGGCGGCGCCGACCGGCTCGGGATCGATCGAGGCGAAGATGCGGTCGATCGGCCGCTCGAGGCCCTGCTCGATGGCGAGCCTGACCTGATCGAACGGCGCGGGCGGCAAGCTGTCCTGGAGCAATTGCAGGTCGCGCGCTGCTTCGACACCGACCAGATCGGGCCGGGTCGCGAGCGCCTGACCGAGCTTGATCGCGGCCGGGCCGATATCCTGGAAAGCTTCGGCGTAGGTGGGGACCTTCGGCACGCGCGCTCCGAATCGGGCGATCCGGGCGAGTCGGCGGACGGGGGCGGGCGTGTTCGGGTCGCGCTCGATTCCGCGCAGGGCGCCGTGCCGAGCCAGGACACGGCCCCATTTCAGCAGCCGCCAGACGTGGGTGATCGGACGCGTCAATTCAGATCTTCCACCCGCTGTGGATGGCGACGAGGCCGCCGAGGATCGGCTCGGCCTTGACCTGGGCGAAGCCGGCCTTGCCGATCATCCCGGAGAAGGCCGGCATGCCCGGAAAGCGGCGGATCGATTCGACCAGGTAGCGATAGCTTTCCTCGTCGCTCGCGACAGCCTTGCCGATCCTCGGAACGACGTTCATCGAATAGCTGTCGTAAAGCTTCGCGAAGCCCGGCCAGGTCGTGGTCGAGAATTCGAGGCAGAAGAATCGGCCGCCGATCCGAAGCACGCGATGCGCTTCCTCGAGCGCCTTTTGGACGTGGGTGACGTTCCTGATCCCGAAGGCGATCGTGAAAGCGTCGAACGTCTGGTCGGCGAAGCTCAGCGCTTCGGCATTCTCGATCGCCCAGACCAGCCCGTCCACCTTCTGCCGCTCGGCGCGCTTGCGGCCGACCTCGAGCATTTCCGGGCTGATGTCGGCGACCGTCACCTGCGCGCCGTGCCCGGCGAGAAGGAAGGCGACGTCGCCGGTGCCTCCGGCCATGTCGAGGATCGACTCGCCTTTGCGCGGCTTCACCCGGCGGACGAACTGCGCCTTCCACAGCCGATGCAGTCCGCCCGACATCAGATCGTTCATCAGATCGTAGCGCGAGGCGACGCTGGCGAAGACCGAGCCGACCCGGCGCGTCTTCTCCTCGGGCGCAACGTCCTCGAAGCCGAAAGAAACCTTGTCCATCGCGGCGGGCTCTAGAGCATTTTCGAGCCGGGGTAATCACCCGCCGGTGCGGAATATGTGGCGATCGGAGCAGAAAGGGGAGTGGACCTTTGCGATTTCGCCGGACAGGGAAAGCGCCATGCCCGAGCTGCCCGAGGTTGAAACGACGATACGCGGCCTGGCGCCTGTCCTCGAAGGCCGGCGGCTGGTCAGCCTCGAGGCGCGACGCCCGGATCTTCGCCGCCCGTTCCCGCCGGATCTTCGCCAGCGCATGACCGGCGCCCGAATCGTCGATCTTTCCCGCCGGGCCAAATACGGCCTGATCGACACCGATCGGGGCGACACGATGATCTTCCATCTCGGCATGTCGGGAAGCTGGCGGATCGATCCGAAAGCGGTCGGGCCGCACGATCACCTCTTGCTCGAGACCGAGGAGGGGAGGCGGCTGGCGCTCAACGATCCGCGCCGATTCGGCTCGGTCGACCTCGCCCGGACCGAGGAATTGGCCGATTATCCCCCTTTCGCCGCAATGGGCCCGGAGCCGCTTGGAGAGGCGTTCGACAGCGCGTATCTGGCCGGGGCGCTTCGCGGCAGAGCCGCTCCGATCAAGGCGATGCTTCTCGACCAGCGAATCGTCGCCGGTCTCGGCAATATCTATGTCTGCGAGGCGCTCCATCTGGCCGGAATCGATCCGACGCGCCCCGCCGGCGCCGTGTCCCGCGCGCGACTCGACCGGCTCGTCGAAGCGATCAAGTCGGTCCTGGTCGCGGCGATCGAAGCCGGCGGTTCGAGCCTTCGCGACTATGTCCGCCCCGACGGCGAGCTCGGCTATTTCTCGAAGCAATGGCGGGTCTATGGACGGGAAGGGGAGGAGTGCCATTGCGGCGCCCCGATTCGCCGCCGGGTCGATTCGGGCCGCTCGACCTTCTTTTGCCCGCGCTGCCAGAAAAGGTGATTCTTCGGGCGCTCCGAGCGGCTTGCCGAGCTTCCCAACTTGACCCGGGCCGCTCTCTTACGTAGAGGGCGCGGCTGAGCGGGTGCGGCCCTTTGCCGCGCCCCTTTTCATTTCATCCGTACGAGGCAAGACATGGCGAATACGCCGCAGGCAAAGAAGAGAATCCGCCGCAACGATCGCCGCGCCGAGATCAACGGCGCGCGGGTCAGCCGAATCCGCACCTTCGTCAAGCAGGTCGAGTCGGCGCTCGAATCGGGCGACAAGGCGAAGGCGGAAGCGGCGATCCGCAAGGTCCAGCCCGAGCTGGCCCGCGGCGTCGCCAAGGGCGTCGTCCACAAGAATACCGCGGCCCGGAAAATCTCGCGTTTGACACGCCGTATCGCTGCTCTGGGTTAAGCCGTTCAAAAGCTTGAAATCGGCCCGCCGGTCGCCCGATCGGCGGGCTTTTTCACGGCTTCCGGACGGGGATTCAAAAAGTCTAGGAATTCCGGCGATTCGCGCATGATCGCGCTTTCGGTTCACCTCTGGAGGACCGAAAAAATGGCGGATTTCCGCCGTTTTTCGAGCAAGGGCGCGGGAATCCGTTGTCAATGCTTTTATTTAACAAAAATGTAATTTTCAGCCCTTGATCAGTCGCCTCAAGGCTCCTTAAAAGCAGAACCTTCGGCAGGCGAATCTCCTGCCGGACGCACACAGCAAGAGCGTTTTGGAATCGGCGCCGCCGGGGGGTGTCGCCGTGCCTGGGAGAGTTTGCGCCAAGGGCCCGACAAGGTCCGGCAGAGGGGGTGCTTTGGAGTGACTGCGAAGCCGGTGAGACAGGATGGGCCAGCCAGCGGCGTTGCCGATCGCGATCCGATGATCGACGCCTGGGAAGTGATTCGCGCGGGCCTCCGCCGCGACTGCGGCGCAAGGACCTTCGACGGCTGGCTTCGGCCGATCGCTTTGGGCGCCTTCGATCCCGACACCGCCACTCTCCATCTCGAACTGCCCTCCCAGTTCATGGCCGACTGGGTCCAGACCCATTTCGCCGAGCGGCTATTGCTCGCCTGGCGCGGCGCCTGTCCGGCGGTGCGCAACATCGCGGTCGGAGTCGGAGCGAACGCGCCCAAGACCGCCGCGGTCGTCGAGATTCCGGCCCCCGCGGCGGAAGAGCCGAGCATGGCCAAGCAGCCGGGCCTCTATTCGGTCGCTCTCGAGCCGCGCTACCGGTTCCAGAATTTCGTCGTCGGCAAGGCCAACGAGGTCGCGTTCAACGCCGCCCGGACCCTTGCCAGCGCCGACAAGGTCGCCTTCAATCCGCTCTTCCTCCACGGCGGCACCGGCCGCGGCAAGACCCATCTGCTTCACGCCATCGGCCACGAATTCCACCACCACCGGCCGCGCGCGAAGATCATCTACATGTCGGCCGAGAAGTTCATGGTCGAGTTCGTCGCCGCTCTCCGCGCCAACGAGACGATCCAGTTCAAGCAGCAATTGCGCTCAGCCGATCTGCTGATGATCGACGACGTCCAGTTCATCGCCGGCAAGGAATCGACCCAGGAAGAATTCTTCCACACGATGAACGAGATCATCTCGGCCGGCCGCCGGCTGGTGATCAGCTCGGACCGGGCGCCGCAGGACCTGGACGGGATCGAACCGCGGATCCTGTCGCGCCTGTCCTGGGGCCTGGTCGCCGACATCAACGCCGCCGATCTCGAGCTCAGGCTCAACATCATCATCAAGAAGCTCGAGGCGCTCCCCGACGTCGCCGTCCCCGAGGACGTGGTGATGTTCCTCGCCAAGCGGATCAGCTCGAACGTCCGCGAACTGGAGGGCGCTCTCAACCGGATCGCCGCTTATGCGATGATGTCGGGGCGGGCGATCGACATGGACTTCGTCACCGAGGTCCTCGCCAACATCCTTCGCGCCAATCAGCGCCGGATCTCGATCGACGAGATCCAGGGCAAGGTCTCCGAACATTATCGGATCCGCAAGGCCGAGATGACCTCGGCCCGCCGCGCCCGCGAGGTCGCCCGGCCGCGCCAGGTCGCGATGTATCTGTCCAAGCAGCTCACTCCGCGCTCGCTCCCCGAGATCGGCCGGCGCTTCGGCGGACGCGACCATACCACCGTCATCCACGCCGTCCGCCAGATCGAGAAGCTGCGCGCCCAGGACGCCGAGCTCGACGCCGACATCCGGCTTCTGACGAGGCAGCTCGAGAGCTGAGGACCACTCCCCTCCCGCTTGCGGGAGGGGCCGGGGGTGGGCATACCGAGCCTACATCAAAAAAAGCCCGCCAGCATCGAGCTGACGGGCCTTTTCTTGCCCACCCCTCGATCCCCTCCCGCAAGCGGGAGGGGAGGAAGAAGGGTCGATCAGCGCCGTTCGCGCGGGGGCGGGGGGACCGTGATCCGCACCTGCTCGCCCGAATTGCCCGGGAAGCCGGTGAACATCGCCTCGACGAGGTTCGGCACCAGCACCTGGAGGTCGTCGGTGCGCGAGCGCGCCTTGGCCGTGCCCTCGAACACCGCCTGGCCGTCCGAGGCCCGCTTGATGTCCATGTCGAGGAACGACGTATAGACCGTATAGGTGTCGATGTCGTTGTAGCCGAAGCCGAACGGCGAGTACCAGAACGGGTCGTCCCAGCCATAATAGAAGGCCGAGCGGCGTCCCAGCCGGTAGCGCGGGAACAGCGGGCGATAGCGGCCGTAGCTGCCCCAGCCGCCGAAGAAGCCGTAGGAGCGGCTGTAGGAGCCGGGATAGCTGACCACCTCGGTGCGGCCCTGGTCGACTCCATAGCTAAGCTCGACGATCAGGGTCGCCTGCTGGGGCGACGGCGCTTCGCTATAGCCGTGGGCGACCATGTGGCGGCGCACGAGATCGGCGTAGCGGGCGAATTCGAGCCCACCGCGGTCGGCCGGATCGGCGGCCCGGATGGCGAAGCTCTGGCCCTGTGGGGCCGGCATCGACTGGAAGCGCGACACCTGGGCCGGAAAGCCCGTCGCGCAGGCGCTCAGCGCGAGCATCAAAGCCGGCGCGGCGAGTGCGAACAATCTCTTGATGATGGACATGACAAAGCCGCCTTTCGACAGGAAAGCTGCTGTGGACGATATAGGAACTGCCGCCGTTCTTGCAAAGTTCCGCTGAACGCAAGCTGAAGGAAAAGACTTTGGTTACCGCCGCTTAGCGGCTGAGCCCAAGCGCTTCATAGGCCGCTTCGAGGGTCGGCCGGGCCATTTCGGCGGCGCGCGCCGAGCCGGCGGCGAGGATCGAGTCGAGCTCGGCCGGATCGGCCTCGAGCCGGTCGAGCCGTTCCTTGATCGGACGCATCGTCTCGACGATCAGGTCGGCGAGCGCCGGCTTGAAGGCGCCGAAGCCCCTGCCGGCAAAGTCGCGAAGCACGTCGGCCGGCTCGGTTCCGGCCAGGCCCGCATAGATGGCGACGAGGTTCTTCGCTTCGGGCCGGCCGGCCAAAGCGTCGAGACTGTCGGGCAAAGGCTCGGGATCGGTCTTCGCCTTGCGGATCTTCTGGGCGATCGTGTCGCTGTCGTCGGTCAGGTTGATCCGGCTCATGTCGGAGGGGTCCGACTTGCCCATCTTGGCGGTGCCGTCGCGAAGCGACATGATCCGCGCCGCATTCGCCCCGATCAAGGGCTCGGGCAGGCGGAACAGGTCGACCTCATAGTCGGTGTTGAACTTGGTCGCGATGTCGCGGATCAGCTCGATATGCTGCTTCTGGTCCTCGCCCACGGGCACGTGGGTGGCATGGTAGAGAAGCACGTCGGCGGCCTGGAGCACCGGATAGTCGAACAGGCCGACGCTCGAGCCCTCGCGATTCTTGCCGCTCTTCTCCTTGAACTGGGTCATCCGGTTGAGCCAGCCCATCCGCGCGGTGCCGTTGAGGATCCAGGCCATCTCGGCATGGGCCGGAATCCGCGCCTGGTTGAACAGGATCGAGCGCTCCGGATCGATCCCGCAGGCGACCAAAGCGGCGGCCATGGTGCGGACGTTGGCGCGAAGCTCGGCCGGCGGGTTGTAGACCGTGATGGCGTGGAGATCGGCGAGGAAGAACAGGCACTCGGCATCGTCCTGCATCTTCACCCAGCGGATGATCGCGCCGAGATAATTGCCGAGATGGAGGTTGCCGGTCGGCTGGATCCCCGAGACGATCCTCATGGCTCCACGACCGCTTTCTTCTTCCGAAGCAGGATCAATATGTCGTCCCGGTTCATCGCTCCGATCGTCCAGGCGACCGCGAAATAGACCAGGATCCCGACCGAGACCAGGGCGCCGACCCCGGCGAGGCGATGGCCGACTGAACCCGAGAACCAGCCGGTCAGCAGGATCCGCATACCCCA
Organism: Pseudomonadota bacterium; assembly: GCA_046733235.1. Taxonomy (GTDB): domain Bacteria; phylum Pseudomonadota; class Alphaproteobacteria; order Sphingomonadales; family Sphingomonadaceae; genus Allosphingosinicella. Next base: position 88,995 of record JBKPOT010000026.1, read on the forward strand.
CAAGGCGGCGCCCATCGCCAGCCCGGCAAGCAGCTGGCGGGCGATCCGGCCCCACAGCGAGAGCTCGATCCGGAAATGGCCGCGCCGGTGGAGGATTCCGTAGAGCATCAGCGCATTGAGCCACGAGCAGGCCGAAATCGCAATCGCCAGCCCGTAAATCTGAAGGAAGGGGATGAGCGCGAAGTTGAGCGCGACATTGGCGACCAGAACGATCCCGGCGGTCTTGACCGGGGTCCTGGTGTCCTTGCGGCCGTAAAAGCCGGGCAGAAGCACCTTGACCAGGACATAAGCGGGCAGGCCTGTGACGAGGATCGCCAGGACGTTGCCGGTAACATGCGCGTCCTCCGGCGTGAACCGGCCACCCTGGAAGAATGCCGTGACCAGGGGCGTTGCCACCACCGCCAGCGCCAGCGCCGCCGGAAGGGTCAGGAGCATCGAGAGGTCGACCGCCTGGCCCTGGACCGCGGCGGCCTCTCTGCCCTCGCCTTTGTCGATATGCTTGCTCACCGTCGGCAGGATCGCGGTGCCGAGCGCGGTCCCGATCACCGACAAAGGCAGCTGGTTCAAGCGGTCGGCATAATTCATGTGCGAGATCGATCCCTCGGCCAGCTTGGTGAGGAAGTAGGTGTCGATGAACTGGCTGATCTGATAGACGCCCGCGCCCAGGGTCGCAGGGATGACGACGATCAGGAACTGGCGGACTCCGGGCGTGATCTTCGGCCGCTGAAGCCGCATCGAGATCCCGCCGCGCCGCGCCGCGGCCCAGAGCAGGATCAGCTGGAGGATTCCTCCGACCGTCACTCCGATCGCCAGCGCCCAGGCGGTCACCGTGCCGCCCTGCGGGAAGAGCAGCATCGCCCCGAGCATCGACATGTTGAGCAGGGTCGGAGCGAAGGCGGCCGCGGTGAACCGCGACATCGAGTTGAGCACGCCGGCGAACAGGGAGACCAGGCTGATCAGCATCAGATAGGGGAAGGTGATCCGGGTCAGCGTCACCGAAAGCTCGAACTTGACCGGATTGGCCCAGAAATCGGAGGCGATCGCGTAGACGAACAGCGGCATCGCGATCTCGAACAGGATCGAGAAAAGGATCAATGCCGGAAGGAAGACGGCCAGCACCTCGCGCGAGAACAGCTCCGCGTCCCTGATCCCGCCCTCGCCGTGGAGGCGCTGGCTGAACAAGGGCACGAAGCCGGCCGAGAAGGCGCCCTCGCCGAACAGCCGCCGGAAGGTGTTGGGAAGGCGGAAGGCGAGCAGGAAGGCCTCGGCCTGCATGCTCGCGCCCATCACCCGGCTCATCAGCATGTCGCGGCCGAAGCCGAACACCCGGCTGACCATGGTCAGGCCGCCGATCGTCCCGGTCGCCTTCCAGAGATTCATTCGCCGCCCCTCGGGCCGAGGGGTTGGGGTCCGCGTCCGGTGCCCGAGGTGGTCGGGATCGCCCGGAGAAGGCGGCTGGATAGGAGAGGGCCGAAGGACGGGCCGGGCAGCCCGTCCGAGGCGATCGACGCAGCC
>JBKPOT010000027.1:0-65616 GCA_046733235.1 Pseudomonadota bacterium
GCTCCGCCGAGCGACGCCGCCGCCGCCGGCGCCGAGCGCGACTGGCTGGCCGGCGAGGAGCCGGGAATCGCCTTCCTGTTCCCGGCTCCGGATCATAATCCGCGCGCTCCGATCGTCCGGGTCGCGATCAAGCATCTGCCCGGCCAGACCGTGAAATTGCTCTCGAACGGCCGCCCGGTCGATCCGATCGCCTTCGACGGCAGCCGAACCGACCCCGCCGGCAGAGTCGCGGTCAGCCTGTGGCGGGGAGTGCCGCTCGAGAGCGGAGTCACCCAGCTCAGCGCCGAGGTCCGCAACGCCGACGGAAGCCTTGCCGAGACCCTTCGCCAGGCGGTCCATTACGGCTCGAGCCCGATGCGCGCCGAACTTCTGCGCGACAAATCGCGGCTGGTCGCCGACGGGGTCACCAGGCCGGTGATCGCGGTCCGCCTGACCGACCGCGACGGCCGCCCGGTCCGCCACGGCCTGACCGGCGATTTCGAGGTTCCGGCGCCTTATTATCCGGCGGTCGAGGCCGACGCCCAGCAGGCGCGCCAGCTCGCCGGGCTCGAGCGCGCCCGCCCCTTCTGGCGGGTCCAGGGCGAGGACGGCATCGCCTTGATCGAGCTCGAGCCGACCACCGCCTCGGGCAGCCTCAGCCTTCGCTTCCACTTCCGCGAGGGCGAGAGCGTCCGCGAGCAGAGGCTCGAAGCCTGGCTCGATCCGGGCGACCGGCCCTGGACGATCGTCGGCCTCGCCGAGGGGACGATCGGCTACAACCGGCTCGACGGCCGGATCGAGGCGCTCGGCGGCAACGAGGACAAGGTGCTGACCGACGGCCGGCTCGCGCTCTACGCCAAGGGCCGGATCCTCGGCCGCTGGCTCCTGACCGCATCCTGGGACAGCGAAAAGCACGAAGACTCGACCCGCTTCGGCGGAGCGATCGATCCGCGCGCTTATTACACCATCTATGCCGACCGCAGCGAGCGCCGCTTCGACGCCGCGTCGGTCCGCCGCCTCTATCTCAAGCTCGAGCGGCCGCAATTCTACGCTCTGTTCGGCGATTACGAGACCGGCATCGACGAGCCGGTGCTCGCCCGCTACGTCCGCGCCTTCAACGGCGTGAAGGCCGAATATCGCTCCGATCGCGTGTCGGCGACCGCCTTCGCCGCCGATTCGCCCAACAGCCATCGCCGCGACGAGATCCAGGGCAACGGCCTCACCGGCCCTTATGCTCTCGGCGCGCGCGAGATCATGCCCAATTCGGAGCGGGTGACGATCGAGGTCCGCGACCGGCTCCATTCGGAGCGGATCGTCGAGAGCCGGATCCTGACCCGCTATGTCGATTACGAGATCGACTATGTCGCCGGCACCTTGCGCTTCCGGGAGCCGATCCTCAGCCGCTCGTCGGCGCTCGATCCGCAATTCATCATCGCCGAATATGAGGTGGACGGGATCGCCAGCCGCTCGATCAACGCCGGCGCCCGGGTCGCCTGGCGGAGCGCCGACGGCAAGGTCCAGGCCGGAGCGACCGCGATCCGCGATTCGAACGACCGGTCGTCGGCCGTGCTCGGCGGCGTCGACGTCCGCTACCGCCCCTCCCCGTCGACCGAGATCCGCGCCGAAGTGGCGGTCAGCGACAATCAGGCCAAATCGGGCGCCGCCGCCCCCGCCGCCGGGACCGCGGCGGCCTGGCAGATCGAGGTCGAGCATCACGGCCCGCATTACGACCTTCTCGCTTATGCGCGCGAGCGGCAGAGCGGCTTCGGCCTCGGCCAGACCAGCGCGAGCGAGGACGGCACCCGCAAGATCGGCGTGGACGGCCGGATCCGGATAGACGAGACCTGGTCGTTCACCGGAAGCGCCTGGACCGAGGATTATCTCGACACCGACGCGCGCCGGATCGCCGCCCGCGGCCTGATCGAATATCGCGGCCGGAGCCTCTCGGCCCGCGCCGGCCTGACCTTCGCCGACGACCGGCTCGCCGACGGGCGAAGCGCGCGCTCGAATATCCTGCAGCTCGGAGCGACCAAGCGGCTGTTCCACAACAAGCTCGAGCTCGACGCCCAGACCGAGATCCCGATCGGCGACAGCGAGAGCATCGACTTCCCGGCGCGGCACCGGTTCAGCGCCCGCTACGCCGTCAGCAACGACGTTCAATTGGTCGGCTCCTACGAGATCGCCGACGGCGACACGGTCGACTCGCGCACCGCCCGGCTCGGCTTCGACCTGAAGCCCTGGGCCGGCGCCCGGATCGCTCTGTCGGGCAATATCCAGGAGATCGCCGAATATGGTCCGCGCAGCTTCGCCGCCCTGGGCCTGTCGCAGAGCTTCGTGATCGATTCGCACTGGAGCGTCGACCTCACGCTCGACGTCAACAAGAGTCTCGGCGGGATCGATCCGGCGCGGGTGCTCAACCCGCTCCATCCGGTGGCGAGCGGAGGCTATGTCGGCGGCGGCGGGCTGACCGAGGATTTCACCGCATTGACCGCCGGCGCCACCTATCGCGACGCCCGCTGGAGCCTGACCGGCCGCGCCGAATATCGCTCCGGTTCCGACGGCGACCGCTACGGCTTCACCGCCGCCGCTTTGCGCCAGATCGGCGAGGGCAGCGCTCTCGGAGGCGCGTTCAACTGGCTGGTCGCCAGGAACGACGGCGGCGCCGAGACCCAAAATATCAACCTTCAGCTCAGCTGGGCCCACCGCCCGGCCGGCTCGCACTGGTCGTGGCTGAACCGGCTCGAGCTTCGCGAGGATCGGGTCACCGGCGCCGTCGCCGGGGCGCCGGGACCGATCGGAGTGCCACTGACGGTCAGCGGCGACGCCCGTTCGCGGCGCATGGTTAACGCCCTTTCAATCAATTATTCGGCAAGAGGCAATGGCGGGGACGGGCTCGGTTCGGAGCTCTCATTCTTCTGGGGGTCGCGTTATGTCGCCGACAGGTTCGGGGATGACGATATTGAAGGCTGGAGCAATCTGGTCGGCGCCGATCTGCGCATCGACGTCACTTCGAGCATCGACGTCGGCGCCGTGGTCAGCGTCCGCCAGAGCGCCGGCTTCGGCTCGATCGCTTACGCCGCCGGACCGAACGTCGGAATCACCCCGTTCGACAATGGCTGGCTGTCGCTGGGCTGGAACCTGGTCGGCTTCCACGACCGCGATTTCCAGGAAGCGCGCTACACGAACAGCGGCCCCTATCTGACCATGCGCTTCAAGTTCGACCAGACGAGCCTTCAGGGGCTCGGGCTCGGCCGCCGATGATCGGCCGGCTCCTCCTCTTCCTGCTCGGCCTGATCGCCTTCGCCGCGGTGCCGGCCTATGCCAATTATTGCGCGATCCCCGGCCGCGACGGAAGCGCGGCCATATCGGGCGTGGTCAACACTTATTATCCGGGCACGGCGGCCGTCGCCGCCGGCGCCACGTCGATCCCGATCGGCACGGCGACCGGCGCCGGCCAGGCGATCGCCGCCGGCGATCTCCTGCTCGTCATCCAGATGCAGGACGGCACCTTCGATAGCAGCAACAATGACGGCTATGGCGACAATGTGAACGGCGGCTTCGCCAACGGCTACACCGCCATCCAGCAGGCCGGAGTCTATGAGTTCGTCCGGGCGACGAACGCCGTCGGAACGGCCGGCGGGACCCTGACGGTCACCGCCGCGACCGGCGGCGGTCTGGCCAACGCCTATCGCAACACCGCCTTGAGCAACACCGCGGTCCGCGAAAGCTTCCAGGTGATCAAGGTGCCGCAATATATCGACGCCACGATCAGCGGAACGGTCAGCGCCCGTGCCTGGAACGGCTCGACCGGCGGAGTCGTCGCGATCGACGTCGCCCGCCGGCTGACCTTCTCGGGCGGGACCATCTCGGCCTCGGGGCTGGGCTTCCGCGGCGGCGCCGGACGCGCCCTCGCCGGCGGCGCCGGCAGCAACACGGATTATCGCACCGCCGCGACCAACGCCGCCAACGGCTCCAAGGGCGAGGGAATCGTCGGCACTCCGCGCTACGTCAACAATGGCGGCGCTCTGCTCGACAATGGAGTCGAGGGCTACAATGCCGGCTCCTACGCGCGCGGCGCGCCCGGCAACGCCGGCGGCGGCGGCACCGACGGGACCCCCGCCGACAATCAGGAGAATACCGGCGGCGGCGGCGGCGGCAATGGCGGCACAGGCGGCCGCGGCGGCCATGCCTGGTGTTCGGCCGCCCCGGTCGGCTGCCCGCAGACCGGCGGCCATCCCGGCGCCGCGATCGCGGAGATCGGAGTCGCCCGGGTGACGATGGGCGGCGGCGGCGGCGCCGCGACCACCAACAATGCGACCGGCTCGCCCGCTTTGGGCTTCGCCTCGAGCGGCGCCGCCGGCGGCGGGATCGTCATGGTCCGCGCCGGCGAGGTCGCCGGTTCGGGCTCGATGACCGCCGACGGCGCCGACGCCAATTCGACCGTTCTCAACGACGGCACCGGCGGCGGCGGCGCCGGCGGCTCGATCCTGTTCTCGACCGTCCGCACCATCGCCGGCGCCTCGATCTCGGCGACCGCCAATGGCGGCGACGGCGGCACCAATACCGGCGGAGGCGCCGCCCACGGCCCCGGCGGCGGCGGCGGCGGCGGCTTCATCGCAAGCACGATCAGCATCTCGACCAGCGTCTTCGGCGGAATTGCGGGAACCACCCAGAATGGCGGCACCTACGGCGCCAATTACGGCGCGACCGGCGGCGGCGGCGGCGCCGGAATCTCGATCACCGGCGCCAGCATCCCCGGCCTGTCGGGCGGCGGCGAATGCACGCCGACGATCACGAAGAGCTTCGCGGCCTCGACCGCCGCGCCGGGCGTGACCAACCGGCTCAGCATCGCGGTCACCAACAACAACCCGACTTTGTCGCTGACCTCTCTCGCTTTCACCGACACCTATCCGTCGGGGATCGTCAACGCCGCGACTCCCAACGCGACGAAGAGCTGCACGACCGCGACCCTCACCGCCGCTGCGAACGGCGGCTCGTTCGCGGTCTCGGCGGCGACCGTCCCGGCCGCCTCGAGCTGCACCTATGCGGTCGACACCAAGGGCACGAGCCCCGGAAGCAAGACCAACACGATCGCCGCCGGCGCCCTGACCGCGACCACGTCGAGCGGCTCGGCGACGACCCTGGCCGACGCGGCGGCGACGATCACCATCTCGCCGCCTCTGACCATCGTCAAATCCTCGGTCGCTTATTCGGACCCCCTCAACAATCTGACCAACCCCAAGGAGATCCCCGGGGGCTTCGTCACCTACAGCCTGGTGATCGCCAATCCGGCGACGATCGCGGTCGATTCGAACAGCATCATCATCGTCGACGCGACTCCGGCCAATTTGCAATTCTTCGTCGGCAACGTGTCGGGGTCGAGCGGGCCGGTCCTGTTCACCGACGGATCGCCGTCGAGCGGCCTCACCTACACATTCACCAGCCTGTCGAGCACGACCGACGACGTCGAATTCTCGAACAATGGGGGCACCAGCTGGACCTACGTTCCGACCGCCAACGCCAACGGAGTCGACACCGCGATCACCCATATCCGGATCAAGCCGAAAGGCGCGATGGCGGCCGGCTCCACCTTCACCCTGCAGATCCGGTATCGAATCAACTAGGGTCGGGAAAGGATCGACGATTTGCGGCTGGCCGAGGGAGATCCGCGATCCGATCGGTCGGGCGGCCGACTGGTCGTCCGTTATCAAGCCACCTGCCATCCGCGTCTTTCGGTCGCGAGATTGAGGCATTTTGAAGCGATCAGCGTTTCCGGTTCTCAGGTTCGACAAGAAATCCGGAGAGCCATGTGAAAGCAGCTCTACATTGTCGAATCCTATGTAAACAACATCTATTCTTCTCTCGCCGCCCTGCTCAATTTACCGCGGGTCCGGCATCCAGGTGGTGGTTACACCTATACGGGCACTTTCACCGGCCCGTAAGGTGAAGTGGCTTACCAACCTCGGGCTGTTGCAAAGAAGGCAATGAACATGCGCGTTCGATTCTTCCGCCCGATGGCTGCCGCGTTCCTGACGCTGGGGCTCGGTGGGCTGGCGGCGTTGCCATCCCCGGCACGGACACAGTCTCCGCCGGCCGATGCTCCAATGCTGAGGCCGCAGCCCCATTTCGCGGATCCTGCTTTCGGCGCCGAGCTGGCGCGGATCGACCTTCGCGTCGACGATGCATATGGCCCCTATGTCAAAAGTCTGCGTGCGGCCGAGGCGGCTCTGGCTGGAGCTCGAAGCGCGAAGATCGGCTCCTCCCGATGGCGGTCGGCGCGCGACGCTGTCCGGATCGCGGTAAGAGAGGGCAATATTCTCAGCGGGTTAGTGAATGAGCGAATTAGGCTGTTGGAACGAACCCTGCCCCTGATTTCGAGTGATGAGGCCGGAGCGGTTCGGGAGCTCGAGAAAATGTCGCAGTCCGAGCTGCTTGTGACCACCGACCGGATGCTCTCGCTGCTTCGAGCGCTGACTCGGCTTGATGAGTGATCGGGCCGGCCGGCCGCCAATATTGTGGACCGCGCGCGAACGCGAAAAAATGGTGCCCCTGGCCCGACTCGAACGGGCACTCCTTGCGGAACTCGATTTTGAGTCGAGCGCGTCTACCAATTCCGCCACAGGGGCACGGGCCGGCTCCTAACCGAGGCCAGGGCCGGCCGCAACCGCTCGCCCGCCCGTTCAGGAACCGTCCGCAGCGGCGAGCCGTTGCGGGTGCGCAACCAGGGAGAGTCGAATGGCCGACGACGCGCCCGAGCCACGCACCGGCATGCCCGAAGTCAGGCTGGGCGAGGAGGAGTTCAAGCACCGCTTCCTGTCGCAATATCGCGACCCGGCCTTCCGGGCGCATGACGGCGCGCTCGCCGGCGTCGCCCAGGTCGCCTGGGAAGCCTATTCGGACGGCCGCAAGTCGCCGCTCACACGCAAGGCCGGACCGGGCTTCGCCGACCCCGATTACGACCTCGCCGAAGACTGGATCGCGGCGAAGGCGGCGGTCGACCGCGCCCGGTCCGAATATGAGGATCCGGCGCAGCCGCCCTGCATCCTGATCGTCAACGGCTCGTCGCGAAGCGAGCATACATGCCCCGGCGAGATGTCGAAAAGCTGGCGGCTGCTCGAGATCGCGTCGGAGATTTGCGGGGTCGACGGAGTGAAGGTCGAGACCCTCAACCTGTCCCGGCTCGCCGCCGAATATGGCAAGCGCATCCACCCCTGCAAGGCCTGCTTCTCGACCGCCGCCGCGCTCTGCCACTGGCCCTGCTCCTGCTACCCGAACTATTCGCTCGGCCAGGTCCAGGATATGATGAACGAGATCTACCCGCTCTGGGTTCGGGCGCACGGGATCATGCTGATCACTCCGGTCAACTGGTATCACACCTCCTCGCCGATGAAGCTGATGATCGACCGTCTGGTCTGCGCCGACGGCGGCAATCCCGATCCGACCTCGACCCGTGGCAAGGACGCGCGCAAGGCCAAGCAATTGGAGCTGGCCGGCTGGCCCTATCCCCGCCATCTCGAAGGCAGGCTCTTCTCGATCGTCGTCCATGGCGACGTCGAGGGCGCCGAGAATGTCCGCCGGAGCCTGGTCGACTGGCTTCGATTCATGCACCTGGTTCCCGCCGGGGTGCCGGCCGAGCTCGACCGCTATATCGGCTATTGGGAGCCCTATGCGACCAGCCACCAGGCGCTGGACCGCGACGACAAGATCCAGGAGGAGGTGCGCAACGCCGCGCGCACCCTGCTCGAGGCGGTCCAGGCCCGCCGTGCCGGCCGCCTGGTCAGCGCCGGCAACGACCTTCCCCAACCGCGTCAGAAATGACGTTGGGCGCGAACGGCTTAGACCTTCGGCCATTTGTGGCATAAGAACGGGTTGTTCAACGGCGCCTTGGGGGATCGGGCGTGAGTGAATCCGGGGCGCAACTCGACATCATCTGCAACGCCTTCGCCTGCCCGCTCGACGTCGCCCGGATCGTCCTGGCGCGGCTCACCCACAAGGCCTACGACGCGCGCTCGACCATATTGTGGAGCGACGACAGCGGCCGCAACGTCTACCTCATGTTCAGCGGCCGCGCCCAGGCGGTCGCTTATTCGGTCGAGGGCCATCTCGTCCTGATCCACGTCTTCGAGGCGGGCGACATTTTCGGCGAGACCGCGGTCCTCGGCAGCGCCGCCGCCGGCCAGGACGTCGTCGCCACCGCCGCGGTCGAGGCCGGCCTGTGCGGCGCCGCCGGCTTCGTCCAGCTGATGGAAAGCCATCCCTGCATCGCTCTCGCCGTCTCGCGCCTGCTGATCGAGCGGCTCGGGGTCACCACCCGCCGGATGGTCGAGATTTCGACCCTGTCGGCGACCGGCCGGATCCACGCCGAGCTGCTTCGCCAGGCGCGCCGGCGTCCCGACCTGTCGATCTCGCCGCCGCCGATCTTCTCGGAATTCGCCCTCCTGGTCCAGAGCACCCGCGAGACGGTGTCGCGCACCATCAACCAGCTCGAGCGGCGCGGGATCGTCCGCCGCGATTCCGAGCGGCTGACCATCGTCGCCCCGCACCGGCTCGAGGAACTGGTGATCTGAACGTCCGGATTCCGAGTCGAAATCAAGGAAGCTCGGCGAATCCCGCGATTTCACCAACTTAACAGCCCTTGACGGCAAGTATAGTTGGGAGCACGACTTGATGCACGCAATAAGGGGGGGAGTCTCATGGCCAGACGATCCTGGTTGGAGCTCGCGGCTATTGGCGCGGCCATAGGCATTGCCGCCATCGCGTCGGCGTCGGAAACGATCAACTACAGCTATGACGCCAAAGGACGGCTGGTGAAGGTCGTCCGATCCGGCAACGTCAACAATGGCGTCAACACCAGCTATACTTATGACAAGGCCGACAACCGCACCAACGTGACGGTCAACGGCTCCTCCAACCCGCCGCCATAATAGTCCGAGCCGCGATCGGCCTCGCGGCTTGTCGCGCAGTCCCGTTTTACCGATCGAAGTGGGGAGACAGGCGAATGAAGACTTCCGCTTTGCGGGCCACGGCCTGGTGCGCCCTGCTGGCCACGACCTGCCTCACCGCTCCCGTATTCGCACAGACCGCGCCTCCGCCGCGCTTCGAGAATGCGGACGACAACGGAGTCGACCTGGTCACCGGCCGGTTCGTCTTCACGATCACCGAGGGCGTGATCGGTTCGGGCGACGGCGCGGTCAGCATCCGGCGCGGCCAGATCAGCGATTACGGGCAGACCGACCAATGGAGCGGACGGCTTTACCGGCGGACATCGGGCGGAAGCACGCTCGCCTACGTCGAATTGGGCAATATCTCGGACACATTCACGATCAGCGGCTCGACCTACACCTCCACCAAGTCCAACGGCGCGACCCTGACCGACACCGGCGGCGGCACCTTCCGCTACAAAGCTCCGGACGGCTCGGTGATCGACTATGCCTCGACCAGCTCGACCGATTCCGTCAACAATTATGTGCTCCAGGGCCCGGCCTGCGCGCTCGCCGATGCCGGCACCTGCGCGATCCCGACCTCGATCGCCAGGCCGAACGGCACGACCTTCACCTTGAGCTGGGATTATTACGAAAAGTGCGTCGGCGGCTACGATTCGGAGCTCAACTGCCTCAATCCGTCCTCTTTCTTCCGGCTTGCCGGAGTCTCGAGCAGCACCGGCTACAGCTTCGCTTATACCTATTCGACCAATTCCCCGGGCACCGGTTCCTCACCGGCAACCAACTGGTACAAGCGCACCGGGGCGACCTTCACCAATCTGGTCACGACGCCCTCGACCCTGCCGTCGGTAAGCTATTCCTACCCCTCCTCGACCGTGACCGACGTTACCGACATGGGCGGCCGGAGCTGGCGCTTCACCACCGACAGCAGCCTCCGCCTGGTCGGCATCCGCAGGCCTGGAGTCTCGTCCGACTCGATCAGCGTGACCTATGGGACCGGAGGAATCGTCACCTCGGTGACCAAAGACGGTGTGACCACCGGCTATTCGAGGAGCGTGTCGGGATCGACCGCGACGACGACGGTCACCAACGCGCTGAGCCAGGCCACGACGATCGTGTCCGACCTCAATGTCGGACGAGTGACCTCGGTCACCGACCCTCAGAGCCACACGACCAGCTTCACCTACGACAGCAACGGCCGATTGACGCGGGTTACCCAGCCGGAGGGAGATTACGTCAATTACACCTACGATTCCCGCGGCAACCGGACCGAAGTCCGGCAGGTCGCCAAGAGCGGGTCGGGGCTCTCCGACATCGTCGCTTCGGCGACCTTCCCTTCAAGCTGCACCGATCCCTCGTGCAACGAGCCAACCTCGACGACCGACGCCCTCGGCAACACCACCGATTACACCTACAGCAGCACGCATGGCGGCGTTCTGACAATGACCTCGCCGGCGCCGACCAGCGGCGCCACACGGCCGCAGACACGATATGGTTATACCCTGACCAATGGGGAATATCGGGTGACCAGCGTATCTGCATGCCAGACGAGCGGGTCGTGCACCGGAGACGCCGATGAGGCGAAGGTCACGTTGAGCTATGACGGCAACGGCAACGTTACGAGCATTTCCAGAGGCAATGGCAGCGGTACCTTGACGGCGACGAGTACGGCCACCTACGATCCTCTCGGCGACCTCGTCACGATCGACGGACCGCTCTCCGGGACAGCGGACACGATTCGCTTCCGCTATAATAGCGGCCGGGAGAGAATAGGCGTCGTATCGCCCGATCCGGACGGTAGCGGATCGCTCAAGCACCGCGCCGTGCGCACGACCTATAACAGCGAAGGTCTCCGTGTTAAGCTCGAGCGAGGCACGGTCGACAGCCAGTCCGACTCCGATTGGGCGGCTTTCTCTCCGCTTCAGGCGGTTGAAATCGGATATGACGGCAATGCTCGCCCGGTGACTCGGAAAGTGACCTCGGGGAGCACGACTTACGCTCTCTCCCAACTGAGCTATGACGCCATCGGCCGAGTCGAATGCGCGGCGCAACGGATGAACCCGTCCATTTACGGCTCGCTGCCCTCATCGGCCTGCACCCTCGGCACCGCCGGCAGCTATGGCGACGATCGCATCAGCAAGACATTCTACGATTCCGCCGGCCGCGTGACGCAGACCAAGGTCGCTTACGCTACCGGCATCGAGGCCAACGCAGTGACCTCCACCTGGTCGAACAACGGCCGGCTGGCCACGGTCACCGATGGCGAGGGCAATAAGACTACCTACGAATATGACGGACACGACCGTCCGGTGAAGACTCGCTACCCCGACTCGACCCAGGCCGCCGGCACCAGCTCGAGCACGGATTACGAACAGTTCACCTACGATGCCAATGGCAACGTCACCACGCGCCGGCTGCGCGACGGCAACAGCATCGCCTACACGTTCGACGCGCTCAACCGCATGACAGCCAAGAATCTGCCCAATTCGGTCACGTACGAAGCCGACATCGCCTACGGCTACGATCTGCTCGGCCGGCTGACCTCGACCAGCGACGGCAATACCTATTCCGGCAGCTTCACCTGGGACGCCTTGGGCCGCAAGCTGACCGAGGGCAGCAATTATTTCGGCACCAAGACCTCCGCCTACGACCTGGCGGGCCGCCGCACCCGCCTCACATACCGTGACAATTTCTACGTCGAATATGATTATCTGGTCACCGGCGAGATGGCGCACATCCGCGAGACGAACGGCTCGGGTGGCGTGGTTACGTCGGGCCCCGGAGTCCTCGCCACCTTCGCTTACGACGATCTCGGCCGGCGCACGTCGCTGACCAGGGGCGACGGCTCGGTCGCCAGCTACAGCTATGACGACGTCTCCAGGCTCACCCAGCTTTCCGACAACCTCGTCGGGACGACCCACGATCTGACGCTGGGCTTCAGCTATAATCCGGCCAGCCAGATCATCCAGACCACGCGTTCGAACGATTATTATGCCTGGACCGAACATTTCAACGTCAACCGCAGCTACACCGCCAACGGACGCAATCAATATACGGCTTCAGGTTCGATCACGCCGAGCTACGATACCAAGGGCAACCTCACCTCGGCGGGATCGCCGACTTATGCCTACACCTCGGAAAACCGGCTTGCCTCGGGGCCCAGCCTTGGGATCTCGCACGACCCCTTGGGCCGGATGCTCGGCCTGACCAGCAGCGGCGTCGTCTTCGATTATGACGGAGACGAGGTCGTCATGGAGACGGATACATCGACGGGTACGATGATCCGCAGCCGATTCGTTCGCGGGCCGCGCGCCGATGAACCTTTGGTCTGGTACGAAGGGTCCGACACGAGCGACCGAAGATTCCTTCACGCGGACGAGCGCGGTTCGATCATTGCGGTGACCAACAGCTCGGGCTCGGTATTGGGTGTCAACAGCTATGACGAGCATGGAATTCCGGCTTCAACCAACCTTGGCCGATTCCAGTATACCGGGCAGGCGTGGTTGTCCGAGGCGTCTCTGTATAATTACAAGAACCGCATTTACTCGCCGACACTGGGCCGCTTCCTTCAACCGGATCCGACTGGTTATGGCGACGGTCTCAATATCTACGCCTATGTGCGCAACGATCCGATCAACTTCGTCGATTCGATGGGTCTGGAGAGTCAGTGCGGCCAGCAAAGGGTGGAAAGAGATGACGTGGACCGGGAGCGGGGAGAGGGCAACAATCCGGTCGTGACCGGCTGGAGGTACCGGGAAGTCTGCTGGGACATGACCCTGTCCGTCTCCCCCGGCAATCGAGGCGGCGGCACCCTCGGACCTTACGGGCCTGGATCGGCGCCGCAAGGCCCGCAGGATCTATGCAAATCCCCAAAAGTTCAAGAAGCCATGCGGCACCGGGACTATAGGAAAATGTTGGCAGAAGCACAGCGTATGGCGAAAGAGACAGGAAAAGAAGTAGGATTCAACTTTGGATCATACCTGTTCGGGGGCCGTGGATTTGGCGATGTCTACGAGGGATACGACAGCGATACTATCATATGGAGAGACGATATTGATTCGCTTGTTACCGATGGAATATGGAGCCCGGATGTCCATTTTCATCTTCACCTCGTGGGCAAGGATCCCTATATATCTAAAGCGGATAATAACTATGCGCGTCGTACGGATGCCATAGTTGTAGCGATTTCACCTCAAGGCATGGATTGCACCGATGGCAGCAGATAAGGCGATTTTGATTTTAGCACTAACGCTTGTTTCAGCTTGCAAACGCGACGACGCCGTGTCCCTTCGCGAGATGGAGGTCCACTCACCTCAAGTCGTAGCGGCATCCGAGACAATGTACCGGGATTATCCGTCCAAATTAGGCCTGCGAAAGTATCTTGCCAAGGTATATTATATTGATGCTAAAACTAGCGATTGCATCTGGTTTGTATACGACCCTAAAGTAGGTTTTCATGACTCGGAATTCGTATACTGCACAAGGAAGAACGAGAACCATTTTACACGTTTGTAAAGAGTGATCTCGAGCCTGGACTCGTGCTTGGAGCATAGACTTACTTCATGGACTCGGGCGCGGAAGAGTGAGCGGCCGGCAATAAACTTGCGGTGAATTTACGGTGCCAGTTCACTAGATGCACCAATTGGATCCACGGGACATGCTAAACTCCATATCCCGTTCCCGAACTGGCACCTGATCCCACTCCAGGGCGGATCCGCCGCGGCAGGGCGGAAAGAAGGGGGACTCAGGAATTTCGGTGATTCAGTAGACGGGCACCGTAATTCCGGTCTGACCGCACCGAACGGCGACCCATCTACCCCGCCTTCAGCGCGTAAATTCCTCGTTTGAGCGGAGCGGCACATGGTCGCCTACATATTCGGCGCGGTAGGCGAAGCGGCCGCGGGCGAACAGGGCCGATGCGAAATCCTCACTGACATAGAGGGCGCCCGGCGCGGTCACCGGCTCCATCCGGGCGCATTACGGTGACAGTGCGCTCATTTGCGGTTTGACGCGCCGCTTGGGCGGCTGGGGTCCGCTCGTCGGACCGCATCGAACCGCCGCCGCTCTAACCCGCCTTGAGCGCGAACAGCCGATATTCCTCGCTCGACCGCAACGGCAAATGATCGCCGACATATTCGGCGCGGTGCCTGAACCGGCCGCGGGCGAACAGAGCCGAGACGAAATCCTCGCTGACATAGATCGCTCCGGGCGCCGTCACCGGCTCCATCCGCGCCGCCAGTGTCGCGGAGCTCCCGAACAGCCCCTGCTGGCCGGCGAACGGATCGAAGGCGGTGTGGACGAGGCCGTAATGGCCGCAAATCTTGAGCGCCAGGCTCTCGGGAAGGCCGAGGCCGGCAAGGTCGAGCCCGGCCAGGGCCTGCTGGAGCGACAAGGCGCAATCGGCCGCCGAGTCGACCGTCTCGAACGCGATCACCAGCCCCTGCCCCCAGCTCTTCACCGACAGCGGCGCGGCCGGGCCGGCTTCGACCGCCGCGGCCAGCCGCTTCATCACATGGTGGAGGAAGACCGGGATCTGCTGCTCGTCGAGCAGCTCGAAATTGGCGACGTCGGCATAGAGGGTGGCGGCGAGCCTTCGGTCGGGCGCCGATTCCGGAATGCCCTTGTTTCCCGAGGCGATGACCGGAGCGGTGCGCGGCCAGCAGATCACCTCCTGGCGGCGGCCCGAGGATTCCCACAACGTGCCGTCCCTCACCGTCATCGCGCCGGAGCCGTAGGGACCCACCCCTTCGTCGGTGATCAGCAATTGCACCGCCTCGCTCTCGAGCAGGCGGGCGTTGAGCGCCGCGGCTCCCATCGCGATCTCGCCCGCGAGCGAGGTGGCGAGCGGCTCGTAGGCGCCCTCGACATGGGTCGCCTCGCGAACGCTCGCGGCCGCCGCGAGGCAGGCCTCGAACCGCTGGACCCAGTCCGGGCCGTAGGGCTCGACCGACCGCGCCCGGAACGCGGCGAGCGGGGTCGGCAGGACGACGTGAAGCGCTCCGCCATGGGCGAGCACGCTCTCGGCGATCATCACGTCGGATCCGGCGGCGAGCGCTCCGTAGCCGAATCCGATCCGCTCGCGCTCGATCGTCGAGTCGATCCGCTCGCGGAGCGCGGTCGAATCCTCCGGGGCGATTCCGAGGTGGCCGGCATAATGAAGGCTTCGCGGCGGCCGATATTTGTCGAGCCAGGCCGATTGCATCGCTCCCGCGTCGAGGATCAAGGCGAGCTGCCTAAGGGTCGAGGCATGATCGGCCCAGCCGTCGCTGTAGCAGGCGATCGCCTCGCCGAGCGCGGCGTCGGCGCCGGCCACGTCGCCGAGCAGGAGCAGGGCCTCGGCCCGGGTCGCGGCGATATAATAAGGCGTCTCGGCGATCTCCTTGCCCTCGTCGAGCCGGCCGATCACTTCGCGGGCGAGCTTCGCCGCCCCGCTCCTGGCGCCGGCGAGGAAGGTCAGGGTCGCGACGTTGATCAACGGATAAGGCTGCGGATCGATCGAATCGGCCCGGGCGTAAGCCGCCGCCGAATCGATCAGCAGAGAGCGCCGCTCATCGCCCCGGGCGAGGAGGGCGCGGTCCTTGAGCAGCCGCCCTTTTACGCTGAGAGCCGCCGGGTCGTCGTCGAGCGCGTCGAAGCCGCCGGCCCGGAACTGAGTCCAGGCATAGTCCAGCGCCCCGGCCCGGGCATAAGCGACGATGGCCAACAGGGAAACGCTTTGCATGTCATCCCGCTCGCAATGGCTGGCCGGCACGGCCGGCGTTGCAACTGGTCGGCGCCTGGGCGGGCGCCGGCCGCATCCCTAAGGGAGAGGCGCAGGCGCCGGGCGTGACAGCGGTCACGTGCATATCCCGAGAATCGGGACGGCGTGGGCTTTGCGGGGATTGCGCGTTGGGCGGCAACGGCTGCGGACCAGGTCCGCCCGATGGCGGCGTCCGGCCCTTTCCCCCCGCGCTCTTCATATCGCCCCCGCCGCGGCCGACTCGTCCCTGATCGGAGCCGGCGGGGAAGGATGACAGAAGGAATATGCTACTGCAACGAGGCCGAATTCCCGCCCGATCCCGAAAGCTCGGTCCGGTTCGAACCTCAGTTCCGCGGCGCTTGCCGTCGGTAGCTCAGCGCTTCGGCGACATGGATCCGGCCGACGCCCTCGCTTCCGGCCAGGTCGGCGATCGTCCGCGCCACGCGCATCACCCGGTGGAAGCCGCGCGCCGAGAGCCGCATCGCCTCGGCGGCCTGGGCCATCAGCTTTCGGCCCGGCTCGTCGGGAGTCGCGACCGCTTCGAGCAGTTCGCCGTCGGCCTCGGCATTGGTCCGCACCGCGTGACTCTCATAGCGGCGAGTCTGGATAGCGCGCGCCGCCTTGACCCGCGCGGCGACCTCCGCCGAACCTTCGCTCGGCGGCGGCAGGACCAGGTCGGCCGCGGCGACCGCTCCGACGTCGACATGGAGGTCGATCCGGTCGAGCAGGGGCCCGGACACCCGCGCCTGATAATCGGCGGCGCAGCGCGGCGCGCGCGAACAGGCAAGAGCCGGGTCGCCGAGATGGCCGCAGCGGCACGGATTCATCGCCGCGATCAGCTGCACCCGCGCCGGGAAGGTGACATGGGCATTGGCCCGGGCGACGCTGACCTTGCCGGTCTCGAGCGGCTGGCGAAGCGAATCGAGCGCCTGGCGCTGGAATTCGGGCAGCTCGTCGAGGAACAGGATTCCGAGATGGGCAAGGCTGACCTCGCCCGGCCGGACCCGGAGGCCGCCGCCGACCAGAGCGACCATCGACGCGCTGTGGTGCGGCGCCCGGAACGGCCGCCGCCGGATCAGCCGCCCCTCCTCGAGCGCGCCGGCGACGCTGGCGATCATCGAGACTTCCAGCGCCTCGCTCGGAGTCAGCTCCGGCAGGATGCCCGGAAGGCAGGCGGCGAGGAGCGATTTCCCGGCGCCGGGCGGTCCGGTCATGATCAGGTTGTGGCCGCCCGCGGCGGCGATCTCGAGCGCCCGCTTGGCGGTCTCCTGGCCCTTCACCTGCGACAGGTCCGGCCCATAGCCCGGATGTTCGACGTCGGGGGTCGCCGGCGGCGACAATATCGCGCTGCCCTTGAGATGGTTGAGAAGGGCGATCAGGTCCGGCGCGGCGATCACCTCCGCCTCTCCCGCCCAGGACGCTTCCGGGCCCTGGGCGGCGGGGCAGATCAGCCCGAGCCCGCGCGACGAGGCATGGATCGCGGCGAGCAGAACTCCGGGCGAAGGCGCCAGCCGCCCGTCCAGCCCGAGCTCGCCGACCG
Organism: Pseudomonadota bacterium; assembly: GCA_046733235.1. Taxonomy (GTDB): domain Bacteria; phylum Pseudomonadota; class Alphaproteobacteria; order Sphingomonadales; family Sphingomonadaceae; genus Allosphingosinicella. Next base: position 17,201 of record JBKPOT010000027.1, read on the forward strand.
CGACATAGGCGGACAGGGTCTCGGCATCGACCGCCCCCATCGCCGCGAGCAGCCCCAAGGCGATCGGAAGGTCGTAATGCGATCCCTCCTTGGGCAGATCGGCGGGAGAGAGATTGACCGTGATCCGCCGCGGCGGAAGCGACAGTCCGATCGCCGCGAGCGCCGCATGGACCCGCTCCCGGCTCTCCGCCACCGCTTTGTCCGGCAATCCTACCACCAGGAATTTGGGCAGCCCGCTCGAAATCTGGACCTGCACCTCGACCGCGCGCGCCTCCAGCCCGAGAAACGCGACTGTTGCGACATGTGCGACCATCGATCAGCCCCTGAATCGAGCTGTTAGTCGCCGGGGCGGTTTACGCCTGTCAAAGGAAATCGGTGAAAGACGTCCCGGGACAATATGCTTTCAGCGGCACGAGTCGCATCCGCCCGCCTGTTCCATGGTGAAGAGACTAGGCTGAGCGGATACGGATTGCGCGAATGATTGCCTGCGCCAATCACTTTCGCCGCTTCCGATGCGCTCACAATAAGCGACCTTGATATGCGCTGACGATGATTCCCCGTCCCTTGCTTCTCGAAATGGAAGCAAGAATCAGGTCTCGGCATGGCCCTCACTCTCAGACAGCAGCGCTTCGCCCGGGAATATCTTGTCGATCTGAACGCAACCAAGGCCGCGACCCGCGCAGGCTACGGCGCCGCCAGCGCTCGTACGCAGGGCTGCCGCCTGTTGAAAAAGGTTGAGATCCAGGAATTCATCCAGGGCGTGATGGAGCGGCGCGCAGAGCGGGCCGATGCACCGAAGAAACTTTATCAGTGCCAAAAGTGCGGCCATCGATCTCTCGCCGAAATCGTGGAGCCGCCGGCGGCCATCGAGCACCGGAGTTCCGTCGACCAGGTCGGAGCCCTTCTCGATAACAGCGGATTCGTGCCGGCCCGTACCCCTTGCGATGATGCTGAATGATGCCGGATGATAACTTTTCAAAAAATTTTACGCAGAATCTGTTCGTGGGATCCGGCAGAGGGCCCCGGCCCCTTCCCCCGTTGGAGCCTGAAGACCCGGCGCGATCCGCCCAACCCCCGGGAAATGATCGCTTTGCCCCGCTATTTGATCTCGAACGAGGTGAGGATGAACCGGGCCCGGCCGGTCGCATGGACCCCATGACCGTAGCCGTCGCCGCCGCCGAGGACGAAGCCGACCTGGTCGGCGTCGGCGACCGCGGCCCGGAAGGCCGCCCGAGCGGTTCGGGCGGTCGACGTCTCGACCGCCGTCCAGGCGCCGTCGAGCGGCGCGGCGATGACATGGTCGCCGGGCGTGATCGGCATTTGCGACGCGAAGGTCGCATACCAGCGATAGGTCTCGAACTGGCCCCGGCCGCTCCAATTGTCGCCGCGGCGCTGGAAATAGAGGGTGATGATCGAGGGCAGGTCGGGCGCGGTCGAAGGCACGATCCGAACGCCCGGCGCCGCCTCGATCCGGTAGCGCATGACGATGGTCCGCTTCCCCGCGAGCGGGCCGTGGCGGAAGGTCACATAATGGACGCTGCCCGGCGCCCGCGGCAGGTCGAAATACCACTGTCCGCGGGCGCTCGGGGCCGGATGGAGCGGCATTCCCACCGAATAATTGCGGCCATTGATCACCGGCCCGATCGTCCAGCCGATCGGGTTGCGCGACATGGCGGCCGGATAGGTCGATTCCGTCGCGCCGCCGCACAGTCCGAGACAGGCGAATGCGAGTACTGCCTTCACCGGCGGCACGGAGCGGGTCGGGAACGAGAGCCTCATTCGCTCTTTATGGAGACTCATGACCTACCGAATCCTGAACCGACCGTCTTGTCGCGCTAACACACCATTCCTACATCCGCCCCGATGAGACTGAGAGAGAAATGGGCGAGGCTCAGCCAGACCGGGCCGATGCGGACCTTCCTGGTCGGGCTCGGCTTCCTGCTGATCGCTCTTACCCCGTTCGTCGGTCCGATCCCGGGACCCGGCGGGATCATCGTCTTCGGCGCCGGGCTCACGCTCGTCCTGAAATATAGCGGCTGGGCCAAGCGGCTCTATGTCAGGCTGAAGCGCAAGCACCCGAAGAAGGGCGCGTGGGCCGACTGGAGCCTGAGGCGGCAGAGCGCGCAAAGACGCCACGCCCTCAACAAGGAGCGCGAAGCCGCCGGGCAGGCCGCCTCGGTTTGCGTGCCCGCACCGGCCGAGAGCGCCGGGGCGGCGCCGGCGGGTCCGGACCGCGGGCGCGAGCGATCGGATGTCCAAAGCGCCGAAGCGTCGGCGGCCCAACCGGATCGGTCGACCGCGAGCGCGGACGCGCCCCAAAATGATTGACTTTGCCGGGCCCCTTCCCTATCCGCGCCCCAAGAGCGGCCGCCCCATATGGGTGCCCCTGAAAGTGGTACTTTCACGGGAACCCGGCATTGGCGGCCCTTTTGATTTCAAGATTCGAGGAATGAGAGATGAAGCGCACCTTCCAGCCGAGCAATCTCGTGCGCAAGCGGCGTCACGGTTTCCGCGCCCGCAAGGCGACTCCCGGCGGCCGCAAGGTCCTTGCCGCCCGCCGCGCCCGCGGCCGCAAGGTCCTTTCCGCGTAACAGAAGCGGCGATTCCCGCCTCCCCAATCGCAACGATCGGCAAGCGCGCCGATTTCCTCGCCGCCAATCGCGGCCGCCGGGCGCCGATGCCGGGATTCGTCCTTCTCGTCCGCGACCGTGAGGACGGCGATCCGGCGATAAGGCTCGGAATCACGGTCACCAGGAAGATCGGCGGAGCGGTCGTCCGCAACCGGATGAAGCGCCGCTTCCGCGCCCTCGCGCGCGAGATATTGCCCAGAGCCGGACGCCCCGGCGCCGATCACATATTGATCGGCCGCGCCGGCGGCATCGAGCGCGATTTCGCCCTGCTTCGTGACGAGCTCGAACGCGCTCTGGCCAGGGCCTGCAAATGATCGCCCACCTTCTCATCCTCGTCGCGAAAGGCTGGCAAAAGGGACCGTCGCGTGTGCTTCCGCCGAGCTGCCGCTACCAGCCGAGCTGCTCGGCCTATGCAATCGGCGCCCTGGAGCGCTATGGGGCGATCCGCGGCGGCTTCCTCGCCGCGAAACGCCTGCTCAGATGCCACCCCTGGGGGGGTAGCGGCTACGATCCCGTGCCGTAGGGACATGGACCTTTAGGGGACGAGGGGTCCAAACCTGTGGTTGAAGGCGGTCGCGACGGGCCGGATTTTGTTGTCCGGCGAGGAGAGAGGAGGGAGCGATGTTGATGCATCGTGACCGACGAAACGACGAAGTCCGGGCGGCAAAATCCGGCCCGCCGCCCTGCGGTTGGCCGGGGAACGTGGCTGGGGGCGTCGAGCACCTTGGCCGGGCACTCTTGCCCGACCGGCGGCACTCTCCTACCCAGCCGCCTTCCCCGGCCAATCCCGGCCACCTTCAACCACAGGTTTGGACCCTCTAGTGAACGATCAGCGCAACATGATCCTTGCGGTCGTCCTTTCGGCGATCGTGCTGTTCGGCTGGAGCTTCGTTTCGGAGCGCTGGTTCCCGACCGCGAGCCCGCCTCCGACCAAGATCGTCAAGGGCAAGGAAGTGGCGGTTCCCCAGCCCGCTCCGGGCCAGGCCACGCCCGCCGCCGCGCAGAGCGTCCAGCAGGCGCGCGGCACCAGCCCGCGGATCGCGATCGAGACTCCGCGCCTCCAGGGTTCGGTCAATCTCAGGGGCGCGCGGATCGACGATCTCGTCCTGACCACCCACCGCGCCGACATCCGCCCCAATTCGCCCCCGGTCCGGCTCTTCTCGCCGGCCAATACCGCGAGCGCTTATTATGCGAGCTTCGGCTGGACCGGCCAGGGCGTCGCACTTCCCAACCAGGACACGGTCTGGACCGCCTCCGGCAATCGGCTCACTCCCTCCACCCCGGTGACCCTGAGCTGGGACAACGGCCAGGGCCAGGTCTTCGAGATCCGCCTCGCGGTCGACGACAAATATCTGTTCACCGCCGAGCAGAAAGTGGCCAACCGCGGCGCCGGGCCCGTCGCCGCCCGGCCCTTCTCGCTGATCAACAGGGCTTTGCCCTCCCACGATCCGAGTACCTGGACCAACCATGTCGGACCGGTCGGCGTGTTCAACGGCGCCGCCAATTACGACTGGAAGTTCGCCGATATCGTCAAGGAAGGCGACCAGAAGTTCGCCTCGACCGGCGGCTGGCTCGGCTTCACTGACAAATATTGGCTGGCCGCCGTGGTCCCGGACCAGCATTCGAAGGTCGAGGCCGGCTTCCTCCGCGGCGAGGGCGGCTCGTTCCAGGCGGTGGCGACTCCGGACACGGCGATCGTCGCTCCCGGCCAGGTCTCGTCCTACCGCTCGAGCCTCTTCGCCGGCGCCAAGGAGATCAAGGCGCTCGACACCTACACCAAGAGCCTCGGAACGCCGCTCGAGCGGGCGATCGACTGGGGCTGGTTCCGCTGGTTCATGAAGGCGATCTACGCGCTTCTGAGCTGGCTGTTCGACACGATCGGCAATTTCGGCCTGGCGATCATCTGCCTCACCCTGATCGTCCGCACTTTGATGTTCCCGATCGCCCAGAAGCAGTTCAAGTCGATGGCTGGGATGCGGGTCGTCCAGCCCAAGATGAAACTGCTTCAGGAGCGCTACAAGGACGACAAGGCGAAGCTCCAGCAGGAGATGCTGAAGCTCTACCAGGAGGAGAAGGTCAACCCGATGGCGGGCTGCCTTCCGATCCTGATCCAGATCCCGGTCTTCTACGCGCTCTACAAGGTGCTGATGGTCTCGGTGGAGATGCGCCACCAGCCGTTCGTGCTGTGGATCAAGGACCTCTCGGCGCCCGATCCGCTGACTCCGGTCAACCTGTTCGGCTACCTGCCCTTCCAGCCGCCGGGCTTCCTTGCGCTTGGAGTCCTTCCGATCCTTCTCGGGGTCTCGATGTTCCTCCAGTTCAAGCTCAACCCGCCGCCGCCCGATCCGGTCCAGAGGCAGATGTTCGCGATCATGCCGTGGGTTTTGATGTTCGTGATGGCGCCGTTCGCGGCCGGGCTCCAGCTCTACTGGACGGTCAACAACGTCCTCACCATCCTCCAGCAGAAGTGGCTCTACAGCCGCCATCCCGGAATGAAGGCGGCGGCGGAGACGACGTGAGCGGGGAGCGGGAGGAGAGCGGCGCCGCAGCGCTCGAGGAGAGCGCCCGGAAGATCTTCTCCGGCCCGATCGCCTTTTTGAAGTCGGCGCCGGCGCTTCAGTTCCTGCCCGATCCGGTCGTGGCGGAGATCGCCTTCGCCGGCCGCTCCAACGTCGGCAAATCCTCGCTTCTCAACAAGCTCGCCAACCGCTCGGGCCTGGCGCGCACCTCGAACACGCCCGGGCGCACCCAGGAGCTCAACTTCTTCGACGTCGGCGACCCGCTCCGATTCCGGCTGGTCGACATGCCCGGCTACGGCTTCGCCAAGGCGCCGAAGGACGTCGCCCGCAAGTGGCGCTATTTGATCAACGACTATCTGCGCGGGCGGGCGGTGCTGAAGCGGGCGCTGGTGCTGGTCGACAGCCGCCACGGCCTCAAGGACGTCGACCGCGAGGTGATGAAGATGCTCGACGACGCCGCCGTCGGCTACCGGCTGGTCCTGACCAAGGCCGACAAGATCAAGTCGAGCGAGCTCGGCGACGTCGAGCGGCGAACCGCCGAAGAAGCCCGAAAGCACCCCGCCGCGCATCCGGAGATCATCACGACGTCGAGCGAGACCGGGCTCGGCATGGACGCCCTCCGGCGGGCGGTCCTGGAAGCTGTCACCGCCTGATCCTGTCGCAACCGACCCATCATCCCGGGCTTGACCCGGGATCCATGAACACGGTCGCCGGCCCCTAACACCGACGGTGTTCATGGATCCTGCAACAAGTTCAGGATGACGGCCTCTCGGACGCCTAATAGCCCATCAGCGCCAGAACCTCGCGGCGGCTTCGTTCGTCCTCGCGGAACACGCCCATCATCCGGCTGGTCGTCATCATCACTCCGGGCGTGTGGACTCCGCGGGCGGTCATGCAGGCATGACTTGCCTCGATCACCACCGCGACCCCCTGCGGCCTCAGATTGTCCCAGACGCAGTCGGCGACCTGGGCGGTCAGCCTTTCCTGGACCTGGAGGCGGCGGGCGAAACCGTGGAGGACGCGGGCGAGCTTCGAGATGCCGACCACCCGGTCGGCGGGCAGATAAGCGATCGAGGCCTTGCCGATGATCGGCGCCATATGATGCTCGCAATGGGACTGGAACGGGATGTCCTTCAACAGGACGATCTCGTCATAGCCGCCGACCTCCTCGAAGGTGCGGCTGAGATGCTGGGCCGGATCGTCCGCATAGCCTCTGGCATATTCGCGCCAGGCCCGGGCGACCCGCGCCGGCGTGTCGAGCAGGCCTTCGCGGTCGGGATCGTCCCCGGCCCAGCGGATCAGGGTCCGGACCGCGGCCTGGACCTCGTCGGGAACCTCGATCTTCGGAGCCGGGCGGACCAGGTCGCCGTCGGCGGATTCGCGTTGCTCGGCCATTCGGCGTCTCCTCGCCGCCGCGATACACAGGAGGACGCCAAAGGCAAACCGCCGTCGGAGGCTTGTTCAGCCCGGAGCGAACCCGATCGCCGCCACGCCCGCCCGCACATCCTGCGCCCCCGCCTCGTCTTCGGCCCGCAAGGTGACGACGATCTCGCCCTCGCCTTGCGCCTTTCCGCCGGTCGCGACGATGAAGCGGCCGGGATTGTCGGCCGGAAACAGGCTGAACCCACCGAGCGGAACAGCCTCGCCGCGCTCGGGCCGGAAGCTCACCTCGAAGGTCAGAGGATGGCGCTCGGGATTGTGGACCTCGCCGATCTCGACGGCGACGAACTTGCGGCTCTCGCCGGCCTTCGCCTTCGGCACTCGCAGAGCGAAGGATGGGCGGGCCGAATCCAGACTGCGCAAGATAGTCGGCCTCCCGGCTGGTCGAACCTCCACCGCTCCCGCCTGCCCGTTGTCCGGCGGCTGGCAGGCGGCGGCGCCGGTCAGGATCGCCGCGGCGAACAGCGCGGCCCGGCTTCGCCGCCTTCTCCCGGCCCGGTTCAAGCGAGTTTCCTCATTCCGGCGGCTTGGTCTCCGCGATCACCGGCGTCGTCAAGATGTCGACCCCGCCGAGCACCAGCTCGGCAGGCGCGCCGCGAGGCTGCGGATCGAACGGAGTCGGGACGAGCTGCACCGTCATCGGAGCGTCGGCGGCCATCCCGCCTTGTTGACGAAGCCTCTCCAGGGTCGCGGTGATGTCGACCATGAAGCGAGGCGTCGGTCCGCGGGTCGCGGCATGCCGGGCATGCGCCGAGGGGTCGCCGAAGAAGGCGAAGCTTCCGGCGAAATGGGGATCGCTGTCGGGAGTCTGCGCATTGGCGGTCGGAAGGTTGACGAACACCCTGACGAAGGTCTCGGTCGGCCGCGCCACCTGCGCCTGCTCGACTCCGACGAACACCCGCTCGGGCGCCGCCCGATTCTCCAGGATCGCATTGAAATCTCGCGCGGCGAGCGGCGATTGCAGCTGGAGCGGCCTGGCGTTGGAAACCGCGGCCCGCTCGCTCAGGCGCCGCCTCTGCCTGACGACGAACCTGATGTCGGCGCCGGCCCGGAGCCGAGCCTCGAGCGCCTTGAAATCCTTCTGCGCCTTGGGCTCGGCCTTGGCCGCATTGCTTCCCACCGCGCTGCTTTCGTAGCGGTAGGAAAGAAGCGGCATCAGCACGGTGGCAAGCCCCGTCGATGTCGCCGGATTGCTGTCGGCGTCGACGAACTGGCCGTTGACGTGGTTCATCCAGTTCTGGTCGTTGGTGTTCTGCCGGCCCATCTCGCCGTTCCACTTCCACCAGCAATAATCGACCATGCAGTGATGGTTCCAGAACAGCGGATCGAGCGGGGAATCGTAGCCGCCGAGCGTTCCGTCGATATAGGAATGGACCGAGTTGTGCGGAGTGCCCTCGATCTGTGAGCTGAAGCTGAAGAAATTGGTGTCGCTGAAGATGCCGTCGAGGGTCGAGGTCGAGACGGAGCTGCGCCCCGCCATCGTGGTGTGGCTTCGCGGCGAGAAGAGCGGGCTGTTGCTGTCCAGATAAGCGGAGTGGATCGCCGGGTCCTGGTTCCAGTTCCAGTAGGGCAGGCCGAACTTGGGCTTGTTGGTCAGCTTCTGGCAGATCTTCTCGAAGTAGAAGAGATAGGCGCGGTGCCAGTCGAAGAAGTGAATGCTGCCATGCTCGCACATGTTGAAGCCTTGGGGGGTGCCGTGGATGGTCGCTTCCGCCAGCCATCTCCGCACATCGTTGTTCGGCAGGGCCTTCATCGCCGCGACCGCATCGCGATAGGTGGCGATGTCGGCGTCTACCGCCGCCGAGCCGGTGCGAAGCCGGCGGCGGACCGGCCGGTTCTTGATCTGCTCGAGCCATTTGTCGCAACCGCCGAGAGTCGCGAGCAGAAGCGAAACGCCGACGAATCCGAGCCCCTTGACGAAAACGCGGCGGCTGCTGGTCCCAAGATAGTCGTTCGGGCCTTCAAAGTCGGCCTTGGTGAGCATTGCCATGATGAGTCCCCCATTTCCACGGACGGCGGGCGAGACACGGCAAGAACAGTTTGTATTACAGCGAGTCGCGCCGCCGCTCCGGCAAATATACAGGATTCTTGCGGGGCTGTAACGAGCCGGGATTGTCCGAAATGGCGGGACTGGGTTGAATGTGTTGGCGGCGGTGGTGACCCCGACAGGATTCGAACCTGTGGCCCTCAGATTAGGAATCTGATGCTCTATCCTGCTGAGCTACGGGGCCGCCGCCGGACCGCCGAGTTAGGGCGCTCGGGCCGGCGGGTCAATTCTCCTCGCCGGGCTCGATCACCGGGAAGGGCAAAGGCGCGACCGGGATGCCGTCCTCGATCAGGCTCTCGGCATCGGCCCGGCTGGCGCGGCCGTGGATCGGCCTTTTCTCGGTCTCGCCGAGGTGGATCGCCCGCGCCTCGTCGGCGAAGCGGTCGCCGACGCTCTCCGACCCTTCGAGCATCTTGCGCTGGACCGCGGCGACCGCCGCGAGCATCTGCTTGACCGTCTCCGGGTCGCCGGAAAACAATTCGGGCGAAGGCTGTCCGGCCGGAGTCCCTTCCGCCGCCGGCGCCGGGGCGCCGCGATTGCCCTTCGCGCCGACCGCGGGCGCCATCACCGCCTTGGCGATCCGGGTGCTTCCGCAGAGCGGGCAGGCGATCAGTCCGCGCTGGCGCTGGTCCTCATAGTCGCCGCTCGATCCGAACCAGGCTTCGAAGACGTGGCCGCTCTCGGCGCATTTGAGGTCGAAGATGATCATCGCGCCGGCAGCGGGACTTTTCGCCTGGCGGGACTGGCGATGGCGTCTTCACCTCCGACGATTTCGGCGGCGGGGATCGGCCGGCGATGGCGGATCGCCGGCAGTCGCCCGCGCACCTCCTCGATCCTGGCGAGATCGATGTCGGCGAACCCGACGCCCTCTCCTTCCCCCATGTCGAGCAAGACCTCGCCCCAGGGGCCGACCACCAGCGAATGGCCGTAGGTCTCGCGCCCGTCCTCGTGGCGCCCGGACTGGGCGGCGGCGACGACGAACACGCCCGCCTCGATCGCCCGGGCGCGCATCAGCACGTGCCAGTGCGCCTCGCCGGTCGGGACGGTGAAGGCGGCCGGGATTGCGAGGATCTCGGCGCCGGCGTCGGTCAGGCTGCGATAGAGATCGGGGAAGCGAAGATCGTAGCAGACCGACAGGCCGATCCGCCCGGCCGGCGTCTCCGCGACCACCGCTTTGCCGCCCGGAGCGTAGAGCGCCGATTCGCGCCAGCTCTCGCCGGTGGCGAGATCGACGTCGAACAGGTGGATCTTGTCGTAGCGCGCGCGGATCGCGCCCTTGTCGTCGATCAGGAAGCCGCGATTGGCGAGCCGGCCGCCCCCGCTGCGGACCGCGAGCGAGCCGAGATGGACCCAGATCCCTGAATCCCGCGCGGCTTCGCGGACCGCGGCGAGCACGGGATCCTCATCCTCGCTCTTCAACCTGGTCTCGGCGCGACTCCGGTCGCGGTCGAGAAGCCCGCTCATCTCCGGAGTGAACAGGATCGCCGCGCCCGCCGCAGCGCTTTCCCTGACGGCCGCCACGAGGCCGGCCGAATTGCGCTCCGGATCGATCCCGGTCCGCGCCTGGTAGAGCGCGACCTTCATCCGGCCTCGAGCATCGGGTCGAGCTGGCCGTTGCGGTCGAGCTCGGCGAGATCGTCGCTGCCGCCGACATGACGGCCGTCGATGAAGATCTGAGGCACGGTGGAACGGCCGTTGGCGCGGCCCATCATCTCCTGGCGCTTGCCGGCGACCATGCCGATATCGACCTCCTCATACTCGACCCCCTTGCTCTCCAGCAGCGCCTTGGCGCGCGCGCAATAGGGGCAACCGAACTTGGTGTAGATCTCGACGCGTGGCATAGTCTTCCTGTCCTCGTTCCTTGCCGGCAGGACTGCGGTGCAGGCCGGCCGCTGTCAATCGCTCGGGGCAACAACCGGCGAACTTGCGCCGAGGTTCATCGGGCTACGTACGAATGCGCACGGGGCCGGAAAGGCTTGATGCTGGCGGGGAAAAGACGCGAGATGAAGGACAGGAACATCGACAGAGGAGCAAGCAACTAGCATGCTGCTGGCGTCACTTCTCGCCGCCGCGGCCGCGCCTGCGCCGGACGAACCGAGCTTCGACTGCGCAAAGGCTGGCACGAGGGTCGAGATCATGATCTGCCGCGATCCGGCGCTTGCAGCGTCCGACCGCGACGTCGCGATTCTGTACGCCAAGGCACGAAACCGCGGCGGCGTGGCCGGCAGCCAGGCCCATTGGCTCACCGACAGGGACCGTTGCGAGAACCGCTTTTGTGTCGCGGCTGCCTATGAGAAGCGGGCCGAGGAGCTCGTCGATCGTCTCGAACTGCCCTTATCCTATGACCGAGGGGGTGATCCCCAGGCTCCGAGCCGCCTGCGCATGGCAGCGCTCGGCGGTGGCCTTCATGCCTTCGCTCTGACGGCGCTGTGGATCTATCCGGGCGGAGTGAATGCCAATGACAGCGCCGTCGGCGGGGTTGTTCGGATCCGCGCCGGCCGCGGCGCGTGGCGCGACATGGAGGGGTGCACGCTGACCTTCACGCGCAAGGCGATGGGTTGGGCCGTCGCGCAGGGCGAGAGGTGCAGCAACGGCCTTAACGTCACGATGGGTGGCTTTTATCGAAGCCGAGCCCTGAATCCTCCGCTGCCACCACGCGGGCCCAGCAGATGATCTCGACCCGCGCCGCGCCGGCCCGCTTCAAGGTCCGGGCGCAGGCGCCGGCGGTCGCGCCGCTGGTGAAGACGTCGTCGACCAGGATGAACGACCGCCCGGCGAGCGGCTCCTTGCCGCGCACCGCGAAGGCGCCGCGCACCGCGAGCGCCCGCTCGCGCCGGCCGAGGCCTCGCAGCACAGGAGTCGCCTTCACCCGGCGCAGCAGGTCGAGATCGACCGCGAGGCCGCTTGCTTTGGCGAGCGACGAGGCGATCAAGGCGGACTGGTTGTAGCCGCGCTTCCAGATCCGCCAGCGGTGGAGCGGCACCGGGACCAGCACGGCCTCCCGGTCCGCCGAGGCGAGATGGCGCGCCATGAACCGGCCGAGAGTCGAGGCGACGCCCGGCCGGCCGCTATATTTGAGCTTCAAGGCAACCTGCCGGGCGACCTCGCCATAAGCGACCGCGGCGCGCATCCGGTCGAAGGGCGGCGGATCGGCCAGGCAGCGTCCGCATTCGGCCTCCCGGCCTCCGCCATATTCGAACGGCAGTCCGCAGCGAACGCAGCAGGGATCGCCGAGGAAGGTGAGCGCGCTCCAGCACTGAACGCAGAAGCTGTGCGGATCGCTGGTGATCGCGCCGCAGCCCGGGCAGCGCGGCGGGAGCACGAAATCGACGACTTGCCGGAGCGCCAGTCGAGCGACCGCGGCGGACTCGGCCCTCACGTGCCGGCCTCGCTCATATAATCGCGGGTCAGAGGCACCGAATCGCGGCGACGCGCGAGCTGGAGCTGGAAGACGCAATGGCCGTCATGGCGGAACGCCGCGATCCCGCCGGCCAGATAGAAGAGCCACATCCGCAGGAAGCGCTCGTCGTAGAGGCGGACGATCTCGGCCTCGGCCGCGACCACCCGTTCGTACCAGCATTCGAGAGTCCCGGCATAATGGAGCCGCCAGACTTCGAGGTCGGTCAGCCACAGGAAGCTCCGCTCGATCGCCGGAGCGATCTGGCTGAGCGCCGGCACATAGCCCCCCGGAAAGATATATTTGGCGAGCCAGGGATCGGTCGCGCCGGGCCCGTCGGCGCGGCCGATCGTGTGGAGCAGCATCACTCCGTCGTCGGTCAGCAGATCGTGGCAGCGGTCGAGGAATCGGCGATAGTGCGGCGGGCCGACATGCTCGAACATCCCGACCGAGACGATCCGGTCGAACCGGCCGCTCACGTCGCGCCAGTCGGCCAGCTCGAAGCGCACTCTCTCCGCGACTCCCGCCGCCGCGGCGCATTCGCGGGCATAGTGCAACTGCTCCGCGGACAAGGTGATGCCGGTGACTTCGACGTCGAAGGTCCGCGCCAGATGGATGGCGAGGCCGCCCCAGCCGCAGCCGATGTCGAGCAATTTCTGGCCCGGCGTCAGGAGCAGCTTGGCGGCGACATGCGCCATCTTCGCCCACTGCGCTTCTTCGAGACTCATCCCCGGATCGGCGAAGTAGGCGCAGCTATATTGGCGCTGCGGATCGAGGAAGAGCGCGAACAGCCGGTCCGACAGGTCGTAATGATGGGCGACGTTGCGGCGCGAGCGTCGGCGCCAGTTCCAGGCGTCGAGAGCGGCGGCGATCCGGCGCGGCCGCCACAAGGAAGCGAGGACCGGATTGTCCTTTTCCCAGCGCAAATTGAAACCGATCAGGTCGGCGAGAGACCGGATGTCGCCGCTCTCGATGACGAGGCGCCCGTCCATGAACGCCTCACCGAAGCCCAAGGCCGGATTGCGAAGGATCCGGCGCTCGGTCGCCCCGTCGGCGATCCGGATCGTGACCGGATCGACCTCGGCCGATGGAGTCCCATAGCTGTGCGTCCGGCCGCCCGAATCGGTGACCGTCAACGGTCCGGATCGAACAAGGGTCGAGAAAAGCCTCGCCAGCATCAAGCGAAACTAGGCAAGGGCGGCGCGCCTGTCTGCCCCCTCCCTTTATCGCCGGCCGCGAAGCACCTATCGCGGCGGAGGATGAGCCAGGATCTGCCCTTCGATCGAAGACTGCGCCGCCTTCGCCGCGACCGGGCCGCGCGACGTTCGAGTGATGCGGATTACCTCGCCGCCCTCGTCGCGGACGAGCTGATCGAGCGGCTCGACCTCGTGAAGCGCGACTTCCGCGACGCGCTCGATCTCGGCTGCGGCTCCGCGCTCCTGACCGAGCGCCTGCGCGGGCGCGGGCTCAACGTGACCGCTGCCGATCCCGGCTTCGACTTCGCCGGCGCGGCCGGGGGAGTCCAGTGCGACGAGGATCGGCTGCCGTTCGGCGAAGGCGCTTTCGACCTGGTCGTCTCCTGCGGAACGCTCGACACCGTCAACGACCTGCCCGGCGCGCTACTGCTGATCCGCAAGGCTCTGCGCCCCGACGGCCTGTTCCTCGGCGCCTTCGCCGGAGCCGGCAGCCTGCCCCGCCTGAGGAGCGCGATGCTCGCCGCCGATTCGGCCGAAGGCGGCGCGGCGCCGCACATCCATCCGCAGATCGACGTCCGCGCCGCCGGCGACCTGCTGACCCGGGCGGGCTTCGCTCTTCCGGTCGTCGATTGCCACGGCCTCGACGTGCGTTTCGCCGGGCTCGACCCGCTGGTCGCGGACCTTCGCGCGACGGCGGCTACCAACATCCTCGCCGCCCGCTCGCGCAAGCCGGTGACCCGCCTTGGGCTGGCCGCGGCGGCCGCAGATTTCGCCGCGGCCGCCGACCCGGACGGCAAGACCGCCGAACGGTTCGAGATCCTCTATCTGCTCGGCTGGGCCCCGGGACCCGACCTGCCCCGCCCGGCCGCACGCGGAAGCGGCAAGGCGTCGCTGGCGGAGGCGCTCAAGTCCGCTCCGGAGTGAGCCCGCTCAGGCCGTCGAGGCGGCGGTTCGCCTCTCTTACGGTCGGAACGAAGGAGTAACCGAAGCGCATCGTCCGGAGCATCGTTCTGATTGCCAGCCGCGCGCCGGCTCCGGTTGGTATCCATTTCGGAAAATCGTAGAGCCGCCGGGCTTCGGGCGGAAGCAAGGCGATCGCGCCGGCGACATGCATCGCCCAGAAGGGCCGCATCGCCGGCGGCATTCGAGCGGTGAGAAGCAGTCGGGCGAATTCGGCCGCCGGAGGGCTAAGGACCGGGTCGACCGCGGCGGCGATGGCCGCTCGCAACTCCCCGCGTGTATCTGGCACATCCGCTTCCTCGAGGCCGACGAGAAGCGCCGCTTCGACCTGCTCGCGGACGAAGCGATCGGCGTCTGCGGCCGAAAGCCCGCCGCCGAACATTTCCTGTCCGCGCAGGGCCATTTCGGTGTTGACGCAGTGGATCCAGAGCAAAAGGTCGGGATCGTCGGCGCGGTAGGATCGGCCGGTCACCGGATCGACTCCCCCAACGCGCCGATGGATTTGACGAACGCGCTCGCCGGCCGCGCGAGCGATGCTGGCGCCGCTGAACGAGATGGTGAAGATGTAATCGGTCGTCCGGTGCGCCCTCCGCCAGGCGTCGAGCCGATAGTCGCTGTGCTGGTCGATCGCGGCCATCGCCACCGGGTGGAGCGCCTCGTGGAGCAGGCCGGCCAGGGCCGAGATGCCGTAGGCGGGATGGCGGAGAATCCGCCAGGTGACGCTGGCCGGACCGAACAGCCCCGGATCCTCGGCCGACACGCTGCTGACGCACGAAGCGATCAGCCTTTCCATGTCGGCGAGCGCCTCGCGCGGCCCGGGAAGGAGGAGTCGGGTGTCGTCTGCCACGCTCTTCCTCTAATCGTCGTGGGCCGCAAAAGCGCTGGGAATCAGATCAATGCGTCGAGCAGGCCGATCAGCGGCTTGTCGGCGGGCGGCATGTCCAGCGCGAACATCTGGGCGGGCCGGACCCATTTGAGCGCGGCCGCGTCGAGCGGTTGCGGCTCGCCTCGCCATTTGCGGCAGATATAGAGCAGGAGAAGCATGTGCCGGCCCCCATTGTTGGCGCTGGCGAAAGCCGCGGGAGCGAGGCAGGCTTCGTCGGTGGCGATTCCGAGCTCCTCCTCCAGCTCGCGGATCAAAGCAGCCTCGGGCCGCTCGCCCGATTCCGCCTTGCCGCCGGGGAATTCCCAGAGGCCCGCCATCGACCGGCCGGGCAGCCTCTGCTGAAGCAAGACCCTCCCCTCGGCGTCGACCAGGGCCGCCGCGACCACGATCATTGTCGGATTTTTTTCCAAGTGGATGGCCCTCGCTAGGACTTCGTTAACTGCATGAGGGATATTTCCGGCGGCTAATGGGCGCACTGCCGTTTGGGGGAATAGAGGCGATGGCCAGATTTTTAAAGCTGATCCGGGACAAGAAGGCCGCCACCGCTGTGGAATATGGCCTGATCGTCGCCCTGATCGTCCTGGCCATGATGGCGGGGCTCAGCCAGTTCGCAAGCACCACGATCGGCATGTGGAATAATGTTTCCACCGCTGTCTCGACTTCGCGCTGACCGGAAAGAAGCGGCCGCACGCTAACTTTTTGGAAACTTCCTTTGATTAGACCGAATGCTGGCCTTCCCGGACTTTAGGAAATTGGGGGCGGGCTCGGAAGTGTGGACTTCCAAAGCTTTGGAACAGGAGACCGGAACATGAAGATTCTTCGCAAGCTGATGCGCAATGAGAAGGGTGCCACCGCCATCGAATATGGCCTGATCGCCGCTCTCATCGCCGTTGCCGCCATCACTGCCATGCAGGGCCTCGGCAAGCAGCTGAACACGACCTTCACCAACGTTTCGACGGCGATGAAGGGCTAATCGGCCAAAAGGCTGAAAGCAGGGGCGGCGGAACCTCGGTTCCGCCGCCCCTTTCCTTTTGAGCGTTCGGCATGATCTATAGTCTGATCGGCTAGACTGGCTTACGTCGTCATTGCGACCCCGGCGAAGGCCGGGGGAAGCAATCCAGTACGGCCTCGGAGGCCCGCTGGATTGCCGCGTCGCTCCGCTCCTCGCAATGACGGTCGATTCAGGACGACCAGACCCTAGCCGATCGCCAGATATTTGGCGCGGCGCGCCGCCTTGATCTCGGCGCCGGTCTGGCCGTCGAACGAATCCAGCTCCTCGCCGATCGCCTCGCCCAGGGTCCTGATCGCTTCGGCCGGGTCGCGATGGGCGCCTCCGACCGGCTCGGGCACGATCCGGTCGATCACTTCGAGCTGCTTCAGATCGGCCGCGGTGACCCGCATCGCTTCGGCCGCCTCGCTCGCTTTCTCGGCGGTCCGCCACAGGATCGAGGCGCAGCCTTCGGGCGAGATCACCGCATAGACGCTATGCTCGAGCATCAGCACTTTGTTGGCTGCGGCGACCGCGATCGCTCCGCCCGAGCCGCCCTCGCCGACGATCGCCGCGACGATCGGGACCGACAGGGCCAGGCATTGCTCGGTCGACCGGGCGATCGCCTCGGCCTGGCCGCGCTCCTCCGCCTGCACCCCCGGAAAGGCGCCGGGCGTGTCGACCAGAGTGACCACCGGAAGTCCGAACCGGTCGGCGAGCTGCATCAGCCGGATCGCCTTGCGATAGCCTTCGGGCTTGGCCATCCCGAAATTGTGCTTGAGGCGGCTCGCGGTATCGTCGCCTTTCTCATGGCCGATCAGCATGATCTTGCGGCCGCCGAGACGGCCCAGTCCGCCAACGATCGCCTCGTCCTCGCCGAACGCGCGGTCGCCGGCGAGCGGCACGAAATCCTCGATGAGGCCCGCGACATAATCCTTGAAATGGGGCCGGTCCGGATGGCGGGCGACCAGGGTCTTCTGCCACGGTGTCAGTCGCGAATAAGTGTCGCGAAGCATCCGGTCCGACTTGGCCTGGAGCTTCTCGATCTCGGCGTCGATGTTGAGATCGCCGGCGAGCGCGGTCTCGCGCAATTCCTCGACCCGGGCGTCGAGCTCGGCGATCGATTTTTCAAAGTCGAGAAAGGCGGCCATGTCCGGGGCGCGGGTTAGGGCCGCTTGGCGCGGGCGTCAACGGAGACGCCCGCTCGACGTTCGGCATGGCTCGGACCACCCGACCACTCCGCGTCATTGCGAGCGCAGCGAAGCAATCCAGAGCGGCGCCTTTCGCGAATACCGAAACTGGATTGCCGCGTCGCTCCGCTCCTCGCAATGACAGGCCGAGCAATTAGGTGCCATTTCCGATCGCACGGCCACCTCGGGCGCGGAGTGCGGAGCCTAGCGGGTGTCTCTCGTTGACCAGGTCGATCAGGCGGCGGCTGTCGACATGGGTGTAGATCTGGGTGGTGGCGATGTCGGCATGGCCGAGGAGGAGCTGGAGCGCCCGAAGGTCGGCGCCGCCCTCGAGCAGATGGGTGGCGAAGGCATGGCGGAGGACGTGCGGGCTGACCCGCTCGGGCGGAATCCCTGCCGCCGCGGCCAGCTCCTTGAGCAACTGGTAGAGCCTGACCCGGCTGAGATGCTTCTTCCCCGAGGGGAACAGCCAGAGCGAATCGCGCGGAACCGTCTCGGCCCAGGCGGCGACGGCGGCCCGGGCGCGGTCCGAGATCGGCACCAGCCGCTCGCGGCCGCCTTTGCCGCGAAGGATCAGGAACGGCCGGTCGGGCTGGACCGCGTGGCGCGGCAGCGAGACCAGTTCGGTCGCCCGAAGCCCGGACCCGTAAAGCAATTCGACCAGGGCGCTGAGCCGGATCGCGGGCGCCCCCTCCCCCTCCTCGGATCTGCGCCGTTCGAGCTCCGCGAACAAAGCGTCGACCGCGGCATGATCGAGGATCTTCGGCAGCGGCCGCTCTCCGGCCGGCCTCGGAAGCGCCGCCGACGGATCGTCGGCCCGCATCCCCTCGTCGTGGAGGAAGGCGAAGAATCGGCGCAATGCGGCGGCCTTGCGGGCGACGGTGGCGCGCTTGAGCGGCAGCCAGGCCGAGGCGAGCCGCTTCAACTCGTCGGGCGAGGCCGCGGCGAGCCCGCCGCCGAGAGTCTCGGAGGCGCCGCGCAGGTCGCGCTGATAGGCGAGCAAGGTGTTGGCGGCTGCGCCCGCTTCGGCCGCCATCATCTCGAGGAAGGCCGCGATCAGGCGAGGATCCTCGCCTTTGGGCGGCCTGTGATCGGACTCAATCACAAGCCGCCTCTCTGTTCTTTGTCGCATTGCTTGTCGCGAAAAGCCGGTACCCACCTTTTCGCGCAATGCTTATGGCGGAGGTCACAGCCGGCTCAGCGCCTCGGCGGCGATCATCCGCGCTTCATATTCGAGGCCGACCCGGCGGAGCGCGCTGACGATGTGGTAGAGATGCTCGGGCGGGACCCCGCTCCAGTCGGCGGTCTGCATCCCGGTCCCCGCAAGCAGAGCGACCGTGCCCGGCTGGTTAGCGACGGCGGCGGCGTCGATCAGCCGCTCCCAGCGGCTTCGAGCGGCCGTGTCGAGACCGAGGGCCCCCGGATCGCTGAGGCGGCCGAGGCCGGCCAGGCCGGCGATCAGCAGCCGGCCGCGCTGGCCGCCGTCGCGGTCGGCGAAGGCCTGGGCGCGGCTCGCGCCGACATCGACCGTCGGCCGATCCGAGGCCAGAGCGAGCAAAGCCCAGGCGCGGTCGCCGTCCTTGCCCATATTCTCGACGATCGCCGACCAGCGCGCCGCCTGGCGGTCGAAGCCGGCGGACAGCATCGAGGCGATCAGATCGGCGGCGCGGTCCTTGAGCGAGTCGGAGGGCGGGATTTGGGCGGCCGCCGCAGCCGTGAGGATCAGCCGGCCGTAGCGCTCTCGCGGCGTTTTCGCCTCCTCCCAGAGGCCGCGCATCGCATCGACCCGGTCGCCGAAGCTGCGGGCGACGTAGCAGCGCCGAAGCCGGCCGCCAACGCTCGCCTGGATTTCCGACGGATCGGTCGAGTCGGCGATCAGGCTGTACATCTCGACCAGCGACTGGTTCGAGAAGACCCCCAGCGAGGCCGCGGTCTCGGCCGCGGCGGTCCGCTGCTCGATCGGGATCATCGGAGCACGCGCCTGCCAGGCCTGGACGGTCGGGCCGGCGCGGTCGATCAGCGGCTTCGGGATTTCGAGGCCGGTTGCGCTGGCCATGCCGAACCGCCAGCTGTTGAGACGGTCGACCCCGTCCCACTGGATGGTGACCGCCCGGCGGGTATTGAGCCCGGCCCCGATCACCTTCTCGGCGAGCAAGATATCGATCCCGCCGGCGCCGCTCCGGCCGCGCGCCTGGTCGATCAGCTGGCTCGCCCGTGCGGCATCGCCTTCGAGCGATGCGCACATCGCGTCGGCGAGCGGCCAGATCGGCTCGTCGGAGATCGCCCGGCCCGGCTGGACGAGCGGGCAGAGCGCCGCCGGATCGCCGGTCGCAAGCGCGGTCTGGACCGCGACGGTGAACATGCGCGGAGTGAATTTGTCGACGTCGACCGATTGGACGAGGGCGCGCGCCGAATCGGCCTCGCCCATCCGGAGCAAAAGCCAGGCCCGCTCGGCGATCCAGTCCACGTCGGCGACCTTCGCCGGGGTCGGAACCCGCGACATCAAGGCCCGGCGAAGCAGGATCGAGGTCCAGCGCGACGGCAGTGGCGCGTCGAGCCGGCCCATCAATGTGGTCAGGAAGCGGCCATTGGCGTTGCCGAACGCGCCGGGGGCGAGGCCCCAATTGCCCGGAGTCAGCGGACCGACGAAACTTGTCTCGCGCCGCGAGGCGTCGGGAATCTCGACACCGCTGTAGCTGGGCAATCCGAGCTGGGCGAGATCCTGCTCGGCCGCGTCGGCGGGGAGCGGCTCGTCGCCCGGAGCAGCCGGCGAGCCCGGAGTCGCCGCCGGAGTGGCGGGGGTCGCTTTCGGAGCGGGCGGAGTCTCGCCGGGCGGGGTCTCGCGCGGCGGCGGCGGCTCGTTGAATCCGGGCGGAAGCAGCGACTCCGGCGCCTTCTCCTGCTGGCCGAGAGCGGCGCCCGCGGCGAGCAAACCGACCACGCCCGCCAGGAAAAGATATCGAGGGTTCGGACCCATCACCGGAGGTGACCGGGATCGGCCGGAGAAGGCGGCTGGACAGGAGAGTGCCGAAGGGCGGGCCGGGCAGCCCGTCCGAGGCGATCGACGCAGCCAGCCGCCTTCTCCGGCCGACCGCGAAGCGGCGGGCTGTCCTTTGCCGCCCGGACAGCGTCGCTCGATCGGTCACGATAAAACTTCATCGCTCCTCCTCGCTCCTTGCCGGACACCAAATGCCAACCCGTCACGGCCGCCTCCGGTGGTGGGCCCGAACCCTAATGGGCGAGCGCTTCATTGGTCACGTCCTGCTCGATGCGCTGGGTCGGCACCTCGGTGTTGCGGGTGCCGAGCCACACCAAAAGGCCGATGAACAGCGCGAGAAGGATGAGCAGGATGATCGGAAGCGGCGACCGGCGCCGGCGCTGGGGGGCAAAAGAGCTACGCATGGCCGGCCTTTTGCCCCACGATGCGGGCCGATGTATAGCCCCCGCCGAATGCCCGACGCGCTCCCACGCCCCGACCGTTCCATCGTCCTGGTCGGGCTGATGGGGGTCGGCAAATCGACCGTCGGCCGGCGGCTGGCCAAGCGGCTCGGCCTCCCGTTCGTCGATTCCGACGAGGAGATCGAGAAAGCAGCCGATCACAAGATAGCGGAGATTTTCGACCGCTTCGGCGAGGCGTCGTTCCGCGACGGCGAGCGCCGCGTCATCACCCGGCTGATCGGCGGGCCGCCCAAGGTCGTCGCGACCGGCGGCGGCGCCTTCCTCGACGAGCGGCTTCGGGCCCTGATCCTCGAGACCTGCATCGCGATCTGGCTCGACGCCGATATCGAGACCCTGGCCGAGCGGGTGTCGCGGCGCGACCATCGCCCGCTGCTGCGCGGCCGGGACCCGGTGGCTCTGCTCGGCCAGCTCGCCGCCGTCCGCAACCCGATCTACGCCGAGGCCCATCTCCACATCAAAAGCCAGTCGATGCCGCACGACCGGGCGGTCGACCGAATCATCGACGCTTTGGCCGAGCACGAGGCGGCGCGATGAGACGAGTCGAAGTCAGCCTCGGCGAGCGCAGCTACGAGATAAGCATCGGCGACCGGCTGCTCGATCACGCCGCTACCCTGCTCGCTCCTTATGCGCGCGATGGGCGGCTGGTCGTCGTCGCCGACGAGGGCGCCTGGGCCGCCCAGGGCGACAGGCTGGAAGCGAGCGGGCTCGACATCGCCCTGATCCCGGTCCCGGCCGGCGAGGCTAGCAAGAGTTGGCCGAGCCTCGAAAAGCTGGTCGAGCAGTTGCTGGCGCTCGAAGTCGGGCGCGGCGACCATATCATCGCCTTCGGTGGGGGCATGGTCGGCGATCTCGCCGGCTTCGCGGCCTCGATCCTGAAGCGCGGCTGCGGCCTGGTCCAGATCCCGACCACCCTGCTCGCCCAGGTCGATTCCTCGGTCGGCGGCAAGACCGCGATCAATATGGCGGCCGGCAAGAATCAAATCGGGACCTTCCACCAGCCCGCGGAGGTGCTGATCGATCCCTCGACCCTCGACACCCTGCCCGCCCGCCAGCTTCGCTCCGGCTATGCCGAAGTCGTCAAATACGGCCTGATCGGCGATCCGGCCTTCTTCGCCTGGTGCGAGCAGAATGGAGAAAAGCTGCTCGCCGGCGACACCGATGCGCGGATCGCGGCGATCGAGACCTGCGTCCGAGCCAAGGCCGGGATCGTCGCCGCCGACGAGCGCGAGACCGGCGGACGGCGGGCCCTGCTCAATTTCGGCCACACGTTCGGCCATGCGCTGGAGGCGGAATCCGGCTTTTCAGACGCCCTTCTCCACGGCGAGGCGGTCGCGACCGGCATGGCCCTCGCTTTCCGTCTCTCCGCCGGGCACGGCCTGTGCCCCGTCGAGGATTCCGACCGGGTGGAAGCGCATCTTGCCTTGGCCGGCCTCCCGACGAAGGCGGGAGATGCCGACCCGGCCAGCCTGGTCCGCCACATGGCCGGCGACAAGAAACAGGCGGACGGGCGGACAGCCTTCATCCTCACCCGGGGGATCGGCAAGGCATTCGTCGCGACCGACGTGGAGCTTGCCGAGGTCGAGGATTTCCTGCGCCGTCAGACGGGCTGACGCTCGACGTCCTTATCGGGAAGCGAATTCTCCGGCCCGAAGACGGTCTGGGCGCCGGCGTGGAGATCGCCCGATGCGGTCTGGCGCTCGAGCCGCTCGAGATCGCGGCGGCGATATTCCGCCTCGACCCGGTCGACTTCCTCGGGGCCGATGCAGAACAAAGCGAGCGCCTCGCGGCCCATCTCGACCGCCGACTCGAACAATTCCCGGACGGCATATTTGATGTCGAGCGGTGCCAGCTCCATCATGTGGATCCGGTCGAAGGCGCGGACGAAGACCGACGCCTGCGGGAAGGCTTCGAGGATCGGCTCGAGCTTGCGCGCGGTGAGCGGCGGCCCGTCGTTGCAGAGCAAGAGGGCCTTGATGTCCCCGGCGCCCGCCAGCCGGAGCAGGTCGACCCTGGTGCCGTCGCCATAATAGACCTTGGCGCCGAAGCTTCCGACCCGCTCGATCTGGCTCGGCTTGTAATCGATCAGGGTGACGGTCAGCCCCTTGGCCATCAGCATCTGCGCCACCGTTTGTCCGAACCGGCCGTAGCCGACGATGATCGCGTCGGTGGTCGCACTATGCTCGGGCCCTTCGAGGCCGGCGCCGGCATTGCGGGTCGAGCGGCGGTCGAGCCAGTCGTTGAACATCATCAGCAAGGGCGTCGAGGCCATCGACAGAGTGACGATCGCCGAAAAGAGGCTCGCCGCCTCCGGCTCGATCAGCATCGCATTCTGGGCCGCGGCGAACAGGACGAAGGCGAATTCGCCGCCCTGGCTGAGCAGAAGGCCGAGCTTGACCGCCCGCCTCGTTTCCATCCGGAAGGCCTTGGCGAGGCCGAAGAGGATGATCGCCTTCACCGCGATCAGAGCGGCGGCCATCGCGATCACGAAGAGGGGCCGGCTGAGGACGGCCCCGATGTCGAGCATCATGCCGACGGCGAGGAAGAACAGGCCGAGCAGGATCGACCG
Organism: Pseudomonadota bacterium; assembly: GCA_046733235.1. Taxonomy (GTDB): domain Bacteria; phylum Pseudomonadota; class Alphaproteobacteria; order Sphingomonadales; family Sphingomonadaceae; genus Allosphingosinicella. The sequence goes on from JBKPOT010000027.1 coordinate 40,479, forward strand.
GAACGGGTCGATGTCCGCCTCGAGCTCGTGGCGGTAGGGCGAATCGGCGAGCATCACTCCGGCGATGAAGGCACCGAGAGCGGTCGAGAGATGAAGCGCCTGCATGACCGCGGCGCTGGCCAGGACGATGAACAGGCCGGCGACGATGAACAATTCGCGCTCGCTGATCCGGCCGACCAGCCGGAAAAGGGGATTGATCAGGAAGCGACCGGCAAGGACCAGCCCGGCGATCGCCGCGACCGTGTAGAGCGCCAGCTGCCACCCGGGCGGAGCGCTGGGATCGGCCGGCGCCCGCGACAATGCGGCGATGATCGTGATCAGCGGCACGATCGACAGGTCCTGGAACAGCAGGATCGAGAAAGCGCGCTCGCCCGACGGCGTGTTGATCGAACCGTCTGCGCGGAGGCTCGGAAGCACCTGCGCGGTGGACGACAGAGCGAGCGGAAGTCCGATGGCGAGCGACGCGGCGGGACTGAAGCCGGTGGCGAGATAGACCAGCCCGGCGAGCGCCAGCCCGGCGAGAGTCACCTGGGCGGTGCCGAGCCCCAAAATGTCGCGCCGGAGCCTCCAGAGCCGGCTCGGATGGAGCTCGAGCCCGACCAGGAAGAGGAGCAGGACGATCCCGAAATCGGCGATATGGAGCATTTCCTCGGGCGCGCTGATCAGCCCCAGTCCGGACGGTCCGACCAGAGCGCCGGCAAGCAGATAGCCGAGCACCGCGCCGAGCCCGAGCCGGCGGAAGACCATGACGAACAAAAGGGCCGCGCCGAGCATGATCACGCCGTCGCGAAGGACCAACGCGGTCGCGGCGGCGGCCCCCTCCTCCATCAGCGTGCCGCCGCCTTGTGCGGAGAGATGTGGCTGCTGGCCGCGAGCGAGGCGGCCTCGGCGGCGGCTTCGAAGGCGAGCAGGATCGAGGCGTGGCGCGCGGTGAACGGCCGGGCGTCGCGGAACAGGGTCAGGCCCGGCCAGTCGCCGGGATCCTCGCTGCTGCCGGCGAGGAAGGCGGCGAGCGAGTCCCGCGCCGCCGTTAGCTCGGCCACCGAGCGCCCGATCGCGCCCGCCCCCATCAGGGCGGCGGAGGCCTGGCCAAGCGCGCAGGCCTTCACCTCCTGGCCGAGCTCGCAGACCCTGCCCTCTTCGTCGAGGACGATATCGACCGCGACACGGCTGCCGCAGACCGGCGATTTCTTCTCCACGCTCGCCTGCGGCCGGTCGAGCCGGCGCTGGTGTGGGATCGACGCGGCGAGACGAAGGATGTCGCGGTTATAGAGGGCGGTGGTCACAGAGGGGATATAGAGGCGGGTTGAGCCGAGCGCTACAAATCCTCCCCGGTACGGGGAGGGGGACCGCACGTAGTGCGGTGGAGGGGTTGGCACTGACTCCTGAGCAGCCCCTCCACCATGCTTCGCATGGTCCCCCTCCCCGTCCCGGGGAGAATCTAGACACGGCGCCAGGTCGTGCCGTCGCTCTTGTCCTCAAGCACGATGCCCTCGGCCGCCAGCTCCGCGCGGATCCGATCCGCCTCGGCGAAGTCGCGCCGGGCCTTGGCTTCGGCGCGGGCGGCGATCAGAGCGTCGATCCGCTCGTCGCCGTCGCCCTGGAACCAGGCCGAATGGCTCTCGCCGAGCAGTCCGAGCAGCGCGGCCGACGCCCGAAGCGAGGCCGGATCCTCGATCGCCGCGAGCCTCGACAAAGCCAAAGGCGTGTTGAGATCGTCGGCGAGCGCCTCGGCCACGCCTTGATCGATCGCGCCTCCCTCGGCCTCGCCGGCGGCTCGATAGAGGCGATCGAGAGTCGCCTTGCTCTGCGCCACCAGCTGCGCCGACCATTCGAGCGGCTGGCGGTAATGGGCCGAAAGCAGAGCGAGCCTAAGGGTCTCGCCCTTGTGGCCCTCGGCCAGCAGCTCGCCGACCGTCACCACATTGCCGAGGCTCTTCGACATCTTCTCGCCGCCGGCCATCGAGAGGAAGCCGTTATGGACCCAGTAATGGGCGAGCGGCGCGTCATGGGCGCAGCGGCTCTGGGCGATCTCGTTCTCGTGGTGCGGGAAAATCAGGTCGAGCCCGCCGCCGTGAATGTCGATGGTCCGGCCGAGATGGCGCTCGATCATCGCCGAGCATTCGATATGCCAGCCGGGCCGGCCCCGGCCCCAGGGGCTGTCCCAGCCGATCGTCTCCGGCGGCGAAGGCTTCCACAGCACGAAATCGGCCGGGTCCTTCTTGTAGGACGCCACCTCGACCCGGGCACCGGCGATCATTGCGTCGCGGTCGCGCCGGCCGAGCGCGCCGTAATCGGGATCGCTCGGCACATGGAACAGGACGTGGCCGTCTGCCTCATAGGCGTTGCCGGTCTCGATCAGCCTGCCGATCAAGGCGACCATGTCCTCGATATTGTCGGTGGCGTGCGGAGCGATGGTCGGCGGCGCCACGCCGAGCGCGCCCATATCCTCGAGATAATGGCGTTCGAACCGCTCGGTGATCGTTCCGGGCTCGACGCCTTCGGTGCGCGCCGCTTCGATGATCTTGTCGTCGACGTCGGTGACGTTGCGGGCATAGATGAGGCTGTCGGCGCCATAGATATGACGGAGCAGGCGGGCGAGCACGTCGAACACCACCGCCGGCCGGGCATTGCCGATATGGGCGCGATTGTAGACGGTCGGTCCGCAGACATACATCGTCACCCGCGAAGGGTCGGCGGGCTCGAACAGGCGCTTGTCGCGCGCCATCGTGTCGTGAAGGCGGATCATGCCGCGTTCGTAGAGCCGTTCGACTCCGGTTCGGACTGATCGGCGGGCGGTGCGCCTCGGCGCCACTGGACGAAATCGACGATCGCCCGGCCGCTCGCGGAGAGCAGAGGATAAGTGCGCGACTGGGCCATCCAGTCGGGCCTCTGCGCCGACTGGCCGTGAATCGTGTCGTAGACGAGGTTGGCGGCGAGATAGAGCAAAGTCGCCCCGATCAGCCCCTTCAATGCTCCGAAGCCGGCGCCGAGGATTCGGTCGATCGGCCCGACCACCGAGCGGCGGGTGGCGCCGCCGACCCGGCGGGCGATCAGCTTGCCGGCGAGAAAGACGATCCCGAAGACCAGAGCGAATGCGAGCACCGCGGCGCCGGCGCTGGTCCCGACCACGCCCTCGAGCGCTCCGGAGACCGGCGTGTGGAGCAACTTCAGCGCGACGATCGCGGCGATCCACGAGGCGAGCGAGAGGATCTCGCCGACGAAGCCGCGAAGCGCTCCGCGCACGAGGCCGCCGCCGACGAGCAGGAGGACGATGATGTCGAGCGCGGTCATGCTGGGGTTGCTAACCGAGGAATTGGGCCGTGAGAAGGCGGGCCTTCGATACGGGCCTTCGCCAGGCTCAGTCCCCACTCAGGATGAGCGGGCAAAAATCGTCGCTCATGCTGAGGGGCCGTTGAGCTTGTCGAACCATGAACAGGTCGGATTGCCCCCGGCAATCCTGAAACATGCGGCGCATGTTTCACCTGTTCATTATCGAAGGACCTCACCGGCCCAGCATATGGTCCACGAGCTCGCCCAGGGTACGAAATCCGGTCAGCGTCATTCCACCTTTCTCGCCAGCCAGCGATGCCGGCACCAGCGCTCGTTCGAAGCCGAGCTTGGCCGATTCCTTGAGGCGGAGCCCGCCATGGGCGACCGGCCGGAGCTCGCCGGACAGAGCGACCTCGCCGAACGCGACCGATTCGGCGGGCACCGGCCGCTCGGCCAGAGCCGAGACCAAGGCCGCGGCGACGGCGAGGTCGGCGGCGGGGTCGCTGATCCGATAGCCGCCGGCGACGTTGAGATAGACTTCGGCGGTCGAGAAGCTGAGGCCGCAACGCGCCTCGAGGACGGCGAGGATCATCGCCAGCCGGCCCGAATCCCAGCCGACCACCGCCCGGCGCGGAGTCGCTCCGCTGGCGAGGCGGACGGTCAATGCCTGGATCTCGACCAGAACCGGCCTCGTCCCCTCGAGCGCGGGGAACACCACCGCACCCGACACCGCCTCGCCGCGATGAGTGAGAAAAAGGGCGGACGGATTGCCGACCTCGTCCAGCCCGGCCTCGCCCATGGCGAACACGCCGATCTCGTCGGTGCCGCCGAACCTGTTCTTGGTCGCCCGAAGGATCCGGTACTGATGGCTCCGCTCGCCCTCGAAGCTCAAGACAGTGTCGACCATATGTTCGAGCACGCGCGGGCCGGCGATCGAGCCGTCCTTGGTGACGTGCCCGACCAGGACGATCGCGCAGCCCGTCTCCTTGGCGAAGCGGATCAGCTCGCCGGCCGAGGCCCGGACCTGGCTGACCGTCCCGGGAGCCCCCTCGATCAGGTCCGAATGCATGGTCTGGATCGAATCGATCACGACCAGGGCCGGCGGCGCGCCTTCCCCCAAAGTGGTCAATATGTCGCGGACCGAGGTCGCCGCCGCGAGCCGCACCGGCGAGGCGCCGAGGCCGAGCCTGCGGGCGCGAAGCCGGACCTGGTCAGTCGCCTCCTCTCCCGAAACATAGGCGACCGGAAGCCCGCGCGAGGCGATCAGTGCCGCGGCCTGGAGCAGGAGGGTCGATTTGCCGATTCCGGGATCGCCGCCGATCAAAGTCGCCGAGCCGGCGACCAGGCCGCCGCCGACCGCCCGATCGAACTCCCTGATGCCGGTGCTCATCCGCTCGGGCAGCGCCACTTCGGCGTCGAGCCCGACCAGCTCGACCGGCCGACCGCCGGAGCGCAGATTGTGCCGCGCCGAGAAGGGCGTCACCACCGCGCCGCTATCCTCGACCAGGCTGTTCCACTCGGAGCATTCGGCGCACTGGCCCTGCCAGCGGCTCGAGACCGAGCCGCACGCCTGGCAGACATATCTCTTGCGCGGCTTGGCCATCATTTGACGACTAACCCGGCGCGCGGGCGGGAGGAAGCGGTTGCGGTACGCGTCCGCCTTTCCGTCATCCCAGCGGAGTCGTAGACGGGCGCAGCCCAACCTGGGATCTCCCTTCCTTCAGGAACAAAGAGATTCCAGCTTTCGCTGGAATGACGATTTAGGGCGATGGTCAGCAGTTTTCCGGGAACAGTCCGCCATCCCTCGCATTCACTGGATACGAGGCATGGAGAGTGAATGTGTTCATCCAGATCAATACCGACAACCAGGTGGAAGGCGACAGCGCTCGCGACGGGCGGCTCGAGGAGATGGTCCGCCAGCGGCTGGCGCGTTTCGAAGGAAGGATCACCGATGTCGAGATCCATGTCTCGGACGACAATGGAGCGCGCGGCGGCGCCGGGCTTCGCTGCACGCTCGAAGCGCGGGTCAACGGCTTCCAGCCGGTCGCGGTCGCCGAGCATGGCGCCAATGTCGACCGCGCGGTCATCGCTGCCGCCAAGAAGGCGGTCCGGGCGCTCGACCACCAGCTCGGCCGGCTGAGCGATCGAGCGCGACACTGAGCCGGGTGCCGCTCGCGCGACTGCGGCACCGGCCCGCTCCCCCATTGCGCGGATGACGCGACCCCTGCATGAGGCCCGGCGATGATCCGCGTCGCCAGCTACAATATGCGGAAAGCGATCGGCACCGACCGGCGGCGGCGGCCGGAGCGGACGATCGACGTCCTCAACGAGCTCGACGCCGACGTCGTCGCCCTTCAGGAGGCCGACCGCCGCTTCGGCACCCGGAGCAGCGCGATCCCGCTCCACCTGCTCGACGAGCATAGCGACTATAAGCCGGTGCCGTTCGAGGCGCGCGACGGAAGCATCGGCTGGCACGGCAATGCCCTCCTCGTCCGCAAATCGGTCGAGATCGACGACAAGGCCCTGGTCCACCTCCCCTCGCTCGAGCCGCGCGGCGCCGTGCTCGCCGACATCCGGCTCAATGGCGAAAAACTGCGCGTCGTTGGCATGCATCTCGATCTGTCCGGCCTGTGGCGTCGGCAGCAGGCGCATGCGATCATCGCCCATGTCGAGGGCCGCGAGGACCGGATGCCGACCGTCCTGATGGGCGACCTCAACGAATGGAGCACGCGCGGCGGCTGCCTCAGGGATTTCGCCCATCATTGCCGCTTCGCCGATTGCGGCAAGAGCTTCCACGCGCGCCGGCCGGTGGCGCGGCTCGATCGGATCATGGTCATGCCCGGCCTCGACATCATCCAGTGCGGCACCCATCACAGCTCCACCGCCCGCCGCGCCAGCGATCATCTGCCGATCTGGGCCGATCTCCGCCGCGCCTGACTTCGTTCATGCTTTGTTCTAGACCGGTTCGGGACTGTTGGAAAGGAGTTTCCTGATCGGCTGAGGCGGTGCGCGCCAGGTCACGATCCGCCCTGCAACCGTCCCGGCGTGGGACTGGCATTTTCGGCCGCTTGCGAGCGCCGGAGTCGCGGTGGCAGACCGGCGCCCATGGCCGTCCTCCTTCTCGCCGCCGCTCTCGCAGCCTCGCTCCCGCAGGCGCCGCCTCCGGCGGACCCGGCCGCAAGTCGGGCAGCGCCTCGAGCTCGCTCCGCGACGGGCGCCGTCATCCTCCCTTACGCGATCGACAGCGATCCGCCGGCGGATTTGGACCTGGACGGCCTGATCGAGAACGAAGCGACGGACCGCGCTGCCCCCGACGCGATGGGAAGGCGCTCACCGGCGCGTCAGGCGACCGACGAAGCGCTCGACAAGGCCTTCGAGGAAGCCGCCGACATGGCGAGGTTCGCCCACCCGAATTGATCCTGGTTCGTCATTGCGAGCGGAGCGAAGCAATCCAGAGCAGCGCCTGCGTCAGACACCCACTGGATTGCCGCCCTTCGACGCCGCCTCCGGCGTCGCTCAGGACAGGCTATGCTCCGCTCCTCGCAATGACGAGCGAAAACTCAGGCCGAAGGCCGCCTCAGCCTCGGAGTCAGCATTCCGACCCGCCCCTGATAGGCGACATAATCGTCCCCGAAGAGACCGACCATGTCGCGTTCCTCGTAGCGGATCGCGATCAGCATATAGGCGGACATGCCGATGGCGAGCAGGAGATGGCCGGCGCTCATCTGCGGGGTCGCCCAGAAAGCGAGAAAGAAGCCCGCATAGAGCGGATGGCGGACCCATCTGTAGAAGAAAGGCTGGCGGAATTGCGGATCGGGGAGGCTCGTGCCGCGCGAATGGCTCCAGACCTGGTGAAGCCCGAACAATTCGAAATGGCTGAGCAGGAAGGTCGAGAGCAGGACGATCCCCCAGCCCGCGGCGAACAGCGCCCAGACCATATAGGCGGCGGCCGAATTGCCGACGCTCCAGATCGGCATCGGCAAGGGCCGCCACATCAGGAACAGGACGATCAGAACCAGGCTCGCGAGCAGCACATAGACGCTTCGCTCGATCGGCTTGGGCACAATCCTGGTCCAGGCCGCCTTGAACCCCTGGCGAGCCATGATGCTGTGCTGTAGACCGAATAAGGCGATCAAAGCGGAATCGACGACGAGGGCCAGCACCATGGGCCCGGCGATTCCGCCGCGGTCGACCGTGACCGGAACCCAGGGCAAATTGCCGACGAAGGCGATCAGGTAGAGGAAGGTCGCGAAGAAGATCAGGTAAGCAAGGACACCGAACAGCAGGTAGATTGCGCGCGTCATGGCCGCCTCCCCCCTTTTCGTGCGGCCGGAGCCTAGCAGATTGGGTTCGAAATCAGAACCCGTAGATGGGGCGAAGCGGGAGACGAAGCCATGAGAGAGGCAGGAAAGTGGATAGCGCTGGGGCTAGGCGCGCTGCTCACATTGTACAGCGTCCAGGGCTTCATCCGGCTCGAGAGCGCCATGCGCGAGTTCGGAGGCACGCTCTGGCAGTGGGACTTCATCCAAGTCCATTACATCCGGCTGGTCCTGATACCGCTTGCGGGACTCCTTCTGCTCGCGGTCGCGGCGATCCTGTTCCTGCGCCGGAGCGGCGCCGGCTAGCTCAGGCCGCTTCGTCGAAGCGTTGGGGCTGGCGGAAGAGGCCCACTCCGGTCGTGCCCGCGTCGACGAGCGGCAGAGCGGCGGCGCAGAAGCCGCATTCGGCGATAAGCCGGCCGACATACCAGTGGGTGCGGCCGCAGGCCGGGCAGTGATTGACCTCGCCCGAGCGGTAGACCGCGTGAAAGCCCCGCCGCGCGGGATCGTGCGGGAAGCCGGCTCCGGACTCGATACGCCTCAACATCGTCTTGCCTTCTCGTTTCACCGCAGCCGCGTGCTGCGATGAACCGTTCTTTTTCATAGACGAGTTGAACCATGGCTGAACGTTGCGGGTAAGCAACGTGTTAGCCATTTTTGCTGTCACCCCGGCGGGGGCACGCTGTTCGAACGGCTTAGAGCCGCGCGCCGTCCATGATCGCTCGCGCTTCCTCGATTCCGGTGTCGAAATAGTGGATCGCCGGAGCCGCATAGTCGATCAGATAGAGCTTGCCGCCGATGATCGCGGCGCGGGCCTCGCCCTTGCGGCGGACCTCCTCGTCCTGGACGACATAATGGTAGGAGAAGCGCACGCCGTCATGGCCGGCGAGCTTGGCCGGCTCGACATGGTCGACCTCGAACAGGCTGGTCTTCAAGAGGATCCGGTTGGTCGCCTCGAACATCTGGACGATGTCGGGCCCGGTCATCCGCGGGTCGAACTTGGGAAGCGGCAGATCCTTCTTGTTCCGCTCCTTGTAGATCGGCTCGCCCGCCATGACTCCGGCGGTGAAGGTGAGCGCGTTCAGCGACACGCCGTCCTGGGTCCAGATCTCGCCTTTCTTCGACGGCCGGATCTTCCAGCGGTTCCACGGGCTCGGCGGAGTGACGGTCAATGTGCTCTTGGCGACGGCGATCGGCTGGCTGGCCGGGACCAGGCTCCACGGACCGGCCAGAGCCGGAGTCGCGATCAGCGACAGGCCGATCGCGAAGACGATGGATTTGCGCATGTTCATTCTCCCCCGGCCATCATGACCATCATCGAGCGATCGACGGCGTCAGGCTTCATCTGGACATATTGCTTGAGCATCTGGCGGCCTTCCTCGGATGCGCCGCTTCGGAGCAGAGCGAGGCCGAGACCGCGCCGCGCCTCCGGCAAAGGCAGGCCCGACGCGATCGCCTCGCGGTAGAATCCCGCCGCTTTCTGGAAATCGCCGTCGCGTCCGCGGGCGCGGTAGAGCTCGCCGCGGGCGTAGAGCAATTCGCCGGTCCAGCCGCTTGCCCGTGCCAGATTGGCGAGCAGGAATTCGGTCGCCCCGAAATCGTTCAGCTTGATCTGGTCGTCGATCAAAGGCGCCCACCAATTGGCCATCGCCGCGCGATACTCCGCCTCGCCGGTCCGCTCGGGCGGATTGGGGATGCCCTGGGCGGCATGGGTCAGATATTCGACCCGCTCGGCCGAATTGGGATGGGTGGCGAAGAAGCCGCCATTCTTGTCCTTCAGGCTTCGAACATTGCGCTCGACCGCGGTCGCGTCCTGCTCGGCCCGGAACTGGGTCCAGACCAGGGGGGCGGAACGCGGCGAATAGCCGCCCTTCGTCATGAAGCTCAGGCCGACCAGGTCCGCCTCGCGCTCCATCCCGCGATCGTGGGCGAATTGCGATCCGACCAGGCCGACCGAGGCGATCAGCCCGACCCCGTAGGGAAGGAAGGACAGCCAAGCCATCGCGTCGGTCTTGTGACGAAGGCTCCGGAACGAGCGCAGAGTGTCCTTATGCTCGAAATGGCCGAATTCGTGGCCGAGCACGGCGGCGAGCTGGGCCTCGTCGCGGACCCTCAGAAGAAGCCCGGTCCAGACCTGCATCATGCCGTTCGGCGCCATGCTGGCGTTCATATAGGGCGTTCGGATGATGTAGATCCGCGCGGCCTGGCAGCGGTCGTCGCCGACCGTCCTGCACAAGATGCTCTTCACATAAGCGTTGAGCGCCGGATCGCGGACGACGAAATTCGACGCCTTGAGCTGGCGCTCGGCCTCGTCCGCCTGGAGCCACAGGCCGCGCTCTTCCGAGGTCTGGGGCTGATAGCCGGCGACCCAGGGCGGAGGAGCGGTGACGACCGGCGCCGGCTCGGGCGCCGGGGCCGGCGGAGCGGCGGCGGGAGCGGCGCCGGCGAAGGCAACGGCCACCATCAAGGCGGCGGCGAGCCGGCCGGCGCGCGAGGTCCGGCGGGCGCTCATTGCCCCGCCGCCGGAGTCGGAGGAGCCTGGCCTTCCCGCAGCGGGAAGTCCTCGAGCAATTGCTTGATCCTCTTGTCGGCGCCGTCGGGCTCGCGGACGTCGCCACCCATCCTCAGGTCCGCGTTGATCCAGACCAGTTCGCCGGTGTGGAGGTCGACGAGGCCGGCATAGCCGGTATGGACCCCGGACTGGACGTAGACGCCCATCATCGCTCCGAAGATCTGAGCCGCCTTGCGTCCGGCCGAGCCGTAGCTGTCGTTGGTGTAGATGAAGAGGCCGTAATCGCCGCCGCCGATCTCGGCGAGCTTCGAGGCGCCGGGGCCGAGGGTCCAGTTGAACGTGTCGCGCTTGGTCGGGAGCCTGTTGCCCGGGAAAAGCTTGTGGGCGACCACCTCGCCGGTGACGGCGCGGAACAAGGCCCGGTAATCGGCCAGGATCGCGCCCTGCTCGCCTTCGAGTTCGGGCATCAGCACGACTTCGTTCGAGCGCGCCGCCTGGGCGCGGTTGAGCGCCTCGCCGAGCAGTCGCCGGGCCTCCGCGGTCCAGTCCGCATTGGGCTGGTTCATTCCGCCGGTAGTCTGCGATCCGACCGACACGTCGGGGCGGAACACCAGGATCCTGACCGGGCCCTGGGCCGGGAAAGTAAAGCCGGCCTTCGAGCGCGAGCTTTCCTGCGCCATGGCCGGCGAACCAAAGGCGAAAGCGCCGGCGACGGCCAGCGCGAGCAACAGACGAAGCATGGTACATCCCTCCCATGGCCCACGACGAATCGCGGGTCCCGGCGGGCAGGGTTATTCGAGCCCGTCGGTTTTTGCAACAAATTGAGTCGGCGCGCCGACGCTATGCCGTTGAGTTGCGGCGATTTTGCCGAGAAACGCGACGCGGATGCCGAGCTAGCCCAGGGCCTTCTTCAGAAGCTCGTTGACGACCTGCGGGTTGGCCTTGCCCTGCATCGCCTTCATCGTCTGGCCGACGAAGAAGCCGAACAACTGGACCTTGCCGCCGCGATAATCGGCGACCTTGTCCTGGTTGGCGGCGAGCATTTCGGCGATCGCCGCCTCGATCGCGCCGGTGTCGCTGGTCTGCTTGAGTCCGCGCTCCTCGACGATCGCGCCGGGATCCTGGCCGGTCTCGAGCATGATCTCGAAGACCTGCTTGCCGAGCGTCCCGGAGAGCGTTCCGTCGGCGACCAGAGCGAGCAGTTCGGCGCCCTGGGCCGGACCGACCGGGCTTTCCTCGATCGACTTGCCGAGGCGGTTGAGCGCTCCGAACAGGTCCGAAATCAGCCAGTTGCTCGCCTGTCGGGCAAGCTCGGATTCGGGCTTGCCGGATCGCTTCGCAGCCGCTTCGAGCAAAGCCTCGAACCAGCGCGCCGTCTCGACCTCGGCGGTGAGGACCGAGGCATTGTAGGGCGGAAGCCCGAGCTCGGTCTCGTAGCGGCGGCGCTTGGCGTCGGGCAGCTCGGGCAGGCTGTCGCGGCAGCCGGCGAGGAAGGCCTGGTCGAGCTCGACCGGGAGCAGGTCCGGATCGGGGAAATAGCGGTAATCGTGGGCGTCTTCCTTGGAACGGAGGCTTCGAGTCTCGCCTTTGTCCGGATCGAACAATCGGGTTTCCTGGACGATCGAGCCGCCCTCCTCGAGGATGTCGACCTGGCGGGCGGCCTCATATTCGATCGCGGCCATGATGAAGCGGACCGAATTGACGTTCTTGGTCTCGGTGCGGGTGCCGAGCTCCCCGCCGGGCTTGCGCACCGAGACGTTGACGTCGGCGCGCATGCTGCCCTGCTCCATATTGCCGTCGCAGCTGCCGACATAGCGGAGGATCGAGCGGAGCTTGCGGATGTAAGCGCCCGCTTCCTCCGGGCTTCGCATGTCCGGGCGCGACACGATCTCCATCAGGGCGACGCCCGAGCGGTTGAGGTCGACGTAGGAGAAATCGGGATGCTGATCGTGCATCAGCTTGCCGGCGTCCTGCTCGAGGTGGATGCGCTCGATTCCGACCGTCTTGGCGCTGGCCTCGTCCTTCTCGTCGAGCAGGATCTCGATCGTGCCCTCGCCGACGATCGGATGGTAGAGCTGGCTGATCTGATAGCCCTGCGGGAGATCGGCATAGAAATAATTCTTGCGGTCGAAGCGCGACCAGGGATTGATCTGCGCTTCGAGCGCCATGCCGGTGCGGACCGCCTGGCGGATGCACTCCCTGTTCGGCACCGGAAGCATCCCCGGCATGGCCGCGTCGACCAGGCTGACCTGGCTGTTCGGCTCGGCGCCGAACTCGGTCGATGCGCCCGAGAAGAGCTTGGCCTTCGACGTGACCTGGGCGTGGACCTCGAGGCCGATCACCACCTCCCAGTCGCCGGTGGCGCCGCGGATTCGGTAGTCATTCATCGCCGATCTCCTCGCCGCGCCGAGCGGCACGATCCAGCTGCCAGCCACGAGCGATTTCGATCAACCAGCGGCAAGCCATGACCGGGATGCGCAAGAAATCGAGAATTGCATCCATCGCTCACCACCAGGGCTCCGCCCGGGCGGTGAAGCCGGCCCGCTCCTCGAGCGCAAGAGCGGCATTGAGCACGCTTTGCTCGTCGAGGGCCTTGCCGATGATCTGGAGGCCGAGCGGAAGGCCCTGCTCGTTGAGCCCGGCCGGGACAGAGATTGCGGGCAGGCCGGCGAGGCTGGCGGGAACGGCGAACACGTCGTTCAGATACATGGCGATCGGATCGGCGGATTTCTCGCCGAGCGCGAACGCGGCCGAGGGGGCGGTGGGCGTCAAAAGCAGGTCGCAATCCTGCCAGACCCGCTCGAAATCGCGGGCGATGAGGGCGCGGACCTTTTGCGCCTGGTTGAAATAGGCGTCGTAGAAGCCGGCCGACAGCACATAGGTGCCGATCATGATCCGGCGCTTGACCTCCGCGCCGAAGCCCGCGGCCCGGGTCGCCTCGTACATGGCGGCGAGGCCCCCTGCCCTGTCACCGGGCTCGACCCGCTGCCCGTAGCGCACGCCGTCGTAGCGGGCGAGGTTGGACGAGGCTTCGGCGGGAGCGATGATGTAATAGGTTGGAAGCGCATATCTGGTGTGCGGGAGCGACACCTCGACGATCTCCGCGCCGGCGTCGCGCATCAGGGCGATGCCCTTCTCCCAGACCGTGTCGATCTCCTCGGGAACGCCCTCGATCCGATATTCCCTGGGGATCCCGATCCGCTTGCCGCGAATGTCGGAATCGAGCGCCGACTCCCAGTTCGGCACCGGCAGGTCGAGCGAGGTCGAGTCCTTCGGATCGAACCCCGCCATCGCCTCGAGCAGGATCGCGCAGTCGCGGACGTCGCGCGCCATCGGCCCGGCCTGGTCGAGCGACGAGGCGAAGGCGACGATCCCCCAGCGCGAGCAGCGGCCGTAGGTCGGCTTGACCCCGCTGATCCCGACGAAGGCGGCAGGCTGGCGGATCGAGCCGCCGGTATCGGTTCCGGTCACGCCCGGAGCGATCCGAGCCGCGACCGCGGCGGCCGAGCCGCCCGACGAGCCTCCGGGGGTCAAAGGCGCATTGCCGCCGTCGCTCCGGCGCCACGGCGACAGCACCGGGCCCCAGGCGCTGGTCTCGTTCGACGAGCCCATCGCGAACTCGTCCATGTTCAGCTTGCCGAGCATCCCGGCGCCGGCGGCGAGCAATTTCGAGCTGACCGTCGATTCATAGGTCGGCTCGAAACCGCCGAGGATGCGGCTTCCGGCGGTAGTCTGGACGCCCTCGGTCGCGAACAGGTCCTTGATCCCCAGCGGGACGCCTGACAGCGGCTTGAGCGCGTCCGAGGCTCGCGCGGCGTCGGCGGCATCGGCCGCGGCAAGCGCGTGGTCGGGCGTCTCGACGACGAAGGCGTTGAGCTGCCGCGCTTTCTCCATCGCGCCGATGAAGGACGTCGCGACCTCGCGCGCCGAGAAATCGCCATCGCGCACCCCGTCGCGGATCGCGGCGATGCCGAGATCGGTGAGGTCGGTCACAGTCCCAAATCCTCAGCCGTCATTCCAGCGAAAGCTGGAGCCGGAGACGACCGAAGGTCAACCTCCCTTTCGCTTCCAAGGAAAAGAAATGAGATCCTGGCTTTCGCCCGGATGACGAGAGAGTGCGGCATCACTCGATCACCTTCGGCACGGCGAAGAAACCGTGCTCGGCGACCGGCGCATTAGCGAGGACCTTGTCGCGGACTCCGCCGTCGGTGACCACGTCGTCGCGAAGCCGCAGATGGTTGGGGATGACCGCGGTCATCGGCTCCACTTCGGAGACGTCGACTTCCTGCAATTGCTCGACCCAGCCGAGGATGTTGTTCAGCTCGGGAACCAGCGCCTCCGCCTCGGAATCGCTGACCGCGATCCGGGCGAGTTTGGCGATGTGGCGGACGGTTTTGGTGTCGATCGACATGGTGGGCCGCTAGCATCGCTGCTGCAGTGCATCAAGGATTGGCCGTCAAGGATTAAGGCGGGCCGCGAGCGCTTTCCTGTAAGCGGCGGCGAGGCCGCCCGGCCGGTCGGAGGCAAAGACGTCGGCGACTCGCCAGCCGGACGGCGTGCGCTCGAGCAGCAGCTTCAAGCCGGTCAGCCTGCCGAGATTGCGGAATCGGACGAAGGCATCGGCCCGGCGCGGGCCGTGAAGGACGATCCGGCGCGCGATCAGCCGGAATTGGCCCCAATCCTGGCACTGGCAGATCTCGTCGCCGTCGCTCACCTCGAGCCGGGCCTCGTCGTCGAGCCGGTCGAGGCGGGCCATCAGCGCCAGCATCGTCGGAGTCCAGACCCGCGTCTCGTCGCGCTCATGCGAGGGATCGGCGCGGTAATAAGCATAGAGACGGTCGACGAACGCCGCCGCCTGAGCGGAAGCACCCCCCGCCGTTGGTCCGGGTGCGGCATTGGAGGCCGTGACCGGCGCGCCCATCGTCAGCAAGGCGGCAAGGATGAAACAGCTCTTCCTCACTCGAACACGTCTCCCACGGGCCTGTCGCCGATAAATACCTGATGGCGCTCGACGCTGCGAATCTCGACCTGGTTTCGGCTCATGGCTTCGAGGTCGGCCTTCGCCAGGGCCCGCTGCTGGGCATCGTTCAGCAAAGGCTGTGTATCGGGTCCCCAGCCGCCATTCTTCAACCGGACTGCACTCACCTCCGTCCGGCAGGTATCTTCGAGAGCGTCATCGGGCTCCGGACATTCGGGGCCGGCAATCACGACGGCGCGATCGGAGCTCGCCCGATAGAGAACCAGGCAGGGGCTGCCGTTCCGGCAATGGTTATAATCGACCAGTCTCTCCGTGAGGGCCGGCGGAAGGTCGATCGCCTGCGGGAGGACCCGAATTCGATTTCGCCGCTCGTCCTTGGTGGCGACATTCTCTGCATATTCCGGAGAGAATGAGTGGTCTTGCCTGAGAGCAAATGATGCACGGAGCTTGATCTCGGCCGTTCGTCCGGTGCGCGTCAATTGCTGAAGGGCCTCCCGGCCGCTTTCGCCGAATTCGAAGCGCATTGCGCGCCAGTCGAACTTGTCTGGAGCGATCCGGCCCGCATTCAGCCTGGCGACCTGGTCGCGCGCCGAGACCGCTCCAAAATCGAGAATGGGCAAAGCGAGCAGATAGGCGATGATTCCTATGCCGGCCGCGATCGCGACATTCGCCCTGCGCAGCAGGGGCGCCCAGTTGCGCCGCCCGCGGACGAGCGCGAACAGATAGGCCGCCGAGACGATGAGCGCGGCGGCGACGACGATCGCCGCCCACAGCCGGTCAGGCGAGAAGCCGTATTGGCCGATCCTCTTGCCCATCGAGATGGCCGCGACGATCGCGAGCGGAAGCATCGCCGCCGCGAGCGCCATCGCGCCCCAGCCGATGATCCGGACCTTCGGCTCTTCCTCTTCCGAATTGCCGATCGCGGCATTGGCGAGGAGCAAGGCCGCGAGGATGCAGGCGAGCAGGATCGGAGTCGTCGCTTCGGTCTCGCGCCACAGCGGTTGAAGGCCGGTGAAGGCCAAAGCGGCGACGAACAGGAGCAGGCCGATGCCCAGGAAGGGGGCAAGCACCGAGAGGGTGGTTCGAGCCGAGCGATGGATGAGGCCGATCACCGAATCGCGGTCGCGGAGCAAAGCGATGCTCGCGCCGAGGGTGCCGCCGCAGAGCATCAGCATGAACCACGGCTTCAGGATCAAATCCTTGACCGAGTCGATTCCGATCAGGCCGAACAGGCCGCCGAGCAGGACGAGAAGCAGCCAGACCGCGAGCAGGAAGGCGCAGGCTAGGGCCCAGAGGATCGCATCGGTCCATGCGTGATCGAGCGCGGAGCGCGGCTCGAGCCGGCGGCCGCCCGAGTCGCGGAGCGCCTGGAAGATCGGCACGGCGATGGCCACGGCCAGCAGGGAGGCGGCGAAGCGCCAGCCCTGATTCGAGATCCATTTATCGGGATCGCCGTTGAACGCGGTGACCAGACCGACCGCGACTCCGGCCGCGGCCGCGAAGCCGGCCGACCAGGTCCAGCGCAGCCGTTCGAGGGTGAGCGCGAGGGCAATGCCGCCGACGACGAAGAAGGCCGCGGCGCCCAGCCGAAGCGGATCGCCGGTCACCTCCTCGCCTTTGCCGATTCCCAGGAGAAAATAGACCAGGAGGCCGGCGAGCGCGCCGAGACCGAGGAGGATCAGAGGCCGCATCGGCCAGGGCTGATGCTCGACGCGTTCCACCTCGTTCATTGAACCTCTCCCCTGGACAGACAAGCATGGCCGCGGGGCGATGAACAGCCCCGGCCCGGCAACTAGAGCGATGATGTGCGTTTTCGGTGAGTCCGATGTGGGGATTTGCGCCTCGGCGACGGAGCCGAACCGATGCGAGGCTTGCAAGCGGCCGGGCGATGCTGTTGGGGCGGCCCATGCTTGCCAGACGATTCCTGTGGGTGATTGCGGGCCTGGTCGTGCTCGGCCTGATCGGCCTGGTCGTCTTCCGGCTGTGGGGCACCGAGCTTCTGCGCTTCACGATGGTCCCGACGGTGGCGTTCGAAAGCGCTCCGCCCGCCGCTCCGAATGCCTATGCGCGGGCCGACATGTGGCTTGCCCGCCCGGGCATAAGCGAAGATCCGTCGCTCTGGACCCCGCCCGGGATCGCCCGCCCGTCCGGCCCGGCGCGGGCGTCGATCTTCTTCATCCACCCGACCTCCTATCTCGAGAAGGGCCATTGGAACGCGCCGCTCGACGACAGGGACTCGCAGTGGCGCGCCCGCCTGTTCGTCCGGAGCGAGGCGAGCGCGTTCAACCATCTCGGTCCGGTCTGGGCGCCGAAATATCGCCAGGCGACGTTCGGCGCCTTTCTCACCGGCAAGGCGGAATCCCGAAAGGCGCTCGATCTGGCCTATGGCGACGTGCGCGCCGCGTTCGAATCCTTCCTCGCCCAGGCGCCGAAGGACAGGCCGATCATCCTCGCCGCCCACAGCCAGGGAAGCCTCCATCTGATGCGGCTGCTCGCCGAGCGCATCGCCGGCCGTCCAGAAGCGAAGAGGATCGCCGCCGCCTATGTCGTCGGCTGGCCGATCTCGACCAGCGCCGATCTGCCTTCGCTCGGCCTCCCGGCGTGCGAGCGGGCCGGCCAGGCGGGCTGCGTTCTGAGCTGGCAGAGCTTCGGCAGCCCCGCCGATCCGAAGATGGTGACCGACGCCTATGATAGATCGAAGGGTCCGGGCGGCGTGCCGCGCGCGGGCTCGCCGATGCTGTGCGTCAATCCGCTGACCGGCGGCCGCGGCGGAGCGGCGCCGGCTACCGCGAATCGCGGCACCCTGGTTCCGAACGAGGATCTGACCGCCGGCGAATTGAAAGCGCCGGGAGTCGCGGCCCGTTGCGACGTCCGCGGCTTCCTTCTGATCGGCGAAGACGGGGAGATGCCGAAACTCGGCCCCTATGTGCTGCCGGGCAACAATTATCACGTCTACGATTACGCTCTGTTCTGGGCCAATATCCGCGCCGACGCCGAGGCCCGGCTGGCGGCTTTCGAACGATGATCACGACCGATATCGCCTTATTCCGGGATGGGCTGCCAATGGGCGGCAGGCTGCTCGGGCTCGACGTCGGGACGAAGACGATCGGCGCCGCTCTTTGCGACTCGGGCTGGACGATCGCGACTCCGGCCGAGACGATCGGCCGGTCCAAATTCCGTGCCGACCTCGCCCGGCTACGGACCCTCGCCGAGGAACAGTCGGTCCGCGGAATCGTCATCGGCCTTCCGCTCAACCTCGACGGAAGCGATTCGCCGCGCACCCAGTCGGTCCGCGCTTTCGCCCGCAACCTCGCGCCGCTGGGCCTGCCGATCCTGCTCTGGGACGAGCGCTGGTCGACCATGGCGGTGACCCGGACCCTGATCGACGCCGACGCCAGCCGCGCCCGCCGCGCCGAACTGGTCGACAAGATGGCCGCCGCCTACATCCTCCAGGGCGCGATCGACGGGCTCACCATGGGCTAACGATTCGCGAAGCTCCGTGCCCTCCCCTCCCTGAATACAGGGAGCGGTCGGGGGTGGGTTACTTCTCGAAGACTCATTGCCAGCGGAGACCCACCCACCCCCCTGCCCCTCCCTGGACTCAGGGAGGGGAGCTAGTGGACAAGCCCTGCGGGCTTGTGGCCTTTCCCCGCTTTTGCCACTCTCCCGGCGACAAGGGGGAAGCTCATGGCATCAGCGGCATTGAAAGCGGAAGTGCGTTCGCAGGCGACCACGGGCGAGCTGATGAAGCCGCCGGTCGGAATCTTCCGGCGCGACCTGACCATCGCCGAGACGATCGAGAAACTACGCGAGATGACGCGCGAGGCGTTCATCACCTACGGCTATGTCACCGACGAGGCCGGCAGGCTCGAGGGCGTGGTGGTGATGCGCGACCTTCTGGTCAACCCGCCCGACTGCAAGCTCGAGCAGATCATGCTCCGCGACGTCTTCGCTCTTCGCGACGACATGCCGCTCGCCGATGCGCTCAAGGCGGCGCTGTCGAAGCACTTCCCGGTCTATCCGGTGGTCGACGGCGAGGGGCGGCTCAAAGGCCTGGTCCGGGGCGAGGAATTGTTCGCCGAGCAGGCCGTCGAGATCAGCGCCCAGGCCGGAAAGATGGTCGGCGTCGAGAAAGAGGAGAGGCTCGCGACTCCGCTGAAGCGAAGCCTGATGCTCCGCCATCCCTGGCTCCAGATCAACCTCCTGACCGCCTTCCTCGCGGCCGCCGTGGTCGGCATGTTCGAGGACACGTTGAGCAGGCTGGTCATCCTCGCGGTCTTCCTTCCGGTGATGGCCGGCCAGACCGGCAATACCGGCTGCCAGGCGCTGGCGGTGACCCTGCGCGGAATGACCCTCGGCGATGTCGGCTCCGGGTCGCAGCGCGGCCTGATCGTAAAGGAAGCGAGTCTCGGCCTGCTCAACGGGCTTCTGGTCGGCATCACCGCCGGGATCGGGATGATGGTCTATGCGACGATGCAGAACGAGGCGAAGCCCTTGCTGATGGGCTTGGTGGTGATGTTCGCGATGACCGCGAGCTGCATGGTCAGCGGCCTTGCCGGGGCCCTGATCCCGCTGACCCTCAAGAAGTTCGGGGCGGACCCCGCGACGGCCTCGAGCATCTTTCTGACCACCGCCTCGGACATCGCCAGCATGGGCCTGTTCCTGACGCTGGCGACGATGCTGTTGCTCTGAATGCCGATACTCCTCTCATTCGTGCGAACGGCGATCCTTGCTTCGGCCTTGGTCATTAGCCTTACGCCGTGCAGCGCGCTGTCATTCGTCATCGGCCCCTATGTCGTTTTCTTCGAGCCCGGCAGCGCACGCCTGGGCAAGGAGGATAGGGACGTGCTGGACCAGTATATTTCGGCTTGGAGCTACTACCGGATCGGAGGCGCCGAGCTTAGCGGCCACACCGACCGAACCGGGCCGGCCCGCCTGAATCGCCGATTGAGCTGCGCAAGGGCGCTAGCGGTACGCGACTATCTCATCGCCCGCGGCTTCCCCGCAAACCGCATCGGGCTTGGCGCGTTCGCGGACACCAGGCCGCTCGTCGAAACGGCTTTTGGAGTGGCCGAGGCGCAAAATCGGCGCACCGAGATCATTTCCACCGGCGACGAGGACTTTCCGGCATCTGCGAGGCGCTGCTAGGCGTCGCCGATCGCCCATCTCACAGGGCGCCGATTGCGATACTGCCGGTCTCGCTTGAGCAAGGATCGGGGCGTGGCTAGAGCGCGTCACCGATGCCCTCCCACTTCGCCCATCGTCACCTTCTGGGAATCGACCAGCTAAGAGCCGACGAGATTCTCTTCCTGCTCGACGAGGCGGAGCCCTGGATCGCGTTCAACCGGGGAGCCCGCAAGCAGGACGAGCGGCTCGCGGGGCTCACCCAGTTCAACGTCTTCTTCGAGAACAGCACCCGGACGCTCTTCTCGTTCGAAGTCGCGGGCAAGCGGATGAGCGCGCAGGTCGCCAATTTCCATCCGGGCGCGTCGAGCGTCCGCAAGGGCGAGAGCCTGATCGACACCGCTCTGACCCTCGACGCCATGCGGCCCGACGTGATGGTGATCCGGCACGAGGAGACCGGCGCGCCGCACCTGGTCGCCGAGGCGGTCGATTGCGCGGTGGTCAATGCCGGCGACGGCACCGGCGAGCATCCGACCCAGGCCCTGCTCGACGCGCTCACCATCCGCAGGCGCAAGGGGCGGATCGAGGGCCTCAAGGTCGCGATCTGCGGCGACGTCCGCCATAGCCGGGTCGCCCGCTCCAACCTGATCGCTTTGCCGAAGCTCGGCGCGGAAGTCCGGGTGGTGGGCCCCGCGGCCCTGCTGCCGGAGAAGAGCGGGCCGATCCCGGCCTTCACCGACATGGACGAGGGCATAGAGGGCGCCGACGTGGTGATGATGCTCCGAATCCAGCGCGAGCGGCTCGAAGAGACGTCGGACCTGGAGGATGCGTTCCTCGACTACCACGCCCGCTACGGCCTGACCCGGGAGCGGCTCGGACGGGCCGCTCCGGACGCCCTCGTCATGCATCCTGGGCCGATGAACCGGGGAGTCGAGATCGACAGCGACGTCGCGGACGATCCGGTGCGCTCGGCGATTCGCGAGCAGGTCGAGATCGGGGTCGCGGTGCGGATGGCCGTGCTGGATGTGCTGACTCGGGGGCGGCGCGAGGACTCATGAAAGAAATCAGGCCGCATCGAGCGGCCTGACTTCTCGCCCATCCCTTGATCCCCTCCCTCGAAGGGAGGGGAGAGATTCAGGCCGGCCGGTCGGTGTAGCGCGAGGCCCAGCGGGTCGGGGAATCGCCGGCGACCGCCCGGACGAAGCAGGAGCCGCCCTTGGCGCGGACCGAGCGGCACGCCGAATCGGCGGCCGAGCGGTTGTCGAAGCCCGACACCGACAGGCGGTGGAAGCTTCGGCCGGAGACCTGGATGGTCGTGCTGAGCGGCGTCCGGCTGGCGAATCCGTAGCGGCGATAGGCCTGCGCCCAGGCGCGCTCGACCCCCTGGGCCGAGCTGAACGCGCCGAGCTGGACGACATAGCGGCCGCCGGACTGCGGGGCTGTGAAGCGCTCGCGGCGCTGGAACGGAATGACCGGCGCCGCCGAAGCATCGACCGAGGCGCGCACAACGGGAGCCTGCGGAGCGACCAGGGCCTGGACCGCCTCGGCATAGACCGGCTGGGTGACTTCCCGCGGCTGGGGCGGCTGCGGAGCCCGGCCCCAGTCCGAAGCGGGCGCCGGAGGCGCGGGCTCGGCCGAGGCAAGCATGACGGGCGCCGCCTCGGGAGCGGGTTCCGGCGCGGGCAGTGGAGCCGGTTCGGCCGCGGCGAGCGCGGTGTCGGCGGGACGCGCCGGCGCGAGGGCGAGACGGACCGGCTGGCCCTGATCGGCGACCGGCGTGACGTTGAGGAGATGAGCGACCTGGTCCCAGGACGCGGCGGGCTGGGAGAAGCTCGCCCATTGCCGCATGCGAGCGCTGAGCTCGGCCGGCGAGACGTCCTGGGCGGCGATCGCCTGGGCGTTGCGCCAGTCGCCGGCGAGGGCGTAAGCGAGCGCCAGATTCTGGCGGATCCGGGGCGTGGCATCGGCGGCGCGGGCCGCGGGCTCGAGCATCGCGATTCCGCGCTGCGGCTGCCCGGCCAAGGCATAAGCGAGGCCGAGATCGCTGGCCGGAACGCTCGAGGCGATGCCGTCGAGAACACCGAGTGCATGGGCATTGCGGCCGAGAGCGATGTCGCTGAGCGCGAGGTTGAGCGCCGCCCGGCCGTTCGACGGATCGAGCGCGACGACGTCGGCGAAGCTGGTCTGGGCGGACTGGAATCGGCCGCTCTTCAAATAAAGATTGCCGAGAAAGAAGCGGTAGCCCGAATCGCGCGGCGACATTTCGACGGCCTGTTCGGCGAAGAGGACCGCGTCCGACAGCGAACCGCGCTGGGCGGCCGCGGCGGCGAGCGAGGCATAGGTCTCCGCGGTCTGTCCGCTTTTGGCCGGACGCGCCGAGGCGGCGTTGGCATGGCCGATTGTGCCGGCCGACATGCACGACACCTGGGTCATCCCTATCGCCAGCGCGGAAACCGCGATTCTGACAGCCGCTTTGTTCATCTTCCTCACTCCATCACAGGCAACGGCCATTAGATTCGCCGGTGCTTACCCCCTGCGCTTGCCGACCTCGGCCGGCACATGCTCGGCCAGAGCGTCGAGCTCGGGCAGCGAAGCCAGATATTCGTCGAGAGCGCCGGTCACGATCTGCTGCGCCGAGCGGCGGGTGACCGCGCAGGCCAGGCGAAGCCGCAGATGCCGGCCCGGATCGAGCCGAAGGGTGAAAGCGGCTTTCTCGCGCGCCGGGATCGACGACGGCGCGGGCGCCGGCGCGGAGACGATCGCCTTGCGCTTCGGCAGCCTGACCACGGGAGCCAGGGCTACCGGCTGAGGCTCGGGCTCGGGTTCCGGCGCATGCTCGATTTCAGCTTGGGGCTCGATTTCGGCGACGGGCTCGAATTCGGCGACGGGCTCGAATTCGGGCTCCGGTTCGAATTCGGCCTGCGGCTCGAGCTCGACGCCCTGCTCGGGCTCGACCCGAAGCTCGGGCTGAAGGTCTTCGACCTCTTCCTCGTCCTCGTCCTCAATCTCCGCTTCGAAGCTGGCCTCGAGGGCCCGGCGCTGCTCGACCACCGGCGGCTCCGGGATCGGCTCGCCGTTCAGCGGCTCATAAGCCTCTTCGTCCTCATGCTCATGCGCTTCGAAATAGGGCTCCTGATGGCTTCGGCCGCCCGGAGCGGGAGTCAGCGCCGCGATCGAGCTCGGGACATGGTCGCCGGGCACCGGCTCATAGGCTCCGTGGCCCATATCGTTCCAGCCGAGATCCTCGAGGCCGGCGCCGTAGCTCCCGAAGCCCTGGGGCCGCATCGCCGGCTTGGCGGTGCCCTTACGGGCGAGCAGTCCCGAAGAGAGGGAGGCGAAGGGCTTTGCCTGTTTTGCTTCGTTCATCGCCATCGCCCCTTACTGGCCGACCACGCGGCGGCCGAAGCCGGCCGCGGGACGGGACATCGAGGGGTGGACGGCGAAACCGCCGGGCGCCGAGAAAACGGTGCGCCGGAAATTCTTTTCGAGCCGGTCGGAAATATAGTCCCACAGCTCGACCACCTCGCGCGCCGAGCGGCCGCCGGGGTCGATCTCCATCACCGTCCGGCCGTCGATCATCGACGCGGCATAATCGGTGCGGTGGTGGAGGGTGACGGGAGCGACGGTGCCGTGCTGGGAGAGCGCGACCGCGGCTTCGTAGGTGATCTTGGCCTTGGGGGTCGCGGCGTTGACGACGAAGATGAGCGGCTTGCCGGCCCGCTCGCACAGATCGACCGTGGCGCCGACGGCGCGAAGATCGTGCGGTGACGGGCGGGTCGGGATGACGACCAGCTCAGCAACCTGGATGACGCTCTGGATCGCCATGGTGATCGCCGGCGGCGTATCGATGACGGCGAGCTTGAAGCCCTGCTGACGGAGCACTTCGAGATCGGCGGCGAGCCGGGCGACCGTGGTCTGGGCGAAGGCCGGCATTTCGGTTTCGCGCTCGTTCCACCAGTCGGCGAGCGAGCCCTGCGGGTCGATGTCGATCAGGCAGACCGGGCCCTGGCCGCTAAGCTCAGCCTGGACGGCGAGATGGCCGGCCAGAGTGGTCTTGCCCGACCCCCCCTTCTGCGACGACAGTGCCAATACGCGCATGATTTCCCCTCGGCTCCCGGTCTGGTCCGCTGGGTTTGCCCCACAGGTGGCTAATTATTGGTTAATGCGATGGCTCCGGATCGCGGATTTCCGCTCTATCGGCAGGAGTCTTCGAAACATGCTAAGTACGCGTTAACCAGTCGTCGGCTAGCAGTCGGAGATCGGGATTTGTGCGCGGGGAGTTTTCGCATGACGTCATTTGTTCGCAAGGCGCTCGCTCTGTCGGCTGGAGCAGCCCTTTTCCTCGGCGCGAGCGCCGCGTCGGCCGACGTCAAGGCCGGAGTCGACGCCTGGCAGGCCGGCAATTTCCAGGCGGCGATCGCCCAGTGGCGGCCGCTCGCCGATGCCGGCGACGCCGACGCCCAATATAATCTCGGCCAGGCCTACAAGCTCGGCCGCGGAGTCCCGCTCGATCTTCGCATCGCCCAGGGCTGGTACGAGAAAGCCGCCCGCCAGGGCCATCCCCAGGCCCAGGCGATCCTCGGATTGATCCTGTTCCAGAACGGCCAGCGCGCCGCTGCCGTGCCATGGCTCCGCAAGGGCGCCGACGCCGGCGACCCGAGGGCCCAATATGTCCTCGGCACCGCCATGTTCAACGGCGACATCGTCGCTAAGGACTGGCCCCGCGCCTACGCCTTGATGATCCGCGCCGCCGCCCAGGGCCTGCCCCAGGCCCGCGCCAATCTCGACCAGATGAACAATTTCATCCCGCTCGCCCAGCGCCAGCAGGGCGTGGCGATCGCCGAGCAGATGCGGACCGGCGCGGCGCTCGCCTCCGCCGCCCCGCCGCGCACGCCGCCGCGCTCCAACCCGCTGCCGCCGCCGGTCCGCACT
>JBKPOT010000028.1:0-68268 GCA_046733235.1 Pseudomonadota bacterium
GCGCCGGCGGCTTCGCTGGCTTCGGCCGGCGGCCGCTGGCGGGTCCAGTTCGGCGCCTTCGGCGATGCCGGCAATGCCCGCCGCCAGTGGGACGCTTTGCGCGCTCGCGGCGGCGCCTTCGCCGGCCTTCAGCCGGTTTTCGTCCGGGCCGGAGCGGTGACCCGGCTCCAGGCCGGCCCGCTCGCGAGCAAGGCCGCCGCCGACCGGGTCTGCGCCGCCGCCCGCGCCGCGGGCTCGGCCTGTATCCCGGTCGCCCCATAAATAGGGACAGTATATATTTTTCGGTGCACAGCGCCTGTCGTAAATGGGGACAGTATATATTTTTCCAGGGCAACTTCGCCGAAACCTGGCCTAACCAAAAAATATATACTGTCCCCATTTACGGCCCACCGCCCGTGGGAAAAATATATACTGTCCCTAATTACTTCCCCCTTCCCTCCACCCGCTTAACCCTTTCTTCGCCGTCTGCGGCTTATCATCGCCATCGAACGTTTCGGGGGACAAGACGGTGGGTGCAGCGGGCAGGATAGACGCGGCTTCGTCCATGGCGTCGCGCTGGCGCAGGCGGCGGATGTGCGTCCTGATCGCCGACCATCCGGCGCCGGCCGCGCTTCGCGAGATCAGCGCCACCGGCGCCTTCATCGAGACCAATGCCCGACCGCCGCTCGGAGCCTCGGTCGAGCTCCATCATCCCGAGGCCGGCTCGATCGACGCGATCGTCAGCTCGCTCGCCAATGACGGGATCGCTTTGGGCTTCGCCTGCGGCGAGGCCTCGGTCGCCTTCGCCCTCGCCGCGATCGCCGCCGACATGAGCCGCCCGGCGGCGTCGTAATTCAATCCGCCCACTCCGACCGCGAATAGCCCTGCGCATAAAGCAGAGCGCTAAGGTCGCAATGCTCGATCCGGACATCCGCCGCCTCCACCGCCGCGGGCTTGGCGTGGTAAGCGACACCGAGGCCCGCGGCGCGAAGCATCGGCACGTCGTTGGCGCCGTCGCCGATGGCGAGCGATCGAGCCGGCTCGAGGCCGAGCGAAGCGAGCGCCTCGTCGAGCGCCTGTCGCTTGCCCTCGGCGCCGAGGATCGGCGCGGCGACGGTCCCGGCCACCCTGCCCTCTGCCATGTCGAGCCGGTTGGCGACGGCGCGGTCGAAGCCGATCTCCCGCGCGACCGCGTCGGCGAACAGAGTGAAACCGCCCGAGACGAGGATGGTCGAGGCCCCGTCCCGTTTCATCGTCCGGACCAAGGCCCGGGCGCCGGGCGTGATCCGCACCCGCTCGGCCCGGCAGGTGTCGATCACCGCCTCCTCGAGCCCCTTGAGCAGCGCGACCCGCTCGGCCAAAGCATCTTCGAAACCGATCTCCCCCCGCATCGCCCGCTCGGTCACCGCCGCGACCTCGGCCCTTAGCCCGGCGAAGTCGGCAAGCTCGTCGATGCACTCGACCTCGATCATCGTCGAATCCATGTCGGCGACCAGAAGCGCCTTGCACCGGCCCGCCTCGCCCTGGACGATCACGTCCACGCCCGGAAACAGATCCTCGAGCGCGGCGCGCGCCTTGCCGGGACCGAGCGAGAAAAGCACGTCGCAGGCGCGATCCTCCTCGATCCAGCTTCGCCCGAAGGAATGGACGCCGACATCGGCGAGCGCGTCCTCGGCCGCCGAAATATCGCCGCCCGCAAGCCGTTCCTTTGCTATCAGGGTCGCGATGAACAATTCCGGCCCCTCTCTGCTTCCTCTGGCGCTTATCGCGGGGCCGACCGCGAGCGGCAAGTCGGCGCTCGCTCTGGCGCTTGCCGAGCGACGCAATGGCATGGTGATCAACGCCGACAGCGCCCAGGTCTATCGCGACCTTCGGATCGTGACCGCCCGGCCTTCCGCCGAGGACGAGGCGAAGGCCCCTCACCGCCTCTACGGCTATCGCGACGGCGCCGACCCCTGCTCGGCGGCGGACTGGGCGGCCGACGCGAAGCGGGCGGTAGCGGAGGCGCATGGTTCGAATCGCCTGCCGATCCTGGCCGGCGGGACCGGCCTCTATCTGCGCACCCTGATCGACGGGATCGCCCCGGTCCCCGAGATCGACCCGGCCGTCCGCGCCGAGGTTCGCGCGCTCGACGTCGCCTGGGCGCATGAGCGGCTGGCGATCGAGGATCCCGCCGCCGCCGCCCGTCTTCGCCCGACCGATACCAGCCGCGTCGCCCGGGCGCTCGAAGTGGTCCGCTCGACCGGCCGGCCGCTTGCGGACTGGCAGAAAGAGCGGTCCGGCGGCCTCGGCGCCGCGGTCGATCTGAAGGCGGTCGTGCTTCTGCCGCCGCGGCCATGGCTGTACGAGAGATGCGACCGGCGATTCGATAAAATCCTGTCAGAACAGGGAATAAGCGAGGTCAGCTCGCTTCTTGAGCGAAGATTGAACCCGATCCTGCCGGTGATGCGGGCGATCGGTGTACCGGAAGTCGCCGCCATGCTCCGCGGCGAGATGAGCCGCGAGGAGGCGCTCGAGGCCGGCCGGACCGCGACGCGCCAATATGCCAAGCGCCAATATACCTGGTTCGCGCGTCAGCCCCCGCAGCACTGGGCTCGGTTCGGGGACCAGCTCGAGGGCGAGGCGGCGGAGCGGGCCCTGGCTCTGCTCCGCACGCCCTCCTGAATGCGAAGAGCGGCCGCCGCACCCAGGGAACGGCCGCTTTTCAAATCGACCGGCTCAGATCGGATAGAGGTTCCGGTCGAGCGTATCGGGATCCCACTCGCCGCGCGCGAGCGACTGCCCCTCGGCCTTCACGCAGGCGCCGCGGCTCGCATAGCCACGGCTTTCCCAATAGGTCTTCCCGCCGGTCGTCGGACCGATATGGTCGCAGAGCCGCCCGGCCCAATAGCCGTAAGCGTTGCCGCTCGGAGCCGAGGCGGCCGGAGTGGATCCGATCATCCCGACGGCGCCGCAAGCCAAAGCGGCGATGAGAAGCTTAGTCTTCAGCATGGCATTCCTCCTGTCGATTGGACGTGGCGGCTCGTTCGCACGCAACATGCCTGGCCGACACGCAGGGCCGAGACCCCGTGACAGGAGAGTCAATGGTCGGTTAACCCCCATTGTTCCCAATGGGATGGCTCTCCTTCGTGGCCTCGCGCGTGGTGCAAGCCCGGCTTCATCGTCGCTGCTCCGGTCGGCGAGACGTGTCCCGGCGCGAATTGCCCGCGCAGGACAAATCCCCTAGCCCGGCGGCATGCGGGTCTATTTCGACGCCGATTGCGATCCCGGGCTGATCCGGCGCCGCCGGGTGGCGGTGATCGGCTACGGCAATCAGGGACGCGCCCAGGCGCTCAACCTGCGCGACAGCGGAGTCGAGGTCGCGATCGGCCTGCCGGAAAGCTCGCCGAGCCGGGCCCGCGCCGCGGAGGACGAATTTGACGTCATGACGGCGGCCGGGGCCGCGGCCGGCGCCGACGTCGCGGTGATGCTCACCGCCGACGAGGATCAGGGCCGGATCTATGCGGAGGAGATCGCGCCGCGGCTGCGCGAGGGCGGGGCTCTGGTCTTCGCCCACGGCCTCAACATTCATTTCAGGCTGATCGAGCCGCGGCCCGACCTCGACGTCGTTCTGGTCGCGCCCAAGGGCCCGGGGACGGCGCTTCGGGCCGATTATCAGAAGGATAGCGGGCTGATTTCGCTGTTCGCCGTAGCGCAGGACTCGTCGGGCGAGGCCGAAGCGCTTGCTTTGTCCTACGCCTGCGCGATCGGCAGCGGCCGGGTCGGGATCCTTCCGACCAGCTTCCAGGAGGAATGCGAGGCGGATCTGTTCAACGAGCAGGCGGTGTTGTGGGGCGCGATCCCGGAGTTGATCCACGCCGGCTACGAGACCTTGGTGGATGCAGGATTCTCACCTGAAATCGCTTATTTCGAATGCCTTACCGAGGTGAAGCTGATATCCGATCTCATCTATGAGCGCGGCATAGCGGGAATGCGGGAGGCGATTTCGAACACCGCCGAGTTCGGAGCTCTGAAGGGCGGCGACAGGATCGTCACCTCCGAAACCAGGACCGAGATGCGGCGGATCCTCCGCGAGGTGCGCAACGGCAGCTTTGTCAGGGATTTGCTGGCCGATGCCGAGGCGGGCTATCCGAAGCTGAAGGCCTCGCGCGCAACGGCCGCGGCGCATCCGATCGAGGAGGTCGGCCGGCGGCTGAGAGGGCTCAAGGGCGAATGAAGCCGGCGGCGACGCCGACGAATGCCCTGTGACGCTCTTCCACCGACCGACGGCGCGGTTCGCGATCATTGCTCTCTCGCTGCTCTGAATGGTATCTCAAATATATCGGCCAAGAACTAGAATTTCTTACGGAATTCCACTTCAACCGCCCGTCCAATCGGATCCCGGTAGCCGCGCTGGTAAGCGAGCGGCGTCAAGCCGAAGCGGTCGACCACCCTCTCCCGGACGTTGGTGACGTTGGTGACGGCAAGGGTGATCCGGCTCCCTTTCATCACTTTCGATCCGGGGGCGAGCCTTTCGCCCTGGATCCAGGCGCGCAGATCGAACCTGTGCAGGGAATCGAAGCGCAGCCGGTCTGCATTGGCGCCGCTCGATTCGATGAAGCTCGGGCCGCGCGACTGGACGCTGAGCCGCGCCCCCAGGCCCCTTTCGCTATAACCGAGGCTGGCGTCGAATCGGTGGCGCGGCTGGCCGAGCCCGCCGAATCCGACCGCCTGGCGCGACAGGAGGTCGATCGGACGCTGGCCGGGCACGATGACGAGGGCGCTTCGAAGCAGCCAGGCGTGCGAGAGGCTGAGCTCGAGCCTCGGTCGGGCGCCGCCGCCGGCCGTGCTTCCGATCCGGGACAAGGAGACGCCGTTGTCATCTTCGTCCGGAGCGGCGGTGCCGGGCGCCCCGCTCGCTCTGCCGAGCGGAAGGCTGAGGGTCAGGCCGGTCCGCAACTGCCGGTCGAGGCGGCTGGCGAAGACGACCGGCCGGGCGTCGACACCGACCAGCCGGCCGCCCGGATCGCGGACGAACCGCTGCGGAAAGGCCTGCATGATCGACAGGCTCCCGGCCGGCAGCTCGGACAGATAATTGCGGTTGCGGCTCTCGAAATATTCGGCGGTGAGCCGCAGAGCGAGCGACCGGAAGGGCTTGAGATTGGCCGCGATCCGGTTGGTCTCGCGGCGCTGGCGGCGAAGATCCGAAGTGCCGCCGGTGACCAGGGTCACGTCGACCGTTTCGCCGCGCAGCGGGTCGAAATAGCGCACGCCCGGAGTCTCGACCGCCGGATCGTCGAGGCTGGCGATCGGAGGCGCGCTTCCGCTCCGGCCGGCCGAGCCGTTGAGGCTGAACCAGTCGGCCGGCCTCCACAGCATCGACACCGTATAGGAGCGGAAGCTTCCGAAATCGCTCGAATGCTGAAGGTTGAGCTCGGCGGTCGCCGAGAGGTCACCGATCGCCCGGACTCTTCCGGCCGATCTGCCGGCTATCGGGATTTCGAGAGCCGCCCCGGCATTGGTCGAAGTCAGGGTCGATCGATGGCGGAGGGCGACGCCCTGGAAGCGGCGGAGGCCAAGGATCGAATCGCGCGACAGGCCCGCGGTCAGATTGAGGATGAGCGGTCCCGCCGGCAGTTGAAGAATCGGCCCGAAAGCATTGATTTGTCCGCCGATGCTGAGTCCGACCGAGCGGGTGAAGGCGACCGGCGGCGATGCGGCGCCGGCGACCGGGCGATCGGTCGCGGTCCGCCCGCGCGTGAAAGCGGCATTGGCGAAGGCGGAGGCGTTCCAGGTGCCGATCTCGGCGTTCAGGGTCACATCGACGCTCGCGGCCAGGGATCTGGAGCGCTGGTCGAGCGGCACCGCGGCTCCTCCGACGGGCTCGAACGGCCCGAGCAATGCGTGCCTCGCGGACGCGGACAGCTTCGCTCCGAGGGAGCCCGACAGCCATGGCGTCAGCTGATCGGCGGCCGAGAGCGCGAACTCGAACCGGTCGGACGCGGGCGAGAGGCTCCGGAATCGCCCCGCGTCCGCCGGGACGCCGGGCGGCTGGACGATTCCGCGATCGCTCTCGAGCAGCCTGTCCTCCCGGCGAGCCTTGGCGGTCAGCGCCAGCCGGCGCGGCCCTCTGATGCTTGTGTAGCTGAGGTCGCCCCGCGCCGAGCTCCAGCCCCCGCCGGTCGCGACCTTCGCGGCGGCGCGCGCGGCGACAAGGTCGAGATTGCGGCGAAGCCTGATCTGATAGATCCGACGCGACGGCGACACCCCAAGCGCCGGCCCGCTGCCGCGCGGAAGCACCTCGATGCCGGATATGGCTTCAGCCGGAAGATCAGCAATGCTGCCGAGACCATTGATTCGTTTGCCGTTTACCAGGAAGACCGCCTCGTCGCTTCGCTCCCCGTCCTCGGCCGCCACCTCGCTCAGCACCTCGCCGACCGTGCCGAGCCCGTAGGATTCGACGTCGGCGCCGTCGAGCACCCGCTCGGGCGCGACCTTGGGCAGGGGCGCGGTGACGATGATTTCGGGATTCCGGACCGGCTGGATGGCGAGCGCCGGGGCGCAGGCGCCGAACGAGGCGCCGAAAAAGGCGCAGGCGATCAGGTTCCTGACCGCCCGCGCAAATGCGGGCGAGCGGGGTGAATCCTCGGTGCGGATCACCCCACCCTCCCCTCAGAGCTCAGGCTCAGTGGACGTTGATATTGCCCCTGATCACCTCTTCCATCGGGAAGTCGCCATTGTTGACGAGCTGGCACGTAGCCGGATCGCCGGTCGTCCCGGGGTCGTCGTCCCAGAAGAAGGCACGGCTGAGCAGGTCGTCCTTGCCGTTGTCCTGGACCTGGAAGAAGACCGCGTCGACCAGGCTGGGATCGTTGGTTCGCCGGGTGAAGCCGCCGATCACGACACTATTGTCGTCGAGCTGCTTGGCGCAGCTGATGTCGATGTGGAGCGTGTAGGGCGACTTGCCGTTCGCGCCGCTGAAGTTGCGGTTGATCAGGGTCGCCTGGCCGCGGGCGGTTCCGTCCTGGTAGAGCACCGCGCTGACCGAGAAGGTCCTGCCGTCCTCGATCGTGCCCTGGCCGGATATCCGGACGTCGCCCTTCTTCGCCGCCATGGCCGGCGAAGTCGCCAGCGCCACCGCCATCAAGCTCGCAAAAACCTTGCGCATTCTGGTCCTCCCTCATTTTGCGGAGCGGGGACGCTATCACCGAATCGAAGGCTGTAAAGGCGGCCGAAGGGCCGGACGGCCGTCATCGGCCCGAACCGGGCGATACCGTCCCAAACCGGCACAGAAAGGCCGGTTTTTCAGAGCGAAGGGAAAGGGATCCGCCGGCCCGGGCCCCCGCCGCGACTCAGCAGATCGCGCTGAGGCGGGTCTTGGCCCAGGCGTCGGAGGAGGATTCGACCATCAAAAGGGCGCCTTCGCTCCAATTCTTGGGCTCATCCATCCTGACGTCGGCCGGCCGGATCCCGATCCGGTCCGCCGGGTAGCCGTGCGCGACCAGATAATCCTTTATCTTCTGACCGCGCGCCTGGATGAGCGCCTGCTGCCGGGCCGAGTCGGCCGGCTCGAAGACGACCGGATGCGGAAGCACCATCAGCTCGACTCCTTCGACGTCGAGAGCGGCGCGCGCCTCGGGCGGGATCCTGTCGAGCGCCGAAGCCGCTTTCTCGTCGACCGCATCCGATCTCGGAGCGAACAGGGCGACGGCGACGTTGCAGCTCATCGCCGCGCCGGCGGGCAGAGTCGGCGGCGGGGCCGGCAGGTGGGCGGCGGCCTGCAGCAGGAGGAGGGTCATGATCATCGGCACTGGATATCATGAAGAGCGCCAATCGCAAGCGGGCGCGAACTAACCGGCTGCCGTCGCGGCGAAAATGTCGCCTTCTGCCTTCATCGCGCTTGCCGGGCGGGGCGGGCCCCCGCCCTTTCCGCCCGCTCCGTGCCGGGCGAGAAGAGCTCGCCGAAATAATCGCCCTGGTACCAGAGCGGCCGCCGGTCGGAATCGGCCAGCTCGCGGCTGATCAGATAATTGAGCCGGGCATATCTGGCACCCGCCTGCCAGTGGATCGGCTGCGACATGTCGTCGCCGACCCGGTGATAGGTCCTGGTCAGGAAGTTCCGCCATTGCTCGGCACCGCCATTGGCGAATCCGGTGGCGAGAAGGATCGCCGGCACCCCCTGACGGACGAACTCATAATGGTCGGAACGGACGAAGATATGCTGCTCAGGCATCGGATCGGGCGACAGGGCGACGTTCATCCGCGCCGCCGCCCGGGCGACCGCCTCGGCGACCTGGCTATGGTCGGCGCCGAACGCGACGACGTCGGTGAAATCGTAGAGCAGGAGCGGCATGTCGAGATCGACGACGCCGGCGATCCGGCCGATCGGAACGGTCGGATGATGGGCGAAGAAATCCGCCCCGAGCAGGCCCTTCTCCTCGCCGGTATTGGCGATGAACAGGATCGACCGGCGCGGCCGCTCGCCGGATTCGGAGAAAGCGCGGGCGGCCTCGATCATCGTCGCGATGCCCGCCGCATTGTCCAGGGCGCCGTTATAGATCGCATCCTCGCCCGGCGCCGCGTTCGGTTTGACGCCAAGATGGTCGAGATGACCCATCAGGATCACATATTCGTCGCGAAGCGCCGGATCGCTGCCCGGCAGAAGCCCGATCACCTCGGGACTCGAAACCTGGGTCCAGCGGCTCGACATCCGGACGCCGAGCCGGGTCGCGAGCGCGAAGCCCTTGGGGTGCGCGCCCTCGCGCGCCGCCTCGGCGCGGACTGCGGCATAATCGCGCCTTGCTCCGGCGAACAAAGCGGCGGCGACCGGATCGTCGACGATCACGCGGGCGCGGACGCCGGGCGATTCGTCCCGGGGCTTCCCGTCCGGGCCGAGCCAGCCCATCGACGGCCGACCGGCATAAGGCCGCATCGCTTCCCAGGGCGCGGTCCGCGCCGATTCCTCGGTGTTGATCTGGACGAGCGCGACGGCGCCGTGCTTCGCGGCCATCGCCGCCTTGCGGTCGCCGAGATAGGCGCCGATCTCGCTGTCGATGTCGCCCGGCACCCCGGCGAGCACGGCGACCACCTTGCCGCGGACGTCGAGGCCTTTGTAGTCGTCCGCGCCCTGATCGGGCGCGTCGAGGCCGTAGCCGGCGAACACGACCGGAGCGGTGAAATCAACCTCCTCGGCGACCAGGCTCGGCCGGACCAGGATAGAGCTGCCATTCTCCCAGCTCTGCCCGCCGCCCGGCCCCGACAGGGTCACGACCGGCTTGCCGGCCAGCGACGCGGAGCGGAGCGGCACCTGCTGGTACCAGCCGCCGTCGCTTCCGCCCGGCTTCAGCCCGAGCGCGATGAATTGCGAGGCGACGTAAGCGGCGCCGATCTCGTAGCCGCGCGACCCGGTATCGCGGCCTTCCAGGGCATCGTCGGACAGGAAGGCGACATGGGCCTTGAAGCGGTCGGCGGAGAAAGTCGGGCCAGCGGACGCGGCATTATTCTGGGCCGACGCGGCTGCTGTGAGAGCGAGGGCGAGAGCCCCGGCCAAGGCGATGAGGCGCATGGAAGTCCTTTTAGACGAAGGCGATTCCGCTCGAACTAGGAGAGGAGGGGTGCTGGAGCAAGGCCGGGAAGCCGGTGCGGATGGCGCGAATCAGGTATGGCGTTCCGGAATCTCCAAGGCGCACACAATGTCAGTCCGCAACGTGGCGGGAACTGTTGTCGGCGCTCGCCGGGTGTGCACCAGTGTCGCAGCCGTATTGTTTAGCCAGCCCTTCGAAGCGAATAATGGCAATGGAATTATCGCTGCTGCTTGCCTCGTTCAGGCTCTTGAGGATGTCGATGCAAGCCTTCTCACTGTAGGTGAAAGGCTGCGACGACATCTTCTTCATCTGTGCCACTGTAGTTTCGAGCTTTTCCATTCGGTTGTTGAATTTCGCGTAGCCAACGCCAACCGTGAAGGCTGTCGTTACGAAGCCTCCTACGATTGCAATGTCGGCGAGTTTCATGGAGACGAAAATAGCAGAGAGAGCGGCGTACGAAAGCCCCCTTTTAAGGTGCGACATAACGCGCACGAGCAGCCACTCTACTTACTTCCGCCCGAACAATTTCTCGATGTCGCCATGGGCGAGCTTCACCCAGGTCGGGCGGCCGTGATTGCACTGGCCGCTATGGGGGGTGACCTCCATCTCGCGCAGCAGAGCATTCATCTCGGCGACCGACAGGATCCGGCCGGCGCGGACCGAGCCGTGGCAGGCCATGGTCGCGGCGACATGGTCGAGCCTCTCCTTGAGCGACAGCGCCTCGTCGAAGGCGGCGAGCTCGTCGGCGAGGTCGGCGACGAGGCCGTGCACGTCGCCGGCGCCGAGCATCGCCGGTGTCGCCCGGACCAGCATCGCCCTTGCTCCGAACCGCTCGAGCTCGAGGCCCATCTCACCGAGCTCGTCGATCCGCGCCTCGAGCCGGTCGCAGCCGGGCTCGTCCAGCTCGACCACCTCGGGGAGAAGGAGCGCCTGGCGGGCGACTCCGCCATCGGCGACGGCGCGGCGCATCCGCTCGAGCACGAGGCGCTCGTGGGCGGCGTGCTGGTCGACGAGGACGAGCCCGTCCTCGGCTTCGGCGACGATATAGGTCGCGGCGACCTGGCCCCGGGCGACTCCGAGGGGGTGGGTTGCTGCTTCGGGCGGCGGCGCTTCGGCGGTTTCGGCTCGGGCATGTGGGAGGAAGTCGGCGCGGCTGTCCGCGACTCCCTCCGCCGTCACCCCCGCGAACGCGGGGGTCCCGCTTTCTGACCCTCCGAATTGGAAAGCTGAGGGAAGAGAGAAAGAAGAAGCGGGATCCCCGCCTGCGCGGGGATGACGGAACAGGCTGGGCGGTGGGGCAATGTCTCCCCCCGCCTGCCAATTCCCGAGCGCCGCCGCGGAGGGGCGCTTGGCGCTTCGATGGCCGGCCTCGTCGAGGGCGTGGCGGAGGCCGCCGACGATCAGGCCGCGGATATTGGCCGGGTCGCGGAATCGCACCTCGGTCTTGGCCGGATGGACGTTGACGTCGACCTCGTCGCCGGGAAGGTCGACGAACAGAGCGAGGATCGGGTGGCGGTCGCGGGCGAGCAGATCCTGATAGGCGGCGCGGACCGCTCCGATCAGCAGCCGGTCCTTCACCGGCCGGCCGTTGACGAACAGGAACTGATGGTCGGCGACCCCGCGGTTGAAGGTCGGAAGGCCCGCGACTCCGCCGAGCCGGGCCGGCCCCCGCGCATAATCGACGGCGATGCTGTTTTCGCGCAGCCCGCGGTCGGTCAAGGCCGCGACCCGCGCCGGCCTGGTCTCGCCGGGCTGGACGGCGAGGCTTCGGCGGCCGTCATGGTCGAGGCTGAAGCCGATGTCGGGCCGGGCCATCGCCAGGCGCTTCACGACGTCGAGGCAGGCGGCATATTCGGACCGGTCCGAGCGCAGGAATTTGCGCCGCGCCGGCACCCGCTCGAACAGGTTTTCGACCCGGATCCTGGTCCCGGGCGGAAGAGCGGCCGGCCCCTCCCCTTTCACCCGGCCATTGTCGACCTCGAGCCGCCAGCCGTCGGACCCGCGCACCCGGCTCTCGAGGGTCAGGCGCGAGACGCTGGCGATCGACGGCAGCGCCTCGCCGCGGAAGCCGAGGGTCGTCACCGCCTCGATCGCGTCGTCGGGGAGCTTGGAGGTGGCGTGGCGCTCGAGCGCCAGCGCCATTTCGGCCGGGGCCATGCCGACGCCGTCGTCGACCACCTCGATCGCGCCGATGCCGCCGCCCGAGAGCGACACGGCGATCCGGCCGGCGCCGGCGTCGATCGCGTTCTCGATCAATTCCTTCAACGCGCTGGCCGGTCTTTCCACCACTTCACCGGCGGCGATGCGGTTGACCAGATGCTCGGGCAGTCGGCGTATTGACATGCATTATTCCCTAGACCAAGCGGCGCCGTCCCGCGAGATGAGTCTGCTTCGCTGACGCGGTTCCGTTCGGCCGGAAACGCGCTTTTCGAAACAAGCTCTTAACGTTCTGTGGCGCAAGCCTCGGGGGCATCCTATAGAGAGGAAGAACGAGCGGAGCCGCGCGCGGATGCTCCGGCTTCACGGAAAAGCGAGACCCCTTGTATGTCCTTCATGCGTTTCTTCAAATTCCCGTCCCACGACATGGCGATCGACCTCGGCACGGCCAATACGGTGGTCTATGTCCGCGGCCGCGGAATCGTCCTCAACGAGCCTTCGGTGGTCGCGATCGAGACGGTCAACGGAGTCAAGAGGGTCAAGGCCGTGGGCGACGACGCCAAGCTGATGATGGGCAAGACGCCCGACCAGATCGAGGCGATCAGGCCGCTGAGGGACGGAGTGATCGCCGACATCGACGTCGCCGAGCAGATGATCAAATATTTCATCCAAAAGGTTCACGGCAAGCGCCGCTTCCCGCGCTGGCCCGAGATCGTGATCTGCGTTCCCTCCGGTTCCACCTCGGTCGAGCGGCGCGCGATCCGCGACGCCGCCTCCAATGCCGGCGCTTCGCAGGTCTGGCTGATCGAGGAGCCGATGGCGGCCGCGATCGGCGCCGACATGCCGGTGACCGAGCCGATCGGCTCGATGGTCGTCGACATCGGCGGAGGCACCACCGAAGTGGCGGTGCTGTCGCTTCGCGGCCTTGCCTACACCACCTCGGTCCGGGTCGGCGGCGACAAGATGGACGAGGCGATCACCTCCTACGTCCGCCGCAATCACAACCTCCTGATCGGCGAAGCGACGGCCGAGCGGATCAAGCAGCAGGTCGGGATCGCCAAGCCGCCGGCCGACGGCGACGGCCTCACCGTCCACATCAAGGGCCGCGACCTGGTCAACGGCGTTCCCAAGGAGATCACGATCACCCAGAAGCAGATCGCCGAGGCCCTGTCGGAGCCGGTCGGAATGATCGTCGAGGCGGTCCGGATCGCGCTCGAGAATACCGCGCCCGAGCTCGCCGCCGACATCGTCGACCAGGGCATCGTCCTGACCGGCGGCGGCGCCCTGCTCCAGGGGCTGGACGAGGTGCTTCGCGACGAGACCGGCCTGCCGGTCACGGTCGCCGACGATCCGCTGACCTGCGTCGCGCTGGGCACCGGCCGGGCGCTCGAGGAAGAGATCTTCCGCGGCGTCCTCCAGACAGCCTAAGGCGGGGACGGGAGCGTGGCGCCGCCGGCCACGAGGCGCCGCGGTTTCTCGCGACGCGCTCAATATGGCCTGTTCCTCGGCTATGTGATCGCGGTCTCGGGGGTGATGTTCGCGGCGCTGCTGCTGTTCCTCGCCGCGGTCGATCCCAGGGGCTTTGCGGCGCTTCGCGGCGCCGCCCTCGACGCCACCGTTCCGATCACCTCCGCCGGCCGCTCGGTGGTCGGCTTCTTCACCGGGATCAAGGATTCGGTCGGCAACTACCTCATGGCCGGATCGCAGAATGGCGACCTCAAGCGGCGGCTCGCGGCACAGCGGCGAAGGCTCGTCGAGGCGCGGGCGATCGAGCTCGAGAACAAAAGGCTGAAGGCGCTGCTCAGGCTGACCGATGCCGACACCCAACCGGTGACGACCGCCCGGATCGTCGGCTCGTCGTTCGACAGCGTCCGCCGGCTCGCCACCTTGTCGGCGGGAGGCTCGTCCGGAGTGAGGATCGGAATGCCGGTGCGGGGGCCGGACGGGCTGATCGGGCGGGTAATCGAGACGGGGCGCTGGGCGAGCCGGGTGCTTCTGGTCACCGACGGCGCCAACAATGTCCCGGTCAGGCTGGTCCGCGACGGCACTCCGGCGATCGCGGTCGGCCATGGCGACGGGACGATCGAGCTTCGAACCCTCGAGGTCGGCCAGAATCCGTTCCGGCGCGGCGACATATTGGTCACCTCCGGCACCGGCGGCCTCTATCCTCCGGGGATCCCGGTCGCCCTGGTGGTCAAGGCGACCCGCGACCTGACGGTGGCGAGGCCGGTCGCCGATCCCGGCGAGATCGATTTCGCGATGGTCCTGCCGATCTACCAGCCGCTCGCCGATCAGCCGCTCTCCGGCGACGCACCGGGACCGAGAGCGAGGCAATGAGCCGGATCGCCTCCGGCACCGATTACGGCCATGCCCGGCGCCAACTGGTGCCGATCGTCTCGACCCTCGCCGCCTGCCTGCTCGACATATTGCCGGTCGTCGCCAACCGGCCGCTGGTGCCCGATTTCGCTTTCCTGATGCTGATCGCCTGGCGGCTGCTTCGCCCCGAAATCTGGTCGGCGCAGATCGCGCTCGCCTTCGGCCTGTTCAACGATCTCGTCGCCGGCCATCCGCTCGGCCAGTCGATGGCTTTGTGGACCGCCATATTCCTGCTGTTCGACCTCGCCGAAAGCCGCTCGGGCTGGCGCGATTACTGGACCGACTGGTTGTTCGCCGGTTTTGCCATCCTCCTCTATGCGGCGGGCCAATGGTATGTGGCGCGGATGATGGACAGCCGCATCGACTTCGTGCTCCTGGCGCCGCAGATCCTGCTCGCCTTGCTCTCTTATCCTTTGGTCGCGCGGATCGTCCTGTCGCTCGACCGCTGGCGGCTGTCGCGATGAGGACTCGGCGATGAGACGGCGCGGGCCGCGGCTGATCGTCACCGAGAGCAACCAGGCCTTCACCTTCACCCGGCGGGCGATGGTGCTGGGCGGAGCGCAGGCCGCGCTCGGGGCCTTGCTCGCCGGCCGGATGGCGTGGATCTCGATCGCCGAGAACGAGCATTACAAGCTTCTGTCCGAGAGCAACCGGGTCCAGATGCGGCTGATCCCGCCGCGGCGGGGCTGGATCGTCGACCGCCGGGGCAAGCCGATCGCGATCAACCAGAGCGATTACAGGGTCGATCTGATCCCCGATCTGCTCTCCGATCCCGACCATATCCTCGCCGAGCTGACCCGCTTGCTGGCGCTTCCGCCCGAGGAGGTCCAGCGGATCAGGGAAGGACTTGCCCAGGCGGCGGGCTATCAGCCGGTTCCGGTCGCCGAGCATGTCCCGCTCGACAAATATGCCTCGGTGCTGGTCAACCTCCCCGAGCTCCCCGGGGTCGCGCCGCTCAGCTCCTTCTCGCGCTTCTATCCGGACGGCGCCGCGGTCGGCCATCTGGTCGGCTATGTCGGCACTCCCAACAAGGAGGAATATGAGGCGGAGGACAAGAATCCGCTGCTGATCACTCCGGGCTTCAAGGTCGGCAAGGACGGGCTCGAGAAGACGATGGAGCCGAGGCTTCGCGGCAAGCCCGGCGCCGAGCGGGTCGAGGTCACCGCGCGCGGCAAACTGGTCCAGACGCTTTCGACCCTCGGCGACAAGGCCGGCGGCATATTGCCGCTGACCATCGACGCCGGGCTCCACGCTTATGCGGCGCGCCGGCTCGGCGACAATTCGGGCTGCGTCGTCGTCCTCGACTGCCTGACCGGCGACATATTGGCGATGCCGTCGATGCCGGCCTACGATCCGAACAGCTTCTCCGACGGGATCAGCCACGCCGAGTGGAACGCTCTGTCGAAGGACGACCATCTCCCGCTCGTCAACAAGGTGCTTCAGGGCCTCTATCCGCCCGGATCGACGGTCAAGCCGATGATGTCGCTGGCTTTGCTCCAGGCCGGCATCGATCCCGAGGCGCGGGTCAATTGCAGCGGCGCCTATCGGGTCGGCAACGCCGTCTTCCACTGCGCCAAGCGCGGCGGCCACGGCCCGATCGCGATGCACGAGGCGATCATCAAGAGCTGCGACATCTATTATTACCATATGGGCCGGATGGCCGGGGTCGACGCGCTGGCGCCGGTCGCCCGCGGCTTCGGGCTCGGCAAGCAATATGACCTGCCGATGCCGTCGCAGCGCTACGGCACGGTCCCCGACCCGGCCTGGCTGCAGCGCAAGCACCACCGCAAATGGGAGACGTACGACACGGTCAACATGTCGATCGGCCAGGGCTATCTGCTGGTCAATCCGCTCCAGCTCGCGGTGATGGCGGGACGGATCGCCGGCGGCCTCGCGATCGAGCCGCGGCTGATCCGGATGAAGAACCGGCCGGCCCCGGGTCCGGTCGGGCTCAGCGCCGAGCATCTCGCCTTCGTCCGCGACGCGATGAGCGGGGTGGTCAATAGCGGCCGGGGAACCGCCTCGGTCGCCAAGCTGCCGATCGAGAACGTCCTTCTCGCCGGCAAGACCGGAACCGCCCAGGTGCGTCGGATCACCATGGCCGAACGCGCGTCGGGAGTCCGCTCGAACGCCAGCCTCAGCTGGAAGATGCGCGACCACAGCCTGTTCGTCGGCTTCGCGCCGGTCGACAATCCGCGCTATTCCTGCGCGGTGATCGTCGAGCATGGCGGCTGGGGCGCCACCGTCGCCGCTCCGATCGCCCGCGACACGCTGTTATATTTGTTCGATCCGGCCAGGGCGATGGCCGCCCTGGCCCCGATCGAGGAGAGTTTGGGCGGAACCCTCGCCGAGCGGATGGCGCGCCGCGCCGCGCGGGTCGACACGCCGCCGCCCGCCGGAAATGACGAGGATCCCGACGCCGAGGCCCCGCCCCCGCCGGCGGACGCGGCGGCATGATCGGCCACAGCCTGGTCCCGGCGCCGATCGCCGAATTGCCGTGGAAGATGCTGCTGGTGGTGACGGCGATCACCGGCTTCGGCCTTCTCGTCCTCTATTCGGCGGCCGGCGGGACCCTCAAATGGGCGCTCCCCCAGGGCCTCCGCTACGTCATGTTCCTGACCATGGCGATCGCCATCTCGCGACTTCATCCGGACCGGCTCAAGCAGGCCGCCTTCCCTCTCTACGGGATCGTCTTCGTCATGCTTCTGCTGGTCGAGGCGCTGGGCTTCGTTAGCGGCGGCG
The DNA here is from genome assembly GCA_046733235.1 of Pseudomonadota bacterium. GTDB lineage: Bacteria > Pseudomonadota > Alphaproteobacteria > Sphingomonadales > Sphingomonadaceae > Allosphingosinicella. Next base: position 16,818 of record JBKPOT010000028.1, read on the forward strand.
CCCAGAGGTGGCTCAACCTCGGAGTGATCCGGCTCCAGCCGTCCGAGCTGATGAAGCCGATCATCGTCCTCACGGTGGCGCGCTTCTACTCGCTCCTCCCGGCCGGCGAGATCAGGCGGTGGAGCGCGATCTGGCCCGCCGCTTTGCTGATCGGGATCCCCGCCGCCTTCATCCTGATCCAGCCCGATCTCGGGACCGCGTCGATGGTGGTGTTCGGCGGGCTGATCGTGATGTTCCTCGCCGGGCTGCCGCTGCGCCTGTTCTTCGGCGGCGCCGCCGGCCTCGCGGTGGTCGGGCCGGTCGCCTTCTCGATGCTCCACGACTACCAGCAAAAGCGCGTCACGATCTTCATGAACCCCGAGAACGACCCGCTCGGCGCCGGCTACCACATCACCCAGTCGAAGATCGCGATCGGATCGGGCGGAATCTTCGGCAAGGGCTTTTTGAACGGCACCCAGAGCCATCTCGATTACCTCCCGGAAGGCCATACCGACTTCATCTTCGCGACCATGGCCGAGGAATGGGGGCTGATGGGCGGCATCTTCCTGATCGCCGCGTTCGGCTTCGTCATCGGCTGGGGAGTCAATGTCGCGCTCGACGCCAAGGACCGCTTCTCGCGCCTCGCCGCCGCGGGCCTGACCTCGACCATCTTCTTCTACGTCGCGATCAACCTGATGATGGTGATGGGCTTCGCCCCGGTGGTCGGAATCCCCCTCCCTTTGGTCTCCTACGGCGGATCGGCGATGCTGACGATCATGCTCTGCCTCGGCGCCCTGATGTCGATCGAGCGCCAGACGAAGCGGGAGCGCGGCGGGCGCTGAGGCCGGACGACGGCGAGCGTCGGGGAAAAGTCCGCGGGTGCATCGGCTGCCTTCGCTCCTCGACGGCGCGAAATTTTCCAAAAAGGCATCATTCGGCATCATTGGGCATCATTTCGGTCTTGCCGGCCGGTGGATTTGGGAACCTCATCATCCTTCATCATTTCGCGTGCGGCGGGCTGTCCGTGCCTCGCGCCGGTCCGCCAAATTCCCGGAATCTCATCATTCCCATCATTCCCGCGCGCGGCGATGCGGGCACGGCCGAAATCCCGGGTACGTTGTCATCGGTTGTCATCGCGGCCTGAACCTCCCCATCAATCATCATCCCGTGCCGGTGCGGACCGGCCGCAATCGCGCGGTGGCCGGCGCGGATCGCCGCTCGCGGCTGCGTCGAGATCGACGAGCTATTCCTCCACGAAGCGCACCTGCCTGGGTCGATCTCCACCCGAAAGCGGTCCGCTGTTCCATTCGAGGATGCAAGGGGCCAGGCGGAAGGGGCGGAGCCGCCGCTGGATGCCGCGCGCTTGCCGAGCCGCGCGACACATGGCCGCTAGAGCAGTGGGCGATTAGTGAATCGCCCACTGCTCTAGAAGTCTTTGTTGCCGCATTGCTTTTCGCGAAAAGCCGGTTCCCACCTTTTCGCGCAATGCTCTAAGCGGAATGTCATTCATGTCGACGAATGGTGTGTTCCCCGGTCAACGAATGCCGCGCCTGACCAGAATTTGCGCCGCATGGATCAGGGTGCCGGCGTCCCGGCATGCTTTGTCGAGTTCTCTCAGCCTTGTGTCCACCTCCTCGCTCGTAGAGGGCATGGGCGAGAGCGCGAGCGGGCTCGTGTCCTCCATTATGATCCCGGCGGCCGACCTGAGGCGGTCGACGAGCTCATTGGTTTCGGCCACGGTCATTCCTCCTGCCCGAGGGTTGATGGGGTTGCCCGAACCCCTTCGAATGAATGCAGCACTTATACGGATCGCCGGCGTCCAGGGAATGGATATGTGACGCATTGTCCGTGGACGCAAAAGCGACAACGAGGTTCGGTAGCCCATGCCGAACCTCCTCAAGCCTCTGGGTGACTCCATCCGAAGCAAGAGGCTTGCGCTCGGCATGTCGCAGGAGGAATTGGCGGACCGGTGCGCGTTTGACCGGACCTACATAAGCATGCTCGAACGGGGAGCCAGAAATCCCTCCTTCCGGAACCTGCTGCGGGTGGCAAGAGGCCTCGATGTCTCGATTTCGCAGCTGGTCGCGGCTTATGACGACGACCCCCGATAGACGAGCCGGCGCGGCGCCGGACGCGGCGCCGCCCTGACCTCCCGCCGGGCATTGCAATATCCGGGCAGCCCCCCTAGATGGCTCGCCTTGCCGACCGGCACGGACGCATAGCTCAGTTGGTAGAGCAGCTGACTCTTAATCAGCGGGTCCCAGGTTCGAGCCCTGGTGCGTCCACCACTATCCTGGCCGTTGAAACAGTGCGTTTTCCCAAGGCGGCGCCATGGCTGGCCCGTCTCATTCCGAAATGGCCATACAAAGTGCCGACAACACACCGCGCCTCGACGGAAGCCATTGGCCGGGATTCGGCACGGTTCCCTTGGGTGGCTGGAAGGTCCGATCGCCCAACCTTTGAAGCGAGCGTCTCCGGGCGCTCTCAAAAGCCCCCAGATCCTCATCGCGAGGTTACATCAAGCGAACATATATGATATATATCGTCGGCAGCAGGAAACTTCTACGCAATAGCTTGTTGAGTGAGATATTAAGAAGCTAATTGATGAAAAGAAACGCTCGATACGAACCATCCGCACTAAAAGCAGAACTTGTGCGTGAGATGGGAATTCATGTCTTACCAAGAATTATTTTAGATAGCTTCGATCTTGCTTGTCGCGCTCATGAAGGTCAATGGCGTGAGCCTTATAACGGCGAGTCCGAAAGGCTGCCGTACATAGTTCATCCCGTTGGAGTCGCGAAGCTCGCCGCACGATATTATGATACGGCCGATCTGGAAGACGACAAGGAAAGTGTGATCGCCGCGTGCCTGCTTCACGACGTCCTCGAGGACAGCGAGATATCCCTCGGCGAGGTCGAGCGTGCGTCCTCGAAGCGAACCGCGGCGCTCGTGCTGGCGTTAACCAAGCCAAGTGTCGTGGACTCCCGCTCAAGGGCGGAAAGGAATCTGATATTCCTTAATCAGATCTCCGATGCAGGCCCTACCGCCCGTTTCATCAAGGCTTGCGACGCATCGCATAATCTGAGCCGCCCGGAATCCGTGCCCATCCATCTGCTTGAAAAATCGATAGAAAAGTCTGCCGCTTATGTGACGTTGGCCGACATACCGCAGGTGGGGACCCCCTTGATTCGGGAGCTGCGGCAGCGGGTCGCGCGCGCGCGTCAGACGCTCGACCCACACAAAGCCCGGCGCGACGCGGAGATCCCCAGCGACATCGAGCAGATTTTTCGAGCGCTTGATGAACGGTCCTCAGGCAAGACCCTGGAAGTGCACGATATCTCGGAGCTTCTGGTGCGGTTGACCGGCGCGCTCCACGTCAAGATAGGTCCGATTGACGCCATCGTCGAGGCGACCGACGACGACCGAGCCCGAGCGCAACGCCGCGCTGCCTTCCGCAATCAGGTGGATAGAGGGTGGTTCAAAGCACAGGAACTGAAATTGCCCCTGCCGCTCGACCTGGATCCCGAGGCTCGATGCCTAGCGGTCGAGGTGGGACATTTATTCGATACGGTAGACCTCTTCGTGCTTGCGGCATTCCGCTCTGAAGCGGGCCGGCCGCTCGGCCCCGCCACATTTCGCGCGCTGGTGCTTAGATCATTCGATCGGCTGCGCGGGAGCCAGCATCAGCGCTGGCTCGATGTCCACGCCGCGATTTCGCGACTCAGCCTGCACTTGGAACCGGATCTTGCGTTGCGCGCATCGCTCAGCATTCCGCAATTGGCGGGATTGGCCGCCCGGCTGGAGAGCGGGGAGTTCGTCCGGAGAAATTCAGTCGTCGCGATCGAACGCTTCCTGGCGGAAAGCCGCCACGGGGGACTCGTCGATCGCCTGGAATCGAGAACCAAGACCGCCCAATCCATCGTCCAGAAGATGACCAGGCGACAAATTTCGTCCTTTGATGATCTCGACGATCTGGTCGGGTTGCGCATCATCGCCGCATCTAAGAAGGTCTTGGCTTTCCTGATCAGGGACTTTCGTGCCGCGCTGCAACAGCCGGCAAGTGACCTGAGCCGCATGATCAGCCCGCTGCCCGACACGATATCGGATCGGAGCGTGAACAGCTCTTCCGGCTATTCGGCTCACCATATTTGCTTTCAGGCGCAATCGCCGTCCGCGAAGTTCGGATCGATCGCCTGCGAGGTGCAGTTCCGGACGGTGCACGAAGACGCTTGGGCGCGCGTATCGCATCTGCTCACGTATAAGGAAGGAAAGAAATTGTCGCGCGCAAAGTCCGCGCTCCGAGAGCTCGCATTCGTACGAGACAAAGCTGACGAAACGATCGACGACATATAGAGGCCGAGATTCACTCGAGGGACCGCATGAGCATCGAAAGCCAGAATTACGCAGACAATATCGATGTTCTGATCGCGCGACATTTGCTAGTTAAGAAAATCGAGCGGTGGCAGATGGTTCAAATCGTCGTCGTGGTGCTGATTCCTTCGATATTTGCCATCACGATTATCTTCGCACCCGCCCTTCTGTCGTGGGGCGCATTGTTACCGATGGCGGTCGAGGTCATTGATCCTCTCGTCATGGGCAGGAAGATAAAGTCACTTACACTGATGCAGGCGAGGATAGCCGAACTGTTCGACTGCGAGGTTTTCGGCCTGCCTTGGGACCGCTTCGTAGCCGGAGACAGGCCTCCGAATATAGAGGTTCAGGAGCTGATTGCTGAAAACGAGATTCCGATTGATGCCGCAAATTTTCAAGATTGGTATCCGGTACATAATGGGCTGAATAGATTTCAACAGATCATATTGGCGCAGGAATCTACCATCGCCTACGACATGCTACTCAGAAAATACTACTCTCTTATGCTCACGATGTTTTCTATTGCTTTTTTCACGGTGATTTTCACATTAGGATTTGTCCAAAATCTGAATATACAGGAATTTGCACTGCTGCTCGCTCCGCTTATCCCCATTTCGGGATGGTTGACGCGCGAATTCATCAGAACTCGCGAGGCTGAGGCCAAGAATGCCGACCTTCACATGCTTATCAGAGAGGAACGCACTACGGTGTCTTCCGCCTCGGACAAGGATGCGATGGACGTCCTCAGGGGCATTCAGACGGCCGTCTACCTGCGCAGGGCGAAGCACGGCTGGGTACCGGAGATGTTCTACCGCCGCCGCCGCGACCGACTCGAGCGAATGATGAACAAGGCGGCAAGCTCCATCGCGAAGGAACTGACGGCGGGGCCTAGGATTCCAGCCGGCACCGGAACTCCTCCGCAAGCGGATTGAAGTCTCCCTTGAGCGCCTGGCCCAGCGCATCATGCCAAAGTCGATCGTTACGAACCTTCGGGATGGGCATAAGCGGCTTGCTCCAGACGCGGAGCGCATATTGCACTAGGAACCGCGCCGTCCTCCCGTTGGCGTCGCAGAACGGGTGAATGCGGATCACCGACGAATAGAGATATGCCAGAAGAGCGGCCTTTGCCCCGTCGGGGGCCGCGACATGCGCGGCGATCGCCCAGCTGCACAGCAATTCTAATTCGTGGAGGGCGGCTGGAATATCGACGACCGCCACCGAGGGCCTACCGCCGAAATCCTCCACGAATTCATCCGTGCGAAAATCGCCTTCGACCAATACCCTCCCAAGCAGGTGACCCTGAATCCAGCGGACCAGGTCGCCGCGACCGGACGTGTCGTCGCGTTCGATCGCCGCCAATGTCGCGACTTGCGACAAGATGTCCGACCGGACATTCTCGACCGGCGCGAAATCCATGTCCCCTTCCTGTTCATAGACGACGGAAGTCCCGGCCACGAGATGAAGCACGAGCCGCCACAACATGTCGTTGTCGGCATCGCTATACTTATTCTTGATTGCCTCAAAAATAAGCTGCGCTTTTTGCCGAGGCGTCCAATGCGCGTTCGAACCGCTCAATGGGCACCTCGCGACGCAAACGGTAACGCCGCGAGAAGAACTTTGAACGCGATGATCGCCCTGATCAGAATGCGGTACTGGTTCTCGATCGTCTCGCTATGATTCCCCGACACTGTCAGGAGATATGCATCCCCTGCTCGCGCAAGCGCCCCGATGGACTTATCTTCGGCCTGTATCATTGCGTCCACCAAATCGGAATCGATCGCGCCGATTATCCCCTCCAGATCCTCGATGCTGTAGTTCAACTCCCTGACGGCAGCGCAGCACGACGTATAGAGGTTTAGGTTGAATGCGATCTTCACGCGGTCCTTGTCCGCTTTTTTATCGTAACCGTTGATTGTCTCGGACAGCAATTCAAGCGGGAATTGCTCTTGGGAATAATCGACCTCACCGTCTCCGCCGAACAGAGTCAGTACGATCGATGTGATGGTGTTGGCGAGAAAGTCGGCCCCGACGCCGCGTTCACTGGTCTTGAACACCTTGATCGCTTTAGCAACATCCTCACGGCGCTTCACGCTCGCGGGCCCCTCCAACAGATCGGTGAACGCGTCATATACCTTCAGGACCCGCTCCAAATCCGCGCCGATGCGTTCGACTACATTGACCGTCTCATGGTCGCCTTCTTCGTGAACGGCTCGCGCTGCCCAGAAAACATCCACGAGCAGGCTCGAGATGAGTTTCCAGTGATCGATCCCCGCTATTCCATACCCCGTTCGCTCAAAGTCGATCATGAAGAAGCGCGAGAAAGGTTGCGCCCATGCCAGGTTGCGACCGTTCAGGTCGCCATGGATGATCTGAGCTTCGGCGAGCCTTGCGGGCAATGCTTCCCACAGTCGCTTTTGCAGGTCGGCGGCCCCGATGCTCGAAGCCCTGCTCGTAAGCCACTGCGAAAGGTCGACCTGCCGACCGTTGGGCGGCGCAGTTGAACTTATTGAATCGAACAGCTCCTCGAGCTTCAGGTCACGCAGCTTGACGATCGCCTCCTGGATATGTCGACCCAATCTCAACGCGCCGCCGGCCTCTCCCTTCCTGCCCAAATCCTCTAACCTCAGACGTCGCTCGATGAGGCGAGCGACGGTATGCTCGCCGATCTTCTCGACGACACCCGCTGGACTCTGCCAGGTTTGACTCAACCATTCCCTTCGTTCCTGTTCGAAAAGCCGCCAAAGCTTGACTCCAACCCTGAAATGCTCGTCGAGCGCGTTGAGTACATTGGCTTGATCTTTCGGCGGGGATTGCGCTTCATGCAGTTCAGGTCGTGCAAGCTTGCCCGCGATCTTTGATTCCAGAGTCTCGATCCGTTCCTTGTCACCGGCGCCGCTTCCGCTGCCGGCCCGACTCGTGCTTGTCCTCGCGCCATCGACGACATCCGAGACGAGCGCGCCAAAGCTTCTTTGAGACAGCATCCGCCCTTCTTCGCTCATGCTGAAGGTGTAAGGTCCCCGAAGGGGGGTCTTACCCTCGATCGCCCCGCGTGCGCCGGAAGAATCGAGGGCGAGTCCGCGCTGCGGCTGGCGAGCCGCGAACGGAATCCGATATCGAACGAATCGCTGGTACGCGTCCCGTTCCGCCTTGAGCTTTTCACGCGGCGCCAGCTTGACGATCTGACTGAACTCACCGCTGACCGCGGCGAGGATCACGGCATCCGCGCTGAAGCCCACATTGATCCGGGCCATGTTCAGCGATTTGTTCGATATCCTGTCCGCCAAGACCTCACCGACCGTGCCAAGGTACGGTGCCCATACGAAGTTGCTGGGACACGATCGAAGAAATGACATGAATGCGTTGTCGCTCCCATATTGCTCGTCGACCTTAATCTTGAAATCAACAATCTTTCCAGCATTCTGCAAATAATATGCCCTTCTGTGCCGCAAGAGATTGCTGGCTATTTTGAAATCATTCAGCTCCTCGTCTCTTACTGAAGGAAGAGCTTCCGAAAATAGATTGATAAACTCTTTTGCTATCAGAATCGACCGCTGCTCAACCTTGCCAAGATCTGCTATTATCTGAGTATCTATTTTGTCGATCTCGTGCAGGAGTGCCGCGTCCAATCGTAGAAAATGAAACAGCATTTCCGCATGCTCAACGCCATCGGGCTGATTTAGCTTGCTGATATCGTCCGCATAGGTGTGCCAGATTTCCCGATCATAGGATAATGAGGACATTGAATGACTGGTAAGCCGGACCAGGCTAGAAAAGCCGACCGCCAGGATATGTAAGGTTTCGATATCCGCTTCGGAAAACGAATCGGGAAACCAACCTTCGAACGCCAGGATCCCGTGGGGAAGCAATCGCGCGCCCTTATACTCGTCGAGCACCTCCCCCTCCACCACGAATGCCACCAGCGACTGACGCGGCATCCTGCTGGTTTCGACGTTCCTGTAGCCATGTTGCCAAATCTTCGGGCGAGTTAGCGAGGAGATCGAAAGCGTGTCGGGAGCGCGGCCTGGGAGCGGGCGGTCCCTTATTCTGTCGGCGGATGCGCCGAATTTCTCGTCGAGCCTCGCCACGAAAGGCGGAGGATTTTGTCTCGAAGTGCGAAATGCCCGCCCCGCGTCGTGCCGGGAGATGAAGAGCTTGGTCTTTTCGCTTTTCATATACTTGCGAAGGAGAAGCTTGCTGAGCAGCGGCAGGTCCGGATCCGCGACGAGCAGCGCACCGAGTGGGTTCTCGAGCGCCATCGCCAATGGGTAAAGCTCAAGCTTTGGGACAACGATTCTGAGCTCGTCATCGCCCTCATTGTCGCATCGCTCGAAACGCGACTGGATGAAGTGAACGGATACCGCTCCCTCGGCGTCGCGCGCCGCGATGCGCTTGCCGTGATCGGAGATGTCGCGTCCGATAAGGTGCGATTCGGTCAGATGGCGCATCTGTTGCAGTGCGAATGCGATCTTGTCCGCCTTTGTGATCGTGGTGCTCGTGAAAAGGCCCATCAGGTTGTTGATCAACTGGGCCGACCGACTTCTGAAAAGTGCGGAATCGTGATTGCGTATCGATCTGATACCGCCAAAAAGCGCCTTACATTTCTTCTTGATCTCAGCATATTGACCCGCCGATGGCGCGACGGTTCGTGTATAATATAATGCCAGTATCGATCGGACGCGATAGTGTCCCGGCTTGGATTTTCGGCTGCGCTTGATGTCGGCGACGAGCAAGCAGTAAGCATTCGGATCCCTCATGAGATTCCGGAGATTGTCGTCGTCGATCTCGGAAATGAGCCTCTTGATTCTTTGTTGAAATCCGGATTCTTGTGAGCTGTTGCTTGCGTCTACGCAGTTGTAATCTTCAATAATCAGAGATTCATCTTCATTAATGTCTACATCATTAAAACTGCTTAGTACACCACCCCTCACAAAATCTTCAAGATTGTTGATATGGAAGGGCTGCTGCGTTCTCGGGTCTTCGAAATACCTGTGGACGGACTCGGGCCATGAGCTTACTGGACGAAGATAGTCGGATTCTTCGTTTATGGACTGTCGAACCGTGATTCCCAGTGGCGTGCCGAATTCACCGACCGTCTTCTGGATTTTAGCCACCGCTTTGGCCACCTGCTCGACCATGAACGTGTAGGACGATGTGAATTCACCCTCTGGGGCGAGCGATTCGTCAAACCACGTCTGAATTTCATTGAAGTCCATGTTTCCCCCTCGGCCGACTCCGCCATAGGGAAGTCGACCAGCCCGAATTCGGCATGCGGATTGCCAAGTACACCGATCCTTCATCGCCGCCCGTCGATCCCTGGACGATCAAGGATGTCGTTTCCCGGTTTGTGAAGCACCCTCCATTAGCAACGTGGTTTGGCAATTTATGCGTGTCACAGTTTTATGACGCAAGCCAATGGTTGCGATGTGGACCAATTGGCCATGTACTAAACCACGATTTTCGCGGATTTTCACCTATGACCAGTCACCGGCAAAGCAATCCAGCTGCTCCTGTCGCGGGCACCCGGGGCAATTTGTCGCGGCGCAACCATAATCTGCCCGCCGCTTCGATGGATCGGTCGCGGTTTTTGTCGCGGTGCTGTCGGTCGAGGTGCCGCTTCGTCGCACGCCCGAACGGTCGATCGGAACTTGATTCAGCTTCGGCAAAGCCCGGCTGTGCGCGACACTCCGGGCAAGGAAGCGGGGCGAAACATCGGCCCGAGCTGTGATGCGATCTTTGTGCAAATGAGCAGAACTCGCCCTCGAACCCAGACGCGATCTGGACCCATGCAGGCAGCTGGTGTTCACCGTCGGTTGCAGGAACAGGCAGCGTGAAGTTCGGCTTTAGGGCGGCTCACCTGCTTGCAATGTGACGGTCTTCGGTCAACCGCTGCGTCCATCGATTCGAGAACATAGAAGCGCCTGATCTCACGAATGTTTGCCTTGCCAAAGGCCGCAACGTACTGGCGATTGGGGATGCGCTCGCTTTCCATCCACTTGCGGTTTCGCGGCTGAGGATACGAAACTTGAGTCCATTCGGCTTAAGCCCGGGTTCGAGCGCGAGGACTCGGCCGTTTCCGCCTGGATGAGGTTGATGAGCATCAACCCGATCGCCGGGCGGACCGCCAATTAATATTGTATCCCTAGAATTACGGGATTCGCCAGGGTGGACGAAACGCAACGCCCGCTAGCGGGCGATGTGAGGCCTCAGAAAATCGGCCACGGCCGTTTCGGACAACGACGCATAATCGTCGACCGTTTCCGACTCGCCGTCGAAATTCTCGAACATCGGACAATCCGTATCGGTCGCTTCGGCCGTCGACTCGGCCAGCTTCTTGCCGGTCCGCGCCTCCATGAGCGAGAGCTGGTAGGTTGCCGTGTGCCAGCGGACCTTGTTCTGGGTCGGGCGGTCGTCCTTCTTATAGTCGTCGCAGATCTTCACCTCGCGCGCGGCCGTTCGCCTGGCGCAGACGACGAGATCGATGCCCTTCAACGCGTCGCGATCGGGGGACCATGCAATCGTCCAGTCGCCCGGCAGCGAGGTCGACCGGTCGATGAAATCGTCTTTGTAGGTCGCGAAATAGAGGGCCTTGTGGGCCGCCGCCTTCGGATCGTAGGCGGTCGCGGCCGAGACCGAGGCGCCCGAGCACACGCCCTTGAAATTGTCCGGGAAAAGCCGGCTTGCCGGAACGGCCAGCGAGTCGCTTCCGCCCTTGGCGCCGTTTCCGCCGCTATCACTCTTGATCGCGTCGCACGACGCGAGCGCGATCGCGAGAATTGCCGCCGCGAACGATGCGAATATCCTGAACGTCGTTGCCACGTCGAAACCCCCTGGCCGCAGCTGGTCGAAGCATCAGATGCCCGGCTTCGGCGCTTGTCAATGGAGGGCGCCTCGGTTCGGCTATGGAGATGAGTCCTTGCTGTCGGCGAGACGCCGCCCGACACGCATGGCGAGGCGAAGCGCGGCGAACGCACCGAGCCCGAGACCGCCGAAGATGATGACGGCGAGGAACGCATCTTCCGTGACTTGCGGTCGCCGCTCCCGTTCACTGGCGGTGGCCGCTCGGCACTCGCTGCTCCCCGGATCGGGGCCATGATGCTCGCTGTCTGCACAATCGATCGGCGCGCTATGGACCTGCCATGCCCGACAGGAAGCAATCGACAGCACCAGCACGGCATAGATGGCGAGGCCCCGTCTCAGCCTGTGGCTCATGACGGCTTCTCCACATCGCCCCAGACGTCGTGGTCGCCAGTGGGAGCGGAAGCGGTGGCCCGCGCATTTCCGGGTTCGTAAGGCCTGAGCAACAAGAGCGCCGCCGCAACGACAAGGCCCAGCAGGAACGAGGCGGCATGGCCCGGCTTGATCGCGCCGTCGCCGCTCATGAACAGGTCGAGGCCGGCCGCGACGAGCAGGTTCAAAACAGCCATCCACCAAGCCGCACGCGCCCGGCCGGAGAGGATCAGAACGGCGCCGCTCAAGGCCAGGCAGGCCTGCGACGCTCCTGACACGAAAGTCGACGGATCGGCGACCGAACTGACCAACTGACCCAATGCGCCGCCGGCGACCCCGATCACCAACATCAGGGCCGCCGAGGTTCGTTTCTCGAGCGAGCGGCCGAGCAAGGCGATCATCGCGGCGTTGAACAGCATGTGGGCAAAAGCCACGTGAAGCCATTGCGAAGCGATCAGCCGCCAGGCCTCGGCGGCCGTCAGGTCCTCGCCCTTGAAGGCCCCGAAAGCGGCGAGGGCCTGGGATCTTTGCGGCTGCCACAGCGGCTGATCGAGCCGGTATGAAACCAGCGACCAGGCGACGATCAGGCTGACGCCCCACAGCCAGGCGAGGCTGATGGAGGAACCGGAGGCCGGATCGGGTCGCGCCGGGCCCGGGCTATCGGCTGGCCGCTCCGGCACCATTCAGTCGATGCGGCGGGCGGGACTCACGCGGAAGCGCGGTCAGAGGATGTCGCCGACCTTCTTCCCTTCGTGCCAGACCTCGCAGATCGGGCAGTCTCCCTCGGCGGCGGTGCGGATGGCCTGCTTGTCGTTGGTCGCGAGGATGTCCTTGCGCTTGATGACCATGCCGTTGGGCTTGGCCAGCTTGTTGACCCGATAATGCTTCATGACACGCCTCCCTCGCCGCACGCAGCTTGGCGCGCCCGGGCCGTCGAATCAACCGGGATTCCGGCAATGTCAGGCGGACGCCGCCCGCGCCGCGTCGCCCGCCGCGAAATGCGCCATTTGATCCGAATGCGCCTTCGCGAAGGCGGGCCGCGCCGTGGCTCGGGCGACATAGGCCTTGCACTCGGGATAGTCGGCCAGACCGTCGAAACGATCGACGAGGCGGAGGACGTCGGCCATCAATATGTCGGCGATGGAGAAGGCGCCGGCGAGCCATTCGCGTTTCGCCAGGACCGGCTCGAGATGCCTGAGCCGGTGCGACTTCACGAAATCGTCGAAGAATTTGAACGCCGGATTGTCGCCGGCATTGCCGGTGAAGATGAGCAGGCCCCAGGGCAGGCTCGCCATCTCGACCGAGTTGAGCGCGGCGAACACCCACTCGGTTGCGTCGGCGCGGGCGCGCGGGTCGAGGGGCATCAGCTTCTCGCTGAGCTCGCCGAGGTGGAGGAGGATCGCGCCGCTCTCGAAGATCGAAAGGTCGCCGTCAGTCAGCCAGGGCACCTGGCCGAAGGGCTGGTGGGCGAAATGGTCCTCGCCCCGGTCCTGGAACGGCGTGCTCTCGACCCGGTAGGGCAAGCCCGCTTCTTCCAGCGCCCAGCGCACGCGAAGGTCGCGCACCAGGCCGCGCGGCGGTTCGGGCACCCAATCGTAGGTGGTGAGGACAAGGTCGCCCATTTGTCTTCTCCCTTTGGTGGGGAAACTAGCACAGCCTCTTGTGCGCGTCTCAGCGGTTCGCCTCCACCGTATCTCGGCTGCCAAAGCATCGTCATTGCGAGCGAAGCGCGGCAATCCAGTACTGCCTCGGAGGTCCACTGGATTGCCGCCCTTCGACGCCGCCTGCGGCGTCGCTCAGGACAGGCTAAGCTCCGCTCCTCCGCAATGACGGGTAAGGGGGAGCTTCGTCAGCGTCCGGCTTGACGCGCGGGGACCAGGGGACGATCCCACTACGATGCTGATCGCCCTCCTCGTCGTCCTCGGCCTGGCCGTCGCCGCCTATATCCTCGCTCTTGGGCGCATCGCGATCGGCCAGCGGGTCCGGCCCAGTGTCGAGGCGATGGGATTGAGCGCGGTGGTCAACTTCTTCGACACGCTCGGAATCGGATCCTTCGCTCCGACCACGGCCTGGCTCAAGTTCCGCCGGCTCGTCCCGGACCGGCTGATTCCGCCGACCATGGTCACCGGCCTCACCCCGCCGGCGATGGCGCAGAGCATCATCTTCTTCATCTTCTTCAGCGGGGTGGTCGATCCTCTTCTCCTGGTCGGCTGCGCGCTGGCAACGATGATCGGCGGGATCGTCGGCGCGCCACTGGTCGCCCGCGCCCGGGTCTGGATCGTCCAACTCACCGTCGCGATCGGACTCGCGCTGGCGGCGGGGGCCTATGCGATGGCCAACCTCCATCTCTTCCCGGCCGGCGGCCATGCGGCCGCGCTGCCGCTCGCGCCGACCTTGGCCGCGATCGCCGCCAGCTTCGGCTTCGGCATCCTGGCCAATTTCGGAGTCGGCAATTACGCGCCGACGCTCGTCATGTTCAGCCTGATGGGCCTTGAGCCGCGATTGTGCTTCCCGATCATGGCGGCAGGCGGCTCGCTGATGGGCGCCGGGGCGAGCATCCGTCATCTCGCGATCGGCCAGATCGACCTCAAGGTCGTGCTCGGCCTCGCCATCGGCGGAATTCCGAGCGTCCTGGTCGCCGCCCTGCTGATCAAGGAGATGCCGATCGACATCTTGCGATGGCTGGTGTTCGTCGTCGTGGTCTACACCGCCGCGGTCATGGTCCGCGCCGCCGCGATCGGCCGCCGCGACGAGAAAGCCGGACGGGCCGCGCCCGCGACGGTCGTGCCATGACCGGCGCCCTCAACCGCGACTTCGACAAATACGACCAGGTGCGGAAGAGCCATACTTACCGGCTCGCCGAGGATGAGAGCGACCGGTTCGACGAGGAATATGAAGTCGCGATCCTCGACTTCGCGCCGTTCCTCAATGGCGACGCGGGGGACAAAGCCCGCTTCGCCGAGGCATTCGGAACCGCGCTCCGCGAGATCGGCTTCGCGGTGCTGACCGGCCACGGCGTCGATTCCACCCTCTACGACGACATTCACGAGGCGGTGATCGACCTGTTCACGACCACTCCGCTCGAAGAGAAGATGCGATTCCGGGCCGGCCGCTTCGGCTCGGTGAGCCAGGGCTATTTCCCGCTCGAGGAGACGAGCGAGATCCATCCCGACCTGGTCGAGGGCTGGGTCTGGTGCCGGCGGGCGTTCGACATAGAGCAGGAGCGCGACGAGCCATTCCGTCCCGAAGCCTTCTGGCCGCGCGCGGACCTCGAGCCGCGGTTCCGCCGCCTCGTCCTCGCCCACGAGCCTCTGTTCAAGCCGATCGCCCAGGCGATGTTCCAGGGTCTCGGAGTCGATCCGAATCTCTACGACCGCAAATTGACCCGGACCAATTTCGGGCTGCGGGCGAATTATTATCCGCCGCTGACCGGCGAGCAGGACCGGTCCGGGGCCGGCCGGCTGCTCGGCCACGAGGATGTCGACCTGTTCACGATCCTTCCGGCGACCCGGGTCGAGGGGCTCCAGGTGTGGAATCACCGAAGCGGCAAATGGGTGCGGCTGAACGCGCCGCCCGGATCGATCATCATCAACACCGGCGATTATATGCAGAGGATCAGCAACGACCTTCTGCCCTCGACCACCCACCGGGTCGGCAAGCCCGGCGACGGCTCGCACCTCTCCACAGCGCGGGTCTCCTTCCCGATGGCGGTCTACCTCTGGGAGGATGAGATCCTCGAAGTGCTGCCGGGCCTCGGCGAGCCCGGATACGAGCCGATCAGCGCGATCGCCTTCCACACCCGAAGCACCAGCAAATTCTACGGCGACGATTATGCGGTGGAGAGCGATTGAGCGCCGCGACGCTGCCCGGCGAAGGAAGGCCGGGCTTCAGAACCGGAGATAGTTGCGGGTCCTGACGTTGATCACCCGCTGTGCTTCGGCTTGGGCGGCGCGCTCGAACAGCTGATTCGGACCCGGCACGAAATCCTCGCACGGGCTCGGCGGCTCGGCGCCGGCTTTCCACCCTTGCCTGCGCGTCACCCGGCATTCGACCAGTGAACCGTCCGGCGCGATGGTGAGCGTGGCGGCCGTCTCCGAGACCAGGGCTCCCCGATTCGCGCGATCGACCGGCTCGGGCTGTCCGGCGGGAGTCCAGGTCGTGATCAGATATTGCTCATGCACTTTTCCGGTCTTGCGCGCCCGGGCGGCCATTCGGGCGGCGGTATCGGCCGGGCAGTCGTAAGTCTCGGGCTCCTGCACGTTGACGACCGCGGTGCAGGTCACCTGTCCGGCCGGAGTCGCGATCATCGATTCGACGAATATGGTGGGCTCGAAGGGCATCGGCTCTACCTGCGGCAGCCGCCAGGTGATCCGGCCGGCGACCTGGTCCGCGATCGCCTGTCCGCTCCGGTCGCGCGCCGGGCTGAACCGCGCCCGCTCGGTCAGCAGCCGGCAGGTGGTGGTGTCGAGCGACTGGGAACCGCTCGACGCAGTGATGTCGCAGCCCGTCGCCAGGCCGTCCGTGCCGACGTGCAGCCGGAAGCCGACCGTCCCTTCCTCATGGTTGCGAAGCGCGGCGTCGGGATAATCGTCGTCGCTGAACAGGCTGGCGAGATTGGCCCTGGTGCGCGCCGGTTCGCCCGGCCTGGGCGCCGGCGGCGGGGGTGGCGGTGACGGCGCCATCACCGGCGCGGCGGCCTGAAGCATCAGGGCGGCCAAGGCGGTGATCGTCGTCACTCTCCCGAACGCTCACAAGGGCGGCAACAAAGATCTGCGCGCCCCTTCTGCCGATAGGAGGGCTGCATCCCTCTAGAAGCGGACATAAGCCTTTGCCCTGATGTTCATGACCCGTGGAGCGCCGGGCGCCGGTGCCGGCAGGAAGACCTTTTCGGAACCCGGCGAGACCTCCTCGCAAACGTCGAACGGCGAAGCCCGGCCGGCGCCGGTTCCGCGCGTGACCTCGCGGGTCACCCGGCATTCGACGACCGATCCGTCGGCCGCGACGGTCAGCAGTGCATCCTTCTCGGCCGCCGGAACCCCGCGGACGACGGGATCGACGAGCGCGGTCTGGCCGGCCGGAGTCCAGGTGGTGACCAGGATCTGCTCCTGGAGCCTCCCGGTCGCCCGGGCCCTCGCCGCCATCCGCGCGGCGATATCGTACGGGCAGGCGGTGGTCTCCGGATCCCCGTCGCCGACGACGGTCGTGCAGATGGTCCCTGCGGCGGGAGCCGCGCGCATCGTGTCGACGAACAGCCCGCGCTCGAAGTCCATCAGCTCATAGTCCGGAATTCGCCAGGTGACCCGGCCCGAGACCCCGTCGGTCGACGGCTTTCCGCGCACGTCGCGCGCCGGCGTGAAACGGGCCCGTTCCGTCAGCACCCGGCAGGTCGTGCTGTCGAGTGCGACCGAGCCGCTCGAGGCGGTGATCGCGCAATCGGTGACGAGGCCGTCCTTGCCGACCGTCAGCCGGAACCGGACCGTCCCCGCCTCATGGTTGCGAAGCGCCGCGGCCGGATAATCCCTGTCGTTGAACAGGGTGCCGAGATTGGCTTTGGCGCGGGGGGGCTGGATCAGTCTCGGCGGAGGAGGAGGAGCGTAACCGAGGAAGGCCGGCGGCGGTGGCGGCGCGGGCGGCGCGGGCGGCGCCGGAACCGGAACTGACGGCGGCACTACAGCCTGCAGTATGAGTCCGGCCAAGGCAGAAATCATTGTTTTCCCCCGATTAGTTAAGCTCAGCCTATAGGATCGGTGGGAAATTGGAAGCGGGCGGGGATCAGCCGTTCGCGAGAATTCGACTCAGCTCGCTCCGGTCGAGATTGCCGCCCGAGACGATCGCGACGCAGCGATCGATCCCCGCCTGCCGGGCAGCCGCCACCGCGGCAGCGCCCGCCCCTTCGGCGATGATGTGGTGGTGGAGCGCGAGGGTCCGGATCGCCTGCTCGACCTCCGGGACGCCGACCACGATCACATCGTCGATCAGCCGCTCGAGCAGAGGCCACATCGCGTCGAGCACCCTGGTGCTGCCCATTCCGTCGATGAAGCTCGGCCGCCGTTCGACGCTGACCGGCCGGCCGGCGGCCAAAGCGGCCTTGAGAGGCTGAGCGGTGTCGGTCTCGACGCCGAGGATCCGGCAATCGGGCCGGTGGCGGCGGACCGCCTGGGCGATCCCGCACGCAAGCCCGCCGCCGCCGATCGGGATCAAAACCGCTTCGACCTCGGGCAGATCCTCGAATATTTCCTCGCCGATGGTCGCGGCGCCGGCGATCACCGCCCGCTCGCAGACCGGGTGGAAGAAGGTGCCGCCGCCGCCGGTCTCGCGGCTCTCCATGATCCGCCACCACTCCTCGAAGCTGTGCTCATGGACGCTCGCGCCCATCCGGCGCAGATTGTCGACCTTCACCCGAGCCGCCTTGTCGGGCACGTGGACGGTCAGCGGCAGAGCCATCGCCCGGGCCGCGGCGGCGATCGCCTGGCCGAAATTGCCGGCGCTGGCGGTGACGATCGCGTCGATCGGCGCGCCGCTCTCGATCGCCGCCTTGACCGCGTTGGTCGCTCCGCGGATCTTGTAGGAGCCGGTCGGCTGGAGGCATTCGAGCTTCAGCCAGGTCCGGCCGTCGGCCATCGGAACGAGCGGGGTGCGCAAAGCGGCGCCGGCGATCCGGCGGCGCGCGGCCTTGATCTCGGCTTTGGTCAGAGGGTCGGTGAGAGGAATGGCGGCCATTGTATGCAGGCTCGCTGAAAGCGCGGGGCGCTGCAAGTGTTCGGCTCGCCAGGGCGCCATGCCATTCCCGTCATTGCGAGTGGACCGAAGCAATCCAGTACAAGCTGGATTGCCGCGCCGCTGACGCGGCTCGCAATGACAAAAGCCTGTTCTTTCGTCCCGCGCCGCTCAGGCGGCCCGGCGTGCGCCCTCGTCGCTGCCTCGATCGGCGAGGAGAAAGGCGGCGAGGTCGGCGGCCGACATCGGCTTGCCGATATAATAGCCCTGGCCGGTGTCGCAGCCCATCTCGCCGAGCAGATCGAGGCAGGCCTTGTCCTCGATCCCTTCGGCGACCGTCTTCATCCCGAGCTCGTGGGCGAGAGCGATGGTCGAGCGGACCATGATGGCGTTGCGATTGTCGGTGACGATGGTCTGGACGAAGCTCTTGTCGATCTTGAGCTCGGTCGCCGGCAGCTTCTGCAGATAGTTCAATGAAGACTGGCCGGTGCCGTAATCGTCGATCGAGATATTGACCCCGAGCGAGCGCCAGCTCTCGAGCGCCGCGATCGCCCGCTCCGGACTGTCCATCGCCGCCGACTCGGTGACTTCGATCGTAACCCTGTCGTTGGGCAATGCATGGCCCTGCAGGATCGAGCCGACCGTCTCGATGAATTCATGGTCGGCGAGCAGGGTGGCCGAAACGTTGACGGCGACTCCGATCGGGTGGCCGCTCTCGCTCCACGCGAGCGCGTCCTCGAGTCCCTGCTGGAGCACGTGGGCGGTGAGATCGCGGATCCGCCCCGCTTCCTCGATCACCGGAATGAAGGAATCGGGGCCGATCGGTCCGCGCTTCGGGTGAAGCCAGCGGACCAGGGTCTCGACGGCGACGATCTCGCCGCTCTTCAGGTCGAGCTTCGGCTGATAGGCGTTCCAGAGCTGGCCGGCCGCCATCGCGCCGTCGAGCTCGCCGAGCAGGGAAAGCTGCCATTCGATCTCGGCCCCGTCGGCCTCGATGAAGCGCCGCCAGCGCTCGCCGCGCTGGGCCGCGTTGACCGCGGCCGCCCCCGCGTCGGCGACCAGTTGCCTGACCTGGCCGCCCTTGCCGCTCGCCAGTCCGAAATTGAGAGTGACGTCGATCAGCCGGCCGCATTCGACCGGCGAGCGCATCAGCAAGGCGATCGCGTCGAGCCGGTGCTCGAGGCTGTCCTCGTCGCCGGGCGATTCGATCCAGGCGAGGCTCGAGACGTCGGTGCGGTAGATGGTCCGCTTGTGATCGGCGAGGTGGAGCCGTTCGGCGATCCGGCGCGCCAGGTTCGCGGTCGCCTCGGGGCCGATTCCGGAGGCGATGGTCGCGAAGCGGTCGATCCGGGCGACGACGATGTTGCAGCCGCCCATCGCCGCGGCGACGTCCTCGAGCGCGGCGAGGTTGGGAAGGCCGGTGGCGGCGTCGGTGAAAGCATCTTTGAGATAGCGCTCGCCGGCCATTGCGAGCCCGCTGACCAGGATCGCGGCGACCATCGCGGCGAGCGCCGGAGCAATCGGCATCGAGACGGCGAACCAGGCCTCGGTTGCGAGCGGCACGAGGAATATGACCGCGGTTCCGACTGCAAGCATCGCCACCCGGACCGGCCGGCGGCGCATGCGCACCGTCGCGCCGACGATCAGCAAGGCCAGAAGCAACGGCCATAGCGAAGCGGCGGTGATCGGCACCTTGCCGGTCAGCAGCGTCTCGGCGGCGAGCGCCTGGATGACGACCCCGGGAATGACTCCGTGCCGAGGCACCGCGTAGCGATCGCCGGACTCAACGGCGGTCGCGCCGATGATGATCCTTTTCCCGGACAAAGCGGCGGGTGGCACTCTGCCCTCGATCAGGTCGATGAAGCTGTGGCGCGGGATCGAGGCGGGCTCGATCGCATAGTCGATCTCGAACTCGCGTCCGGTCTCGGCGCCGCCCTCGGCGACCATAGATGCGAGGGACGGTCGTGGAGCGCCCTCGACCTCGAGCCCGAGGAGCATTGAGCGGACATAGCCGTCACGATCGGGCACGACGTTCACTGCGGCAAAGAAGGCTTTGTCTTCAAATGGCTTGGCAGGGACACTGTCGACATACTTTGAACTTCCGGCACCCTCCTGCTGGCGGATTGCGGGAAGGATGACGCTGCCGCCGGCGCGCTTCAGCGCGGCGGCGAGCTTGGCATCTTCAGCCGGCGTGGATTCGGCCGAGAAATCGACGTCGAAGGCGACCGAGCGCACTCCGGCCTCGCGGAGCCTGTCGACCGCTGCGGCATGCATTCCGCGCGGCCAGGGCCAGCGCCCGAAGCGATTCATGCTCTTCGCATCGATCTCGACGACATGGATTTCGCCGCTGGCCGGATGCGACCGGATATCGTCACGCACGATCCGCAGCTGCCGATCGAGCGCGTCGCCCTGCCCTCCAGCAAGCAGCAGCAGCCCCACAAGCGCCGCAGCGCCGGCGACCGCGAGGCGGCGCCAGCGCAAGACGGCCGATGCGGCGCGCGTCAGGCTGAGATTCATCTCATCTCCTTCGGACGCGCCGCCGGCTTGACGCGCGGCTTAGTTAGCGGACCGGCGGTGGCGGCGGCGTATCGCCGCGCCCGCCTCCGCCGGAGCCGCCATGGCCCCCGCCATGACCGTCCGATCCACCATGACCACCCGAGCCATCATTGTCGGAGTCGCCGCTGCCGTCGTGACCGCTTCCGGACCCGCCGGAACCGCTATCGTCGGAACCGCCCGATCCGCCGGAACCGCCCGAGCCTGATCCGCCCGAGCCTGACCCGCCCGAGCCGCCTGAGCCGCTATTGTCGGAGCCGCCGCTGCCCGATCCGCCAGAGCCACCGGGGCCGCCGCCCGAGCCGCCTGAGCCCGATCCGCCCGAGCCGCTATTATCCGAGCCGCCGCCGCCGGAACCACCCGAGCCACTGCCAGGACCGCCGGAGCCGCCATTGCCGCCGGAGCCGCTATTGTCGGAACCGCCACCAGACCCACCCGAGCCGCCATTGCCGCTGCCGGAGCCGCCGTTGGACCCGCCGTTGCCGTTTCCGCCGTTGCCGCCGCCGTTTCCGTTACCGTTCCCGTTGTCGGAACCGCCACCGCCGGAGCCACCGCCCGAACCGCCGCTGCTGCCGCCCGAACCGCCGCCCGAACCGCCATTGCCGTTGTCGGAGCCGGTGGAACCGCCGCCGGCCGAGCCGTTGTCGGAGCCGTCGCCATTGTATCGCTCCGCCTTTTCCTTTGCGGGACGATTGGCGTCGGCGAAGGCGGTCTCGACCGGATTGCCCTGGACGAGGCCGTCGGTGGCGTCGGCCAGCGAAACCGGGTCGCCCTGCACCGGCGCGGTGACTTCGGCCGCCGGACGGGCCTGGCCATCGCCGCCGGAGCCTTTGGTTTCGGCCGGGGCCGGGACCGTGACGCTGCCGGCGACCGGCCCGCCATTGGAGCGGATCACCCGGTTGACGTCGCCCTTGACGCTGAGCTGGAGCCGGTCGTTCGCGCCGACCGAGGCGATCATGCCCGGTCGGATCAGATCGACCGCGCCGCCGTCCAGGGTCGCGACCTCGACCGCTCCCTCGGTGACCTGGACGGTCGATCCTTCGTCGCCGACGGTGACGGTGAAGACCGTGCCTTTGACGACCGCGGCGAGGTAGGGCGTCTGCACTCCGAAATGGGGAGTCGGCTTATGTTCGATTCTGAAGAGTGCGGTGCCAAAGTCCGCAATTACCTGGATAAATCCACGCTGCTGAACCGGCTCTGCTATCCTCATCCGGCTGTTCGGCGAGATCACCACGAAGTCATGGTCGCGGACGATGACGGCACGGGCGCCCTGGCCGGTGACGATCGTCGCGCCCGACGCGAGCAAGGCGCCGCGAAGAGCGACCCGGGGCCGGCCGTTCTCGACCACCCGGACGTCGCCGCTGGCTTCGCTGACCCTCCATACGGGGGTCGCGGCAACCGCGCTCGATCCGATCGCGAGCAGGACGGGTGCAAGACCGATGACAAGCTTCTTCATGACGCCACCCCTGAAGGACCCCCACGCGGGCCGAATGAGAATTTCCCTGCGTGCGATCTAGAGGTGCCGCATTGCGAAGCGGTGAAGAGGGAGAGTTAACGGCGCGCTAAATCCCTTAGACCTAAGGGAGTTTTAAGGACTTGCGGCTAGACGGCCCTCGTCTCGAGCGATGGGCAACACATGTTTCATGGCGTCATGAGGGTCACCGCCCTCGCCGCATCCCTGCTGATCCTGGCGCCGGCCGCGGCCTTTGCCGCGCAGTCGCCGGTCGACCGCGCCGATCCCTCGGTCGCGCGCGAGCAATTGACCCAGGAGCGCCCGGCGCCCGCCAATACCCGCCAAGCTCCGAGGATCGAGCAGAGCGCATCGGGGCCCCTCGCCGCCTTCGCGCCGTTCGTCGTCGGAGCGGTCCGGGTGGAGGGCACGACCATGCTCCGCCCCTCGATCTTCGCTCCCGCGATCGAACCCTATCTGGGGCGCGAGCTCGGCCCGGCCGAGCTTCGGGCGCTGGCAACCGACATCGCCAATGTCGCCCGCCGCGCCGGCTTCGGCCTCGCCTCGGCGCAGATCCCCGCCCAGAAAGTGGTCAACGCCACCCTGGTCGTCACCGTCGACGAGGGCCGGATCGACGCGGTCGAGGCGGACGGCAACGCCAGGGACAATGTCGAGCACCTTCTCCGCAGGCTGGTCGACGGCCGCCCGATCCGGACGTCGGACCTCGAGCGCCAGCTTCTCCTCGCCGGCGACGTCGCCGGGATCTCGATCGACCGGGTTCGGCTCGAACGGCGGGACGGCCGCAACTTCCTCATGGTCCGGACCCGCCGCGACGCCGTGAACGGACGAGTGCTGGTCGACAATTGGGGCTCGGGACCGATCGGCCCGATCCGCGCCCAGTTCAGCCTCGACGTCAACGGACCGGCGACCGGCCGCGACCGGCTCTCGATCGGCGCGGTCGTCACCCCGATCCAGCCGCGCGAGTTCCAGTTCGTCCGGGCGGCTTACAACCTGCCGGTCGGGACCAGCGGCACCGAAGTGGCGGTCGCCGCCTATCTCGGCCATTCGCGGCCCGGCGCGGAGCTGTCCGGCCAGAAGCTTGAAGGGAAAAGCTTCGACCTCGAGGCGACGGCGTCGCACCCGCTGCTGAGGACTCGCGCGGCGAGCCTCTGGGCCAACGTCCAGCTCGGTCTCCACGATTCCGACCTCGACCGCGCCGGAGTCCGCGAGCGCGCCGACCGGATCGCGAGCGTCACCGCCGGACTCAACGGCGTCAGCCGGATCGGCGAAGGCTGGCTCCGCGCCCATTTGCGGGTCGAGCAGGGCATGGACGCGTTCGGCGCTACCCGCCGCGGCGACCCGCTCGCCTCGCGCTCCGACGGCGACGCCGTGTTCACCAAGCTTGGTTTCTCGGCCTCTTACGCGACTCCCGTCTCGCCAAGCCTCAGCCTGGCGCTGGCGATGGAGGGGCAGCTCGCCTCGCGCGCATTGCTGGCGACCGAGGAGATGGGCCTTGGCGGCCGGACTTTCCTTCGCGGCTACGATTATCGCGAGGTTTCAGGCGACCAGGGCGCCGCGGTCTCGGCCGAGCTCCGCTTCGACCTCAAGTCGCCGCCAAAAGGCGTGCGCAGGGTCCAGCTCTACGCTTACGGCGATGCCGGCAAGGTCAGCAACAAGGGCGAGGGGATCGGCGGCGGATCGCTCGCCTCGGCCGGCGGCGGGGTCCGGATCTGGCTCCGCAACCGCCTCGAGGGCGGAGTAGAGCTGGGGATCCCGCTGGGCGATTCCCCCTTCCACGCCGATCCCAGGCCGCGTTTCTCGTTCACGGTCGGCTACGCTTTCTAGGGCAGCCTTACTTTTTTTCTCGTCATTGCGAGCGAAGCGCGGCAATCCAGTTCTGAATCGAAGGCCCGCTGGATTGCCACGTCCCCCGGACTGCGTCCGGGCTCCTCGCAATGACGATCGAAGGACGATCGTTTCGGCCCCGCTTGTCTTGAGCCCGCTTTGCCCTAAGCAGGAGGCATGGCTCTCATCCCTCCCCTCGACCGGCTGCGGCTTCCGGCGATCGGCGCGCCTTTGTTCATCGTCTCCAACCCGGACCTGGTCATCGCCCAGTGCAAGGCAGGGATCGTCGGCTCCTTTCCGGCGCTCAACGCGCGGCCGCAGAGCCTGCTCGACGAATGGCTTCACCGGATCACCGAAGAGCTCGCCGCCTGGGACCGCGACCATCCCGACAGCCCGGCGGCGCCTTATGCGGTCAACCAGATCGTCCACCGCTCCAACGACCGGCTTCAGCAGGACATGGCGACCTGCGCCAAATGGCGGGTGCCGATCGTCATCACCTCATTGGGCGCGCTGGTCGAGGTCAACGACGCGGTCCATGGCTGGGGCGGGATCACCCTCCACGACATCATCAACGACCGCTTCGCCCGCAAGGCGGCGGAGAAAGGCGCGGACGGGCTGATCGCGGTCGCCGCGGGCGCCGGCGGCCATGCCGGCACCATCTCGCCCTTCGCCCTCATCCAGGAGATACGCGACTGGTTCGGCGGACCGCTCATCCTCTCCGGAGCGATCGCCACGGGGAGGGCGATCCTCGCGGCGCAGGCGATGGGCGCCGATCTCGCTTATATCGGCTCACCTTTCATCGCGACTGAAGAAGCCAATGCAAGTATCGAATATAAAGAGGGAATTGTCGAAGGACGGGCGGCCGACATCGTCTATTCCAGCCTGTTCACCGGGGTCCATGGCAATTACCTCAAAAAGTCGATCATCGCCGCCGGGCTCGATCCGGCCAACCTCGCCGAGGGCGATCTCAGCACGATGAACTTCGCCTCGGGCGAGGGCAGCAAGGCCAAGGCCTGGCGCGACATCTGGGGATCGGGCCAGGGCATAGGCGCGATCGACCGGGTCCGCTCCGCCGCCGACTATGTCGCCGAGCTGACGCGGGGCTATGCCGAGGCAAAAGCCGAATTGCTCGGTGCCTGAATCAGGCTCCGTTTCGTTCGCGCGGAGACGCTGGGGGACGCAGAGACGCGGAGAGTTCGAGGCTCCGGCGATGGCCAGCATGTCTTGCTTCCATCACCTCCGGCCGATTCGGATACCGGCTGGCGCCGGGACATCCGCGGCTTCTCTGCGCCTCTGCGAGTCTCTGCGCCTCTGCGCGAACCATTCCTTACTTCCGCTTCAGCGCGCGATAGTCTCCAATTTGTGACGCCATGACGCCGGCAGCGGCTCGGGCCGGCGCGTGGTCCGGTCGACATAGACATGGACGAAATGGCCCTGCGCGGCGGCCTCATCCACATTCCTAGCAAATATCCCCAAGCCATAGCGAACGCTCGAGTTTCCGATATGCTCGACCGCCATTCCGACCTCGACGGGAGCCGGGAAGCCGAGCGACCGCGCGAACCGGCAGCCGGTGTCCACGACCAGTCCGATCGGGTCGCCGGCGACCGGATCGAGCAGGCCTTGCTCGATCAGCCAGGCGTTCACCGCGGTGTCGAACCATTCGTAATAGACGACATTGTTGGCGTGGCCGTAAGCATCGTTATCGGCCCAGCGCGTGCTGACCTCGCGCCAGACCCGATAGGCCTGCCTCCCCTTCAGCGGCTCGCGCGCGCCGCTCAAAGCGCGGCCTCATAGAGCCGGCGGGCGTCGGCCTCGCCGATCGGGCAGGGATTGTTCACCAGCAGCCTTTCCTGCTTCATCGCCTCGCGGGCGAGAAGGTCGAGATGCTCGGCGCCGATTCCGACCTCGGACAGCCGGAGCGGCACCCGAACGTCGCGGCACAATCGCGCCATCGATTCGACGAAGCCCTGGGCCTGGCCCTGGGCGCCGAGCGGCTCGAGCGCGGGATCGAGCAGGGTTCCGAGCTCGGCATAGAGCGGCATCGCCGACGGCATATTGTGGCCGAGCACATGGGTCAGCATCAGAGCGTTCGAGACTCCGTGCGGCACGTGGAAATGGCCGCCGAGCGGGTAAGCGAGGGCATGAACCCCCGCGACCGGCGCATTGGCGAAGGCGACTCCGGCGAGATGGGCGCCGAGCAGCATCTTCGCCCTCGCCTCCTTGTCGCCGCGAACGTCGCAGGCGCGCTTGATGTTGGCGGAGAGGAGCTTCAGCGCCTCGCGGGCGAGAAGGTCGGAGACCGGGTTCTTCTTCCGGGCCGAAGTGTAGGCCTCGATGGCATGGACCATCGCGTCGATCCCGGTCGCGGCGGTCACCGCGGCCGGAAGGCCGAGAGTCAATTCGGGGTCGAGCAAGGCGACGTCGGCGAGCAAAGGCGCGCTGTTCACCGCCAGCTTCACGCCATCGTCCACGGTGATGACGCTGATCGGGGTGGCTTCCGAGCCGGTGCCGGCGGTGGTCGGGACCAGTGCGAGCGGCAGTCGGCTCCCCGCCGCGACTCCAACTCCCCAGATCGAGTCGAGATCGTCGCCGCTTCCGAGCAAATAAGCGGCGAGCTTGGCGACATCCATCGGGCTGCCGCCGCCGAATCCGACCACCGAGGCGCAGTCCGAACCGGCGGCGACCGCGGCGAGCAGGGTGGCCCGCGAGGGATCGGCCTCGACCGAATCGAACAGGACCGGTTCGATCCCCGCATCGCCGAGTCCGCGCAACGCCGGCTCGGCGAGGCCGAGCGACAGGATCTGCGAGTCGGTGACGAACAGACAGCGTCCGGGCGGGAGCAAGGCGCCGAGGCCGGCGCTCGAGCCCGCGCCGGAGATCAGTTTCGGGCCGTAGGTGAATTCGAAGCCGCTCATGCCGGGCGCTGTAGCCCCGCCCGCCCCGAGGCCGCAATCAGAAGGAGCGTTCGAGCCGGTTGAGCAGGCTGCGCGCAGGGCTGGCCTGCGGCTCGGGCGACAGAACGCCTTGGTCGAGCCGCTCCACCCGGGCGTAGAGCTCGCGGCTGGCATTGATCAGCGACAAGGCCGCTTCGGGCAGGCGCGGAAGCAATTGCTCGTCGCTTTCCGGGGCCTCGCCGAGACGGCGGGCCGGTCGACGCGCCTGGGACCGGCTCAATTCGCCGGACTCGACGGCGCGCTGGGTGAGAAGCCAGGCGATGACGTGCATCAGCCGGGTCGTGACCTTCAGCGACTCGCAGGAAAAGCCGACCCGAAGCAGGGGATCGAGCGACTCGCGGTCGTCGCGGCCGTGCCGGTCGAAATAGGAGCGCGCCTCGTCGGCCAGCACCATCGCCTCGACATAGAGCGAGTCGACCAGCTTGGGCGTGAGCTGCATCCGTGCTGAGTCCTCGGCCATCCCGCCGAAATGCCACAGAGCGGGTTCGACGGGAATTGCGAAAGAAGGTGAACGGAAGAGGCAGGTGTGCCGCTGCGATACTGTTCCTCCCTGTGCGAAGCATGGGGAGGGGGACCATCGCCGCAGGCGATGGTGGAGGGGCATTGTCGATGACCCGGCAGCTACCCCTCCACCAGCCTTCGGCCAACGGCTGCTCTGCGGCCGGTTTCGGCTCTCGGCATGCCCCCGGCATGCCGAACCGCCTACACCCCCCTCCCCATCGCTTCGCGATAGGGAGGAACTTGCCTACGCGATGATATCCGGGATCAGCTGGTCCTCGAGCTGGGCGATCTCGTCCTTGAGGCGAAGCTTGCGCTTCTTGAGACGGGCGAGCTGGAGCTGGTCGGGGGCGGCGGTTCCGCGGAGCGCGTCGATCGCCGCGTCGAGATCGCGATGCTCCATCCTGAGGCGGACCAGCCGCGACGCCGCCGCAACCTCGCCGCCCTCCGTCTGCCCCATTGCGAGCCCCCGCTACTCAACCGCTTTCGTTTGCGATATAGTCTATTTGTCAACGGATCGTCGTGCATAATCGGGCGACTACCGATCGGCGGGAGACAAAAGCCGTTTCCTATGTTTGACCCCTCAGCAACCGCAGCGAAGGAGATGGGAATGCAACAGGCGCATATCTCGGCACTGGAACTCAAACATGCTGATATCGAAGCCCGGATCACCGAAGAGAATCAGCGACCCTTGCCGGACATGGCCACGCTCTCCCGACTCAAGAAAGAGAAATTGAAGGTGAAGGAAGCGATCGCCGGCATCCACTGACGGCGCGCCAGTACTTCAAGAGCGGACACCCACAGGCGCGTTCGCGCCGAAGCCCCTTTGCAATCCCGTGACCCTGGCCCTTCGCCGCCGCTTTCGGCGTCGCTCAGGATAAACACAGCCGGGGTCTCTGGAGAAAGGCCGTGATTTCTCGACTCGAGATCCCGGCCTTCCGGGATGACGGAAGAGCAAGGGCCCGGGGATCGCCCGGGCCCGCTCTCATCAATCGTCGCGCGAGATCCGCTCGTTGCGCTCGTGGCGCTCCTGGGCCTCGACCGTCATCGTCGCGATCGGCCGGGCCTCGAGTCGGGCGAGCGAGATCGGCTCCCCGGTGACTTCGCAGAAGCCATATTCGCCGGTCTCGATCCGGCGGAGCGCCGAGTCGATCTTGGAGATGAGCTTGCGCTGGCGGTCGCGGGTCCTCAGCTCGATCGACCAGTCGGTCTCGCTCGAGGCGCGGTCGGTGACGTCGGCTTCGCGGATCGGGCCGCTCTTCAGCTGGGCCATCGTTCCGCGCGATTCGCGAAGGATCTCTTCCTTCCAGTCGCTCAGCTTCTGCCTGAAATAGCAGAGCTGCACCGAGTTCATGAATTCTTCGTTGGCGGTGGGACGGTAGGCCGGATCCGGCGACGCCCCCTTTCCGTTCGGGAAGCCGCCGTAAATGTCGCTAAGCGCCGTCGCCATCAATCCCTCCACTCCTTCACGCGCCGGAACAGCCGGCCCGCAAATCCTTTCGTGCCGCGCCCGAGTCGTTCGGGTCTATCGACGGCACTTGCCCCAGCGCGCCTATACTCACGCCGGTGGGGCAGCACAAGTCACTCAAATAGCGGTTAAAAACGGTTCGGCTTTTCGGCGCCACGGAGTGACATATTTGTCCCGCCCGCGGGCGGCTGCGAGCCCGGCGAGCCCGGCCCCGAGCGAATCGGCACAAGCGCCTGTTCGAATCGGTCCGGCATTGCCTGCGTTAACCATAGTATAAGTAGCGGACTGGCCAAGGGCTCATTCACCCCTTTTTGCACTCTGTCTACAAATGGGACGGAAGATCGAAGAACAGCCCGAATATGCCCATTTACAGTCGACAGCATGGTTAACGCGCTTGCACTTAAACGAATCTTTGGCATCTCTCGACCTAGCTCGAAGCAGCTGCCGGATTAGTGACTCACATTAGCCCGGTGTAACTGCAACCTGGAACAGGGTGCGCGATATGTCGGTACGGATGGCCTTGGCAAAACTCTGCGCCTGCGCTTGCGGCGGCGCGATCATCGGCGGCGGCGCCGTCCACGTGGCGGAGAATCCGCCGCCCCGGCCCGCTTTCGTCAAGCATGCGAAGGTGCGGACGACCCATCGCCGCCCGACCTATCGGGTCAAGACCCGGGTCCGGCGCATCGCCCGCACCACCTGCGTCGTCCGCGGCGGCGGCCAGGCGGCCGGAGCAGTCACCACCCGCACTTATGCTTATGCCCCGCCCCTTCCACCCCTCCCGCCGGTGACCAGCAGCGGCGGCGGCGGCGTCACCGTGGTCGGTTCGAGCGGCGGCGGAAGCGGCTTCGGCGGCGGCTTCTTCAGCGGCGCCTTCTTCGGCGGAAGCACCGGCAACGCCATCTTCACCGCTTCGACCAGCACCTCATCCTCAAGCTTCGGCGGCGGGACCAGCACCTCTTCGAGCTCGTCCAGCTCGTCGAGCACGTCAAGCGCCAGCTCCTCGTCGACCAGCTCCTCGACCAGCTCGAGCAGCGGCGTCAACGTTCCGGCGCCGCCGATGGTCCTGCTGTTCGGAGCCGCCACCGCGGCGCTCGTGGCGCGGCGGAGGCCCAGGCGCGCGAACGCCTGAGCGTCCCGGCTCCGTAACGGCGAAAAGGCCGCGCCCGTCCCTTCGGCGCGGCCTTTTCTTATTCTCCCGATCCTCCCCGGGATGAACCGGTGCGGCCTGCCCCCGGCAGGCCGCAGCCATGCCGGGGGCATGGCGGCCGGTTCATGGAGGGGGACCGTCGCCGAAGGCGATGGTGGAGGGGGTTCGGAGACTTTGCCCAGTTCGACATGGGGGACCAGGGTAGCACGGTGGATGGTCTCGCTGCCCCCTCCACCAGCCTGCGGCTGGTCCCCCTCCCCGTCCCGGGGAGGATCTACTGAGCCGACAATATCTTCTCGATCTCCCTGACCGGATGGCCGGTCAGATCCTTGGCGATCTCGCCTGCGATCCTTCGCTCGACTTCCTTGTGATAATGTTTGCGAAGCGCGCCGAGAGTCCGCGGCGGGGCGACGACGATCAGCGAGTCGTAATCGTTGCTGAGAGCCCGCCGGTTGAGAAGCTCGGCGGTCTCGGCCGCGAACCTGTCTTCCTCGAGCTGGTGATAGTCACTCTCTTCCATCGAGGAGCGGCCGGCGCCGTTGCTGGCGAAGGCGCTGCCCGGCGCGTCGCTCTTCTGCTCGCGGTCCTTCAAATCCGGATGCCCGTCCTTGCGCTCGACGATCAGGTTGGGAAACTCGCCGTCGCCCTCGTTTCGGAAGAAAAGCGACTTCTTGCCGTCGGCGACCAAAACGAAGCTGTTGTGCGGGACCCGCATCTCATTCTCCTTGGCTGATTGCGGGGTCAACGCGGCAGCGGCGGCGGGGTTGCCACCATCCAAGCCCGTAGTCATAGGCCGGCCATGCGGATCCTTCTGACCAACGACGACGGCGTCAACGCGACCGGTTTGAAGGTGCTCGAGACGATCGCCCGCGCCTTCTCGGACGACGTCTGGATCGTCGCTCCGACCGAGGAGCAATCGGGCGCCGGCCATTCGCTGACCCTGACCCGGCCGGTCCGGCTCCGAAAGCTCGGCGAGCGCCGATTCTGCGTCACCGGGACGCCGACCGACGCGGTGATGATGGGACTCGCGCACATCATGAAAGACGAGCCGCCCGACCTCATCCTCTCCGGAGTCAATCGCGGCGCCAATCTCGGCGAGGACGTGACCTATTCGGGCACCTGCTCGGCGGCGATGGAGGGGGCTCTGGCCGGAATCCCGTCGGTCGCTCTCAGCCAATCCTATTCGAGGGAAGGGATGGGCGACAGCGTCCCCTTCGCCGCCGCCGAGGCCTGGGCGCAGCGGGTGCTCGCGCCCCTGATCGCGACCGAAATGGCGCCGCGCACCCTGGTCAACGTCAACTTCCCGGCGCTTCCGCCCGACGAGGTGATGGGAGTCCGGGTCGTCCAGCAGGGCCTTCGCGATTACGGCCGGCTTCAAATCGTCAAGCGCACCGATCCGCGCGGCTACGATTATTTCTGGTTCGGCCTGGGGCCGATGATCCACACGCCCGGCCACAGCACGGACCTCGAAGCGGTGGCCGACGGTTATGTGTCGGTGACTCCGCTCCATCTCGATCTCACCCACGGGCCCTCGCTGGAGCGGCTGGCCGGGCTGTACGAATAGTTGCTCCCCTTCCCTGCAAATGCGGGGATGAACCGGGGCACCTATGAAAAACCGCTTTGCACACCTATGTGGGCGCCTCTCATGGCGCTCCTGCTCCCCTCCCCGCCCAAGGTCGGCATGGTCTCGCTCGGCTGCCCGAAAGCCCTGGTCGATTCCGAGCGGATCCTGACCAAGCTGCGCTCGGACGGCTATCAGCTCAGCCCCGATTACGACCAGGCCGACATCGTCCTGGTCAATACCTGCGGATTCCTCGATTCGGCGAAGGAGGAGAGCCTCGCGGCGATCGGCGAGGCGATCGCCGAGAACGGCCGGGTGATCGTCACCGGCTGCATGGGCAAGGAAGCCGAAGTGATAAGGGCCCGATTCCCGGACGTGCTCGCGATCACCGGGCCGCATCAATATGAGGAGGTGGTCGGAGCCGTCCACGTCGCCGCGCCGATCCCGCCCTCGGCCTATCTCAACCTCGTCCCCGACGCCGGTCTCAAGCTCACCCCGCGCCACTACAGCTATTTGAAGATCTCGGAGGGCTGCAACCATCGCTGCAGCTTCTGCATCATCCCCTCGATCCGCGGCGACCTCGTCAGCCGCCGCCCGGACGCGATCCTCCGCGAGGCCGAGAAACTGGTCGCGGCGGGGACGAAGGAATTGCTGGTCATCAGCCAGGACACCTCGGCCTACGGAGTCGACCTCAGGCATGCGAGGTGGCCGTGGAAGGGCGGCGAAGTCCGCGCCCACATGACCGATCTCGCCCGCGAGCTTGGCAGGCTCGGGGCCTGGGTCCGGCTCCATTACGTCTACCCTTATCCGCACGTCGACCGGGTCATCCCGCTGATGGCCGAAGGGCTTGTCCTCCCTTATCTCGACATTCCGTTCCAGCACGCCTCGCCTCCGGTCCTGAAGGCGATGAAGCGGCCGGCCAACGAGGCGCGGGTGCTCGAGCGGATCAGGGGCTGGCGGGAGATCTGTCCGGACATCGCGATCCGCTCGACCTTCGTCGTCGGCTTCCCAGGCGAGAGTGACGCCGATTTCGACTATCTCCTGCAATGGCTCGACGAGGCGCAGCTCGACCGGGTCGGCGCCTTCCGATTCGAGCCGGTCCAGGGCGCGGCCGCCAACGACCTTCCGGGCGCGGTGCCGGAGGAGGTCAAGGAAGAGCGCTATGCCCGGCTGATGGAGAAGACCGCGGCAATCTCGGCCGCCAAGCTCAAGGCCAGGATCGGACGGACGATCGACGTTCTGATCGATGTCGCGGACGAGTCAGGGGGCGCCACCGGCCGGTCGAAGGCCGATGCGCCGGAAATAGACGGCGAGGTCCATCTGCGCGACGCCGCCGGCGTGGCGCAGGGAGACATCGTCCCGGTCCTGGTCGAGGACGCCGACGAGCATGATCTGTTCGGCGTTCCCCTTGCCTGACCCAGGCGGCGCCCCGAAGGGACGCCGCCCGCGCCAGCCGCTAGCGGACCGGAGGAGCGCTGCGCTTGCCGATCGCGCCCTGAAGCAGGTTGGACGCCGAGGCGAACAGGATCCCGCCGCCGAGCGCCACGACCGTGGTCTCGGCGAAGCCGTCGCCCACGGCGCTTCGAAGCACCAAAGACATGACCCAGCCGCCGATCGCGCCGATGATGACCGCGCAGCGGATGCACGGCCAGTCAGGCCAGCCGTCAGTATCGTAATGCGGCCGGTTGCCGACCCAGACGCCTCCGATCCAGCCGAGCATCAACGTGTAGATGACGATTTCGATTGGCATGATCGCTTCCCCTCTAGCTTCATGGAAGGCCGGAAGTCCCCCGCCTTCCGACACGAGGAGGTATCATCAGATCGACTTTGGGTAAAGCAAAGCGCCTTTTCGGCTTTTCCGCGCGAGCCGGTGCGGCCATTAGGGGCGCAACATCCGAGACTTTCTTCCCTTCGGCACAATAGGTTCTGACGTGAGACCGCTCTCCGACCTGCTCCAGCCCGACAAGGGCCAGACCGCGATCAGCCTGCATCCGGTCGACAAGAACGGCTTCGATGCCTGGCGCAAGAGCCAGCCCGAGCGGATCCGCCAGGCCGCCGCGGCTCAGGGATTCAAGGGCGAGGGCTATCAGCTGGCGATCCTGCCGGGCGAGAAGAATGAATGGTCGGCGGTCCTCGGGGTCGCCAATGTCGAGCAGCTCAGCCCCTGGTGTCTCGCCAAAGCGGCGGAGACCCTGCCGGAGGGCCAGTATCGACTCGACGGACGCGGGCCCGGGCCGGCGGCATTGGGCTGGCTGCTCGGCCAGTATCGCTTCGACCGCTATCTCAGGGACGCCGCGCCGAAAGGGCCGCGAATCCTCCTCAGCTCCGAACCCGCCGCCATCGAGGCGCATGTCCGCCTGGCCGAGGCGACCAATCTCGTCCGCGACCTGGTCAACACGCCGGCGGGGGATATGGGCCCGGCCGAGCTCGAGGAGGCGGCGCGCGCGCTTGCCAAAGAATGCGGCGCAAAGCTCAGCGTCACTGCCGGCAAGGCGCTCGCGGAGGGCTATCCGATGGTCGAGGCGGTCGGCCGGGCCGCCTCGCCGGATCGGGCGCCGAGGCTGATCGAGGTCGAATATGGCGACCAGCGCCACCCGAAGATCGCGATCGTCGGCAAGGGCGTCTGCTTCGATTCCGGCGGGCTCGACATCAAGCCGGCATCGGGCATGCGGCTGATGAAGAAGGATATGGGCGGCGCCGCGCACGCTCTCGCTCTGGCGGCGCTGGTCATGCGCGAGCGGCTTCCGGTCCGGCTTCATCTGCTGATCCCGGCGGTGGAGAATGCGATTTCCGGCAATGCGTTCAGGCCCGGCGACATTTTGCGAAGCCGCAAGGGCCTCAGCGTCGAGATCGGCAATACCGACGCCGAGGGCCGGCTGATCCTCGGCGACGCGCTCGCCCGCGCGGGCGAGAACGAGCCTGAGCTGATCCTCGACTTCGCCACCCTGACCGGCGCCGCCCGGGTCGCGCTCGGGCCGGATCTGCCGCCCCTGTTCGCCAATGACGACTCGCTGGCCGAGGCCCTGCTCGCGGCGGGCGAATTGGTTTCCGACCCGTTGTGGCGGATGCCGCTCTGGCCCCATTATGAGGAGATGCTCGCCTCCGACGTCGCCGATATCGGCAATGCCGCGGAGGGGACGATGGCCGGAGCGGTCACCGCGGCGCTGTTTCTCCAGAAATTCGTGCCCGAGAACACGGCCTGGGCGCATGTCGACACCTTCGCCTGGCGGCCGTCGGCCAGGCCGGGCCGGCCGAAGGGCGGCGACGCGCTGGGGCTTCGAGCAGCCTGGCATATGCTCCAGTCGCGCTACGGCAAGAAGACCAGTTGACGGGTCAAGCGAGCCCGAACCTTCGGTTTTCGCGACGAATCTCGATGGTTGAAGAAACGAAAACCGCTCTGGCTGGTTGTACGCCCGAAACGGAAATCGGCCATTCATTCGGAGATTCCAGTGACGAACGGCGCTCTCAGGGGGTGGATGCAGGCCTTGATCGGCTATGTCCGATCGGGTCAGCCTGATCTCACCAACCGCCAGATGGCGCTGATGATGCTGGTCTATCTGACGCCCGGCCCGCACACCGTGCGCGGCCTCGCCCATGTGCTGGGCGTGTCCAAGCCGGTGATCACGCGCGCCTTGAATACATTGGGCACGCTCGGCTATTTGCGGCGCGTCCGCGACGAAGCGGACCGGCGCAACGTGTTCGTCGCGCAAACCAGCACTGGACGGGATTTTCTTGAGCGCTTCGAACGCAATATCGAGCAGCAGGAAGGGGGCGCCCGGCGGCCCCAAAGGGAACGAGCCCTCCTCTTCCAGCACGGCTGAGCGATTCACGCTGAGCGGCCCGTCGCTCACGCTCGACCCGCGAGTCCACGCTTACCGCGACGATATCGCCGACATCGCTCTCGCCGGCCTCTTGTTCGCGCCCCATTATGCCCGGCCGGTGACCTGGCGCTGCGGCCCGGCCCCGAGTCCGGTCCGGCTTTCGGCCTGCGCCGAGTCCGAGACAGTGTCGGAACTCGCGCCAGGCGACGAATTCGCGGTGCTGGATATCGCCGGCGGCTGGGCCTGGGGCTACGCCCGCGCCGACCACAAGGTCGGCTACGTCGCGATCGACGATCTTACGGGCTGATTCCGTCTCGTCATTGCGAGGAGCGTAGCGACGCGGCAATCCAGCCACAGCGTATGAAAGAGCGCGATACTGGATTGCTTCGCTCCGCTCGCAATGACGACCTTGGCAAACGCGATCTACGCTGCGGGTCTCGCCCCTACATCTCCCCGCGCGCATGGCGGATCGCGTACCATTTGCGGCGATTGGCCTCATGCTCGGCAAGGGTCGCGGCGAAGACGTGGCCGCCGGTGCCGTCGGCGACGAAATAGAGCGCGTCGGTCGGCAACGGGTTCAGCACCGCCGCGATCGACGCTTTGCCGGGATTGGCGATCGGGCCGATCGGAAGGCCGGACATCGCATAGGTATTGTAGCCGTTGCGGGCGCGGAGTTCCGACTGAAGGATCCGGCGGCCGAGCGGACGCCCTTTCGTCACCGGGTAGATGACGGTCGGATCGGCCTGGAGCGGCATGTTCTGGCGAAGCCGGTTGGCATAGACTCCGGCGACCGTCCGCCGCTCGGAGGGCTTGCCGGTCTCCTTCTCGACGATCGAGGCGAGCGTGACCGCCTGCTCGCGCGTCGCGACCGGAAGGCCGGGCTTGCGCTCGGCCCAGAGCTTGTCGAGAGTCCTGGTCATCGCCCGCTGCATCCGCGCCAGCACCGCCGCCCGGCTCTCCCCTCTTTGGTAAGAGTAAGAGTCGGGGAGCACGCTGCCTTCGGCCGGAACCGGGACCGT
Source organism: Pseudomonadota bacterium (assembly GCA_046733235.1). Lineage (GTDB taxonomy): Bacteria > Pseudomonadota > Alphaproteobacteria > Sphingomonadales > Sphingomonadaceae > Allosphingosinicella. The sequence goes on from JBKPOT010000028.1 coordinate 53,428, forward strand.
GCCGGTCAAAGCCGGCGCCTTCATCAGCCTTTCCTGGACCAGGACCGAGGGCAGCCCTTCCGGGATCATCACCAGCCGCTGAAGAGTCTTTCCTTCCTGCATCAGGCCGAGAATGTGCGCGTTGCTGGCGTGGGCCGGAATCTCATACTCGCCCGCCTTGATCGCCCGCCCGCCGCCGAACAGGCGCGCCTGGAACAGGAACCGGTCCGCCGACCGGATCGCGCCGGCTTTCTCCAGAGTCGCCGCGGCCGAGGCGAGGCTCGACCCGGGGGCAATGACCACGGCGAGCGGCTTCCGGGCCGAGCCTGAGCCGTTCCAGCCCTGGATGAAATAGAGGCCGAAGCCGACGACGCCCAAGGCCAGAAGGCCGAGCAGGATCAGCTTGCGCATGCCTGGTCTGTCCGCCTGGTCAGAGCGCCCGCATCACCAGGCTGGCATTGGTGCCGCCGAAGCCGAAGCTGTTGTTGAGCACCGCCTTGACCTCGCGCTCCTTGGCGACGTGCGGCACCAGGTCGACCCCGGCCGTACCCTCGCTCGGATTGTCGAGGTTGAGGGTCGGGGGGACGATCTGATCGCGCAGCGCGAGAATGCAGAAGATCGCCTCGACCGCTCCGGCGCCGCCGAGCAAATGGCCGATCGCCGACTTGGTCGAACTCATCGAGAGATGCCCGACATTGTTGCCGAACAGTCGGCGGACCGCTCCAAGCTCGAGCTCGTCGCCGAGCGGAGTCGAGGTGCCGTGGGCGTTGATATAGTCGATGTCGCCGAGATCGAGGCCGGAGCGCTTCATCGCCACCTGCATCGCCCGATAGCCGCCAGACCCTTCCGGATGCGGCGCGGTGACGTGATAGGCGTCGCCCGACATTCCGTAGCCGACCAGCTCGGCATAAATTTTGGCGCCGCGCGCCCTGGCCCGCTCATATTCTTCGAGAACGACCACTCCGGCGCCCTCGCCCATGACGAAGCCGTCGCGATCCTTGTCGTAGGGGCGGCTCGCGCGCTCCGGCTGGTCGTTGAAGTTGGTCGAGAGAGCGCGCGCCTGGGCGAAGCCGGCGATTCCGAGCGGGCAGAGCGCGTCCTCGGAGCCGCCGGCGAGCATGACGTCGGCATCGTCCATCGCGATCATCCGGCCCGCGTCGCCGATCGAATGGGCGCCGGTCGAGCAGGCGGTGACGACGGCGTGGTTGGGACCCATCAGGCCATATTTGATCGAGACCTGGCCGGAGATGAGGTTGATCAGCCGGCCATGGACGAAATGCGGGCTGACCCGGCGGGGCCCCCGCTCGTGGAGGACGATCGCCTCCTTCTCGATTCCCGGAAGGCCCCCGATCCCCGAGCCGATCGAGACTCCGGAGCGGAAGCGCTCTTCCTCGCTCATGTCGGTGAGGCCGCTATCCTCGAGCGCCTGGCCGGCCGCGTCGAGGCCGTAGACGATGAACGGATCGACCTGGCGCTGGATCTTGTGGTCGACCCTCTTGTTCGGATCGAAGCCATATTCATGGTCGGCCGGCTTGACCTCGCAGGCGATCTGGCAGGCATAATCGGTCGGATCGAATCGGGTGATCCGAGTCGCTCCGCTCTTCGAGGCGAGGATGTTCTTCCAGCTGGTCTCGATATCGCCGCCGAGCGGCGACACCATCCCGAGACCGGTCACGACTACGCGGCGCATTGAAAACTCCTCAGGCTTCTTAAAGACGAACGGCCCCCCGGCCGAGGACGGGGAGCCGTGAAACCGAAATCGGCTCGATCATCGCAGGGCCGGCGGCACCGCCGAGGCTCAGGCCTTGTTGGCCTCAATGTAGGCGATCGCGTCGTTGACGGTGGTGATCTTCTCGGCGGCGTCGTCGGGAATCTCGACTCCGAACTCTTCCTCGAAGGCCATGACCAGTTCGACGATGTCGAGGCTGTCCGCGCCGAGATCATCGATGAAGCTCGCTTCCTCGGTCACTTTCTCCGCTTCGACGCCAAGATGCTCAACGACGATTTTCTTCACGCGATCGGAAGTCTCGCTCATCTATCTACCCTTCCCTAGGCATTGTTTGCGCTGCCCTAGCCGCTAGGGGCCGGGGCTGGCAAGTGGCCGCGACTCAATGCCGGTCCGGCGCGAGGTCGACGGCCGTCGTGCCTGACACAATGGTCAAAGCTGCGCGAAGCGACTCCGTTCACGGTCTTCCTGGATCAGCATGATCGTGAACCAGACGAGATGGTTGGCGGCCACGCCCTGGGTGGGCAGGCCGAGATCCACTGCATAGCCTCGGAGCCGGTTCAGGATCGGCTGCGAAAGCGGCTCCTGAAGCATGGCCATGCGCTCGCTGAAACTGAGGCGCCCGACCATCTCCCCGGCGCGCATCGGCGACACGCCGTCGCGCTGCAGGGCCTCCGACGCCGCGTCCAGGCGCGCGCTCGTCAGAGTCCATAAGCCGGCGAGGGTAGCGGCGGCCTCGGACCAGCCATATCTGCGCCGACACAGGTCGGCTGCCCGGGCGACCGCGTCCAGCTCACGATCCACCGACGGCACGCTCTCGCGGTCGTTTCGCCGAAGCGCGTTCTCCCCGAGCACTCGCATCGTATCGCGCCCGATACTTATTCCGACGCAGCCGAGCGTATTGGGCTGGGCCGCGGAGGCCGAAGTCGAGCACAAGAACAGGCAAGTTGCTGCGAATATCGCTAAAGATTTCATGACGAGCCCCCCAGTCATTCCACGAGGGGTGATATCTAGCATAGTTCGGGACGACTCAAAACATCGCCATTCCGCCGTTGACGTGAAGGACCTGGCCGGTGACGTAGCCGGCCTCCCTGCTCGCGAGATAGACCACCGCCGAAGCGACGTCGTCGCCCTCGCCGAGCCTTGCGGCGGGAATGCGCGACAGCAGCGCCTGCTGCTGGGCCTCGGGAAGCACTTCGGTCATCGCCGAGGCGATCATGCCCGGAGCGACGCAATTGACGGTGATCCCGCGGCTCGCCACTTCCTGGGCCAACGCCTTGGACATGCCCACCAGCCCGGCCTTGGACGCGGCATAATTGGCCTGGCCGGGATTGCCTGTGGCGCCGACCACCGAAGTGATCGAGATGATCCGGCCGAAGCGCGCCTTCATCATCGGCCTCAGCGCCGCGCGCGCCAGCCGGAACGAGGCTTCGAGATTGACGGTGATGACGTCCGACCATTCCTCGTCCTTCATCCGCATCGCCAGGTTGTCGCGGGTCACCCCGGCATTGTTGACGAGGATGTCGAGCTGCCCGAGCGCGTCGACCGCCTGCGGGATCAAGGCGTCGACCGCCCCACTGTCGGAGAGGTTGCAGGCCAGAGCGACATGGTCGCCGCCGAGCCCGCCGCGAAAGGCTTCGAGCTTTTCGACATTGGAGCCGGACACCGCAAGGCGCGCGCCCTGCGCCGCCAGGCCCTTGGCGATCGCCGAGCCGATGCCCCCCGAAGCACCGGTCACCAGCGCGGTCATTCCGGTCAGATCGAACATGGGGCTCTCTCCTTTGCGCGTTCGGAGAAATCGCCTCACCAGCAAGCGCGGCCGCTTGGCAAGCCCAAAATCGAGCCGGCGGGCGCGGTTTGACGGCGCCCCGGCCTCCGCTATCACCCTGTCACAGCCGGTCGGGAGCGCTGCATATGGAGCCAAGTCGCAGGGAGTTGCTGGAGGCCGGCCTGGCCGCCTTGCTTCTCCCCGCCTGCGCCCTCGCCCAGCAGCCGCCCGCGCCGGCCGGACCCGCGCCGGCGCCGCCCGTTCCGGAGGGGCGGACAGATAATCGGCCGCCAGGCGCCGGTTCGAGCCGGGAGCAAGCCGCGACGGCGGAGCAGGCCGGAACGATCGTTCACGCGCTGATCCTCAGCCAGACCTATCAGGACAGGAAAGGCTTCGCCCTCCCAAATACTGGCAGGGACGCGGCCCTCATGGCCGACGCGTTCCGGCGGCTGCGCTTCGAGAAGGTCGCGACGGTCAGCGACGCCGGCAGGGATCGCGCTCTGGCCGAGCTCACGACTTTTCTGGGCGGCGTGGGGCCGGACAAAACCGCTCTGCTCTATCTGGCCGGCCACGGCATCGAGGTCGGCGGCGAGAATCTGTTCATGCTCGCCGACACCGTCTCGTTCCTCAGTCTCCAGGCCCTGGTCGAGCTTCTTCAATACCGGGCGGGAGTGACGATCCTGTTCCTCGATGCCTGCCGCAACAATCCTTATTACGGCGCGGCTCCGGCCGGCCAGGTCTCGCGCGCGGTCAGCCTTCGGAGCGGTCTCGGCGGATCCAGGATCGCGCTCGAAACGGTCGACATGGAATCGCTTCGGGCCGGTCGGGCGGGAGCGGCGCAAAGGCTGGCGGCTTTCACCCTGGCCGGAAGCAATGTGAAGATCGTCTTCTCGACCGACCCGGGCAATTTCGCTTTGGACGGCGCCCGTCCGTCGAGCCGCAACGGCCCCTTCGCTCTGGCGCTTGCGAAGCGGATCCGTCAGCCGGTCAGCCTCGACGACGTCGTTTCGCTGACCACCGGCGACGTCCGCACCGCCACCCGCCGCCGCCAGTCCCCCTGGTCGCAGGGCTCGGTCGACCATCCGATCTTCCTGTCGCCCAGGCGGCGAAGGGCGGCCCCAGCCGGCAAGATCGGGACCCGGCTTTAGAGTCGGATTTGATGAGCTGAACCGCTCATCCTGAGTAGGGACTGAGCCCGGCGAAGGCCCGTATCGAAGGACGGCCTGAGACCTTGCGTCCTTCGATACGCCGGTTCGACAAGCTCACCGGCTACTCAGGATGAGCGGAATCAAGTTACGAAGAGAACCCCTTAGAGGTCCTTCACCAGCGCTTCGATGTCGTCCATCGAGATGATGCTGCTGGTTCGCGCGTCGGGGGCGATGCGCTTGACCATCGGCGAGAGCACCTTGCCGCCGAACTCGATGAAATGGTCGACTCCGGCTTCGGCCATGGCGGCGACGCTCTCGCGCCAGCGCACCATGCCGGTGACCTGCTCGACCAGGAGCCGGCGGATCTCGGCCGGATCCTCGACCGGGGCGGCGATCACATTGGCGTAGAGCGGAACCGCCGGCGGGCGGATGGCGGCGTCGGCCAGCGCTTTCTCCATCGCCTCGGCCGCCGGCTGCATCAGCGGGCAGTGGAACGGCGCCGAGACCGGGAGGAGCAAAGCGCGCTTTGCTCCCCTGGCTTTGGCGATTTCCAATGAGCGCTCGACCGCCGCCTTGTCGCCTGAGACGACGACCTGCCCCGGATCATTGTCGTTGGCGACCGTGCAGACCTGTCCCTGCGCAGCCTCGGCCGCAACCTCCTGCGCCGCTTCCAAGCCGAGCCCCAGCAGCGCCGCCATCGCGCCCTTGCCGACCGGCACCGCCGCCTGCATCGCCTGCCCGCGAAGCTTCAGAAGCCGTGCGGTCGTGGTCACGTCCAGCGCCTCGGCCGCGCACAGGGCCGAATATTCGCCGAGGCTGTGGCCGGCGACGAAATCGGCCTTGCCGATGTCGATGCCCGACACGCGCAGGGTCGCGACCGCATTGGCCATGATCGCCGGCTGGGCGTTCTCGGTGAGGGTGAGGTCCTCGATCGGCCCTTCGGCCATCAGCCGCGCCAGATTCTGGCCGAGCGCGTCGTTCACCTCCTCGAACAGCGCCCGGGCGACCTGGCTCGCCTCGGCGAGCGCCTTGCCCATCCCGACCGACTGGCTCCCCTGCCCCGGGAAGATGAATGCGCGCATAGCTGGCCTCCTGTCGGCGCGGCAGGTAGGCCAGCGCCGCACCCGAGCGCAAGCGCGCTTGCTTTTTGCGGTCTTCTCCGCCATGTGCGCCGCTTCCGGGGCTGTGGGCCTAGCGCTCCAGCCCCGGTTCAATTTCTAGACGACAGCCGGAGGGGCGTCCGCAATGGGCGGCGTCAGCGATCGGCCAAAAGAAGGAACAGCGCAACATGCCGCTCTACGAGCATGTCTTTCTCGCGCGTCAGGACCTGGCCCAGGCCCAGGTGGACGCGCTGGCGGAGAACGCCACCAAGATCATCACCGACAATGGCGGCACCGTCGCCAAGACCGAGACCTGGGGCCTCCGCTCGATCGCCTACCGGATCCAGAAGAACCGCAAGGCCCATTATGTGATGCTCGACATCGACGCTCCGGCTCCCGCCGTCGCCGAGCTCGAGCGCCAGACCCAGATCAACGAGGACGTGATCCGTTACATGACCGTCCGCGTCGACGCCCACGAGCAGGGTCCGTCGGCGATGATGCGCCGCAACGAGCGCGACCGCGATCGCGGCGACCGGGGCGACCGGGGCGGCCGAGGCCGCGACCGCGACGACCGTGGCCCGCGCCGCGACCGCGACGATTACGACGCCTGAGCAGGAGGACAGCATCATGGCACGCCCATTTTTCCGCCGCCGCAAGAGCTGCCCTTTCTCGGGCAGCGACGCGCCGAAGATCGATTATAAGGACGTCCGCCTGCTCCAGGGCTTCGTCTCGGAGCGGGGCAAGATCGTCCCGAGCCGGATCACCGCGGTCAGCGCCAAGAAGCAGCGCGAGCTCGCCCAGGCGATCAAGCGCGCACGCCATCTCGGCCTGCTCCCCTACGTCGTGAAATAAGGAGTAGCAGAGATGGAAGTCATTCTGCTCGAGAGGATCGAGAAGCTCGGCGCGATCGGCGACGTGGTGAAGGTGAAGAACGGCTATGCCCGCAACTTCCTCCTTCCCAACGGCAAGGCGCTCCGCGCCAACGAATCCAACCGCAAGGTGTTCGAGGCCAATCGCGAGAAGATCGAAACCGCCAATGCCGAGCGCCGCGGCGCCGCCGAAACGGAGTCGAAGAAGATCGACGGAGTGCGGATCCAGCTGATCCGCCAGGCGTCGAACGCCGGCCAGCTCTACGGCTCGGTCTCGGCGCGCGACATCGCCGAATTGCTCGAGGCCGAAGGCCATAAGGTGGCGAAGAACCACATCGTGCTCGACCGCCCGATCAAGGCGATCGGAATGCACGACGTGCGGGTCTCGCTCCATCCGGAAGTCTCGGTCACCATCCACGTCAACGTCGCCCGCTCGCCCGAAGAGGCCGAGCTCCAGGCCCAGGGCGTCGACGTGATGGCCGAGATGTTCGAGAAGGACGCGGCCGGCTTCACCGAGGATTTCGATCCCAACGCCGAGCCCGGTGAGATTGCGGGCGCGGACGAAGCGCCCGCGGCTCCGCCGGAATCGACCGACGACGCGTCGGAGGACGAGGCTTCCGAAGAGGCCTGAGCCACCGAGGCTTGCGAAACGGGAAGGCCATCCGCTCGAAGGAGCGGGCGGCCTTTTCGTTTGTCGGCGAAGGTGGAAATCCGCCGCCGTCTGTGGTGAAGGGGCGCCATGCTCAAGCTCATCATCGGCAACAAGGCTTATTCCTCCTGGTCGCTTCGCGGCTGGCTGGCGGTCCGGCAATCGGGTCTCCCTTACGAGGAGATCACCGTCCCGATGTTCGACGAGCAATGGGAGAAGAGGCGCGAGGGCGACGAGTTCGCGCCCTCGGCCGGAAAAGTGCCGATCCTGTGGGACGACCAGGCGGTGATCTGGGATTCGCTGGCGATCGTCGAATGGCTCGCCGACAAGACCGACCGTGCCCGCTACTGGCCGAGGGACGAGATCGCGCGTGGAATGGCGCGGTCGATGGCCGCGGAGATGCACTCCTCCTACCAGAATCTGCGCCGCGAATGCTCGATGAACGTCCGCAAGCAATTCCCGCCGTCGGAGCTGTCGGAGGAAGTGCGCACCGAGATCGTCCGGATCCTCGAGCTCTGGGCGCAGGCCCGGGCGCGCCACGGCGACGGCGGCCCCTATCTGTTCGGCACGTTCGGTGCGGTCGACATCATGTTCGCGCCGGTCGTCACCCGTTTCGTCACTTACTCGATCCCGGTGCCGCGATTCGCCGCCGCCTACATGGAAGCGATCCTCAACCATCCCTGGATGCAGGAATGGATCGAGGCAGCGCAGGAGGAGCCCTGGGTGATCGAGCAATATGAGGCGCCGGCGGGGGCCTAGGGCGAGATCGCACTAAGGCTCACACAATTCGTCATTGCGAGCGGAGCGAAGCAATCCAGAGCGGCCTCCGAGACCCGCTGGATTGCTTCGTCCCCCCGGATCAAGTCCGGGGTCCTCGCGATGACGGATCGCCGAAATCCCGGTCTAGTAAGCACTTCCATCCTTGTGGGTGAATGTGTCGCTCGCCGAATCGTAATGCATGTCGATGTCGGGATAATGGCAGTCGCCGCCGACCGTCTTGCCGATCGCGACGAAGACGCAGTCGCGGTCGCTCCGGTTGACGAGGTGGTGGCCGTTGGCGACGTTCTTGGGGAATGAGGCGCAATCGCCCGGGCGCATGATCGTCTCGCCTTCATCCTCGATCAGGACCGCCTCGCCCTCGAGCATGACGACCAGCTCGTCCTCGAGCTCGTGCCAGTGGCGCTGGCTGGAGATTCCGCCGGGCTTCAGAGTGACGTGGCTGGCTCCGAAATCCTCAAGGCCGGAGGCCGGCCCGAGCCGGCGATAGAGCCTTTTGTCCATCGCGTCCGAATGAGGCGGCGGATAGCCGGTTCGATTGGTCTGGGCGATCGAGTCGAGGTCGATCTTCGGCATCTTCGTCTCCCGCTGTCCAAGCTCCCTTCCTGTTGCTAGTCCGGCCGCCATGACGAACGCAATCGATCCCGTCGAACTGGCCGCCCGCCTGATCGCCTGTCCGAGCGTCACGCCCGCCACCGGCGCGGTGTTCGGCGTGCTCGAGCAGGCGCTCGCGCCGCTCGGCTTCGAGATTCACCGATTCATCCTCGGCGAGGCGCCGGACGGGCCGGTCGAGAATCTGTTCGCAACCCGCGGCGAGGGCGGGCCGCATTTCGGATTCGCCGGCCATCTCGACGTGGTTCCGCCGGGCGCGGGCTGGGAGAGCGACCCGTTCGAGCCGGTGATCCGGGGCGGGCTTCTGTACGGCCGCGGCGCGGTCGACATGAAGGGCGGGATCGCCGCCTTCGTCGCCGCCGTGGCCGGGCTGGAGAAGCAGAAGGGCACTCTCAGCCTGATCATCACCGGTGACGAGGAAGGGCCGGCGACCTTCGGCACGCCGGCGATCATGCGCTGGATGGCCGAGCGCGGGATCAGGCCCGACATGATCCTGATCGGCGAGCCGACCTCGGAGAAGAGGCTCGGCGACATCGTCAAGATTGGCCGGCGCGGCTCGGTCAATATGTGGATCACGATCCCGGGCATCCAGGGCCACGTCGCCTACCCGCACCGCGCCGACAATCCGATCACCAGGCTCGGACGGGTGCTGACCGCTCTCGACTCGATCGTCCTCGACCAGGGCAGCGATTCGTTCCAGGCCTCGAACCTCGAAGTGACCGACGTCGAGACCGCCAATCCGGCCGGCAACATCATCCCGGGAAGCGCCCGGGCCCGGCTCAACATCCGGTTCAACAATCTTCACCGCGGCGAGGAGCTGGTCGCTTTGGTCCGCGACACGGTCGAAGCCGAGGCGCCCGGGGCGACGGTCAAGGCGATCATCTCGGGCGAGGCCTTCCTGACTCCGCCCGGGCGGCTCTACGACCTCGTCACCGACTCGATCCGCAAGGAGACCGGGGCCGAGCCCGAGCTCTCGACCGGGGGCGGCACGTCCGACGGCCGATTCCTGATCAATCTCTCCCCGGTGGTCGATTTCGGCCTTCCGAACGCGACCATGCACAAGCTCGACGAAGCCGCGTCCGTCGAGGACATCAAAAGCCTTCGGAATATCTACGCGCGGATCTTGCGCTCGGCGCTCGGCTGAGCGCTCTCGCCGTCGCGGAGCCAGCGCAGGAAGGCGCCCTCCGTCATCGGCTCGCCGAGGCGCGGGCCCTGGACCATGTCGCAGCCGACGGCGCGGAGCACGTCGACCTGCTCCTGGCGCTTCACCCCTTCGGCGACCGCCTCGCAGCCGAGGCCGTGGATCAGGTGGATCACCGCCGACGCGATGTTGCTCGCCGCGGTCGAGGAGTCGATCTCGTCGATCAGGCTCGAATCCAGTTTGACCCGGTCGACCGGCATCGCCCGGATCCGGCCGAGGTTCGAATGGCCCGACCCGAAATCGTCGATGGCGATCGTCACCCCCTGCTCGCGCAGGGAAACGAGCTCGGCGATCACCGCCTCGTTGCACTGCATCGCCACCGATTCGGTGAATTCGAGCTCGAGCGGCCAGGGCGCGGAGGCTGAGCTTGCCAAGGCCCGCCTCAACTTATCGAAGAAATCGCGGCGCTCGAGCAATCGGGGGCTGACGTTGAGGGCGATCCGCTGGGTCTGGCCGGCGACCCGCCAGCGGCCGATCGCCTGGGCGGCGGCGCCGATCGCCCAGTCGCCGATGTCGAGGATCAGGCTCGAGGCCTCGGCGACGGGAATGAAGCTGTCGGGCATCCGCACCGAGCCCGATGGATGGTTCCAGCGGATCAGCGCCTCGGCGCCGACCACCGCTCCGGTGCGGACGCAGGTCTGGGGCTGGAAGACGAGCTCGAACTCGTCGCGCTCGATCGCCCGATGGAGGTCCGCCTCGATCCGCGCTTTCTCCTCGCACGCCTCGCCCAGGGCCGAGTCGAACAGGCAGACGCGCGAGCGCCCGTTCTTCTTGGCGTGGTACATGGCGATGTCGGCGGCCTTCATCAAAGCGGTGAGGTCGGCGCCGTGATCGGGGCAGAGGGCGACTCCGATCGAGGCGCCCATCTCGACCATCCTCTCGCCGCTTCGGAACGGCTCGGAGAGCGCCGCGAGCGCCCGGCCGGCGATCCTCGCCGCCTCCTCGCGGCTTCCGAGACTCGGCAACAGCAGAGTGAATTCGTCGCCGGCGAGGCGGGCGAGCAAGGGGTGCGAGCCTGAGCCGGCCTCGGTCTCCGCCTTGACCACCACGCGAAGGCGGTTGGCGACCATGACCAGCACCTGGTCGCCCTGGGCGTGGCCGAGATGGTCGTTGACCTCCTTGAACCCGTCCAGATCGATGAACAAAAGGGCGGTTCGGTCGTCGGAGCGGCGCGATTTGAGGATCCGGTCAGCCTCGCGGCGGAAATGGACCCGGTTGGGAAGAGCGGTGACCGGATCGTACATCGCCATCGCGTTGACATTGTCGAGATTGGACCGGACCTGCTCGAACAGGCCGTCGACCGCGGCGGCCAGCGCCGGCATCTCGGTTCGAAGCTGCGGCGGGGCGGGCGAAGTGAGGTCGCCGCTGCGCACCGCGAGCAGCCGGTCGATCAGAGCGGAGACGGCTCGGGCGTGGCCGCTGTTCGGTTTCTCGGCCGCGATCCAGACCAGCATCAAGGCGAACATCCCGATCAGCATCGAGGCGACGAGCTGCTCGTCGAGGCCGCTCAGAAGCAGGAATCCCGCGAAGGTGAACAGGAAGGCGGACAGGCCTGCGAAGACCGACAGGAGCCGGCTGCTGATCTTACCGAGGCTCTCGAGCGGACTCCGTCGCAATTGCTGCCCCACTGCATCGGCCGCCTCCCCCGATACGGGCGGGCGCGCGGGAGCGACCCTAAGTCAGGGGGGTTACGATTTGGTATTCGCCGGGCGCGATCTCCTGAGGATGATGTAGAGCGCTCCGGCGCCGCCATGACGGGGATGGGCGCCGCGGATCGCGGCTATGCTTCCCGCATGGCGCGACGAGGCGAGCCAGTCGCCGATCGCGGCGCGGATCCGCCCGCGCGCGATCGGGCGCTCCGGTCCCGGCGGCCGGCCGGTGATCAGCAGAATCACCCGGGCGCCCTGGTCGATCGCCGCCGCGAGCTTCGAATCGAGCAGATGATAAGCGGAATCGAGGCGATGGCCGTGCAGATCGAGGGTGAGATCGGGTCGGACGAGGCCGCGGGCGAGGCGCCGGTCCCAGCTTCCGTCGAGCGTGTGGCCGGGCCGGACCGGAGCCGCGGCGGGCTTTCGAGCGGCCGTCGCCACGGTTCGAGGCCTGGCGACAGCGGCGTCGGCGGGCTCCCCGGCGGCCGGCATCTCCGCGACCGGATCAAGCGGCCGGATCGGCCGGACTCCGGCGACGACCCTGGCCCAGAGCTTCTGCTCGTCAGCGCTGAGCCGGCGCATGGAGCCGGGCCACTATTCCCTTGGGCAGAAGGATCCAGGCGGTGCCGCGTCCGACCATGCCGCCGGCGATCCTGGCCGCCTCCTCGCCCGCGCCCCAGAATGTGTCGAAGCGGTTGGTGCCCTTGATCGCACCGCCCGTATCCTGGGCGACCCACAATCCGCTCGCCTCGGTCCGGTCGAGCTCGAGCAGGACCGGCCCGCCCAGCGGCACGAAGCGCGGATCGGTGGCGACGCTCCCGCGCGGAGTGACCGGGTGGCCGAGACCGCCGAGCGGACCGGGGCCGGTCAGCTCGCGGAAGAAGACGTAGGATTTGTTCTCGCGCATGATCGCCCGCCCCTCTTCCGGATGCTCGCGGAGCCAGGCGACGAGATCCTGCATGCTGGTCTTGCCGGGCGCGAGAAGCCCGCGATCCTTCATCAATTTGCCGATGCCGACATAGTCGCGGCCGTTCTGGCTGGCATAGCCGATCCGCATGATGCTGCCGTCGGGAAGCTTGAGCCGGCCCGAGCCCTGGATCTGGAGGAAGAAGAAGTCGATCGGGTCCGCCGCCCAGGCGATTTCGAGCCCGCGTCCGGCAAGGATCCCGTCCTCGATCTCGGACCGCTCGTAATAAGGGACCATCACTCCGTTCTCGAGCCGGCCGCGCTTGATCGTGTCGCGGGCCGCGGCGGTCGCCGGGTCGGTCTCGACCAGGTCGTCGGGCCTGGCGTAGATCGGCACGTCGTAGCCGGGAATATGCTCGCGCGAGCCGGCGATCTCGGGCTCGAAATAGCCCGTGACGAAAGCCTTGCCGTCGCCGACCCGGACCGGCTCGAAATAGTCGCGGAAGAAGGCGGCCGAGAGTTCGGGATGGCCAAGGATCGCCGCGGCCCGGTCGCAGGCGGGCTTCCAATCCTCCGGTCGGGTCAGGCCGCTCGTGTCGGGGCGGCGAAGAAGCGTCGGGCAGCTGATCGCGAAGGCCGCCCGGGCGCGCTCGGCCTGCTCGGCATCGAGCGCGGGGAGCGAGGGGCCGAGGGCGAGACCTGCCTCGATCGCGTTTTTCGGAGGCGGCGGCGGTTCCGGCGCGGGCGGGGCGTTCCGGCTGCAACTCCCGAGCGCAAGCAAAGCGGCGAGCAGGACCGGAGCGGCCCTGAATATCCTGACTGATGATTCGCCGGTCGCCACGCTTCAGGCATAGCCGCAGCCGCGGCACGCCGGAAGCAGCCTCAGTCGGCTTCGTCGGTCTCGACCAACAGCCAGTTCGGGTTGGCGCTGCCCAGGGTGCGGCGGAAGGTCCACAGATCGTTGGCCGGCACTGCGTCGGTCAAGGTGCCGGCGACCATCTCGCCGGACGAGTCGCGGGTCACCGCGGCGATGTCGGCGTCGAAGCGAACGGTGATGCTCGCGATCCGGCCCTTGAGCTCGGCGTCCTGGATGATCGCCCGGTCGATCCGGATCAGGCGATTGTCGAGCCTGTGGCCGGCCGCCTCGCGCTCGGAGATCGCTTCCTCGAAGCTGGTCAGGACGTCGTCGCCGGCAAGATGGCGGAGCTCCCCGCGATCGCCTTTCCAGAAGGCTTCGAGGATCATTCCGTAGGCGGCCTGGGCGCCGTCGAGGAAGCGGGCGACGTCGAAGCCCGGGTCGGCCGAGACGATCGCACGGATTCCGGCGGCGGCGCCGTCCTCGTAGACCAGGCCGGAGGCTTCGGGGCGCTCGGCGATCAGGTCCTGGACCGGCGCCGGGCTCTCGGCGGGCGGGGCGGTGTCGGCGGGGCGGAGGATCGGCTGCTGCTCGTGGCCGGTCCGCCGGCCGAGCACCGAATAGAGCCGGAGCCCCACGAACAGCGCCACCATGGCCAGCAATACGATCTCGACCGACACTTAAGATTCTCCGCTGATACTCCTGCCCTACATAAGCGCGCGGGATTAAGGATTCAAATCGACTTAGGTTCCGAACCCGCGCGTCCCTGCCGGTTGCGCCTCGGGACGGCGCCTGCTACCCGCGCCGCGATTGGCCGCACCGGCGGCCGGCGATATTTTCCACCATATTCAGGATGATCGAAATGGCCGAAGAGGAAGGCGCGGCGGGCGCGGACGAGCAGCAGATCAACGGCGAGGATTCGATGCCGCAAGCCGGGATCATCTCGCAATATGTGAAGGACATGTCGTTCGAGAATCCGAACGCCCCCGCAGTCTATCAATGGCAGGGCAATCCGCGCATCGACGTCCAGTTCAACATCGGAACCGCCCAGCTCAACGACGAGATTTACGAGGTCAGCCTGCAGATCGACGTCACCGCCACCGGCGAGCAGACGGCGTTCAAGTGCGAGCTCGTCTATGCCGGCCTGTTCGGGCTCAGGAACATTCCCCAGGATCAGCTCCAGCCCTTCCTTCTCGCCGAGGCGCCGCGGATCCTGTTCCCGTTCGCCCGGCAGATCGTCGCTCAGGCGGTCCAGAATGGCGGCTTCCCCCCTCTGCTTCTCGACCCGATCGATTTCGGCCAGCTCTACATGCAGCAGGCCGCGCAGCAGGAGGCCGAGTCGAGCGGCGGCACCGCCGGCGAGATAACGGGCCAGGCATAGGGGTCCGCGTCCGGTGCCCGAGGCGGCCGTGACGGGCTGGCATTTGTTGTCCGACGAGGAGCGAGGAAGGAGCGATGGAAGCCCCATCGTGACTGACCGAGCGACGACGTCCGGGCGGCAAAGGACAGCCCGCCGCTCTGCGGTCGCCCGGAGAAGGCGGCTGGCTGCGTCGATCGCCTCGGACGGGCTGCCCGGCCCGTCCTTCGGCCCTCTCCTATCC
>JBKPOT010000029.1:0-38286 GCA_046733235.1 Pseudomonadota bacterium
GTCCGCAACCTCACGGCGGAGCGGCGGCGCGGGCGCCGGTGGCGGGGCGGCGGGCCGGTCGGGCTCGGCAGCGGCGGGAGCCTCGGGTCGGGGGCTGGCCAGCGGTCGGCTCGGCGGCCCCTGGAACCAGCTATGCTTGCACGCCGCGCAGCGCACCTGCCGCCCCGACGATCCGATCGCGCTGTCGGGAACGACATAGCGGGTGTTGCAGGCGGGGCAGGACAGGATCATCGGATACAGGCAACCTTGTGGTGCACGTGAGAATCCAAGCACATGTAACGCGCGTCATCAAGCGGAGGGTGCGTGCCCGATCGAGAGCCCCCGGCCGGGCTTTGGGCGCTTTACGCGCCGCCGCCCGCCATGCCATTGAGCTTGCGGGTTGTGTGTTCCAGCGGAGGCGGGCCTGAGCATCGGCGGCAGCATCGTCCAGTTCGACAATGTCGGCCTGCGCTACGGCACGGGGGCGGAGACCCTTTCCGACCTCAGCTTCTCCCTGCGCGAGGGCGGCTTCTATTTCCTCACCGGACCGTCGGGCGCCGGCAAGACGTCGATGCTTCGCTTGCTCTACCTCGCCCAGCGGCCGAGCCGCGGACTGATCAAATTGTTCGGCGAGGATATCGTGACGATGCCGCGCAAGCGGCTCCCGGGGTTCCGCCGCCGGATCGGGGTCGTCTTCCAGGACTTCCGGCTGGTCCATCATTTGTCCGCCTACGACAATGTCGCACTCCCGCTTCGGGTCGCCGGAGTGGAGGAAAGGGACCTCGACACGCCGGTCAGCGAAATGCTCGACTGGGTCGGTCTCGGCCACCGCTCGAGCGCCCGTCCGGCGACCCTGTCCGGCGGCGAGCAGCAGCGCGTCGCCATCGCCCGGGCGGTCATCGCCCGGCCGGAATTGCTGGTCGCCGACGAGCCGACCGGCAACGTCGATCCGGAAATGGCCCGCCGGCTTCTCCATCTGTTCGATTCATTGAACAAGCTCGGAACCACGGTGGTCGTCGCCACCCACGATCTCCACCTCATCTCGAGCATCGCCCGCGCCGAGATGCTTCGTCTCGACCGCGGCCAGCTCCACGATCCGACCGGGGCGCTGCGCCATCCGCCGCGCCGGGTGGAGATGTGAAGGGGCGCGCGCGCCGGTTCGGCGCGGCCGACAGAAGGTTGCTGCCCGAGGGCCGGCTGGCCGGGCCGATGCCCTGGGTGATCGCGATCATGATGCTGCTGACCGTGCTCGCCGCCGCCGCCGGTCTCCGCCTCGCGAGCGCGGCCTCGGGCCTCGACGCCGGGATCGGCAACCGCCTGACGATCCAGATCGTCGAGTCCAATCCCGACCGGCGCGATGCCGAGGCGGAAGCGGCGGTCGCGGCGATTCGGCCGCTGCCCGGAGTGACCAACATCCGGCGCATCCCCGCCGCCGAGCTCGACGCCTTGCTCGAGCCCTGGCTCGGCGCGGGGGGAATGGATCCCGATCTTCCGGTCCCGGCCATGATCGACGTCGATCTCAGTCCGGAGGCCTTCGCCGACCGGGCCCGGATCGAGGCGGTGATCGACGCCTCGGCGCCGTCGGCCCGGATCGACGCCAACGCGCAATGGCTCGCCCCGCTCGCAAGATTGATCTCGGCCTTGAAATGGCTGGCCGCCGCCCTCGTCATATTGATGATCGGCGCATCGGCCGCGACCGTCGTGCTCGCCGCCCGGGCATCGCTCGACACGCACAGGGGGACGATCGAGGTCCTCCACTTGATGGGCGCCACCGACGTCCAGGTCGCGCGCCTGTTCCAGCGCCGGATCGCTCTCGACGCCTTGTTCGGCGGCGCCGTCGGGCTGGCCGGCGCCGGCCTCATCCTGCTCGTCATCGGCCGGAAGGTCGGAGCGCTCGGTTCCGACCTGCTCGGAACTGCCGGGCTCGGTCCGGTCAGCTGGCTGATCCTGCTCGCCCTTCCGGTGGCCGGAGTCCTCCTGTCGATGCTGGTCGCCCGGGCGACCATCCTGCGTGCTCTGGGGCGGATGCTGTGATCACCCGGATCCTCTCGTTCATCGCCTTGGTCTATCTGCTCGGCTACGCCGTCTTCGCCGGATTGCTGCCGCGCCCGGCCGACGACCGGCAGACCGACGCGATCGTCGTCCTGACCGGCGGCCCGAAACGGATCGAGCGCGGCCTCGATCTGCTCGCCCGGCAGCGAGCCTCGCGAATGCTGGTCTCCGGAGTGGCTCGGACCGTCCGGCCGGTCGAGCTCGCCGCCGAATATCCGGCCAACGGCGCCCTGTTCACCTGCTGCATCGACCTCGGCCGGGAATCGGTCGACACGCGCTCCAATGCCGCGGAAGTCGCGCACTGGGTGAAAAAGGGCAGGTACAAGAGCGTCCGCCTCGTCACGACCGACTGGCATATGCCGCGCGCGCGCTTCGAGATCGCCCGCCAGCTCCCCGGCAATGTCGAGCTGATCGGCGACGCGGTCGAGAGCAACCCGCGATTCACCCAGCTTTTCACCGAATATAACAAATATCTGTTGAGGCGGGCGGCGGTGATCGTCGGGATCTGATGGACTCGGTCCGGTCCCTGCTGTTCGCGATCATCTTCTATGGCGGAAGCCTGATCTATGTCCTGATCTGCTTCGCCGCCTTGCCGTTCGGCCGCGGCGCGGTCCGGGCCATCGCCGACAATTGGGCGCGATTCCACAGCTTGTGCGTGCGCATCCTGCTCGGGATCCGGACTCGGGTCGAAGGCGAGGTTCCGGCCCGGCCGGTCCTGGTGGCTGCAAAGCATCAGTCGATGTTCGAGACCCTGGAGCTGGTCACTTTGCTCGATACGCCGGCGGTGGTGATGAAGCGCGAGCTCGGCGAGATCCCGCTCTGGGGCCGGCTCGCCAAAAAATACGGGATCATCACGGTCGACCGAGCCGGCGGCGCCAAGGCGCTTCGGACGATGTTGCGCGAGGCCGAGGAAGCGATCGGCGAGGGGCGTCCGATCGTCATCTTCCCGGAAGGCACTCGGGTCGCTCCGGGCGAGCGGCCCGAGCTCCAGCCCGGCTTCGCGGGCCTCTATCGGGCGCTCGGCCTTCCGGTCGTGCCGCTGGCGCTCGACAGCGGCCATGTCTGGCCGCGCCGCGGCGCCAAAAGCCCGGGCCTGGTCACGATGCGGTTCGGCGATCCGATTCCGCCCGGCCTGCCCCGCAAGGAGATCGAGGCGCGGGTCCACGCGGCGATCAACGCGCTGGAGCCCATTCCAGCAGCTTAATCGTCGTCCAGCCATCGCACCCATTTGCCGTGCGGGTGGGCCCAGGCGAGCAGCCTGTCCTCGTCGCCGGGCCAGGTGCGCAGCCTCAGGCTGGTCTTTCCGTCGGCGGCGAGGAATTCGAACCTCAACCAGGTCAAAGGCGCGGTCTCGCTTGCGCCGGCACCGGCCGCTTCGATCGCCGCGGCGACCCGCTGCTGCGTTTCCGGCGGAAAATATTGAAAGGCGATAGAGTGGAGCACGACCCGGCTGCGGCCGGGCTCGGGCGGCAAGGCGAGCTTTGCCTCCAGCCAGTCGGCGGCGTCGTCTTGCTCGACCCTCGGCGGCGATCGGCGGGCGATGGCGAGCGCGGCTTCGAGCTGGCGCAGCCGCGCCGGCTGGTCCGGCCAGACATAAGCGAGCAGCCGCTCGCCGTCGCGGACCGCGTCCATCGGCCGGAGGTCGACTCCGGCGCGGGCCGCGACCGTGACCAAGCCGTCGGGCGGCGGCGAGCCTTTCCACTCGGGGGCGAGGCAAAGCGGCGAGTCGGGATTCCCCGCGCGCCGCCCTCCGAGATCGTAGCCGTAGCAATCGAGCATCAAGTTGAGTCCGGCGCTGGCGCCGAGCTCGAGCGTTTCGACCGGCTGGCCGAACCGGTCCGCGACCGCCAGCAGTCCTGCCATCAGCACCGCCGATCGTCCGACCTCGTTGGTCTGCGGCGCGCTGTCGAGCCAAGGCAGGATTTCGCCTTCAAATTCGTGAAGCGCCGAGTCCACTTCCGTCCACAGGCTCGCCTCGTCGGGGATGGGGTTGGGCGGATAGCAGGCGGCGAGGGCGGGCGCAGCGCCGCTCCTGACAAGCGCGTGGAGTCCGCCGCATAGCCGTAAAGTCACATTGTCGGCGCCTGCATCGGGCTGGCCCGGCCAGTCGAGCAGCCGGCGGCCGACCGCAGTGGACCGGTCGAGACCTTTGCCGATCGCCGCGGTCAATCTCGCCATGAACGGCGATTCGAGCTTCTCGGCCCAGACGGCCTGCTCGGCGAAAGCGGTCCGGACCGCCCGCTCGCGCTCAGTCGCGGAGCCGGGCACCGGCCTTGGCCGCGGCGGCGACGATCCGCTCGGCAAGAGTCTTCAGCTCCTCCTCGGTGAAGCTCTTCTCGCCCGGCTGGAGAGTGACCTCGACGGCGAGCGACTTCATTCCATCGGGCACGCCCGGGCCGGTGAAGACGTCGAACAGGCTGACCTCGGCGATCGCTTCCCGGTCGGCGCCGCGCACCGCTCGAAGCAGCGAATCCGCCTTTGCGTCGGCCGGCAGAAGGAAGGCGAAATCGCGCCGGACCGGCTGGAGGGCCGGGGGCCGATAGGCCTCGCGCATATGGCCGATGCCGCCGCGCTTCCTGGGAATGGCGTCGAGGAAGATCTCGGCCGCGACCACGGGACCGTCGAGATCGAAGGCCTTGACGATGCTCGGATGAAGTTCGCCGGCTTCGGCGAGGACGTTTTTCGGGCCGAGCGCGAGGCGCGCCGAGCGGCCGGGATGATAGAAGGAAGCCGCGCCGGGTAACGCCTGCAGATTGTCGACCGGCGCTCCGGCCGCGGCGAGGATCGCCAGCGCTTCCGCCTTGGCGTCATGCGCGTCGAAGCTCCGCGCCTTGCCGGTCCGCCAGTGGCGGGGATCGCGCTCGCCGGCCAGGACCAGGCCGAGGGTCGGATGCTCGCTCTCGCCGAGATAGCGGCGGCCGACTTCGAACAGCCGGACCCCGGCCGCGCCGCGATCCATGTTGCGGCGGGCGGCGGCGAGCAGTCCGGGAAGGAGCGAAGGCCGCATCGCCTTCATCTCCTCGCTGATCGGATTGGCCAGGATCCAGGCGGACCCGCCGAACGGCTCGGCTTCGCTTTCGGCGATGAAGCTCCAGGTCACCGCCTCGTTGAGGCCGCGCGCGGCGGCGGCCCGGCGGACCCTCTGCTCGATTTTCTGCTCGGCGGTGGCGGTCGGATGGGCGACTCCCGGCGCCCGGGCCAGGGGCTCCGTCTGGATCTTGTCGAAGCCGTGGATCCGGGCGACCTCCTCGACCAGATCGGCCTCGCCGTCGACGTCGCGGCGCCACGACGGCGGCTTCACCTGCCAGCGCTCGCCGAGCGCGACTTCGAATCCGAGCCGCTCGAGGATCGCCTTCTGCTCCGCTTCGGGAACCTCGACTCCGCCGAGCGCCCGGGCGCGGGAGGGGCGGTAGGAGACGGTCTTGTCCGGGATCGGCGGAGAGCCGGCGCGGACGATTTCGGACGCCTCGCCGCCGGCCAGCTCGACCGCCATCCGGGTGGCGAGCCTCAGCCCCGGCTCGACGAAAGCGGGGTCGACTCCGCGCTCGAAGCGGGTCCGGGCGTCGGAGACCAGGCCGAGCTTCTGGCCGGTCAGGGCGATATGCTCGGGCTCGAACCAGGCGCATTCGATCAAGATATCGGTCGTCGCCTCGCCGACGCCGCTATGTTCGCCGCCCATGATCCCGCCGATATCGTGGACCTCGCGATCGTCGGCGATCACGGTCATGCTCGGATCGAGCCGATAGCTCTTGCCGTTCAGCGCAAGCACTTCCTCGCCGTCGCGGGCGCGGCGGGCGGTGATCGCGCCGTGAAGCATGGCGAGATCGTAGACGTGGAGCGGCCGCCCGTAGGCCAGAGTGATGTAATTGGTCATGTCGACCAGAGCGCTGATCGGGCGCTGGCCGACGCTCTTCAGCCGCTGCTGAAGCCAGGCCGGCGACGGCCCGTTGCGAACTCCGCGGACGACCCGGCCGTAAAAAGCCGGGCAGCCTTCGGGATCGTCGGTCCTGATCTCGATCGGGCAGGGGAAGGATTCCGGCACGTCCTCGATCGCAATCGGCTTCAGAGTGCCGAGCCCGGCGGCGGCGAGGTCGCGCGCGATCCCGTATACGCCCATGCAATCCTGGCGGTTGGGCGTGACGTTGACGTCGATGACCGGATCGTCGAGCCCGGCCCATTCGGCGTAGCGAGCGCCGACCGGAGCGTCGGCGGGAAGCTCGATCACGCCGTCATGCTCGTCGCCGAGCTCCAGTTCGCGGACCGAGCACATCATGCCGTGGCTCTCGACTCCGCGGATCGCCGCGACCTTGAGGGTGAGATCGCTGCCCGGAACATAGGCGCCAGGAGCCCCGAACACGCCGAGCATCCCGGGATGGGCATTCGGCGCGCCGCAGACTACCTGGACCGGATCGTCGGCGCCGGTGTCGACGGTCAGGACCTGGAGCTTGTCGGCCTGGGGATGGCGTTCCGCGGTCACCACCCGGGCGATGGTGAAGGGAGCGAGCTTCTCGGCCGCATTCTCGACGCCTTCGACCTCGAGGCCGATCGCGGTCAGGGTCTCGACGATCCGCTCGAGGTCCGCCTCGGTGTCGAGATGGTCCTTCAGCCAGGAGAGCGACACTTTCATATTTCCCCCTCCCGCAAACGGGAGGGGAAGCTGGAGATCATGTGCCTCATGCCCCGACCCCGCCGCTCAGGGTCGGAACGTCGAGCGCCGCGAAGCCGTAATGGCGGAGCCAGCGCAGGTCGCCGTCGAAGAAGGCGCGCAGGTCGTCCATGCCATATTTGAGCATCGCCAGCCGGTCGATCCCGCAGCCGAAGGCGAAGCCCTGCCATTCGTCGGGATCGAGCCCGCAATTGGCGATCACCCGGGGATGGACCATTCCCGAGCCGAGCAGCTCCATCCAGCCGTCCGACCCGCTGAGCACCCGCCGGCCCTTCACGATCGTATAGCCGACATCGACCTCGGCCGACGGCTCGGTGAAGGGGAAATAGCTCGGGCGCATCCGAAGCACGATGTCGTCGCGCTCGAAAAAGGCCTTGAGGAAGGTCTCGAGAGTCCATTTGAGGTGGCCGAGATGGATGTCGCGGTCGATCACCAGCCCCTCGACCTGGTGGAACATCGGGGTGTGGGTGGCGTCGCTGTCCGATCGATAGGTCCGGCCCGGTGCGATGATGTAGATTGGCGGCGGCTGCTCGATCATCGTCCGGATCTGGACCGGCGAGGTGTGGGTCCGGAGCAGCATCTTGCGACCCTCGGAATCGCACCGGTCGAAATAGAAAGTGTCGTGCATTGCCCGCGCCGGGTGGCTTTCGGGAATGTTGAGCGCGGTGAAATTGCGCCAGTCGTCCTCGATCTCGGGCCCGGTCGCGACCGAGAAGCCGAGATCGGCGAATATCTCGGCCAGCTCGTCCATCACCTGGCTGACCGGATGGACGCTGCCCTGGCGCGGGGGCGGCACGGGCAGACTCATGTCGACGGTCTCAGTCGCCAGCCGCCGCTCGATCTCGCCCGCTTCGAGCGCCGCCTTGCGCTCGGCGAGAGCCTCGCTCACCGCCTCGCGCAGCGCATGGATCCGGGGCCCCCGGCTCTGCCGTTCGTCTGGCGTCATGGCGCCAAGGGTCTTCAGAAGCCCGGTAATCGCGCCCTGCTTGCCGAGCGCCGCGACCCTCTCCGCGTCGAGCGCGGCGAGATCGCCGGCCGCGCCGATGCGCGCCAGCCAGTCGGCTTTCATCTGCTCCAGTGCATGCGTGTCGCTTGCCATGCGGCGGGCCGTAACCGAGATTGGCGGTCGATTGAACCCCGCAACCCCGAGGTGAGGCCATGAGCGATGAAGGCAGGGTCTGGCCGGAGCTGAGCGAGGCGCGCGACGGACCGACGATCGCGACCCTCCATCTGTTCAGCCAGATCCTCGGCAAGACCGCGGTGGCGCTGCTGCCGTGGCGCAACCACGGCTGGCATGCGACCCTCCACCTCCATCCGCGCGGGCTCCGGACCGAGACCTTGAATGGACCCACGGGCCCGTTCGAGCTCGGTCTCGACCTGATCGACCATGTCTTCACCCTGTCCGACCGGACGGCCCGGCGGACATTGCCGCTTGCCGCCCCGTCGGTCGCCTCGTTCCACGATGAGGCCCTGGCGATGCTCCGGCAAGCGGG
The DNA here is from genome assembly GCA_046733235.1 of Pseudomonadota bacterium. Classification (GTDB taxonomy): domain Bacteria; phylum Pseudomonadota; class Alphaproteobacteria; order Sphingomonadales; family Sphingomonadaceae; genus Allosphingosinicella. Next base: position 8,191 of record JBKPOT010000029.1, read on the forward strand.
TCATGAGGTCAGCATCCACGGCGCGCCGAACGAGGTCGATCCTTCCATCGCCTTCCGTGCCGACGATCGGCCGCGAATCTACGATCCGGACAGTGCCGGCCGGCTGCTCGGCGCCCTGATCGAGGCCGACCGAATGCTCCGGCTGTTCCGCTCGTCCTTCATCGGCAAGGCAAGCCCGGTCCATTTCTTCTGGGGCAGCTTCGACCTTGCCGTCACCCGCTTCTCCGGCCGGCCGGCGCCGCTCCATCCCGGCGGCATCCCAAACCTGCCCGACCCGATCACCCGCGAGGCCTATAGCCACGAAGTGTCGAGCGCCGGCTTCTGGCCCGGCGGGGCGATGGGCGGTGCCCCGATCTTCTATTCCTATGCCTATCCGGCGCCGGAGGGTTTCGCCGAAGCGAAGACGGCCCCGCAGGCTTTGCGCTGGGATTCCGCGCTGGGCGAATTCGTCCTCGATTACGAAGCGGTCAGGACAGGCGAGGACCCCGATGCCGTTCTGCTAGCCTTCCTTCAATCCACCTACGACGCCGCGGCGGACCTGGCCGAGTGGGACAGGAGCGGGCTCGATTGTGCGATCGGCGTTCCGGGGGTTCCGCGATCGCTTGGATGAGGCGGGAACGCGAGCGGCGCCCCTTAATTCAGGCGGATGCCCGCCCGGACGAGTGCGGTTTTCTTGTCGAGGCTGCATTTGGTGAATTGGGTGATCAGCCCCTGATCCGAAGCGGCGGCGTTCCCGGCCTCCAGCAGCTTCTGTCCGAACTCTGCTACCGGATAGTCCGTCAGGAAGCGGTTGAGACGCGCGGTCTCCGCCCCGGTCAATGCCTGGCCGCTCTCATGCTTGTCGGCCAGGGTCGTGAACAGCGCGAGATCCGGGCTCTTGTAGAGTTCAGTCAGGAGTCTCACCTTTCGCTCCCCCATGTTGATTGCGATGGTCCGGAACAATGCCCTGTTACGGTCCTCAACGATGGTGACGATGCAGCTTTGATAGGCCGCGAGGATCGGCTCGATCTCCCCCGCCTTGCCGGGGTTGAGCGCGCTCAGATGGGCCAGCTGTTCGGGATCGGCCGCCCTCGAGGCGGCAGGCGAGGGCGGCATCGACGCCATGAATTCCGCTATGGCCGCATCGCTCGGCGGCGGCGGCGGCTGAGCGGTCCCAATGGCGGGAAGCAAAGCCAGCAACGCCGCCGCAATCCACATCCTTCGCTTCATTTCCGATTCCCCCGTCCCGTCCTCGAACTTTACTGGGTACGAATTCGGGCGCGGTCGTAAGCCGCGTCCCGGATTCCGCTGCATTGCATCACCGCAGCCACAAAATCCCGATTCCGGTCGAGCGTCTCCGCTCTCTGCCGGGTCTCGTTGCGGAATTCGGCGATCGGATAGCTGACGAGAAGGCGGCCCATCTCGCGGACCTCGCTGTCCGACATCGACTCGCCGCTTCGCGATTTCGCCATCAGCCGGTCCAGCAGGCGGGCATCCTCGCCCTCGTAAAGCTCGGTCAGTCGAGCGACCTTCGCCGCGCCCATCAAAGTCGCCACCTCGCGAATCACCTTGAGAGTCGCTGCCTCGACAGCCCGGGTGCCGCAACTCTCGTCCGCCTCCAGAATCGGCCGGATCGAGTCGGACTTTCCGGGGTTGAGCGCCGAGAGGCGGGCGAGCTCACTCTCGATCCGCGCCCGATCCGGCGGTGAACTGGTTTCGCTGGCCGGAAGCGCCGCGATGAGGCGATCGATCGCCGGCCCGGGAGGCGCCTGCGCGGCCGAGGATGCGGCCATGAGGCTCAGTGCCGCAGCGAAAGTAAAGGTCCTGATCAACGCGGCCTCCGGCTTGAAGAGTGATGCTAACCTACGAACGGGTAAGGGGAAATGGTCTTTTGAAGAGCGTTCACGGCAAGAGTCCGTCCGGCGGGCGCCGCCGCCCTCTGCGGGCAGCGGATCCGAGGGCAGATGGTGCAAGCGGGGCCGATCGGGGTGACCAAAGGCCGCGCGAGGTCGAGACCGTCCGAATAGAGGATCCTGGGCGCATATTTCGCGTCGCAGCCGAGGCCGATGGCGAGCTGGGAGGATTCGCGCGGATCGAGCCGAACCGCCCGATCGACCGTCCGGCTGATCGTGAAGAAGAGCTGGCCGTCGGGAGTCTCGACCATCTGGGTGGCGACCCGGCCGGGCGTCTGGAAGACGGCGTGGAGGTTCCAGCGCGGGCAGGTCCCGCCGAACCGCGAAAAGGGGAAGCTCTCGCCGGCGAAGCGCTTGGAGATATTGCCGGCCGAATCGACCCTCAGCATGAAGAACGGGATCCCGCGTGCGCCGTTGCGGCCCAATGTGGTCAGGCGATGAGCGACCTGCTCGACGCTGGCGCCGAAGCGGGCGCACAGCGCGTCGATATCGTATCTCTGCGCCTCCGCCGCCTCGAGGAACGGCGCGTAGGGCATCATGATCGCCCCGGCCGCATAATTGGCCAGCGACATGTGAAGCAGATTGCGGGCCGGAGGGTCGGGCGGCGCCGCGCTTTCGACCATCTTCTTCAGCATCGGGCCGAATTCGAGCAAGGCGAGCTGATAGGCGAGCGCGAAGGTTCGGCTCTCGGCGCGGAGCAAAGCCGAGAGCATCAGCCGCTTGCGGTGGATGTCGTAATGCTGCGAGGCGGACTCGAGCAATTCGGGGGGAACGATTCGAGTCTCGACCCCGAACCCCTCCTTCAGCCGCCGCCGGAGCGGCTCGAACATGGTCAGCGGATCGCCGAGCGCTCCGGCAAGGGTCTCGGCGGCCTCCTCGAGATAGGAGAAATAATTGCGCTGGGCCTGGATATGGTCGCGGACCCAGGCCTCCGGCGTCACCAGGCTGGTCTCGTCGGGGACTCCGCCGGCCGGATGCTGGCGGCGCTCGACCAGAGCGGCGTAGAGGCGCGACACCGCGTCGGCCACCGACGGCGCGTTGTCGGCGACCTCGAGCAATTCGTAGCGCGGGATGCCGATATCGGCGAACATCGGGTCGGAGAAGATCTCGGCGAGCTGATCGGTGCCGGTCCCCTCGCCGCCCTCCGCGGCGAAGCTCCTCAGATCGACGTCATAGGCCTCGGCCATTCGAAGCAGCACCTGCGCCGTCACCGGACGCTGGTTGCGCTCGAGATGATTGAGATAGGAAGGCGAAATCCCGATTTCGGCCGCCATCGCGCTCTGGTTGAGGCCGAGCTCGCGCCGCAGCCGCCGCAGGCGGCCGCCGAGATAGAGCTTGCGTTCGGGCAGGGCCATTCCGAAAGATTGTCAATATTTCACAAAAGTCGCAAGTCGCTTTATGACACCACGACCCTTTTCCGCGAGTCCCGCATCGCCGTTTCGGTGTTTGCTCGCCACGGATTTGGAAGAGGTGGGACATGCAGGATTTCAGCGCGCTCGTACCGGCGCCGGCGGGGCGTTTCGACGGGATCGACCGGCCCTACGGCCCGGAGGAGGTGGAGCGGCTTCGCGGCTCGCTGCCGATCGAGCACAGCCTCGCCCGGCGCGGCGCCAACCGGCTGTGGGAATTGCTGAGAAGCGAAGATTATGTCCACGCGCTCGGCGCCCTCACCGGCAATCAGGCGATGCAGATGGTCCGGGCCGGACTCAAGGCCATCTATCTCTCGGGCTGGCAGGTCGCCGCCGATTCCAACGCCGCCGGCGCAATGTATCCCGACCAGTCGCTCTACCCCGCCAATTCCGGCCCCGAACTGTGCCGGCGGATCAACCGCACGCTTCAGCGCGCCGACCAGATCGAGCATAGCGAAGGCGGAGCGAAACGCGACTGGTTCGCGCCGATCGTCGCCGACGCCGAAGCCGGGTTCGGCGGACCGCTCAATTGCTTCGAGATCATGAAGGCCTATATCGAGGCCGGCGCCGCGGGGGTCCATTTCGAGGACCAGCTCGCCTCCGAGAAGAAATGCGGCCATCTCGGCGGCAAGGTCCTGATCCCGACTCAGGCCCATATCCGCAACCTCGACTCGGCCCGGCTCGCCGCAGACGTCTGCGGAGTCCCGACCATCCTCATCGCCCGCACCGACGCCGAGAGCGCCAGGCTGATCACCTCCGACGTCGACGAGCGCGACCATGAATATTTGACCGGAGAACGGACGCCCGAGGGTTTCTTCCGCCTACGCGAAGGGACGGGCGTCGATCATTGCATCAAGCGCGGGATCGCCTTCGCGCCCCATGCCGATCTGCTCTGGTGGGAGACGAGCAATCCCAATCTCGACGACGCCCGCCGATTCGCCGAGGCCGTCCAGAAAGCGCATCCGGGCAAGATGATGGCTTACAATTGCTCGCCGAGCTTCAACTGGGAGGCGAAGCTCGACAAGTCGACGATCGTCCGCTTCCAGCGCGAGCTCGGAGCAATGGGCTACAAGTTCCAGTTCGTCACCCTGGCGGGCTTCCACAGCCTCAACCACTCGATGTTCGAGCTCGCGAGCGCCTATCGCGACCGCGGCATGGCCGCCTATTCCGAGCTTCAGCAGGCCGAGTTCGCCGCCGAGGGGCGCGGCTATACCGCCACCCGCCACCAGCGCGAGGTCGGCACCGGCTATTTCGACCTCGTCGCCCAGGCAGTGTCGGGCGGCAGCGCGTCGACCGTCGCTTTGGCCGAGTCGACCGAGGCGGACCAGTTCAGCGAGCGGGCGGCAGCCTGAGGAGGATGAAATGACCAGACGCTACTGGGTGATCGGAGGCGAATATCGCGACGCCGGCTTCGGCGCTCTCGTCCCAGGCACAGAGAAAATGGCCGGCCCCTTCGCCGACGAACGCAAGGCGCGGACCGAATGGACCCGGCTGACCTGCTGCCCGGATGCCAATGCGACGACCCGCTTCGCGATCGCCGCCGAGACTGTCCGCTAGGGAAGGTCGCCGCTCAGCCGCCCTTGCGCGGCTCCGGGCAATGTTCGGGATCGGGCTCGCGGCCCTCCTTCTTCGCGCGCCGCGCTTCCTTGCCCAGACATTCCTCATGCTTGCGGACCGCTCGGCCCCTCTTCTCGTCGGCTTCCGACTGGCTGGTCGTCACCGCATCGACCCCGGCCGAGGCGACCTTGACCGGCAGAGTGACGATGTCGACCGCGGTCTTGGCGATGCAGCCGCTCAGCGCGAAGCCGGCCGCGGCGGCGATCAGGATGCGCATTCCAACTTCCTTTCGGCGCGCTTTCTAATCCGTGCCCGATGATCGCCGAGTTAACGCGCCGAACCCGCCGCCCGCCTCAAGGCGGCGGAATCGAGGTCGAGCTCTGACGCCGGGATCACCTCCAGATCGGGGCGGATCGCCCGCAACTTGTCGAGGAACCTGGACGCGTCTCCGACCACCACGATCGTCGCCTGGCGCGACGATGCGATCCGGGCGGCGATCGCCGAGGCGCCTTCCGACGTCACTCCGCCGATCCGCCGGGTGAAAGCGGCGGCCTCGCTCATCGGGATGTTCTGCTGGACGAAGCCGGCGAGGACCGCCGCGAGCCCGCCGCTGGTCTCGACCTGACGGTTGTAATTGCCGATCAGGAAATCCCTGCGCTTGACCGCGGTGTCGGCGGCGAACGGCTCGCGGCCGAGCCGGTCGAGCTGGTCGAGGAAGACCTGGACCACTTCCGCCGCGGTCTCGTTCTTGGTCTGGGCGCTCGCGGTCAGCAGGGCATCGTCCATCCGCGCCGGCATTCCGCTATAGGCGCCGTAGCTCAGCCCCCGCTTGGTCCGGACCTCCTCGAACAGACGGCCGTTCGAGCCCGCGCCGAGCACCGCATTGGCGACGCTGAGATTGTAATAATCGGGATCGGCGCGATCGACTCCGCGAACCGCCGCGACGACGGCCGCCTGACCGGCGCCGGGAAGGTCGACGACGATCGTTCGGACCGGAGCCGACGTGCCGGCGCGGGCCGCCGGCGGGACGGGTGCGGCGCCCTCGCCCCGCCAGTCGCCGAACAGTCGCCGGGCGAGAGCCGCCGCCGACGCGGAGTCGATCCCGCCGGCAATGACCAAAGCCGAATTGCCCGGATGCCACCAGCGCCGGTAATGGGCGAGCAGATCCTCCCGGCTCAGCGACGCCAGCGACGCGGGCGTGCCCTGAGTGAGCGTTCCGTAAGGCGCGCTTCCATAGAGCAACGGCAGTGCCACCATATTGGCGAGGCCGCCCGGATCCTTCATCTGGATGGTCAGCGCATCGAGCGCGCGCTTGCGCTGCCGGTCGATCTCCTCGGCCGGGAAGCTGGCGTTGCGCGCGATGTCGGCGAGTATCCGCCCCGCCGCCTCGAGATTGGCGACCGGCGCCGAGACCGACAGCACCTGTCCGTCCGGACCGGCATTGCTGTTCAGGGTCGCTCCGAGCGATTCGATCTCGGCGGCGATCTGCTCCGCGCTTCGAGTCGCGGTGCCGCGCGTGGCGAGGTCCGCGGCCATCGCGGCGAGGCCGGCCTTGCCGACCGGATCGGTCGAGGCGCCGCCCTTCACCACCAGAATCATTGTCGCGAGCGGGACCGATCCGGACCGGGCCGTGACCACGGAGAGGCCGGTGTCGAGCTTCGTCTCGGCAATGGCAGGCGGAGTCACCGGCACCTCGGCGCCGGGCGCGGGGGGCTGCTGCCGGCCGGCTTCGTCGGCAAGTATGTTGGCGGGACGGGTTGCCGGTGGAACCGACCGGAAGGTCGGGAGCGGCATCGGATTGGCCCAGGCGTCGGGCGCTCCGGCCGGACGCTTGCTTTCGTCGAGATAGCGGATGTCGACCCGGCTCGCCGGCGCGAAATAGAGCCGGGCGACCCGCTGGACGTCGGCGGCGGTTACGCGGGCGATATCGGCGAGCCTCTTGTCGGACGATTTCGGATCGCCGGTCCTGACCAGCGACTCGCCGAGATCGAAGGCTCGGCCGCTGAAGGTCTCGCGCTGGCGAAGGGCGCCGGCGATCAGCTCGTTGCGGGCCTCGGCGAGCTCGGCCGCGCTGACCGGAGTCGAGCGGACCCTCTCCATCTCGGCGGCAAGCGCGCGTTCGGCTTCCTCGACGCTCTTGCCGCCTGCGAGGATCGCGAAGGGCGCCCAATAGCCGCCATCCTCATTGTCGACGAGATTGGAGGAGGCCTGGGTGGCGAGGCCGGTCCGCACCAGCCCCTTGTAGAAGCGCGAATTGTCGCCGGTGGTCAGGATCGCGTCGAGAACCGAAATCGCCGCGAGGTCGCGATGGGCGCTGCCGGGGATTCGCCAGGTCGTCGCGACGACCGGCAATGGCACGTTGGGCGCGTAGGCGGTGACCGTTCGCGGTGCCCGCCTCGGCGCCTCCCTGGCGGTGATCGCAAGCGGGATCGCGTTGGGCCGGCGCGGGATCGCGGCGAAATAGGAATCGACCCAGGAATCGAGCTGGGCCTGGTCGAAATTGCCGGAGACGATCAGGGTCGCGGTGTCCGGCCCGTAATAGGCCTCGTGGAAGGCGCGCGCGTCCTCGAGCGTGGCGGAATCGAGCTGCTCGATGCTCCCGATCGTCGGCCGGCGACTCGGCAATGTGTCGAAGCTGTTGTCGGCGATGACGAAGTTGAACAGGCGGCCGTAGGGCGGCGCCAGAACGCGCTGCCGCAACTCCTCCTTCACGACGTTGCGCTCATTCTCGAACACCTGGGTGTCGACGACCGGCCGGGCCATCCGCTCGGCGTGGGTCCAGAGCATGGTCTGGAGATAGCGGGCCGGGACGATCTCGTAATAATTGGTCCGGTCGTACCAGGTCGAGGCGTTGCGCACCCCGCCGACATCCTCGGTCAGCCGGTTGATCATGTTGTACGGCATGTTGACCGTCTTGCGGGACAATATGTGCTCGAACAGATGGGCGAACCCCGAGCGACCCTGCGGGTCGTGCTTCGATCCGACATCGTACCAGAGCGACACCGCGACGTTCGGAGTCGTCGTATCGCGCATCGAGATGAGGGTGAGGCCGTTGGCGAGCCGGCGCTGGCGGAAATCGAGCGGCGGGACGGTGAGCGGAGCGGTTGGGGCAGGCCGCGCGGCGGCCGGAGCGGCGGAAGCCGGCGCCGGAGCCGTCGCCAAAGTCCATGTCGCGGTCAGCGCCAGCAACAGCATCCTGCTCGTCTCGGCCATCCTGGTCTCCCTTCTGACGATCCCCGACTGTATCACTGTGATAGGTCGGCGCAACACCCTGAAGGCGTCAATGCGGCTTGGGCGTCACCAGCATTTTCCAGCTCCGGTCCTCGACCAGATATTGCCGCGCCGCCGCCTGGAGCTCGGCGGCCGTGATCGACTGATATTGGGCGATCGCGATCCGGATGCTCTCCGCGACTTCGGGCCGCTGCTGGATGTTGGCCAGCGCCCCCATCCACCAGGCATTGCTGGAGGCGCGTTGGCGCTCGAGGCTTTCGATCAAGGGCTTGCGCGCCCGCTGCAGTTCGTCGTCTGAGACCGGCGCCTCGCCGAGTTCGCGCGCGATCCGGGCGGCGTCGGCCAAGAAAGGCTCGAGCCGCTCGGGCGGGGCCTCGATCCGCGCCGACATATAGCCGTAGCCTGCGAACGTGTCCGAAGCATTGTGGCCCGCGCCCGGGCTGTAGGTCGTCGCCTGTTTCTCGCGAATCTCCTCGATCAGGCGAAGCTGGAGGATCTGGGCGAGCAGGCTGAGGGTCCGCGCCCTCCTCTGGTCGGAGAAGAAATCGACGGTCGGCCAGGCGATCATCGCCAGGCCCTGATCGGCTCTGCCCTCATGGGTGAGGCGGACCAAAGCGGGCGCGGGAAACCGGGTCTGCCTGCCGGCCTCGTCGGCGCGGATCGGGCCGCGCGGCGGGAGAGCGCCGAAGGTCGCGGCGGTCTGGCGGATCGCTTCGTCGACGGTGACGTCGCCGACGATCATCACTTCCATCGGCTCGGAGGCGAGCGCCGGGGCTACGATCCGCTTGAGGTCGGCGATGCTGCTGCTCTCCATCGCCTCCTGGCTCGGAAAGGCCCAGCGCGTGTCGCCGCTGTGGAGGAGGACTCCGCTTTCGCGGCCGGCGACTCCGCCCGGAGTGCTTCTCAGCTGGGCGTGGATGGTCGACGCGCTCGCCTTGCTCCGGTCCCATCCGGTCGGGCGCCAGCCCGGATCGGTGGCGAAGGCGGCGAGGATCTGCATCTGCCGCGCGAAATCGGAAGGCCGCGTCCGTCCGCTGAGGCTGAACGCGTCGTCGTCGACCCCGAGCCGCGCTCCATAGACGGTGTCGGCCAGAACCTCTTCCAGATCGTCGCTGTCGAGCTTGCCCAGGCCGCCCTGCTCGAAGGCGCCGAGGCCCCAGAGCGGCGCCGGCCGGTCGCGCGGCACCTCGAACAGGCCGCCGCCGAAGCGCAGCGCGACCAATATCTCGTCCTTGCGGAAATCGGTCGGCTTGACGGTCAGCCGCACGCCGTTGGCGAAGCGGACCAGGGTCACTCCGAGATCGGCAAGCTCGCGCCGGTCGGCGACCGCACCCGGCGTTCCGAAGCTCTTATAGGGCCAGGTCGAAGCGGCGTGGGCCGCGGGCGCGGCGACCGGAACCGCGCGCGAGGCGTCGAAGGCGGCGAGCAATGCCTTGTCGCCGCCGTCGACCGGGGTCGGCGAGGTCATGTAGACCAAAGGCCCCTTGCCGGCGAACAAAGCGCGGGTCGCCGCGCTCACCCGCGCCGCGGTGAGGCCGCGCACATTCTCCTCGAACCGGGCGAGGTTGTCGGCCGGGGTGGTGACGACATTGTCCTCGTTGACCGCCGCCACGATCTGGCCGGCCAGCGCCTGGCTGGTCCTGGTCGCGGCGCCGGCGGCGAAGGTGGTGAGAGCGGCGCGCTGCTCGGTCACTTCGCGGTCGAGCTCGGCCTGGGTGAAGCCGTGCTCGGTCGCCCGGCGCAGCTCCTGTTCGATCGATTCGAGCGCCTTATTCCATTCGCCCGGCCGCGAAACGGCGAGGATCTGGACGAGCTCGGCCCGGTCGGCGATCTGACTTCGGGCGGTCGAGGCGCCGATGAACGGCGGCGAGGGCGCGTTGGCGATCCGTTCGAGGCGGCGGCCGATGATCCTCAGTCCGAGCTGGCTGACCATCCGCTCGGCGCGGTGCGCTTTGGTGTCGGGACGAAGGTCGGGCGGGCGGACCCAGGTCAGGCTGACCCGCGCCGGACCGCCCGGCTCGACGAAGACATGACTCTCGGTGTCGCGCCCGGCGATCCGAGACGGCGGCACGTCCGGCGCCGCGGCGCCTTGCGCCCGCCAGTCGCCGAACTTCGACCGGATCTTCGCTTCGATCGAATCCATGTCGAAATCGCCGACCGCGACCAGGGTCGTCCGCTCGGGCCGGTAATAGCCGTTGTAGAAGCGAAGGAAGCGGTCGCGCTGGGCGGTTCGGATGATTTCGGGGAGGCCGATCGGGACCCGGCTCGGAAGCAGATCGCCTTTGAGCAAATAGCCGATCTCGTCCTCGAAGGTGCGCATCTGGGGCCCGGCGCGGGTCCGCTCCTCGGACAATATGATCCCGCGCTCGCGTTCGACCGCACCGGCATCGAACGCCGCCTCGCCGGCCGCCTCGCGAAGCAGGAACAGGCCGGTGTCGACCGAGACGGCATCGGCCTTGGGCAGATCGAGCATGTAGACCGTCTCATCGAATCCGGTCGAAGCATTGGTGTCCGGTCCGAAGCGAAGGCCGAGCCGCTCGAGCTGCTTGACGAACTCGCCCTCCGGAACGTGGGTCGTGCCGTTGAACACCATATGCTCGATGAAATGGGCGAGGCCGCGCTGGTCGTCCTGCTCCTCGAGCGAGCCGGCATCGATCCGGAGCCGCAGCGACGCAGCCCCCGGCGGAGTCTTATTCTTCATGATCGCATAGCGCATGCCGTTGGGAAGCATTCCGAACCGTATGTCGGGATCGGCGGTAAGATCGCTCGCCGCCTGCGGCCATGCGGGCGCCGCGATCGCCGCCGCCGCCTTGGCCGCCGGAGCCGGATGGCGTGCCGAAGGGGCCGCTCCGGCAAGCGCCAATGCCAGTCCGGCAAGGAGGAGAGGTCCGAACTTCCGCATATCCAACCTTTCGACTGCGCGCGGCGGAGCCGCCGCCTCCTGGACTCGCCCTATCCCGCTCTTTCCACGGGACTTTTACGGCGGTGCGGCAGCGGCATAAAGCGGGCGGCGGCGGAGCGCCAGCCGCTTTCCGGAACCCGACCGGCGCGGTCCATAAAAAAGAAAAGGCCCCGCCGCGGAAAGGAGTGCGCGGCGGGACCGATAACTCAAGCCCGCCCCCAGTCAGGCGAGTCTCTCCGCTTATAGCTTGATTTGGATCAACAATCACGCGGGCATTTCGACCGGAACAAGGATGAACGGGCATGTCCGTCCGGGCGCCACGGACGTCGGGTTGATACATGTGAATGACGGTCTTATCCTCTTGCCCGAAGCTGCCGGTCAGCGGATGTAGATTACCACCCGAATTGGGACGCGGGGCAATGAACAGAGATGATGAGATCGACGTTCATACCGAACGGGCGCTTGATGAGATCGACCGGGCGACGAGCGCGACCAATCTGGCCGCGGCCCATGCCCATCTCGGCCTCTCGGAACTGCATTTCGACAAGGTGCGCGAGCTTAGCGAGGCGCCCGAGACTCGGCCCGACCTCCGCCTGGTGAGCCCGGACCAGGATTAACCGGCTCCGGCCCGCCCGCCTCTCATTTAACGCTCCCTTCATCCCGATCTGCCAAGGGCGGACAGGGGATAGAATATGCTTCGAGTTTATGCCTGCATCGCGGAAGAGCACGACCTGCGCCTGGTTCTGGTCGCTGGGCTGATCTGCCTGCTCGCCGCCTTCACGGCTTTCTCGATCGTCGAGCAGGCGCGCCGCGCCTCGCAGCGCCGCTGGCTGTGGCTGGTCGCGGCCGGCTTCGTCTCGGGCACCGGAATCTGGGCGACCCATTTCGTCGCGATGCTCGCCTATCAGCCGCATTTGCCGATCGGCTACGACGCCGGCCTCACTCTGCTTTCGATATTGGTGGCGATGATCCTGTGCGGAGTCGGCTGGTGGCTTTCGCTCCGCGCCGAACGATGGGCGCCGGTTGCGGCAGGCGCGGTGATCGGCTCCGGAATCGCCGCCATGCATTATATCGGCATGTTCGCGGTCAACCTGGCGGGCCGGCTGATCTACGATCGGACCTATGTGCTCGCCTCGGTCGCGATCGGCATCTCGCTGTCGATCCTCGCCGTGACGGTTCGGCGCCGGCGGCTGCGCCGACACGAGCATCTGCCGCCCTGGCCGGCGTCGATCCTGTTCACGCTCGCAATCTGCGGAATGCATTTCACCGCGATGGGCGCCGCGGCGATCATGCCGGACCCGCGCCTCGCGGTGCCAAGGTCGGCGGTCGGAAGCTTCGAGCTCGGGGTGGCGGTGACGACCATGGCCCTGGTCATCCTCGCCATCGCTTTCGCGGTCGTCCTGCTCGACCGCAAGCTCAACCGCCGGACCGAGGAGGAAGCAAGGCGGCTCAAGGCATTCGCCGACGCCGCGATCGAAGGCCTGGTGGTGGTCGACGGCGGCCGAATCGTCGATGCCAATCGCAGCTTCCGGGAGTTGGCCGGTTACGCCAACGCCGATCCCTTTCCCGATTCGATTTCGAACCTGTTGCCGGATTTCGAAATGGAGTGGCTTCCCTCGATTCACGAGGGCGCGGCCGAGACCCGTTTGATCACTGCCGACGGATCCGGCCGGCCGGTCGAAATTCTCACCCGCCCGCTCGCCTGGGGCGGCGCCTCGATGCGGGTGCTCGCCGTTCGCGACATCAGCGAGCGCAAGGAGGCGGCGGCGCGAATCGCGCACCTGGCCGATCACGATGCTCTGACCGGCCTGCCCAACCGCGCGGTTTTCGCCGATCGGCTCGCCGATTCGATCGACTCCGCGGCTGCCGTCGGCGAGCCGGTCGCGATCCTCTGCATCGATCTCGACGCTTTCAAATCGATCAACGACCGGTTCGGCCATTCCGCCGGCGACGAGCTTCTGGTCGACGCCGCTCAGCGGCTGCGCGCTCTGGCTGGCGCCGACCATTTCGCGGCCCGGCTCGGCGGCGACGAATTCGCCATCGTTCAGCGCGGAGTCGATCAGCCGCATCAGGCCGACCTGCTCGCCAACCGAATCCTCGCGGCGATGAGCGACGTCTTCCCGCTGGCCGGCGAGCAGGCGGTGATCAGCTGCAGCATCGGCATCGCGCTCTTCCCGCAGGACGCCGCGTCGGCGGGAGATTTGGTCAAGAATGCGGAGATGGCCCTCCACCGCGCCAAGGCGACCGGCCGCGGCGGCGTGCATTTCTACGAGGCGCGCACCGAGGAAGGACTGCGCGAGCGGCGACTGCTCGAGGCCGACCTCGCCCACGCCCTCGAACGGGGCCAGATCTCAATCCACTATCAGCCTCTCGCCGAACTGGAGAGCGGCCGGATCCTGGGCTTCGAAGCGCTTCTGCGCTGGGAACATCCCGATCGTGGCTCGATCGCTCCCGACGTCTTCATCCCGCTCGCCGAAGAGAGCGGCCAGATCCTCGCGCTCGGATCCTGGGCGCTTCGCCGGGCCTGCGCCGAGGCGGCCGGCTGGCAGCCGGAGCTTCGGATCGCCGTCAATCTCTCGCCCGTCCAGATCGCTCACGGCGATCTCGCCGCGGAGGTTCAGGCGGTGCTTGGCGAGACCGGCCTCGACCCCGCGCGGCTCGACCTGGAGATCACCGAAGGCCTGCTGATCAGCGATCCGGACAAGGCATTGGCGACTCTTCGGCGGCTGAAAGCGCTCGGCGTGAAGATCTCGATGGACGATTTCGGCACAGGTTACTCGTCGCTCTCTTATTTCCGGCTTTTCCCGTTCGACAAGGTCAAGATCGACCAGAGCTTCATCCGTGAGATGATCGAGAGCCCGGAAGCCCGCGCCATCGTCCGCTCGGTGATCGGCCTCGGCCGGGGCCTTGGCCTGTCGGTGGTTGCGGAAGGGGTGGAGACCAACGCCCAGCTCGACGCACTGGTCGCCGAGGGCTGCGACCAGGTGCAAGGCTATCTGATCAGCCGTCCCGGCCCGATCGAGCAGTTCGAACGGGTGGTGATCGACCGCGACGGGCAGCGGAGGGCCAGATCTTCCGCGGCGGCCGGGTAGGAAAAGCGACGCCTTAGGCCAGGCCAGCGGCCGCCGGACGGCAGACCCGAGCGATTCCTAGATGTCGTGAACTTCGAACGCCGCGCGGCCGAGCATGCGCTCGGCGAGCATCGAACGATGGCAGCCGGGCGCGTCCTTCTCGTAGCAGAGCAAGGCGGCGTGACGCTCGCCCGCCTCGCTCAGCGCCTGCTCCATCGCCAGCTCCGCCTCCGGGGTCTCGAGCTGGTCGGCATAGATTGCCCGCATCTCGTCGATCCGGCCCTTGCGGGCCGCCTCGCGCCCGGCCGCCGGCGTTCCGAGCGGGCGAAGATGGAGATAATCGATACCCTGCTCGCGAAGAGCGCCCGAAAGCGCCGTCTTGGAGAAACCGGGGCGGCGGGAGGCGGCGACGGCCCGGACGTCGAGCACGATCTCGACCCCGGCGGCCTTCAGCTCGCCGAGCATCTCGTCGAGAGTCTTGCCCTCATAGCCTATCGTCGACAGCCGTCGCATCGGCGGCGGCGATAGCATGGTCCGCCTCCTCGCCGAAAGGCCCGGCCGCCGCCATGTCTTCGGCCTCGTCCCCTTTTCGAACCGGCAGCGCCCACGCGATCTGGCCGCGCAGTGCAGCCTCGAGGTCGCGAAGCCCGGCCTGGTGCGCCATCGCCCGCTTCATCAGCAGACGGGAGAGGATTTCCTCGCGCGACGATGGCCGTCCGCGCGCGGCCCGACCGTCGGAGACCGCTTTGGCGAGACGATAGGAAAGCCGGGACATTGCTGAACCCCTTGAACAGGTTGGACCTTTGATAATCCCCTGTTCCTCTCCGCGTTCCCAAGATTGATGGTGAACCCCGTCGCAACCACGATTTGTCGAGCCGTCCGCAATCGGACAGCAAAGCGTCCGCGATCGGCCGCGGGCGCGCCCAAAAGTTGGGAATTTTTCCCAAAAGTTTTGAGGGCTCATTTCCGCACCTGGAACGGCATCGTATGAATTTGGCGGATTTCCGCCATTTCTTCGACTTGGCACGGCGCCTGCAAACCTTGCTGGCATGGCCGTCGGATGGTCCGCCGGCCGGTTCAGGGAGATAGAAAATGACGTTCAACCTCACCAACCTGCAGCAGCTTGCAGTCTCGCTCGTCGGCGCCGTGTTCGCCGCCAGCCTGTTCGTTTCCGCCGCGGTGGGCCCGGTCGGTCAGTTCATCTGACCGCCGGCCCATCCCGGGTTTTCACCAACGCAAATATCGGACTGACGACATGACCAGCAATTTCACGCTCGACCGTTCCAACGCCAAGGGGATGGGGGTTTGCGCCGGCCTCGCCCGGATGAGCGGCGCCGACGTCACCTTCGTCCGCCTCGCCGTCGTTGCCAGCCTGTTCGTTCTCGGACCGCTGACCATCCTGCTCTACATCGTCGCCGGCTGCGTCGCGCCGGACGCGGCCTGACCGGCTCGCCGGCCATGGCCTCGACGCTCTATCATCGCTGGATGCGGCGCCTTCAGCTTTTCCTCGCCGCGCGGCCGACGCCGCCGGCGCCGCGGCAGGCCGCGCCCGGCGCCTGAGCGCCGGCTTCCGGCCGCTCGACCCTTTCCCTCGAAAGCGAGCCTTGCCGTCACCCGGCAAAGGATCCACAGCTTCACGATGTGGATTCGAAACGATCGTCCATGTCGATTCGGCTGATTGCGGTGGCCGGGCTCGCGATCCTGGCGGCCGCTCCGCTGTCCGCCCAGCCCGCGCCCGAGCCGCCGGCGCCCATAGGCGGCACCTGGGACCTCATCTGGCAGACCCGGCACGGCCCGAAGCAGAGCGGCTATTTCGTCATTCGCCAGACCGGCAGCCGCCTGGACGCGGAGCTGCACGGCCAGGGCAGCGTCAAGGCGAAGGGCTCGATCGCGGGCCATGATTTCATCCTGCGCGGTACAAGGATGATGGTGGGCTACACGATCAGCGGACGGGTCGAGGGATCAAGGCTGACCGGCAGCCTGAAGATCCTGTCGGTCGAGCGGCGCTTCTCCGGCACGAAGCGCTGAGAGGGCCCGGGCTGGACAAAATCGGTCGTGCGCCCATGATCGCGGTCGAGCATACGCAAGACCGAGCGAAGAGGGGAAAGGCCATGCCTGGAATGTTCGTACCGCTTGGCGCATTCGTGATGATCACGGTGTCGATCTCTCTGCTCACGCGCCTGATCGCGACGGGCATGCTCAACAAGACGATCAGGGAGGCGCTTCGAAGCGACCCCGGCAGCGTCCCCTTGCTCGCCGAGAAGCTCGAGCAGCGTCAGCCCTGGGCGGACGCGCTGCTCGGCTGGATCATGCTGGCCTTCGCCGCGACCCTGGTGCTGCTCTCTCTGTTCGAGGCGCCGTGGGAGCGGATTCACATGGTCCAGGCGGCGATCGTGCCGGCGGTGATCGGGGTGACCGTCCTGATCTATTGCCGTGTCATGGCGCCGAAATCGGGCGCCTGATCCGCCCGATCAGCCGGCGTGCAGCGGCTGGCAGAAGCGGCGGACAATGGTCGTGCCCTCGCCGCTGACGGCTATCGTCCGGCCGCCGTCGGAGAGTCGAAGCTCGCGGACGTTGGTCCAGCTCTCGCCTTCCCCCTGATAATCGGCTTCGACCGAGGCTCGATCCGGGCCGAGGCTCGTCACCTTTCGGACCATGCCGATGCTTTCATGGAAACGGATCTCGTCCGACCGCACCTCCATTCGATATTCGCTCGGATCCGCGCAGGCGGCTTCGTCCTTGTCGTAAACGCCCCGGAATGCGGCGGGGATCGCCACGGTCTCGGGAACGGTCGTCGTCGGGGCCTCGGCGGCCGGGGCGGAGGCGGCCTGGTTGTCGGAGGCAGCGAAATTGTCCTCGGTGGTCCGCTGGCCGCCCGCCTCGCAGGCGGCGAGCGAGACGGCTGCGGACAGGAAGAGAAGAGAGCGCATCCTGTTCTCCGTGAAAAGATGGGCGACGGCGCGCCGGTTATGCGCCTCGACGCGCTCGAGCGACAGGCTTTGCGCGCGGTCCGCTTTGCATTGGCCATATGACGGACGGAGGATTAGGCTGGGCGCGACACGAAAGGATTCCGCCGATGCGCTTCCCAGCCCTCGTTTCCGCTCTTGCTCTCGCCATCGTTCCGGCGGCCGCGCCCGCGGCTTTGCCGGTGGGCGCCCGCGCGCCCGACTTCGCGACCACCGGCGCGCTCGCCGGCAAGCCCTTCCGGCTAAGGCTTCGCGAGCAGCTGCGCAGCGGTCCGGTCGTCCTTTATTTCTATCCCAAGGCCTTCACCGAGGGCTGCACTCTCGAGGCCCATGCTTTCTCGGAAGCCGCCGCCGACTTCCGGCGGGCGGGCGCAAGGGTGATCGGGATGTCCGCCGACGACCAGCCGACCCTGGCCCGATTCTCGGTCGAAGCCTGCCGCAACGCCTTTCCCGTCGCCACCGCCAGCCCGGCGACGATCGCCGCCTACGACGTGCCGCTCGCGCAGAAGCCGGGCCTGACCAACCGGACCTCCTACGTGATCGCGCCCGACGGCCGGATCATCTACGCTTACAGCGATCTCAACTGGAGCAACCACGTCGCCAACACGCTCGCCGCGGTCCGGGGCTGGAAGGCGAGACACCGCCGCTGAGGCTTTGAAGGATTCGCCGATGGGCTGGTCGGGCAAGACGGTCTGGATAACCGGCGCTTCGTCCGGGATCGGCGAGGCGGTTGCCGCCGCGCTCGCCGCGCAAGGCGCCGCTCTGATCCTCTCGGGCCGCCGGCGCGACGCCCTCGACGGGCTTGCGGAGCGTCTGGCCGGCGATCATCTCGTCCTTCCGTTCGAGGCGACCGACTGGGAGGCGCTTCCCGGTGCGGTCGAAACCGCCTGGTCCTGGCGCGGCGGCATCGATCTGCTGGTCAACAATGCCGGGATCAGCCAGCGCAGCCTTGCCATCGACACAAAGCCCGACGTCTATCGCCAACTGATCGAGACCGACCTTCTCGCCCCGATCTGGCTGACCCAGACCATTCTTCCTCTCATGGCCGGGCGGCGCGGCGGCCATATCGTCGCGATCGCCTCGGTCGCCGGCCGGGTCGGGACTCCGCTTCGAACCGGCTATTGCGCGGCCAAGCATGGCGTGATCGGCTATTTCGACGCGCTTCGCGCCGAGATTGAGGACGCCTACGGCATCGGCGTGACCAACGTCCTGCCCGGATCGGTGCGGACCGGCGTGTCGGTCAACGCGCTTCAGGGCGACGGCTCGAGGCGCGGAGTCTCCGACGTCAATATCGAGCATGGCATGGATCCGGCCGAATGCGCCCGGAGAATCCTCGAAGGCGTCGAGGCCGGCGCTCGCGAGCTGATCGTCGCCGAAGGGGTTGAGGCCGGCGCGGCCGAGCTTCGCCGCGCCGACCCGGAGCGCCTGTTCGGTCTGCTCGCCCGCGAAGGCGCGCGACTCGCCGGCGAACGCGAAACCGGCGGCGGCGCCGGCTGGCGGCCCGAGCCGGCACCCACGAAGCGGACAGAATAGCTCCAATCCGGTTCGGTCCCTGCTCGTGAGACGGGCCGGGATCGGCTATTCAGGCTCGAATTGAGCGGGGCGGCGATGGCGATCGGAATCATCCTCGGAATCGTGGTGGGACTGCTCAGCGGCGCGTCCTTCCTCGTCCTTGTCCAGGCGATCAACGGTGCGAAGATCGCAAGCTCGTCCGCGATCATGACCATCCTCGCCCAACTGGTGATCGTCCCTTCCTTGTGGATCGGGGCGCCGATGCTGGCTGCCGGCCCTCTGCCGATCGTTCCGCTGCGGGAGATCATAGGCCCCTATGTCGCGAGCCTGGCCGTCAGCCTCGCTTTCATCGTCGCTGTGCCCTTGCTCGCCTGGATCCGCGGCATGGCTGGGCCATGGGTCCTGGCCGCGCCGGAAGAGGGGTCGAAATGATCTTGCCGACCTCCTCCGATGTCTTCCATCTCGGGTTTGGAATCGTCGCTGGAATCGCATCGGTCGCATTCGTTCTGTTCGCCTGGGAGGATATCCGGCTGCGCGGCGCGCCGCGGGCGGTCGCCGGCTTCGCCGCCGCGCTCTTCATCCTGATTCTTCTTCTTGTCGCCGCGTCGCAGCTCGATCCCTTGCTCGGCAATTGGACGATCGACCCTAAGACCCGGCTCCCGGTCCTCGAAATGCCGGGCGTGGATTGGAAGCGCCTGCCCCGGAGGTTCGGGGACTTCGTGTCGGCGACCTCTTTCTGGGCGGCCCTGCTCGGCGGCATCGTGACGGCCCTGTTGATCCTGATCACCCGGGCCGATTCAGCGGAGGAGGAAGCCGAGATCGAAGCGGCCGACATGCCCGGCGAGCTTGCCATGGCGGCGGAGGCGGAGGCGATGGCCTAGAGCGATGACCGCGCCCGCCGATCCGCTGGCGCGCTTCGTCGAAGCGCAGGAAGCCGTCTACGATCGGGCCCTGAGCGAACTTCGCGCCGGCCGGAAGCGGAGCCACTGGATGTGGTTCATCTTCCCACAGCTCAAAGGGCTCGGAAGGAGCTCGGCCTCTCAATATTACGGGCTCGACTCGGCCGCCGAGGCGCGGCTCTATCTCGACCATCGATTGCTCGGACCGCGCCTTCGCGAATGCGTAACTGCCTTGCTCGACCATCGCGACATGAGCGCGGAAGCGATATTGGGTTCGATCGACGCGGTGAAGCTGCGATCGTCGCTGACGCTGTTTGACGTGGCCGACGGCGAGAGCGGGCTGTTCGGACGATGCCTCGACGCCTTCTTCGCCGGCGACCGCGATCCGGCGACCCTCCACTTGCTAGATTTGGCCGGCTAGCGTCCCACATCCTCGCGCCGGCATTCCATCAGGACGGCGAGTCCCCAGCGAGTCTCCACGGCATCCGCGGTCGGCCGGAAGCCGGCTTTCTCGAGCGCCCGCCGGGCGCGCGCATTGTCGGGATGGGGATCGGCACCGATCGCGGGCGCTCCCGCGGCGAACAGCCGGTCGCGATAAAAGCGGATGAAGGCCGAGCCGTGACCGCGGTCGAGCATGTCCGGTTCGCCGATATAGAAATCCATGCCGCGCGATCCCGCCGGCAGATGCGAGAAGGGGTGCGGGTCCCAGTCGTGAGGACTGTAATCCTGGGCGAAGGCGAAGGGCCTGCCGCGATGCTCGACGATCCGCATCGCGACTCGCGGATCGGCCAGCTTGTCTGCCTCGGGCTCGAGCTCCGGCGCGCCCCACCAGCGCACGACATGCTCCGCCGAGCGCCAGCGCCGGAGCAGCGGCAGGTCCGCCGCGGTCGCGGCGCGAAAGACATAGGGGTCGATCATTGGGAAGGGGACGGGATAGGCCACCCATGCCCGGAGAGCCAGAAAAGCGGGGGCGGCCCGGGAACTTAATCTTGTGTTGATATATTGTCTCTTGATGATATAAAATATCATCAACCGCCGATCGAGCGGTCAACAGGAGAGAGGCCATGACCGAAGCCAATGTCTATCAGCCGCCCCGCGCCAGCCCGACGACGCTCGGGATCGTGATCCTGCTTCACGGCGCGGTCCTTTCAGCACTCGTCCTCGCCAAGATGGAGATGCCGCAGAAGCGGATCTTCACCCCGATCGAGACCTATCCGGTCCGTCCCAAGCCGATCCCCGACCCGATTCCCCCGGAGATCAAGCCGGCACCCCACCAGCCGATCGAGACGGTCCATCGGATCATCCCGACTCCGCCGCCGCCGAGCGACGACAACGTTCTGACAAGGCCCGACACGACCCCGACCGCGGCCGAGCCGATTCGACTCGCGACCGTCGTCGATCCGCCGAGGCGGGAACCGATCATCACGCCTCCGGTCCGGCGCGAGGCGCAGATCGACCCGCGAAGCGAGCTCAAGCCGCCTTACCCGGCTTCCGAGCAGCGCATGGGCACCGAGGGCGTCGTCACGATCAGGGTGGTGATCGGCGCCGACGGCCGGGTGAAGAGCGCCGAGAAGCTGCGCGCGACCAACGACATCTTCTACCAGGCGACTCTTCGCCACGCCCTTCGCAACTGGCGGTTCAAGCCGGCGACCGTGGACGGGCGGCCGATCGAAAGCAGCAAGGTGATGACGCTGCATTTCGAGCTCAACGACGATGCCTAGAGCAGCGCGCGGAAAAGTGGGAACCGGTTTTCCGCAGAAACGATGCGGCAACAAAGATCGGGAGCGGCGAGCGTGACTGGGAAATCACGCTCGCCGCTCTAGCCACTGGCGGTGGAAGCGGCGAAGGCCTATCTTCGGCCGATGCCGCTTCCCCGTCCCGCCTCGCCGCGAGCCCTGTGGGCCGATCTCCGCGCTTTCGCCGCCGAGCGGCGCCCGCACCACTGGGTGGCGATGGGCTTCGCGGTTCTGATGCCGATCATCATCGTCATCGTCTTCACCATCGACGGGCGAACCAATATCGCCCCCGGCCCCCAGATCATCTACGTCGAAAGCTATCCGGCCAACCGCACCGACGCCCAGATCATCGCCGACCAGAAGAAGGACCAGGCCGCCCGCGAGGCGCGGAAGAAGGAACGCCAGCGGCAGTGGCAGAAGGTCGACAAGCGCCTGGAGCGGCTGGGCATTTGAGCCCCGACGAGAGGTGGATGAATGCGGCGGCGGCGCTCGGCGAGCGCGGCCGGGGCCGGACCGCGCCCAATCCCTGCGTCGGCTGCCTGATCGTCGCCGACGGCCGGGTGATCGGCCGCGGCTGGACCCAGGACGGCGGCCGTCCCCATGCCGAAGCGATGGCGCTCGCCGAAGCCGGCGACGCCGCGCGCGCCGCGACGGCTTATGTAACTTTGGAGCCCTGCGCCCAGTCGGGGCGAGGCCCGGCCTGCGCCGACGCTCTGATCGAAGCGGGCGTCGGCAGGGTCGTCGCGGCGATCGGCGATCCTTATCCTCTGGTCGACGGCAAGGGTTTCGAGAAGCTGCGCTCGGCCGGGGTCGAGGTGGAAACCGGAATCGGCGCGGAGCAGGCGCGGCGGAGCATGGCCGGTTTCCTGACCCGCCAGCGGTTCGGCCGTCCCTTCGTGACCCTGAAGCTGGCCATGTCGCTCGACGGCATGATCGCCTTGCCCTCCGGCGAGAGCCGCTGGATCACGGGTGAGGAAGCGCGCGCCCACGCCCACCTCGAACGCGCCCGATCCGAAATGATCCTCGTCGGCCGCCGGACCCTGGAAATGGATTCCCCGACGCTCGACGTCCGGCTCGAGGGGCTCGAGCAACATTCGCCGCGCCGCGCTGTGCTGACCAGCGGTGAAGCTCCGGCAGGATTGGAAAAGGTTGCCAGCCCGGACGCGATTGCCTCGCTCGACAAGGTCGACCATCTGCTGGTCGAGGGCGGCGCCGGCGCCGCATCCGCCTTTCTCGCCGCCGACCTGGTCGACCGGCTGCTCATCTACCGCGCTCCGATCCTGATCGGCGAGGGCAGGCCGGCGCTCGGCGGCATCGGCCTGTCGAGCCTCGCCAACGCCCACCGGAGATGGCGCCTGTATGACAGCCGGATGCTTGGAATCGACCGGCTGGAAGTCTACGAGCGCGTCCGACAGGACGGGCCGGGCTCGCCCTGAGCGAAAAGGGCGGGAGCGCAATGTTCACGGGGATCATCACCGATATCGGCCGGGTCGTCGCGGCGGAGAGGGGGTCAGGCGATCTCCGGCTTCGAATCGGCTGCGGCTACGACATGGCGGGGGTCGATCTCGGCGCCTCGATCGCCTGCTCGGGCACCTGTCTCACCGTCGTCGACAAGGGAGAGGATTGGTTCGCGGTCGACGTCTCTTCCGAGACGATCGCCCGCACCGCCGAGGGTCTGTGGACCGAGGGCGCCCGGCTCAACCTCGAGCGGTCGCTCCGGCTCGGCGACGAGCTTGGCGGCCATATCGTCACCGGCCATGTCGACGGGGTCGGCGAGGTCGAGGGCATGGCCGAGACCGGCGGGTCGCTCCGGCTCAGCATCATCGCGGGACAGGAGATCGAGGCCTATGTCGCGCCGAAGGGCTCGATCGCCCTCGACGGGGTCTCGCTGACCGTCAACGAAGTCGAGACCCTGTCCGACGGGGTCCGCTTCGGGGTCAACATCATCCCGCACACCGCCGCTTTTACCAGTTTCTCCGACGTCGCCCCGGGCCGCCGGCTCAACATCGAGATTGACGTCCTCGCCCGCTATATCGGCCGGATGATGGAGTTGAGGCGCTGATGGAGCGCGGCTACCTCTCGAGCCCCGAGGAGCTGATCGACGAAGCGCGCAACGGCCGGATGTTCATCCTGGTCGACGACGAGGATCGCGAGAATGAGGGCGATCTCGTCATCCCCGCCCAGATGGCGACACCCGACGCGATCAACTTCATGGCCAAGTATGGACGCGGCCTGATCTGCCTCGCTTTGTCGCGCGGCCGGGTCGAGCAGCTCGGCCTTCAGTTGATGAGCCGCCACAACGGCACCCGCCACGAGACCGCCTTCACCACGTCGATCGAGGCGCGCGAGGGAGTCACCACCGGAATCTCGGCAGCCGACCGCGCCCGCACCATCGCCGTCGCGATCGACGCCGCCAAGGGCCCCGAGCACATCGTCACGCCCGGCCACGTTTTCCCGCTCGTCGCCAAGGAGGGCGGCGTACTGATCCGCGCCGGCCATACCGAGGCCGCGGTCGACGTCGCCCGGCTGGCCGGCCTCAATCCCTCGGGCGTGATCTGCGAGATCATGCGCGAGGATGGGACGATGGCGCGGATGGACGATCTCGTCGCCTTCGCCCAGTTGCACGGCCTCAAGGTCGGAACGATCCGCGACCTGATCGCTTACCGGCTGAAGAAGGACCATCTCGTCGAGCAGACCGCCGAGGCGGCGTTCGAGAGCGTCTGGGGCGGGACCTGGACCGCGAAGAGCTTCCTCAACAAGGCGCTCGGCAACGAACAGATCGCCCTGGTCAAGGGCGAGATCGACCCGTCGAGGCCGGTGCTGGTCAGGATGCACCAGCTCAACCTGTTCGGCGACGCGTTCGGCGAATCGGGCCGGCGCGGCGGCCTTCTGGCGAGCGCGATGCGGATCATCGCCGAGGAGGGCTCGGGCGTGATCGTCGTCCTCAACCGGCCGATGCCGGACGCGGTCTCGACCGCGCTCAACGTCCGCTCGGGCAAGGCCGAGAGCAAGGACATGGAGGAATTGCGCGATTATGGCGGCGGCGCCCAGATCCTCTCGGCCCTGGGAGTCCAGGACATGATCCTGCTGACCAACACCCACCACACGCCGGTGGCGCTCGGCGGCTACGGCCTCACCATCGTCGGCGAGCGCCCGATCCCGGCCGGAGAGGCTTGATATGAGCCACATCCTGATTGTCGAGGCGCGATTCTACGCCCATCTCGCCGACCTCCTGCTCGCCGGCGCCCGCGCGGCGATCGAGGCGGAAGGCCACAGCCACGAGACGATCACCGTTCCGGGCGCTCTCGAAATACCCGGCGCGGTCGCGCTCGCGGCGGAAAGCGGCCGCTATGACGGCTTCGTCGCTCTGGGGGCGGTGATCCGCGGCGAGACATACCATTTCGAGATCGTCGCCGGCGAAAGCGCGCGCGGCCTGATGGCCCTGACCATGGACGGGCTCGCCATCGGCAACGGCATCCTCACCGTCGAGGACGAGGCCCAGGCCCTGACCCGGGCCCGCCCCGACGAGAAGGACAAGGGCGGCGAGGCGGCCAAAGCGGCGCTGGCGATGCTCAAATTGAGGGCGAAGTTCGGGGCCTGAACGATGAGGTGCGCATGGCGCTGATACTCCATTACCATCCGCTCTCCTCTTATTGCTGGAAGGTGCTGATCGCGCTCTGGGAGAAGGGCGCCGACTTCGAGGCGCGGATGGTCGATTTCGGCGATCCGGAAGCCAAAGCCGCCTTCCAGGCCCTGTGGCCGACCGCGAAAATCCCGCTTCTCGAGGATGACGGCCGGATCGTGCCCGAGACTTCGATCCAGATCGAGCATCTCGACAGGCACCATCCCGGCGGGTTCGCGCTTCTTCCCGAGGATCCGGAAGAACGGCTCGAAGCGCGGCTCTGGGACCGGCTCTTCGACCTCTACGTCATGGACCCGATGCAGCATTACATCGCCCAGCTGCTCCGGCCGGAAGCCGAGCGCGACGCCCGCACCCTCGCCGAATCGCGCGAGCGCCTGACCAGGGCCTACGGGCTGATCGAGAGCAGAATGAAGGAGCGGACCTGGGCGGCGGGAGAGAATTTCAGCATGGCCGACTGCGCGGCGGCCCCCGCGCTCTTCTATGCCGCGATCGTTCAGCCTTTCCCGCCCGGCCACGAGGTGCTGGCCTTCTATTTCGAGCGGCTGATGGCGCGGCCCTCGGTGCGGCGCGCGATCCGCGAAGCAAGGCCCTATTTCCAATATTACCCGCTCAGGGACGAGCTCCCGCCCCGCTTCCTTTCGGACGAACAGGGTCCGAACCCTTAGCCCCGAAGCCACCTCTTGCGCACGAACCAGGCCAGGACGACGATCCCGACCAGGACGCAGAAGATCACCACGCCCCAGAACGACCAGTGCGAATGGGCGTAGGGAATGCCCTCGACATTCATTCCGAGCAGGCCGGTGATGAAGGTCAAAGGCAGGAAGATGAAGGCGACGACCGAGATGAGCAGGGACCTCTGGTCGATCTCCTCGGCGCGAAGGTCGGTCAATTGTTCGTGGAGCAGGGCGGCGCGCTCGCGGACCGCCTCCAATTCCTCGGTCATCCGCGAGAATCGGTCGGCCGCCTCGCGGATGTGGAGGCGGTCGTCCTCGGCCAGCCAGTCGAAATCGAATCCGGTGAGCGCGACCAAAGCGTCCCGGTCGGGCGCGACGAACCGGCGGAAGGCGATAGCCTCGGAGCGGATCCGGGTGATCGGCGCGCGCAGCCGATAGATATTATGTGCTTCCAGCGAGCTTTCGCAATCGTCGAGGTCGTCGCCGAGCTGGGCGACCTGGGGATCGAGCTGGCGGCTGATCTCGCGGGCGAAGGCGGCGACGAGGTCGCCCGGATCGAGGATCGCGCCCTGATCCATCAGCTTGATCACATTTGCCGTGGCGGTGAGCGGCACGCGGGTGACCGAATCGACCTTGCCCCGCCGCACCCACATGCGCAGCGAGACCAGGCGGTCGCTATTGTCGAGCTCGACCGCGGCGGGACCGCGCAGATTGACGATCGCCCCGTCCTCGATCCGCTCGCAGCGCGGGCGCGTCTCGGTGGCGGTCAAAGCGTTGGCCGCGACGTCGGGAATGTCTTCGCCGACCACCAGGGGAAGACCGTCGGCGCCGGCGCTCTCGACATGGGTCCAGACGAAGCCCGGCCCGCGATAGGCGAGCGCCTCCTCGGGCGATACCCGGCGGACCGGCCCGTCGCCGACCAGGATCGCGGTGCAGTTCACCCGAGTCCGGCGACAAAGGCGCGAATCGCCGGGGCGACGTCGTCCCGCTTCAGCGCCAGTGCGAGATTGGCGGTGACGAAGCCGATCTTGTCGCCGCAATCGTAGCGCTCGGCATCGACGGTCAGGCCGTGGAAGGGCTGAGTGCCGATCAGGGCCGCCATCGCATCGGTGAGCTGGATCTCGCCGCCGGCGCCCTCGACCGGATCGTCGAGCACCCGCATCACCTCCGGCTGGAGGATATAGCGCCCGACAATGCCGAGCCGCGACGGCGCGTCCTCGGGCTTCGGCTTCTCGACCAGGCCCCTGACCTCGGTCAGCCGCCCGTCTTGGGCGCCCGGCGTGATGATCCCGTAGCTCGCGGTGCGCTCGGCCGGCACTTCCTCGACGCAGACCATGTTGCCGCCGACCTGCTCATAGGCCGCCACCATCTGGGCGAGGCAGCCGCGGCCGCCTTTCGGGCCGACCATCAGATCGTCGGGAAGGAGCACCGCGAACGGCTCGTCGCCGACCAGCTCGCGGGCGCACCAGACGGCATGGCCGAGGCCGAGCGGCTCCTGCTGGCGGACCGAGGCCAGAGCTCCGGCGGGAAGGCGGGTTCCGGCGAGGGCGTCGAGCGATTTGCCGCGTCCGCGCATCACCGCTTCGAGCTCGTAGGCGATGTCGAAATGGTCCTCGAGCGCGCCCTTGCCGCGGCCGGTGACGAAGATGAGCTGCTCGATTCCGGCCTCGAGCGCCTCCTCGACCGCATATTGGATCAAGGGGCGGTCGACGATCGTCAGCATCTCCTTGGGGATCGCCTTGGTCGCCGGCAGGAATCGCGTTCCGAGCCCGGCGACGGGAAAGACCGCCTTGCTTACTTTCTTCATTCTCTCTCCAGACGGACGGGCAAAGCGGCTCAGCCCGCGGGAGGCAGGTCGAAACGGTCGTCCTCGCGCTTTTCCGAGCGGCGGAGGCTGTCGTCCTGCCGCTCGGGCTTGGCGATGGCGGGCGGAGTCAGCAATTCCTCGCTGGTCGGCGGCACCGGCGCGCCCTGGGGCACGACCGGCATCGGCGCTCCGGGCGGAGGCTCGAGCGGCTCGCGGCTTCCGCAGCCGGCGAGCAGCGTCAATGTGGCGGCGGCGAGGAGGGCGAACCTGCGCATTGCCGCCCAATAGCCGAGCCGGCGGCTTGCGGTCACTCAAATTCCGCCGTCTTGCCGGGGCGGCCGCCAGCACCTAGGGCCCGCTCATGCGGCTCATCGCTTTCCTGCTTCCGCCCCTGCTCCTGCTCGGCGCCTGCCAACAGACGCCTGCCGGCGGCAACCGGGCGGCCGATGCCGGGCCCGACCAGCCCGAATGGTCCGGGCCGAAAACCGGCGAGGGCCTCCCGGCGAGCAGGCTCGACCGCTCCCACGCCGGCAAGCCGGCCGCGTCCGCTTCGTTTTTGGATCCGCGGGGCCGGCCGGTCTCGCTGTCCGATTTTCGCGGCCGTCCCTTGCTGGTCAATTTCTGGGCGACCTGGTGCGCGCCCTGCGTCAGGGAGATGCCGACCCTGGACGCTCTGGCGGCGCGCGAGGACGGCGGCCTGCAGGTGCTCGCGATCAGCCAGGACGGCGACGAACGCGCCAAGGTCGAGCGCTTCTTCGCCGAATATCGTCTCTCCGCGCTCGAACCCTATCTCGATCCGAAGCTGGCCGTGATGGCGGAACTCGGTGTCGACACTTTGCCGACCACCATCCTCTACGATTCGGACGGCCGGGAGAAATGGCGGATGGTCGGCCTCGCCGACTGGCGGAGCAAGGATAGCGCCGCACTGATCGGAGAAGCTGTAAAATAGGGACAGTATATATTTTTCGCACGGCTTTTTGCGTCGCGACCGCTCAGTCGGAAAAATATATACTGTCCCTATTTAACTGTTTAATCGCGCAGCAGCTCGTTGATCCCGGTCTTCGAGCGGGTCCGGGCGTCGACCCTCTTGACGATGACCGCGCAGGCGAGGCCGGGGCCGCCGTCCCTGCCGGGCAGGGTGCCGGGTACCACGACTGAATAAGCCGGGACCCGGCCCATGAAGACCTCGCCGCTCTGGCGGTCGACGATCTTGGTCGAGGCGCCGATGAACACGCCCATCGACAGCACCGCGCCTTCCTCGACCACGACGCCCTCGGCGACTTCCGAGCGGGCGCCGACGAAGCAATTGTCCTCGAGGATCACCGGTCCGGCCTGGAGCGGCTCGAGCACTCCGCCGATCCCGGCGCCGCCGGAGATGTGGACGTTGCGCCCGATCTGGGCGCAGCTCCCGACCGTCGCCCAGGTGTCGACCATCGCGCCCTCGCCGACATGGGCGCCGATATTGACGAAGCTCGGCATCAGCACCGCGCCCTTGCCGATGAAGGCGCCGCGGCGGACGATCGATCCCGGCACCGCCCGGAATCCGGCGGCGGCGAACCGGGCGCCGTCCCAGCCGAGGAATTTGGACGGCACCTTGTCCCACCAGCAGGCGCCGTCGGGACCGCCGCTTATCGCCTCCATCGGATTGATCCGGAACGAGAGCAGGACGGCCTTCTTCAGCCACTGATTGACCCGCCAGCCCTCGGGCCCCTTCTCGGCGACCCGCGCCTCCCCCGAATCGAGCAAGGCGATCGCCGCCTCGACCGCTTCGCCGACCTCGCCGGCACGAGCCGGATCGAGGCTGTCGCGCTCGTCCCAGGCGCGGTCGATCACCTGCTGCAACTGCCGGGTCATGCCACCTCTTCCCCCACGATTTCGCCGAGCCATTCGCCGATATCGTCAATGCGATAGTCGATAAAGGCCGGATCGGCGCCCGCGCCGGCCTGCTCGGAGCCGTTGTCGACCCACACCGTGGTCATTCCGAGCGCCTTGGCCGGAGCCAGGTTGCGGGCCATGTCCTCGACGAACAAAGCGGCGCCGGGCTCGATCGCATAACGGTCGCACATCGCCCGGTAGGAGCGCGGATCGGGCTTGGGGACATAATCCATCGCATGGATGTCGTGCAGCCCGTCGAACGCATTGGCGAGACCGAGCCGGTCGAGCACCCGCCTTGCATAGGATTCGTCGCCGTTGGTGAAGACGAACTTGCGCCCCGGCAGCCGGTCGAGCGCCGCGACCAGCTTCGGATCGGCCGAGATCCGCGCCAGGTCGATGTCATGGACGAAGGTGAGGAAATGGTGCGGATCGACCCCGTGCGAAGCCATCAGCCCGGCGAGAGTCGTGCCATGTTCGTGGAAATAGCCTTTCTGCACTCGCCGGGCCTCGTCATGGCCGCATCCGATCAGATCCTGGATGAAGGCGGTCATTCGAAGGTCGATCAGCTCGAACAGGTTCGCCGAGGCCGGATAAAGGCTGTTGTCGAGATCGAAGATCCAGTTTCTGACGTGCGACAAAGCGGCGATCATCGGCCCGCCCTATCCCAGTCGGGCGCTCGGGGCAAAAGCCGGTTTCCTAGTTTCTTCAGGCAAATGAAAGGTTTGGACGCGTAGAAGGGATTCGAAAAAGCCTCGATTTACCAGGCGCTTAGCCAGGAGCCGAGATGAAACCCACGACACGCAGAAACGCGCTCATACTCTCCGTCTGCGTCGCCGCGCTCGCGCTCGGCGGCTGCGGCGGCGGCGGCACGGGCACCAGCCCGGGCCCGCAACCGATCGCGCCCGCGCCGCCGGCTCCGCCA
>JBKPOT010000030.1:0-66769 GCA_046733235.1 Pseudomonadota bacterium
GCGCAGGAGGCGTCCCCGCCGCCGCCGCCACCGCCCGCCGCGCCTCCGCCGCCCGTCCCGGCGCCGGCCGCTCCATCGCCCGCCCCGTCGCCGCCGCCTCCGGCCGCAGCCGGAGATCGGCGCGAGGAACGGGTGCGGATGACCCGGCTCCGGCAGACGATCGCGACCCGGCTCAAGGAGGCGCAGAACAATGCCGCCCTCCTGACCACGTTCAACGACGTCGACATGAGCGCGGTGATCGACGCGCGCACCCGCTACAAGGACCTGTTCGAGAAGAAGCACGGGATCAGGCTCGGCTTCATGGCCTTCTTCGCCAAGGCCGCGGTTCTCGCGCTGAAGGACGTGCCGGCGGTCAATGCGGTGATCGACGGCGATGAGATCGTCTATCGCGACTATGTCGACATCTCGGTCGCGGTCTCGGCGCCGCACGGCTTGGTCGTCCCGGTCGTCCGCGACGTCCAGGCGATGAGCTTCGCCGAGATCGAGAAGGCGATCGCCGATTTCGGCCGCAAGGCGAAGGACGGCAGCCTGACCCTGGAGGATATGAAGGGCGGCACCTTCACCATCTCCAACGGCGGCGTTTTCGGCTCCCTGCTCTCGACCCCGATCGTCAACCCGCCCCAGTCGGCGGTGCTCGGAATGCACCGGATCGAGGAAAGGCCGGTGGTCCGCGACGGCCAGATCGTCGCCAGGCCGATGATGTATCTCGCGCTCACCTACGACCACCGCCTGATCGACGGCCGCGAGGCGGTCACCTTCCTGGTCAGGATGAAGGAAGCACTGGAGGATCCGACCCGGATCCTGATCGATCTGTAACAGAGGACCGTTCGGGCTGAGCTTGTCGAAGCCCTCTCCTTCTTAGGAAGGAGGAAGAAAGGAAAGCCCTTCGACAGGCTCAGGGCGAACGGAGTTTGGAATGGCAGACAATGAATTCGACGTGATCGTGATCGGGGCCGGGCCCGGCGGCTATGTCGCGGCGATCCGCGCCGCCCAGCTCGGGCTGAAGACGGCCTGCGTCGAGAGCCGCGAGACGCTCGGCGGCACGTGCCTAAACGTCGGCTGCATCCCGTCCAAGGCCCTTCTCCATGCTTCCGAACTGTTCGAGGAGGCGGCCCACGGCACGCTCGCCAAATGGGGCGTCAAGACCGGCACGGTCGAGCTCGATCTCGACGCCATGCACGCCGGCCGGCTCGAGGCGGTCAAGGGCCTGACCCAGGGCGTCGCCTTCCTGTTCAAAAAGAACAAGGTGACCTGGCTGAAGGGCCAGGCGAAGTTCACCGCCAAGGACCGGATCGACGTCGCCGGCACCGAATATAAGGCGAAGAATTTCGTCATCGCCACCGGTTCCTCGGTCACCCCTCTGCCCGGAGTCGAGATCGACCAGAAGAGGATCGTCGATTCGACCGGAGCGCTCGAGCTTTCGAAGGTCCCCGAACATATGGTGGTGATCGGCGGCGGAGTGATCGGGCTCGAGCTCGGCTCGGTCTGGCGGCGGCTGGGAGCCAAGGTGACCGTGGTCGAGTTCCTCGACCAGATCCTCCCCGGCATGGATGCCGACATCCGCAAGGAGGCCAACAGGATCTTCAGGAAGCAGGGCTTCGAGTTCCGCCTGTCGACCAAGGTCACGAAGGCCGAGACCAAGAGCGACACCGTCACCCTGACGGTCGAGCCCGCCGCCGGCGGAGCGGCCGAGACGATCGAAGCCGACATGGTCCTGGTCTCGATCGGGCGGCAGCCCAATACCGAGGGGCTCGGTCTGGAAGCGGCCGGGGTTCAACCCAACAAAAGGGGCCAGATCGAAGTCGATCACGATTTCCGGACCTCGGTTCCCGAAATCTATGCGATCGGCGACGTCACGCCCGGACCGATGCTCGCCCACAAGGCGGAGGATGAGGGGATCGCGGTGGCCGAGATTCTGGCGGGGCAGGTCGGGATCATCAATCACGATGTCATTCCCGGCGTTGTCTACACCTTCCCGGAAATCGCCGCCGTCGGCCTGACCGAGGAGGAGGCGAAGGCGCGCGGCGAGGTCAAGGTCGGCAAGTTCCCGATGCTCGCCAACAGCCGCGCCAAGACCAACCGCGAGGCCGAGGGCTTCGTCAAAGTGGTCGCCGACGCCCGCACCGACCGGGTGCTCGGAGTCCATATCATCGCCTCGGTCGCCGGGACGATGATCGCCCAGGCCGCCCAGGCGATGGAGTTCGGAGCGACCAGCGAGGACATCGCCTACACCTGCCACGCCCACCCGACCCATTCGGAGGCGATCAAGGAAGCCGCGATGGCGGTGACCGGCCTGCCGATCCATATCTGATGGCCGATCGTCTTCGAAGGACCGGTGCAACTGCACAAACGGCGATCGCGGTCTCACTGCTTCTGGCGTCCTGCGGTCCCGATCGAATGACCCTTCCCAGTCAGCCGGTCGACCGGGCCGCCACCTGCGGGATCGTCGCCGCGGCCGGGGCCCGGCTCGCGGTCACCGACCCGAAGGCGCCGCTGCCGCTCGCCGAGCATGGCCGGATCGTCCATTATGCCTTGCTCGCGGCGTCGGAGAGCGGCGAATATGATCCCGAAATCGCCGGCGCGGTCAGCCGCCGCATGCAGTCTCTTCAGGACCGGGTGACGAGCGGCGAATGGAAGCCGCTCGGCGCCGCCTGCAAGGCCGCCTTTCCGGCCGCCGAGAAGCAGGACGTGACTCTCCCCGAGGACAGGTTCGACGCCCAGTTCCAGTGCAACGAGCTCGCCCAGTTCATGACCCAGGCGCTGGCCGGCCAGGCGAGCTCGTTTCGCAACGAGATCGCCGATTACCGTCATTTGCGCGAGCGGCTGAACGACGCGATCGCTCCGGTGCTCAACGCCAGGGCCGGCTCCAAGGTCAGCGACCAGCAGAGGCTTCGGCACCGCGCGCTCGCCGACGCCTCCCGCCTCGGCGCCCCGGTCGCGACCATGAAACTCTGCGTCGATCGGTTCGGGCAGAAGCGCATATTTTAGCTTGCGCGCCGCTCCGCGAAGCTCGACTCCCGGGAGCGGGGAGGACGGCCGATGAAGGCGGGTCGAAGGCTGAGGCGCTATCATATCTGGCTCGGTTGGCTGGTCGGTCTGCCGGTCCTGATCTGGTGCCTCAGCGGGCTGGTGATGGTTATGAAGCCGATCGCCGAGGTCCGCGGGGAAAAGCTGCTCAGCCCGCCGCCTCCGCTTGCTTTGTCCGCGCCGCCGGTGCCGCCCGCGATCGGTCCGCGCCCCATCTCCTCGCTCACCCTCGAGCAGCGCGACGACGGACCTCGCTGGGTGGTTCATTATGAAGGCGGCGGCGGCCGGCTCGCCGATCCCGCCACGGGACGGCTGCTGGCGCCGCTCAAGGCCGCCGACGCGGCGCGGATCGTCGGCGCCCGCTATACGGGGAAAGAGCGGATCGCCGCGGTCGACCGGACCTCGGCCGACGACCCACCGCTCGACCTTCGCAAGAATGTGGCGGCGTGGCGGGTGACGATGAGCGACGGCACGCGATTCTATCTCGACGCCGCGACCGGCGAGGTGCTGGCCCGCCGCACCCCGTTCTGGCGCTTCTACGATTTCATGTGGGGAATCCACATCATGGACCCCGGCGGCCGCGAAGATTCGCACAATCCCTGGGTGATCGGGTTCGGAGCGCTCGCTTTGGTCACCTCGATCCTCGCCTTGATCATGCTGCCGATGACGATCGCCCCGCGGCGGCGGGGTCGTTGATGATAGCGCTGCCGATCGGCGTTCCGCCCGCGGTCGATCCCATCCTCGAATGGCTCGATCTCGCCGGGGTGGCGGTGTTCGCGCTCAGCGGCGCCCTGGTCGCGGCCGAGAAAAAGCTGACCATGGTCACCTTCATCTTCTTCGCGGTCATCACCGGCATCGGCGGAGGCACCGCCCGCGACCTGTTGATCGGGGCTCCGGTCTTCTGGGTTCACGAGAACGCGACCTTGCTGATCTGCCTCGTGGCGGCGCTCGCCGTCTGGATGCTTCCGGCGCGCAGCTGGAAGGGGACGGCGCTGCTCTGGTGCGATGCCGCCGGCATGGCCGCTTATGCCGCCTATGGCGCGTCCAAGGGCCTGACCTTCGGAATCGCGCCGCTGCCGGCGATTGGAATGGGGGTGTTGACCGCCTGCCTCGGCGGAATCATCCGCGACGTCCTGGCGAACCAGCCCTCGATCCTGATTCGATCCGAGCTCTACGTCACCCCGGCGGCCCTCTCCGCATCCCTCATGGTCGGCCTGTCCTTGGCGGGCCTGCCCGGAGTCGTCGCGGTGCCGATCGGCGCGGTCGCCGGTTTCCTGCTGCGCGCCGGAGCCCTGCTCTGGGGCTGGAAGCTCCCGGCCTACGGACGACGCGAGCCGACTTGACTTGGTTGAATGCTCAACCAATAAGGATGCAATGAGTTCGAAGGGCACGAGAGAGCGGATCGTCGAAGCGGCGATGGAGCTGTTCTGGCTCAAGGGCTACGGTTCGACCTCGATCGCCGACATATTGAGCCGGAGCCAGGTCAATAGCGGCAGCCTCTACCATTTCTTTCCCGGCAAGCAGGACGTGCTGGTCGCCGTGCTCGACCTTTATCGCGAGGGGATCGGGCCGATGCTGCTCGAGCCGGCCTGGGCGGGAGTCGAGGATCCGATCGAGCGGATCTTCGCTCTGCTCGGCCGCTACCGCCAGGCGATCGTCACCACCAATTGCGAATATGGCTGCCCGATCGGGAGCCTGGCGCTCGAGCTTCACGAGCCCGATCCGCCGGTCCGCGAGCGGCTGGCCGCCAATTTCACCGGCTGGGTCGACGCCGTCCGCTCCTGCCTCGAGGCCGCGGAAGATCGGCTGGCGCCGGGCGTCGATCTCCAGTCGCTGGCGGAGTTCATCCTGACGGTGATGGAAGGGGCGGTCATGCAGGCCCGGACCCATCGCGACGTCGGCTATTTCGACCGGGCCGTCGCCCAGCTTCGAGCCCATTTCGGCCAGCTCGCCCGGGTCAAGGAGGCGGCATGACGATCCCGGCTGACCGGGACGAGAGGCAGGAAAGAGAAACAAGGGGAGGGGAAGATGCCTGACGTCAACTGGATCGCGGTCCTGCTGTGCGGGATCAGCTCGATGGTGCTCGGCGGGATCTGGTATTCGCCGATGCTGTTCGCGAAGCGCTGGCAGGCCGGCGCGAAGCTGAGCGACGAGGATCTGGCGGGCGTCAACATGCCCCTCATTTACGGCACCGCCTTCGCGCTCAGCCTGATCGCCGCCTTCGTCTTCGCTCTGTTCATCGGCCGGGGCATGCCGCTCCTCCCTTCGGTCGAGTTCGGCGCGGCCGCCGGCATCTGCTGGGTCGCCGCCTCGTTCGGGATCTCTTATCTGTTCGAGCGCAGGGGGATCGTCCACTGGCTGATCAACGGCGGCTATCACGCCGTCCAGTTCACTCTGTTCGGCCTGATCCTGGGGCTGATGCAATGATCTGGCTGGCCGCCATGCTCGCGGCTTCGTCCGCGGCGCCGCCGCTTCGGCCGGAGCTCGAGCCGATGCGCTTCCTCGTCGGCCATTGCTGGCGGGGACCGATGAAGCAGGGCGCGCAGCACGACGTGCACTGTTTCGAGCCGGTGTTCGGAGGCCAGCACATCCGCGACCGCCACGAAGTCACCGGAGGCGCCACCATCTATCGCGGCGAGACCCTCTACAGCTGGAACGGGGCGGCGAAGCGGATCGACTATGTCTATTGGAACTCGCTCGGCGGGGTGAGCAAAGGCTCGATGACTCCCCGGCCCGGCCTGTTCGATTTCGGGGGCGAGACCTATACCGGCGCCGACGGCCGGCAGTTGACGATGTCGACCGAGTGGCGAAGGATCGACGAGCGAAGCTACGAGGCGCGGACGACGTCGCGGGAGAATCCGATCGGCGACCGGATCGTCCGATTCACCCGGATCGACTGAGGGCTTCCGCCAGATCGCGGGGAAGGGAGGTACGCGGCTCGGCCGGCGGGTCGGCCGCGGCGGCGAGCGGCCGCTGCCACAGGCCCACGTCCCACCAGCGGCCCATCTTGTAGCCGACCCGTGCGTAGGTTCCGGCATGGGCGAAGCCGAGCCTTTCGTGGAGCCGGACGCTCGCATCGTTGGGCAGAGCGATCGCGGCGATCGCCTGGCTGAAGCCCTGCGCTTCGAGCATCGCCAGCAACGGCGCGTAGAGCCGCCGGCCCAGCCCGGACCCTTCCGCCGCCGGGCGAAGATAGATGGTCGTCTCGACCGCGAATCGATAGGCCTCGCGCGGACGGAAGCGGGCCGCATAGGCATAGCCCGCGATCTCGCCGGCCTCGTTCACCGCCGCGAGCCAGGGATAGAGTCCCGCGCCCGCCGCCATCCGGGCGCGCATTTCCGCTTCGTCCGGCGGTTCGGTCTCGAACGAGATGTGGCTGCCGGCGACGAAGGGCGCGTAGATCTCGGCGAGGGCCGCGGCGTCGTCGGGCGTCGCGGCCCTGATCCTCACGCCGCGAACAGCTTCAACAGCCAGGCGGCGAAGCCGTCGGCGCGGGGGCGCCGGGGAGCGCTCGCCGGGGGCGGGCACTCGAGACAGCGGACCTGGATCGAGGACCCGCCGAGCATCCTTTCGGCGTCGGTCAATGCCCGGATCAGGGTCAGCTGCGGCCCGGTGCCGATCCGGCCGAACGCGTCGCGGGCATTGGCCTGGCTGTCCTCCTCGTCATTGCCGTCGGTGGCGAGCGCCATCAGCAGATTGTCGGCGAATCCCGGCTTCTTCTCGAGCCAGGCGACCTCGACGTCGTCGGGGTCGAGTTTCGCCCGCCGGGCCGCCTCGGCGATCGCGTCGTCGAGCCCGCCGAACGCGTCGACCAGGCCCAGCTGCCGCGCCGTGCCGCCGTCCCAGATCCGCCCCTGGGCGATCTGATCGACCCTGGCGACGGGCAGCTTGCGCGACTGCGAGACCAGGCCGAGGAATCGCCGATAGACGCTTTCGACGCCCATTTGCAGAAGCTTCCCGGCCTCGGGCGACGGGCCGCGCAACAGGTCGGGCTCGCCGGAGAGCGGGGTGGTCTTGACGCCGTCGGCGCCGAGGCCGAGCTTGGTCATCGACCCCTGGAAGCTCGGGAGGATCCCGAACACGCCGATCGACCCGGTGATCGTGCTCGGCTCGGCATAGATCTTGTCGCCGACCGTCGACACCCAATAGCCGCCGCTCGCCGCGACATTGCCCATCGAGACGACGACCGGCAGCCCCTTCGCCTTGGCGTCGAGAATTGCATGGCGGATCCGTTCCGAGGCCAAAGCCGATCCGCCGCCCGAATCGACCCGAAGCACCAGGGCCTTGAGATTGCCGCGCTTCAGCCCCGTCTCGAGCTGCCGGACGATCGTCTCTCCGCCGGCGGTTCCGGCGGGCGCCTTGCCGTCGACGATGTCGCCGGCGACGGTCAGAACCCCGATCGCTCCATCGTCGTCGCTGGCCGGATAGGCGGCGACCCAGCGGTCGAGCTTGATCGCCCGGAACCCTTCGGGGACGTCAGAGTCGATCGTCCCGGCGATCTCGGCGACCCGCCGGCCGAAGGCGTTGCGGTCGCCGATCCGGTCGACCAGGCCGAGCGACAAAGCGCCCTTCGCCATGTCGCCGCCGGCCGCGGCCATGCGCGCTCCCGGATCGGCGACATAGGCCGCGATCTGCGCCTTGGGCCGGGCGCGCTTGACGTCCTGCTGCCAGCTCTCCCAGAGCTGGTCGGCGACCACCTGGAGCGCTTCCTTCGCCTCGGGGGACATGTCGCTGCGGGTGAACGGCTCGACCGCCGCCTTGTAGGTTCCGACCCGATAGACGTTGGCGGTGATCCCGAGCTTGTCCATCAGGCCCTTGTAATAAAGGTTCGTCCCGCCCGGCCCGGAGACCAGGACCGCGCCCATCGGGTCGAGCCAGACCTCGCTGGAATGGGCGGCGAGCTGGTAGGAATCGTCGTCATAGCCGGTGGCGAAGGCGAGCACCTTCTTGTTTGCCTTGCGGACATTGTCGAGCGCTTCGCCGACGTCGGCCAAGGCGGTCTGGCCGCCCCCCGAGAAGATGTCGAGATCGAGCGCGACGACCTTGATCCGGTCGTCATCGGCCGCTTTCTCCAGAGCATGGATCACGTCGCGAAGCCGATATTCGCGGGTCCTGCCGCCGCCGCCAAACACGTCCGCCGCGGTCGCCTGGGTCGGCTGCTCGACGATCGGACCGGCGAGGTCGAGCAACAAAGCGCCATGCTCGCCCGGCCCGACGGTCGGCCGTGCCGACAGGGCCGCGAACAGCATCCCGAAGAAGCCGAGCATGAAGAGCAGGACCATGAAGTCCTTCACCCCGACGAGAAGTTTCCAGACCTTGCCCGCGAACCGCATGATTTCGACCTTCCGAATGACCTTTGAGTCTGAGCTAGACCAGCCCCGTCTTTGTGTAAATCGGCGGCTTCCATGGCGGCGCGGGAGGCGAAAGATTCCCTCGCCGACGGCTTGACCGCGGATGAACAGCTCTTACATCCGCCGTGCTGGCACTCGCTCGATGCGAGTGCCAACAAAGTTCAATCCATGCGGCCCGGGGCCGCATTCAAACCAAAGAGGTGACTCGCATGAACTTTCGTCCGCTCCACGATCGGGTGCTGGTCCGCCGCGTCGAGGCCGAAGAGACCACGGCCGGCGGGATCATCATCCCCGACACCGCCAAGGAAAAGCCGCAGGAAGGCGAGGTCGTCTCGGTCGGCACCGGGACTCGCGCCGAGGACGGCACCGTGACGCCGCTCGACGTCAAGGCCGGCGACAAGATCCTGTTCGGCAAATGGTCCGGCACCGAGGTCAAGATCGACGGCGAGGACCTTCTGATCATGAAGGAAAGCGACATCCTCGGGATCGTCGGCTGAACTCTCCGTCATGCCAGCGCAGGCTGGCATCCATTCGGACTCAACATGGACCCCAGCCTTCGCTGGGGTGACTAAGTAAGGAAAAACGAAAATGGCAGCGAAAGACGTCAAATTCTCGCGCGACGCCCGTGAGCGGATCATGCGCGGAGTCGACATCCTCGCCGATGCGGTGAAGGTCACCCTCGGCCCCAAGGGACGCAACGTCGTCCTCGACAAGAGCTTCGGAAGCCCGCGGATCACCAAGGACGGCGTGACCGTCGCCAAGGAGATCGAGCTGAAGGACAAGTTCGAGAATATGGGCGCGCAGATGCTGCGCGAGGTCGCGTCGAAGACCAACGACCTTGCCGGCGACGGCACCACCACCGCCACCGTCCTTGCCCAGTCGATCGTCCGCGAGGGCATGAAGTCGGTGGCGGCCGGAATGAACCCGATGGACCTGAAGCGCGGCATCGATCTCGCCGTGACCAAGGTGGTCGAGGATCTGAAGGCGCGCTCCAAGCCGGTCTCCGGATCGAACGAGATCGCCCAGGTCGGGATCATCTCGGCCAATGGCGACACCGTCGTCGGCGAGAAGATCGCCGAGGCGATGGAAAAGGTCGGCAAGGAAGGGGTGATCACGGTCGAGGAGGCCAAAGGCCTCGAGTTCGAGCTCGACGTCGTCGAGGGCATGCAGTTCGACCGCGGCTATCTCTCGCCTTATTTCATCACCAACCCCGAGAAGATGCAGGTCGAGCTCGCCGACCCCTATATCCTCATCCACGAGAAGAAGCTGTCCAACCTCCAGGCGATGCTTCCGATCCTGGAAGCGGTGGTCCAGTCGGGCCGTCCGCTGCTGATCATCGCCGAGGACATCGAGGGCGAGGCTCTCGCAACGCTCGTCGTCAACAAGCTTCGCGGCGGCCTCAAGGTCGCGGCGGTCAAGGCTCCCGGCTTCGGCGATCGCCGCAAGGCGATGCTCGAGGACATCGCCATCCTGTCGGGCGGCGAGATGATCAGCGAGGATCTCGGAATCAAGCTCGAGAACGTCACCGTCGCGATGCTCGGCCAGGCCAAGCGGGTCACGATCGACAAGGACAATACGACCATTGTCGACGGCGCCGGCAACGGCGATTCGATCAAGGCCCGGGTCGAGGCGATCCGCCAGCAGATCGAGAACACCACCAGCGACTATGACAAGGAGAAGCTCCAGGAGCGTCTCGCCAAGCTCGCGGGCGGAGTCGCCGTGATCAAGGTCGGCGGTTCGTCGGAGATCGAGGTGAAGGAGCGCAAGGACCGAGTCGACGACGCTCTCCACGCCACCCGCGCCGCGGTCGAGGAAGGCATCGTTCCCGGCGGCGGAGTCGCTCTGCTCTACGCCACCAAGGCGCTCGAGGGCATGAACGGCGGCAATGACGACCAGACCCGCGGAATCGACATCGTTCGCCGCGCTCTCCAGTCGCCGGTCCGTCAGATCGCCGAGAATGCGGGCTGGGACGGCGCGGTCGTCGCCGGCAAGCTGATCGACGGCAAGGACGAGAATCTCGGCTTCAACGCCCAGACCGAGGTCTATGAGAATCTGGTCCAGGCCGGCGTGATCGACCCGACCAAGGTAGTCCGCGCCGCTCTCCAGGACGCGGCCAGCGTCGCGGGCCTGCTCATCACCACCGAAGCGGCGGTGTGCGAGCTGCCCGAGGACAAGCCGGCCGGCGGCGGCATGGGCGGCGGCGGAATGGGCGGAATGGGCGGAATGGACTTCTAAGTCCCAGGCTCAGCCGAAAAAGAGAAGGGCCGGGGTCAAACCCCGGCCCTTTTTTTGAGGTCGGCCATGTCGATCGTTACGGCGGGACCGTCATCGACCGGATTGCGAACATCCCTTATATGTCGGGTCAGCTCACCCGGCGTGGGAACAAGGATGATGAGACGCTGTGACCCGATTCGAGCCGCTGGTTGTTCCGAGCGAAGAGCCTAGCTCGATGGCATCGCGATTTGCCGAAAGGGCGCCAGACCGGCCTCGGCCACGCACCGGATTGCTGGCGGCCGCTCTGTGCTGTCTCCTTTGCGGGTCGGCGGCCTATGCGGTGCCTGCCGTCTTCGTCAGCGAAATCACCGGAAAACAGCTCCGGGAATCTCGAAAACAGGCAAAAGCGGATGCCGCACTTTGCCGCGACGTGACGCGACATCGCGCCCGGTTGCACAGCTTCCTCGAGACGAAGAATGTCGAACCGTTCAAGCTTGGAAGGATTGGCGAGCGCTTCTGGTACGGTAATGGCTGCCCCGAGGACCGGTCCCTCGCGATCGCGATCATGACTTACGTCGTCGGTCCGGATCCGCTGAACAGCGAGAATAGAGAGGCCATAGGGCAGTTGGTCACCTATCTTTCGATGAGCGGTCAGGCCGATGACAGAGTGCGCTCGATCGAGCTGCAGCGCATAATGTCGCTTCGCGGCGATTATTATGGGGCTTTTCCGAAGGTCCAGTGGACTTCGGAGGAGCTGCGCGCCTTCGTGATCCGAGACGATGTCTGGGCCTATCTCAACCGGCCCGGCGCCAGGACGAGCTGGCAAGCGAAACTTGCCTTTTTCGACGCGCTCAGCGACCCGAGCTCGCCCCGCTTCGATCGCGATCGAAGCATCGCCATGGGCGAAAGCGTCAACGCCACGCCGGAACAGAAGACGCGCGCGGCCCGGCTGTTGCTTTCGGGTGCGGAACGCCCCGGCGACATGGATCGCGCGGAAGCCCTGCTGACCAGCGCGGCACGGTATAGCGAGGAGTCGCGACTGCTCCTCCTCGAGATGGTACGGCCACGATTGCTCAGCAGCGACCGCAACGTCCGGGACCGCACGGTCGCGACCCTGTCCGAATGGTCGGACGCGCAGACGCCGGCCGGGGCGGCGGCGCGATCGGCAATGACAACCGTGATCGCTCGCGACCTGTCCTGGGGTGTCGCGGACCTGGAGGCCAGGACCGCGAAGCTCTTGGCGGATTTTGTCATTCTCGGCACTCGGGATGCCGAAGCACCGCTTTTCGCCTGGGTCGACAGCGCCCTTCAAACAGGCGGAAACGCCCGGAAAGGTGCTGCCCTGGAAGTGGTCAGGCGGCTTGCTCTCGCACGGCATCCCTTCGCGAGGCATATCCTGAACGCCGAGTTCGACAGGCATGGCGGTCTGGCCCAAGCGGGCCGATTTTCACCTGAGCAGGGCAATCTGGCTCAAATATTCACCGCTGAGGACTATCCGGCCGCTGCCCTTCGAGCAGAGGAGCAGGGCGTGGTCGAGGCATCGGCGCTGATCGCTCCGGATGGCAGGATCATCGCCGTGATCGTAACCCGATCGGCCAGTCCGGCGCTCGATAAAGCGGTCTCGAGGCTGATCCCGAGCCGGGCGCGCGGAATGACGCCGCCAGGCTATTCGGGGCGATATGTTCAGGCGCCGCTGCCGCCAATCCAGTTTCGCCTCAAGCAGTGCGAGCGGGATGCGCCTGCCGATCCGATTCTGCCCGGGGCGCTGCTGGTTCAGTCGGATTTTTGTCCTCCCCGGCCCGTGCTTCAGACTGTTTCCTGACCCTCGCTTATTCCGCGGGCCGCAAGACCGGGCTCGGACCCGGCGAAATCCACGTCCTCCGCCGCCCGGCCGTCATCGCCATTGACACGGTCGCCGATCCGAACAGAGTCCGATCCCGGGAAGGAAGCGCGATGATCCGGACATTCCAGATACTTGTCCAGGCCATCGCAATCGCTCTCTTTTCTCTGGCGATGGCGGGTCCGGCTCGAGCCTGCTCGATGGACATCGAATCTGTCCGGCCAAGCAATTACGAGCTGGTCCAGATGGCCGATGCGATCGTCGTCGCGACGGCTGTCCGGCATTCGGGCGGCAATGGCCGGACATTCCCCGCCTTTCGGATCGAATCGACGCTGAAGGGTTCGCCGCCCGCCACGGTCGAGGCGCCCTACGCCTCCTTGCAAGTGACAAGGCCAAGCGATCCGAATGCGCCTTATCCGGTCGCCGCGATGGGCTCGTGCGGCGACAGGCCCTACGACGAGGGTAAGCGCTATCTGCTGCTCCTTACCAGGCTCGAGGGCGGCGGCTGGAAACCGCTCGACTACGGTTTTGCGGAGGCCGGGGAGGAATATGCCGGCGAGGCGAGCCCGTGGACCCGCACCGTTCGCCGCTACATACAGCTTCAGAACCGCTTCAGGGCCATGGCTCAGCTGGAGAAGCTGAAGCAGATGCTGAAGACGCGCGAAGGGCTCGCCGGCGAGACACTCTCCGAAGCCGAGCTCGGCGATAT
This sequence comes from Pseudomonadota bacterium, assembly GCA_046733235.1. GTDB lineage: Bacteria > Pseudomonadota > Alphaproteobacteria > Sphingomonadales > Sphingomonadaceae > Allosphingosinicella. Next base: position 13,142 of record JBKPOT010000030.1, read on the forward strand.
TCGCGAGCATCTGCAGTCGCTGTCGCCCTACAAGCCGACGCTTTATCTGCTGGCCGCCTGGAACCGTCTGGAACGCGGCGAGCAGCCGGATTTCGGTATCGGGCCGGCCGCCGCCGGAACGAACGAAGAAGCGGCAGGGCCGGCAGGCGGGGTAAGCAGCAAGCCGGTCCACGTGTCCGACATGTCGAGGCAGCGCCGAAACCTTCTCCTCGCGCTCGTCAACGGCGATCATCCCGACGCGCTGCCGCTGTTCAACAGGCTGGCCGCCTCGCCGTCGACGGTTCCGGGCGAGCTCGGGCCGGCGCTGCGCTTCTTCGCGAAGAACGGCCAATATCCACGCGCATATCAGTGGATCGAGACCAGGTTGATGAACCTGTTGCCGACCTTGCCGGAGCGGGAGGCGAAGACGCTCATCGAGGATGTGGACGAGGTGCAGGATGGCGATTCATCGGATGAAGGGCACGAACGCTGGCGGCGCGACCGGCATGCGGCAGCAAACTGGCCGGAACTGGCCCTCGCGCTCCACTGGTACCAGGTCCGTTTCTTCGGCGAGGACAGCATCTCCAGCACCAGCGAAGCGATCGGCGCGATCCGGGTCCCGGATTATCGCGCCCGTCCCTTCGTCACGCTCGCATTGGCGGCCGACTTCGACGCGAACGTGTCCAGATGGGCGATGGCGGAGCTGAAAGACCAGGCCAAGAGGCGGGCGTGGGAGGCTCGCCCCGTCGATCCCGACTGGCCGCCGCCGGCCGAGGACGATCCGGCCTGGCTGCCGCTGATGGCCCTGCTCACGGCCTGGACGGCGGAAAAGGAGCAGTTTCTGGCCGACATCTTCTGCCAGAGCGAGAGTCGCCGCCATCTCCTGATCTCGATGCTCGGCACCGAGGCCGAAATCAATTATTCGGACGTCCTCGAGCGGATCGCCGCCACCCCGACACTGACGCAGGCGGAGCGCGGCCTGCTGGCTGAGGCGATCGTCCGTTTCGTCGGGCGTCGGGACGGGAGAATGGATATCTCACTCGAAGACGGACCGACGCGGATCCTCGAGCGATTGCGCATAGACGCCGACGCCAGGCCGGCCGCGATCGTCTGTTCTCACTGATCGCCGCCGCCCACCGGCGCTCGGTCCGGCCGACTCGCTATTGGGCATTCCCCGCCGAATTCGCCGATCCTTCACCGGCCGGCGCGGGCTCCTCGGTCTCGACGACGTCGACCTCGCCATTGCCGAGCGGGGCGTCCTCGTTGGCGGCCATGCTGTCGGGCGAGGCGTCGAGCATCTCCGCCGCATTGTCGAGCTGGCGATTCTCTTCCTCGGTGGGCGTGGTCGAATTGTCGTCGCGGTTGCATCCGGCCAGGAACGTCAGGCTCGCAACAAGTGCGGCGGCCGCAATCATCTTTCGCATGCTGGCGTCTCCCGATGCATCCCCTGGCATCAGTCTAGCCAGGCGCCTGAAAATAAAAAGGGCCGCGTGCCATTGAGGCACGCGACCCTTTTCAAATCGATCGCGAGACGAGCTTACTTGCCGTCGGTCGCATTCGAGATGGTGTTGCCGGCCGCATCGGCGGCGTTCTCGATGGTGTTGCCGGCGTCGGAGGCAATGTTGCCGGCGTCGCTGGCAAGGTTGCCGTCGAGCGAGCTGTTGGCGGCGTCGGTCGCGTTGTCGACGTCGACGGCGGCGCCGTTCTCGGTCAGGTTGAGGTCGGTGCTGTTGTTGGTCTCGGTGCCGGCATTGTTGCAGGCGGCGAGGCCGAGGGTCGCGACGGCGACCAGGGCGATGGCAATCTTCTTCATGGGCTTTCCCTCCTGAGACAGGATGATTGTGGTGCGCCGGGCGAGGCGCAGGGAGTCTCCTCCCGGCTTCCGGCGAGCACAGATGTAAACGAGCTCCGGCCCTATGTCTACTGTTTCAGTAAAGAATTGGCGCGGGCATTGCGCGTCCGTGACTTGACCGACATATAAAGATATCTTTATATCCTTATCTATGTCCGGCGCTTCAGAAATCTTCCGTTCGCTCGGCGATTCGACCCGGCTTCGGATCATCGCTCTTCTGCGCGCGATGGAGCTTTCGGTCGGCGAGCTCGCCCAGGTGCTCGGCCAGAGCCAGCCGCGCGTGTCGCGCCATGTCCGGATCCTGATCGACGCCGGCCTCGCCGAGCGGCGCAAGGAGGGCAGCTGGGTGTTCCTCAGCCTCGCCGACGCGGCCCGGGTCGGACCTTTGTTCGACCTGCTCGACCGCTGGGCGGAGCTGGACGGCGACGATCCCTGGATGGTCGCGGACTCGGCCCGGCTCGCCGCGGTCCGCGCCGACCGCGCCGCCGCCGCCGAAGCCTATTTCGCCTCGCACGCCAAGGATTGGGACGAGCTTCGCTCGCTCCATATCGCCGAGAGCGAAGTCGAGGCGGCGATCGCCCGAGCTCTCGACTCCGAGGGCCGTCCGGTCGGCCGGCTGGTCGATATCGGTACCGGCACCGGCCGGATGATCAGCCTGTTCGGCCCCGACGCCTCGCACGCCCTCGGCGTAGACCGCTCGCCCGAAATGCTTCGCCTCGCCCGGGTCAAGCTGGCCGAGGCGGGTCTTGCCTCGGCCGAGCTTCGCCAGGGCGACATGTATGCGCTGCCTTTGGCCTCGGGCTCGGCGGACACGGTGATCCTTCACCAGGTTCTCCATTACGCCCAGCAGCCCGCGGCCGCGGTCGCCGAGGCCGCGCGTCTGCTCGCGCCCGGCGGGCGTCTGCTGGTCGTCGATTTCGCGCCGCACGACCGCGAGGAGTTGCGAAGCCGCGACGCCCATGCCCGCCTTGGCTTCGCCGACGACGTGATGCTCAAATATCTGGAGGGCGCCGGGCTCGAGGCGCGAGTCGTCGAGCATCTCGAGGGCGGCGAGCTGACCGTGACGATCTGGGCCGGCGAGCGCGGCGAATCGCGCCTGAAGGTGGTGGCATGAGCCCGGTCGCCCACCCCGCCGGCCAGTGGAGCCATCCTTTGTTCGAGGACGCGGCGGGCGACATCGCGGTCTCGTTCGAATTCTTCCCGCCGCGCACCGAGAAGATGGAAGAGACTCTCTGGGAGTCGGTCGAGACCCTCGCTCCGCTCGCACCGCGCTTCGTCTCGGTCACCTATGGCGCCGGCGGCTCGACCCGCGAGCGGACCCACAATACGGTCGTCCGGATCGCCAGCGAGACCGATCTCGAGGCCGCCGCTCATCTCACCTGTGTCGAGGCGAGCCGCTCCGAGATAGACGAAGTCGCTCGCGCCTACTGGCAGGCCGGAATCCGCCATGTCGTCGCTCTTCGCGGCGACCCGCCGGTCGAGGGCAAGAGGTTCGAGCCGCGTGCCGACGGCTATGCCAATGCCGCCGAGCTGGTCGCGGGCCTGCGCAAGGTCGCCCCGTTCGAGATTTCCGTCGCGGCCTATCCCGAGGTCCATCCCGAGGCCGGCACCCAGCAGGCCGATCTCGACAATCTGAAGCGCAAGCTCGACGCCGGCGCGGTCCGGGCGATCACCCAATTCTTCTTCACTCCGGACTGCTTCTTCCGGTTCCGCGATGCGGCCGCCGCCGCCGGAATCGACGCCGAGCTGGTCCCGGGGATCCTCCCCGTCTCGAACGTCGCCCAGACCCGCAAATTCGCCTCGCTGTGCGGCGCCTCGATCCCGCCCTGGATGGATCGGCTGTTCGAGGGGCTCGACAATCTCCCGGCCGCCCGCCAGCTCGTCGCGGCCACCGTCGCCGCCGAATTGTGCGGCCAGCTCTATGCCGGCGGAGTCCGCCAGTTCCATTTCTACACGTTGAACCGGGCCGAGCTCGCTTATGCGATCTGCCATTTGCTCGGGCTCCGGCCGAAGGACCAGACAGATGAACGCCGCACAGCAGCTTAGGGCAGAGGCCGCCACGCGGATCCTGATCAAGGACGGCGCCTACGGCACCCAGGTCCAGGCGCGCCGCCTCAACGAGGCCGATTATCGCGGCGGGCTCGCGCTCGAGCGCGACCAGAAGGGCAATAACGATCTTCTCAACCTGACCCGGCCCGACCTGGTCAGCGAGATCGCTTTGGCCTTCACCGACGCCGGCGCCGACATCCTCGCCACCAACACGTTCAACGCCAATGCGATCAGCCAGGCCGATTATGGCGCCGAGCATCTCGTCCGCGACATGAACCGGGCATCGGCCGGGATCGTCCGCGAGGTCGCCGACGCCGCGACCGCGAAGGACGGCCGCCGCCGATTCGTCGCCGGAGCGCTTGGTCCGACCAACAAGACATTGTCACTGTCGCCCAACGTCAACGATCCGGGCTTTCGCGAGATCGACTTCGATACTCTGTCCGACGTCTATGTCGAGCAGATCGAGGCTCTGGTCGAAGGCGGCGCCGAGTTCGTCCTGATCGAGACGGTGTTCGACACTCTGAACGCCAAGGCCGCGATCCATGCCTCGCGCCGGGTCGATCCGGATCTTCCGATCATGCTGTCGATGACGGTGACCGACCTTTCCGGCCGCAACCTCTCCGGCCATTCGATCGAGGCCTTCTGGGCGTCGGTGCGCCACGCCCGGCCGCTCTCGGTCGGGCTCAATTGCTCGTTCGGAGCGGCCCAGCTCAGGCCCCATATCGCCGCTCTGTCCGCGGTCGCCGACACTCTGATCATGGCCTATCCCAATGCCGGCCTGCCCAACGATCTCGGCGAGTATGACGAATGCCCGGAGACCACTTCGGCGCAGGTGCGCGAATGGGCTGACAGCGGCACGGTCAACATCGTCGGCGGCTGTTGCGGAACCACTCCGGCCCATATCCAGGCGATCGCCGGGTCGGTTGCCGGAGTGCCGCCGCGCAGGCTTCCCGAGCCGCCGCGCTGGACGCGCCTCGCCGGCATCGAGCCGATGGTGATCGCCGCATGAAGCGCAGGAGTCGGTCATTGACGAGCGACCAGGCCGGATTGTTGATGTGCATTGGCGGAATTTTCGGACCGCTCGCGATTGTCCTGGCGGCCGGCGGGATCGGCTACGCTCTGGGTTGCCCCGTCAATGAGGGCGGCTCGGCCTGCATGGCTCTGGGTGTGGACATCGGACCGCTGCTCGCTGCCATGTTTTCGTTTTTCTGGCTGATGTTCCTCATTCCCGTCTGCATGGTCGGGGCCGCAATTTTCACCGTCAAGATCGCCCTCGGGCGCAGATAGATCTTTCCCACATGACCACACTCCCCAAGGGCACCTTCGTCAATATCGGCGAGCGCACCAACGTCACCGGCTCGGCCAGGTTCAAGAAGCTGGTCATGGCCGGCGACTATGCCGCCGCGGTCGAGGTCGCCCGCGACCAGGTCGAGAACGGCGCCCAGGTCATCGACATCAACATGGACGAGGGCCTGCTCGACGCCGAATATGCGATGACCACCTTCCTGAAGCTGATCGCGGCCGAGCCCGACATCGCCCGGGTCCCGTTCATGATCGACAGCTCGAAATGGACGGTGATCGAGGCCGGCCTCAAATGCGTGTCGGGCAAGCCGATCGTCAATTCGATCAGCATGAAGGAGGGCGAGGAGGAGTTCATCGCCCACGCCCGCAAGGTCCGCGATTATGGCGCGGCGGTGGTGGTGATGGCATTCGACGAGACCGGCCAGGCCGACACCAAGGAGCGCAAGGTCGAGATTTGCGAGCGCGCCTACAAGCTGCTCGTCGAGGACGGATTCCCGCCCGAGGACATCATCTTCGATCCGAACATCTTCGCGGTCGCGACCGGGATCGAGGAGCATCGCCGCTACGCCCTCGACTTCATCGAGGCCTGCCGCGAGATCAAGGCGCGCTGCCCGCACGTCCACATCTCGGGCGGCCTGTCCAACCTCTCTTTCTCGTTCCGCGGCAACGAACCGGTCCGCCGGGCGATGCACGCCGTCTTCCTCTATCACGCGATTCCCGCCGGGCTCGACATGGCGATCGTCAATGCCGGCCAGCTCGATGTCTACGACGTGATCGATCCCGAGCTCCGCGAGGCGTGCGAGGACGTCGTGCTCGATCGCCGGGATGACGCCACCGAGCGGCTGGTCGACCTCGCCGAGCGCTATCGCGGCTCCGACCCGGTCCAGGAGAAGATCGCCGCCGAATGGCGCGGCTGGCCGGTCGAGAAGAGGCTCGAGCACGCTCTGGTCAAGGGCATCGACGCCTTCGTCGTCGACGATGCCGAGGAGGCGCGGCAGAGCGCCGAGCGGCCGATCCACGTCATCGAAGGGCCGCTTATGGACGGCATGAACGTCGTCGGCGACCTGTTCGGATCGGGCAAGATGTTCCTTCCCCAGGTGGTCAAGTCGGCGCGGGTGATGAAGAAGGCGGTCGCCCACCTCATCCCCTATATCGAGGCCGAGAAGGAGAAATCGGGCGCGACCCAGGGCAAGGGCCGGATCGTGATGGCGACGGTCAAGGGCGACGTCCACGATATCGGCAAGAACATCGTCGGGGTGGTCTTGCAGTGCAACGGCTTCGAGGTGATCGATCTCGGCGTGATGGTGCCCTGGCAGGACATCCTCCAGGCCGCCAACGAGAATGAGGCCGACATGATCGGCCTCTCCGGCCTGATCACCCCCTCGCTCGACGAGATGGTGACGGTCGCGGGCGAGATGCAGCGCGCCAGCCTGTCGCTTCCGCTTCTGATCGGCGGGGCGACGACGTCGAAGGTCCACACGGCGCTTCGCATCGATCCGGCCTATGAAGGGCCGGTCATCCACGTTCTCGACGCGAGCCGCGCGGTCGGGGTCGCCTCGTCTCTGGTCTCGGACACGCAATGCGATCCGCTCGTCGCCCAGACCCGGCAGGATTATGAGCAGATCCGCGACACCCGCGCCAACAAGGGCCAGAACGAGCTCGCGACGCTCGACGAGGCCCGCGCCAACGGCTTCGCCTATGACGAGACCGGCAAGGCGCCGCCGCCCAAGCGGCCGGGACTCCACAGCTTCGGCGAATGGCCGCTTCGCGATCTGAGGGACGGAATCGACTGGACCCCCTTCTTCCGCGCCTGGGAGCTGGCCGGCAATTATCCTGCGATCCTCGAGGACGAAGTGGTCGGCGAAAGCGCCCGCTCATTGTTCGCCGACGCCCAGGCGATGCTCGATCGGATCATCGCCGAGCATTGGCTCGCCGCGCGCGGGACGGTCGGCCTGTGGCGCTGCCGCCGAGAGGGCGACGACGTCTTCGTCCTCGCCGGCAATGACGAGACTCTCCTGCCCTTCCTCCGCCAGCAGGTGAAGAAGAGGGAAGGGCGGGCCAATATGTGCCTCGCCGACTTCATCGCGCCCGAGGGCGAGGATTGGATCGGCGGATTCGCGGTCGCGATCCACGGCCTCGAGCCCCACCTCGCCCGGTTCAAGGCCGAGAATGACGATTATTCCGACATCCTCCTCAAGGCGCTCGCCGACCGGCTCGCCGAAGCCTTCGCCGAGCGGCTCCATCAGCATGTCCGCGAAAGCGTCTGGGGCTATGAGCCCGAGGAATATCAGACCAACCAGGACCTGATCCGCGAGCGCTACGAGGGAATCAGGCCGGCGCCAGGCTATCCCGCCTGCCCCGATCACAGCCTCAAGCCGGTGCTGTTCCAGATGTTGGGAGGCGACCCCGCCGGGATCACGCTCAGCGACAATTATGCGATGCTTCCGGCCTCGGCGGTGTCGGGCTTCTATTTCGGCCACCGCGACAGCCAGTATTTTGGGGTCGCCCGGATCGGCCGTGACCAGCTCGAAGACTATGCCGCCCGCCGCGGGGTCTCGCTTCAGGAGGCCGAGCGCTGGCTGAGGCCGAACCTGGACTAGCGCAGGCTGCGATGGAAGGAATCGCAACCTGCCCTAGGGCGTATCGACATTTAGTCCTCCCTGTCGCCGCAGGCGATGGGGAGGGGGACCGCGGACCGCGGTGGAGGGGCCAACAGCACCAAACGCCCCTCCACCATCCTTCGGATGGTCCCCCTCCCCACGTGCTTCGCACGCAGGGAGGACGAGAGCCGTCGAGATCAGCCGAAGTGAATGTCGATACGCCCTAGAACCTGTTGTTGCCGCATTGCTCTTTGCGAAAAGCCGGTACCCACCTTTTCGCGCAATGCTCTAGGTGGGCGGGCCGGCCTGCCGGGCGCCCTCCCAAAGCATGGCGGCGAGCCACTCGTCCACCACCGCGTCGATGACGAGATGGACCCGGTCCGTATCGCCGCGGTTGGCGACCGAGTGGGGATCGAGCAGCCGCACATACCAAATGCTTCCCGCTTCCATCCGGACCGGGCGGCGATTGACCATGAACTCGACTTCGGAATTGGTGGCGACCACGACATGGAGGCGGGCAATGCCTTCGTCGGCGTCGAGACCGGGATCGCAATGCTCCTTGATCTGCGATCCCGGCGACAGCCGCATCAGTCGCGCCGCCTTGAGTGGGCAGGGGAAGCAGCCGAGCACCTCGCGCAGATAGGGGGCCCGGTCGAGCAAATGCGTGTCCTCGAAACGGCTCGCTCCGAGGTCGGCATTGATCAGCCGCAGCGGATGGGTTTCGCCGGCGGCGGAGCGAAGCGGCAGGACCGTCCAGTCGCCTTCATAATTGGCCCTGACGACGTGGCGTACCCATTCGGCCTCGTCGAACCGGCCGAGATCCTCTGCGAGCCGCTCCGGATCGAAGCTCAGGCCCAGCCGCACCCGGTCCGGGAGGCGCGATCCCGCCGCCTCGCCTTCAGCGATCCGCATCCCCGCAATGTCTTGCGCTCCGTCCACCAAGATGATGCTATGCGGCGCGGGCCGGATTGGAAAGGTGCCTGGCTCGCACGCAACCGGCGGGGCGCTTCGAGGTGGGAAGGACGAAGGCTGCCATGAACGACAGCGCCTCCGCCCCGCTCGACCGGTTCCGGAACCATGTCATGGCCGACGAAGCGCTGCAGATTCGGCTGGCGCGCTGCGAGAGCCCGGAGGCGTTCGTCGCCTTGGCGCTAGACGAGGCGGCAAGAGCGGGGATCGCGCTTTCGGCCGATTCTTTCGGAGAGCTCAGGCCCGATCCGATCGGCATGTTCCTGGGCGCGCCCGCTCCGATTCACGGCGCCTCCTGGCCCGGGCCCGACTGGCGCCCGATCCAGTTGGTGTCGCTGCCCGAGGGAGGGATCGCGGTGGACTGGGTCCATTTCGCCGGCGCCGCGCTCGACAAGCCGTTCTTCGCAACCAACGCCAGAAACGCCGCGGAGCGGCCGTTCAATCTCGCCTTCCGCTATCGCGTCGGGCTCGACGATTTCATCGAGGGAGCCGCCGCCGCCCCGCCGCCGCCCGACGGCTTCATCTTCCATATGTCGCGATGCGGCTCCACTTTGGTCTCGCAGATGCTCGCCGCTTTGCCCGATATCGTCGCCGTCTCGGAGCCGCCGCCGCTCGATATCATGGTTCGGCTGGCCGCCGATGCCGACGAGGCCGGCGACGAGCGCGGCCTGCGCGCATTCAAGGCCATGGTTCACGCGCTGGGCCGCGATCGTCCGGGCGGCGGGCGCCGCTTCGTCTTCAAGCTCGACAGCTGGCAGACCATCATGCTGCCCTTCTTCCGCAGGGCCTTTCCGGCGGTGCCCTGGGTCTTCATCTACCGCGACCCCGTCGAAGTCCTGGTCTCGCTGATTCTGACTCCAAGCATCCAGGTCATGGCCAACGTGCCGCATCATCACCGCATCGAGACCGAGGCGGGAGCCTCGCCTGAAGAGTATATCGCTCAAGTCCTGGAGCGGGTTTGCACCATGGCCGCGGATTGCGCGGAGTCAGGCGGGCTGCTGGTCAGCCACGAAGAGCTGCCCGGAGCGATCGGGAAGATCCTCGCTCACCTGAAAATCCACGCGGGCGAGGGCGGATCGGCGGCCATGGCGGAGGCGGCACGCCGCGACGCCAAGTCGCCCTGGCGGGACTATCAGGCGGATTCCAAGGCCAAGAGGAGCGGCGCCTCCCCGGCCGTGCGCGCCGCGGCGGAGCGTCACCTGGCGGAACCCTATCGCCGCCTAGAGGCGCTTCGGCGGGCCCGGAATCGATGAGGGCGTGCCACCCCGAAGCGATGCTATAGACGCGGCGTGAATCGTCTCAGCCGCCTCCTGCTCGCCCTCGCCGGGGCGCTGATCGCCGTACAGGCCGCGTCCCAGATCCTGCCGCCCGGACAAAAAGCAATGGCGGTCAGCCTGGTTGCCGAAGGCGACGCTCCGCCGGCGGGCGGCAAGGTCACTCTGGCGCTGCTGATGAAGCCGCGCCCCGGCTGGCATGGCTATTGGGAGAATCCGGGCGACGCCGGTGTCCCGAACCGAATCGAATGGCGTCTTCCCGCCGGCCTGAGCGCCGGGCCGATCCAATATCCGGTGCCGAAGCGGCTGATCGTCGCCGGCTTCATGAATTACGTCTTCGAAGGCGAGCATGCCGAGCTGATCGACCTCGAGGTGCCGGCCGGCCTCGCTCCCGGCTCGACCCTGCCGCTTCGCGCGACCCTGAATTACCTGGTCTGCACCGACCAGGTCTGCGTCCCCGAGAAAGCCGAGCTTGCGCTGGATCTCAAGGTCGCGGCGGGCCGGGTGGACGCGGCGCGCCGGGCCGAGTTCGACCTTTACCGTCAGGCCTTGCCTCGACCGCTCGGCAGCGAGGCGCGCTTCGAGCGGGCAGGCGGCAAGCTGCGTCTCGCCATTCCCATCCCGGCGGCGATGAAGCTCGACGATCCCTATGTCTTCCCGCTCACCCTCGAAGCAGTGAACCATAGCGGACCGCAAAGGCTGTCCCGAAGCGGCGACCTGCTGATCGTCGAGACCGAAGCGGGCCGGGCACGTCCGTCTTCGCTCGACGGCGTGCTCGCGGTCGGCGGCGGCGCCGGGCTGGCCTTCCACGCCGGAGCGGGGCCGGTTCCGCCGCCCGGAGTCGCGATCGCCGGCACGGCCGGGGGCGATGATGGCGAGGGCGCGGCGAGCAATGGCGGGAGCGGCGGAGCCATGGCCGTGCTTCTGGCGCTCGGCGGAGCGATATTGGGCGGCCTGTTGCTCAACATCATGCCCTGCGTCTTCCCGATCCTCAGCCTCAAGGCGCTGAGCCTCGCGAAAGCGGGCGGGGACGAGCGGGCGGCGCGGCGAGAGGCGCTCGCTTACACGCTGGGCCTCGTCTTCGTCTGCCTCGCACTGGGCGCGACGATGCTCGCGCTCCGCTCCGGCGGCGACGCGGTCGGCTGGGCGTTCCAGCTCCAGGATCCGCGGATCATCCTGGTCCTGCTTCTGCTGGTGACCGCGATCGCGCTCAACCTGGCGGGCCTGTTCGAGCTTCCCGCGCTCGGCCTCGGCGACCGGCTGACCCGAAGCGGCGGGACCGCCGGCGCCTTCTGGACCGGCGCTCTCGCGGCCTTCGTCGCGACCCCATGCACCGGGCCGTTCATGGGCGCGGCGATGGGCGCGGCTTTGCTTCTGCCGGGCGTCTTTGCTCTCGCCATCTTCGCCGGGCTCGGCCTCGGCCTCGCAATCCCCTTCCTTCTGCTCGGCTTCGTGCCCGCCTTGCGCCGGCGCCTTCCCAAGCCGGGACCGTGGATGGGCCGGTTCCGGCGGATATTGTCGGTGCCGATGTTCCTGACCGCATTTGGCCTCGCCTGGGTGCTGGGACGCCAGACGGGAACGGACGGGCTGGCCATCGGCCTCGCGGCCGCCCTGACTGCGGGGCTGGCCTTGTGGTGGGTCGGAAGGAGGGGTGGTTGGTATCGCCTCGCTCCCGCGGCGCTCGCGGCGGCCATTGCCATCGCTCTCTTGCCCTCGGCAGTGGAGCCCGCCTCCGCGAGGCGAAGCGGGCTTCCGGGCGAGGAACCGTTCAGCGAGCAAAGGCTTGCCGCTCTGCGCTCGGAGGGCCGTCCGGTCTTCGTCTATTTCACCGCCGACTGGTGCCTCACCTGCAAGGTCAACGAGGCCGGAGTGCTCGAGCGGGGCGAGGTAGAGCGCGCCTTCAAGGAAAAGAACGTCGCGGTGCTGGTCGGCGACTGGACCAGAGGCGACGCGGCGATCGGCCGATTCCTCGAAAAGGAGGGCCGGTCGGGGATCCCGCTCTATCTCTATTATCCGCCGGGCGGACGGTCCGAGACGCTGCCGCAGATCTTGACGGTCAGTCGGTTGACCAGGCTGGCGCGCTAGTTCGAACCGTCATTGCGAGGAGCGGAGCGACGCGGCAATCCAGCAGGCCTCTGGAGCCGTACTGGATTGCTTCGCTACGCTCGCAATGACGAAGCCAATTGACGGAAGCCTGGCTCAGTTCGGCCAGACCTTCTGGCCGGCGATCCAGGTCTCGAGCACCTTGGTCTCGCGAATGTCGGCCGCGGACATGCCGTCGAAGATATCCCGGTCGATCAGCACGAAATCGGCATATTTGCCGCGCTCGAGGCTTCCGAGCCGGTCGTCGGCGAAGCCGGCATAGGCCCCGCCGCGGGTGAAGGCGGCGAGCGCCTGCTCGAGAGTCAGCTTCTGCTCGGGCATCCAGCCGCCGGGCGGCTGGCCCTGCGCGTCCTCGCGGCTGATCGCGGCGGCCAAGCCGGGAAAGGGATTGGGCGATTCGACCGGGAAGTCCGATCCAAACGCCAGCGGCACATTGTTGGCGAGCATGCTCCGCCAGGCATAAGCGCCGCCGAGCCGCTCGATCCCCATCCGGGCTTCGGCCATCCGCCAGTCCGAGGTCTGGTGGACCGGCTGCATCGATGCGATCGTGCCGTGGAGCGCGAATTTGGGCAGGTCCGCCGGATCGACGATCTGGGCATGCTCGATCCGCCATCGCCGGTCGCCGGTATAGGTCTCGGAAAGCTCATCGATCGCTCCGAGCAATTCGGCATTGGCGGCATCGCCGATCGCGTGGACCGCGACCTGGAATCCGTCCATCGCCGCCCGGCTCATCAGATTCTTCATCTCGGTGTCGTTGTGGAAGGAGAGGCCGCGCTCGCCGGGCCTGTCCTTGTAGGGCTGCTTGAGCCACGCCCCGCGCGAGCCGAGCGCTCCGTCCGAGTAGAGCTTCACCCCGATCATCCGGAGCCGGCTGTCATAGAGCCACGGGGTCGGCCCGGTGCCGGCGACGGCGAGCGTCGATTCGAGCCCGGAACCGTAGGAGATGATCCGCACCCGAAGCCGGCCGAGATCGCCGGACCGGCGCATCGTCAGCCAATCCTCCACGCTCGTCCCCATGTCGGCGACGCTGGTGATTCCGGTGGCGAGCAGGATGTCCTGGGCCCGAACCAGAGCGAGATCGCGGATCCGCGGCAGCGGCGGCGGCACGACCTTGTCGATCAGCTGGGTCGCCGCGTCGATGAAGATCCCGGTCGGCCGGCCATTGGCCATTTCCACCTTGCCACCCGCCGGCGAGGCCGTCCGCGCGGTGATCCCGGCCGCCTGAAGCGCTTTGCTGTTGGCCCAGCCGGCATGGCCGTCGACCCGCTCGAGCCAGACCGGCCGATCGTTGACCACGGCATCGATGTCGGCGGCGGTGGGAAAGCGCCCGAGGCCCCATTTCTCCTGGTTCCAGCCGCGCCCCACGACCCAGACCGGAAGCGGGTTGGCGGCCGAGAAAGCGGCGATCTTCGCTTTGGCCTCGTCGAGACTCCTGGTGTCGCTGAGATCGAGGGTGAGAGCGCCGAGGCCGAGGCTCATGACATGGCCGTGAGCGTCGATCAGGCCGGGGATCAGCGTCTTGCCTTTGGCGTCGAAGCGGAAGCGGGGGCGCTCCGCCCTGCGCTCGCCGCGGGCGTAGATCTGCTGGACCTTGCCGTCGTCGCCGACCAGCATCGCGACGAAGCGGACCAGCCGGCCGTCGCGCCCGATCGTGTAGCCGTTGACATTGTCGACCAGGACGTCGGCCAGCGCCGCCTGCGCCCAGAGCAGGAGGGCGAGCATGGCAAGCAGCTTCTTCATCGGGTCAGCCTTCTGATCAGCGAGGAGGTGTCGTTGCGTGCCCCGCCCATCGCCTGGACGTCGGCATAGAATTGATCGACCAGCGCCGCGACCGGCAGGCGCGCGCCGTTGCGCCGCGCCTCGTCCAACGTGAGGCCGAGATCCTTGCGCATCCAGTCGACCGCGAAACCGAAATCGAACCGCCCTTCGTCCATGCTGTGCCAGCGATTGATCATCTGCCAGCTCTGCGCCGCGCCGCCCGAAATCGCCTCGAACACCTTGCCGGTATCGAGCCCCGCCGACTTGGCGAAATGAAGCGCCTCGGACAGGCCCTGGACGACGCCGGCAATGGCGATCTGGTTGACCATCTTGGTGAGCTGGCCGCTTCCGTCCGGGCCGACATGGACGATCCGCGCCGCATAGGCCCGCATCAGCGGCTCCGCCGCCGCGAACGCTTGCGGAGTCCCGCCGCACATGATCGCGAGCTGGCCTTTCTCGGCGCCCGCCTGGCCGCCCGAAACCGGCGCGTCGAGCGCCAGCAGCCCGCGGCCGGCCGCCTCCCCGGCGAGGCGTCGGGCGATCGACGCCGACACGGTGGTATGGTCGACGAACAAAGCGCCGGCGCGCATCGCCCGGAAAGCGCCGTCGGGCCCGAGGGTCACCGCCTCGAGATCGTCGTCCGCGCCGACGCAGGAGATGACCGCATCCGCGCCGGCGGCACCCTCGGCGGGGGTCGCAGCGACAGCGCCTTTATACCTAGCGACCCAGGCTTCCGCCTTGGCGACGCTCCGATTGTGGACGACGAGGTCGTGTCCCGCGGCGGCGAGATGGCCGGCCATTGGGCCTCCCATGACTCCGAGGCCGATGAACGCGATCCGTGCCATTGCCCGGCGCATAAGGCCTGTTGCTGCGCGACGCCAGATGGGCCTGTTTGCCAAGTGAACGGCAATTCTCAAATCGTCATCCCCGCGAAGGCGGGGATCCCGCTTCCTTTGCTGACGGCGCGCTTACGCGGAATCAGGAAGAAAGAAGAAGCGGGATCCCCGCTTTCGCGGGGATGACGGGAAGAAGCTCACCCCTCCCAATCCGGTAGCGAATGGCGCTCGGTTCGTCCCGTGCTGGAACGGCTCGTCTCTTAACCCTGGTTTGGACCGGTCTCGCTCTTTTCAAGACTTGCCGGGAGGCTCATAAAGAGTCCGGCAACCACGCCTCTCAACCGTCGGAGCATTGGTGAGCGCACCCTTCCGCTTTCCACGATTTTTCGTAACCAGCCCCGCTCCGTGCCCCTATTTGCCGGGCAAGACGGAGCGAAAGGTGTTCACGGAATTGTCGGGTCCGCACGCCGGCGAGCTCAACGATGCGCTCGGGCGGATCGGCTTCCGGCGAAGCCAGAGCGTCGCCTACCGGCCGAGCTGCCTCGATTGCTCGGCGTGCATCTCGGTCCGGGTCGTCGCCGGCGAGTTCCAGCCGAGCGCGACCCAGCGCAAGATGCTCCGCAAGCATTCCGATCTCGAGGTCACCGCCTGCAAGCCGTGGACGACCGACGAGCAATATGAATTGCTCCGCCGCTATCTGCGCCAGCGCCATCCGGGCGGCGGGATGGTCGACATGGACGAGGGCGATTTCGCCGACATGATCGAGCAGAGCCCGGTCAAGACCTATGTGATCGAATATCGCGAGCCGTCCGAGGGCGGGCGGCCCGGCCGGCTGGTCGGCGCCTGCCTGACCGACCAGCAGGCCGACGGCCTGTCGATGATCTACAGCTTCTTCGAGCCCGACGATTCGAAGCGGCAGGGTCTCGGCACCTACATCATCCTCGATCACATCATCCGCGCCGGGCGGGCCGGGCTCCCCTATGTCTATCTCGGCTATTGGGTCGAGAGCTCGCGCCGAATGGCCTACAAGGCGCGCTTCCGCCCGCTCGAGCGGCTCGGGCCGAACGGCTGGCACCGCTTCGAGCCGGACCAGAGAGAGCTTCCGCTCAATTCCTGAGCTGCGCAAGGCTTGGCAGGGCAGTCGTGCCGTGCCGACCGCCGAATTTCTTGGTCTATACTGTATTAACCAAGGCATTGCGCCGACAACAGCCTTTTAACATCTTCTCTCTAAATCTGTTTCCCATGGGGTTTGTGAAGACTTGCTTCGGCGGGCTCATCGACGTTGGGGAGGCCGAGAGCCTCGTGGGGCGGTCGCTCCTCGAGGAGCGCTATCGCGCGCTCCAGCGCCAGATCCCTTTGCTCTACATCATCGCTCTGGCGAACTTCACCAGCCTCCACCTCGCGACCGCCGGCCTGGGGGCGATTCTCAGCCCCTCGTCTTTGCTCGCCGGCGGGGTGTTGGTCAGGCTCGCTTACTGGGTGCGCGCCCGCAACCGCAGGCCCTCGCCCGAGCAGATCTTGCGCGAGCTCAGGAAGACCTTCCTCTTCGCTCTGGCCTTCTGCGTCTGCTTCTGCGCCTGGGGCATCTATCTGATGGAGACCGGCGCGGTCGGGGAACGGAATTATGTGATCCTGTTCGGAAGCCTGGCGGCGATCGGCTGCGCCTACGGCCTGAGCAGCTTCCCGAGCGCCGCCCGTTTGCCCCTGCTTCTCCTCGGCCTGCCGCTCGCGGTGAGGCTGATGCTGTTCGGCGACCTTGCTCACGTCTCGACCGGGCTCAGCCTGTTCGTCATCACCCTGGTCAGCCTTCGACTGCTTGGGATCCATAACGAGAATTTCTCCAAGGTCGTCGAATCGCGCGCCCAGATCGGCGCCGAGCGCGAGCGCGCCCGCCGTGCCGAAAAGGCCGCGAAAGCGGAGAAGGCCAAGGCGCGCATCGTCGCCGATACCGACCCGCTGACCGGCCTCGCCAATCGCCGGGCTTTCCTTCGGGTACTGACCCGCGAAGCGGGATCGCTCAATCGCACCAGGCGGCATTTCGCCCTGGCGATGGTCGATCTCGACGGCTTCAAGCCGATCAACGACACGTTCGGCCACGCCACCGGCGATTCGGTTCTGACCGAGGTCGGCAGCAGGCTGAGGCGCGTCGGCGGCAAGGGCGCCCTCGTCGCACGAACCGGCGGCGACGAATTCGCTCTTCTTCTTCCGGGCTGCGCGAACGCCGAGGAGGCGGCCGTGGCCGGCGCGGGCGTCTGCGCCGTGCTCCAGGCGCCGTTCACGGTCGACGGCCGCGAGTTCCGGATCTCCGGCTCCTGCGGCCTCACTCTGCTCGACGCCGGGGATTGCAACGTGTCGCGCGCCTTGATCCGCGGCGACACCGCGCTTTACCGCGCCAAGCAGAACGGCCGCTCGGGCGTGGCGGTCTTTTCCCCCGACATGGAGGAGCTTCACCGGCGCCGCGTCCGGATCGAGAAAGCGCTTCGGCTCGCCGAGACCCGCGACCGGATCGATCTCCGCTACCAGCCGATCATCGACCTCGCCAGCGGACGGCTTCGCGCCTTCGAGGCGCTGGCGCGCTGGCAGGACGACGAGCTCGGGATCGTCTCGCCGGGCGAGTTCATCCCGATCGCCGAGCAGATCAGCGTCATCACCGATCTGAGCGACAGCCTGCTCGCCAAGGCGGCGAGCGAGGCGGGCAATTGGCCCGAGGTGATCAGGCTGTCGTTCAACCTCAGCGCGGTCCAGCTGTGCAGCGTCGGCTCGGCCGGGCGGATCCTCTCGATCCTCGAGGCGAGCGATATGCCGCCGTCGCGGCTTCAGATCGAGGTGACCGAGACCGCCTTGCTGGTCGACTTCACCGTCGCCCGCGACAATCTCCAGGCGCTCCGCGCCGCCGGGGCACGGATCGTCCTCGACGATTTCGGCGCCGGCCACGCCTCCATCTCCTACCTTCGCGAGATGCGGTTCGACGGAATCAAGCTCGACGGCGCCCTGGTCGCCCAGGACGGCGACAATCTGCGCGGCCGCCGCCTCCTGAAGGGCGTGCTCGAATTGTGCGCCTCGCTCGGCCTGCCCTGCGTCGCCGAGCATATCGAGACTCCCGCCCAGCTGACCCTGCTTCGCGAGCTCAATTGCCGGGACGGCCAAGGCTTCCTGCTCTCGCCGCCGCTCGACGCGAAGCACGCCTCGGCTCTGGCGGCCTCGTCGATCGGCGAGGTCCGGAGAATCGCCTAGGGCCTTATTCGGCCGCCTTCGGCTGTTCCTTCTCCGAATTCGCCTCCGCCATGAAGGGCGGGTTGGGGATTGCCCGGGTCGCCTCGTGGAGAAGGATCGACCAGCGCAGCGACAATTCGTTGAAATATTCGTCGTCGGGCTCGATCCGCCGGGTCAGGATCGGCGCCTTGGGATCGCGCTTCATCACCATCAGGTCGAGCGGCCGGGCGACCCCCAGGTTCGACCGCATCGCGCTGTCGAACGAGAGAAAGGCGGTCTTGACCGCCTCGTCGAGCGGCGTGTCGACCTCGATCCCGCGGTCGAGGATCGGCTTGCCATATTTGGTCTCTCCGATCTGAAGGAAGGGCGATTCCGGCTTGCACTGGATGAAATTGCCGGCCGAATAGATCTGGAACAGCTGCGGCGCGGCCTTGCCGATCCTTCCTCCGACCAGGAGCGAGACCGAGCTGTTGAGATTGATCGCTTCGAGCGCGGTCCCGACCGTCCGGTTGGCGGTCTGGACGGCCTCGCCGACCAGCTGAGCGACCCGGAACATAGAGTTGCAGCGGTTAAGGGTGCGCGGCAGCTCGTCGCCCTCGCCCGAGGGCAGTCCCTCCATGACCAGGCTGATCACCGACTGGCTCATCGACAGGCTGCCCGACGTGCAGGCGTAGATCTGGCGGTCCGGAGCCGCGGCGAGCGTGTGCAATTTCTTGTAGGAGGAAAAATTGTCGACTCCGGCATTGGTCCTTGTGTCGGCGATCATCACCAGGCCGTCCTCGAGCAGCATTCCGATGCAATAGGTCATATCGCCCTCAATTCTGCGACTGCGACTGCGACTGGCTTCGGCGCGACCGGCTTTGCGACTGGCTCTGGTTCTGAGCGTCCGCCTGGCGCACCTGCACCTCCACCTTAAGCTCTTCACGGCCGCCGCCGTTCCGTGCCCCGGCAAAAGGCGCGGAATCGCGATAATCGAGTCCGGCGGCAACCCTGATATAGGCGTCGTCGGTGCAGATGCCGTTCGACGGATCGAAGGCGACCCAGCCGAGATGCTCGACCCAGGCCTCCGCCCAGGCATGGGCGGCTTCCTGGAGCACGGCACCGTCGCGGCGGAACAAATGGCCCGAAATGTAGCGGGCTGGAATATGGATCGACCGGGCGACGGCGATGAAGATGTGGGCGAAATCCTGGCAGACGCCATGGCCTTCGGCATAGGCTTCGGTCGCCGGCGTATCGACTCCGGTCCGCCCCGTATCGAAGGTCATCCGGGAATGGATGGCCGCGGTCAGCCGGTGCAATTTGTCGAGATCGGCGCCGCCCTGGGCGACGAGCGCGGCGGCGAGATCGTGGAGCGGCCGCCCGGCCTCGGTCAGGCTGGTCGGTCGAAGGAAGACCTGGGGCGGAAGATCGTCGGGAAGGCCGCCGACCACGCCGGCCCGGTCCTCGGTCAGCACCTTGCCGGTCACCGAGACCCTGAGAGCCTCGACCGGCCGGTCGACATAGAGCATGTGCGTGACGTTGCCGTAACCGTCCTTGCCCTCGCGAAGCCGGGCGTCGCAATCGACGTCGATCCGCCAGTCGAGCACCGACTGGCCGGCGAAGCTGAGCGGAGTCACCCGAAGCAGCTGGATCACCCGCCGGGTCGGCTGGGAATAATGATAGCTCGTGTCGTACTGGACGGAGAGACGCATCAGCTCAACCTACCCGAACCTGAACTGGGCGGCGATCGCCTGGTCGAGCGCCGCATTGTCGTTGATGAAACGGTTGAGGAACTGGTGGAGCCCCTGGCGGAAGATCGAGTCGATATCGGTCTCGAGCAATTCGCGCTCGCGCTTTCGCGCCATCCGGTCCGCCGGGCCCTGCCGCCCGCTTCGGTCGCCGAGCTCGGCGAGCAGCGCCACGGTCTCGATCGCCGAGGCGGCGAGCGAGCGCGGAAGCTCGCGGCGAAGCACCAGCAGGTCGGCGACCAGCCAGGGCTTGAGCGCCTCCTGGTAGATGTGGCGGAAGGCGGTCCGCGCCGAGACGGTGTGGAGGATCGTCGTCCACTGGTCGCGGTCGAGCGCTCCGCCGACCTCTTCGCCGCGCGGCAGAAGCAAATAATATTTGACGTCGAGCAATCGGGCGGTGTTGTCGCCGCGCTCAATCACCGATCCGAGCCGGAGGAACCAATAGGCCTCCTTGCGAAGCATCCGCGCCACCGCCCCTTCGAAACCGCGCGCCTCCGCCTTGATCGCCTCGACCAGGTTGAGGGTCGCCTGGGCGCCGCCCGGGCTGGACCGGTCGCGGACGCTCAGCCAGGCGCGGTTGATCGCCTCCCAAGCCTCGCGGGTCAGAGCGGTCCGGGCGGCTCGGGCATTGTCGCGCGCCAACCGAAGGCAGGTCCGGACCGAGTTCGGATTCTCCTCGGCCAGGGTGAGGTAGCGGACGATGTTGAACGGCGTGAAGCTCTCGCCGAACGCCTTGAATGCGGCGACCTCGCCCTTGACCGCGAGTGCGCTTCGCCAGGCCTGGTCGGCCTGGGCGTTGCGCGACAGCGAGGCGAGCCGGATCGTCGCCTCGACCAGGCGGGTGGTGAACTCCGCCCTCTCCATGTAGCGGCCGACCCAGTAGAGGTTCGAGGCGGTGCGCGACAGCATCAGCGCTCACCCTCTCTTTCGGCGAGGATGAAGCTGTCCTTGGTGCCGCCGCCCTGGCTCGAATTGACCACCAGCGAGCCCTCGGGGAGAGCCACCCGGGTGAGTCCGCCCGGAACGATCCGGATGCTGTCGGGGCTGCTGAGGACGAACGGGCGGAAGTCGACATGGCGCGGCACGACGCCTTTCTCGGTCAGCGTCGGGACGGTCGACAGAGCGAGGGTGGGCTGGGCGATGTAGCGGTGCGGCTCGGCCTTGAGAGCCGCCCGGAACCGCTCGATCTCGCTCGAGCTCGCGGCCGGGCCGACCAGCATTCCGTAGCCGCCCGAGCCGTCGACCAGTTTCACCACCAGCTCGGCCAGATGGTCGAGAACGTAAGCGAGCGCCTCGGGCTCGCGGCAGCGGAAGGTCTGGACGTTGGGCAGCTTCGCCTCGCCGCCCGAATAGTAACGGACGATCTCGGGCATGTAGGAATAGATCGCCTTGTCGTCGGCGATCCCGGTTCCCGGCGCGTTGGCGAGGGTGACGTTGCCGGCGCGATAGGCGGCCATCAGCCCCGGCACTCCGAGCAGGCTGTCGCGGTTGAACACCAAGGGGTCGAGAAAGGCGTCGTCGATCCGGCGGTAGATGACGTCGACCCGGAGCCGCCCGTCGATCGTCCGCATCCAGACCACGTCGTCCTCGACCTCGAGGTCCGAGCCCTCGACCAGCTCGATGCCCATATTGTCGGCGAGGAAGCTGTGCTCGTAGAAAGCCGCGTTGAAATGGCCCGGAGTCAGCAGCACGCAGACCGGGTTCCGGGCCTCGGGCGGAGCGACCGAGTAAAGCATGTCGCGGAGCAGGTCGGGATAGGTGTCGACCGGCCGGACCGGATAGATGTCGAACAGTTCGGGGCAGAGCCGAAGCATCGCCTCGCGATTCTCGAGCATGTAGGAGACGCCGGAAGGAGTCCGGCAATTGTCCTCGAGGACGAAGAATTGGTCGGCGCCGGTGCGGACCATGTCGATCCCGCAAATATGGGCATGGACTCCGTGCGGCGGCTCGACCCCGGCGATCTGGACGCAAAACTGCGGATTGGCGAGGACGATGTCGGCGGGCACCACGCCGTCGGCGATGATCCTGCGCTCGCCATAGACGTCGGCGAGGAAGGCGTTGATCGAGCGGACCCGCTGCTCGAGCCCTTCGGCGAGGCTCGCCCATTCCCTGGCGGAGAAGATTCGGGGAACGATGTCGAACGGGATGATCCGCTCGGCCGAGCTCTCCTCGCCATAGACGTTGAAGGTGATGCCGAGCGTCCGGAACGCGGTCTCCGCCGCCTGCTGGCGCCGGTCGAGCTCGGCCGGGGGAGTCTCGGTCAGCCAGGATGCGAGCGGTTCGAAGCCGGGACGCGGTTTCCTGCCCCGGCTTATCCCCCAAAGCTCGTCGAAAGCGGTCCGCGCCATACGGGCTGAATGCACGAAAGGCAGGGGCGGTGCAAAAGGGGAGGCAATACCGGTTCAGTTCAGGTCCAGATGACCCTCCTCGTGAAGATAGCGCAGGGTGGGCTGAAACCAGCCGGGCATCTCGGAATATTCATGGTGGAGTCGGATCACGACACCTCGAATCTCGCAGATCAGCCTGAACGGATCGTCTGGATCACTGTTGTCGAACACCGACGCGAAATGGCTTGCGAGGAGCGCGTGGGGAAGCCTGGCAAGGCTCTTCCCATATCGTTCGCGGATCTTGTCGACCGGGACGTCATGGCCTCCCCGGCCCACCCTCTCCCGAACGCGCAACGCGTTGACGACCGGATCTTCCGTGGCCACGTAAATAACATTGACCTGAAAACCCGCCCTGCGCGCGGTGAGCAGATGCTCAATGTGGGAGGGATGGGACATCACCGTCTCCCAGGCATAGTCCCGTCGCTCGGCCAAGGCTTGATCCCGCAGCTCGCGTATCAGTTGCTGAGCTTTCCTGTTCGCCTCGTCGCCGCTTCCGAGCGATCGCGCTATGTCATCTGGATTGAGATATTCGCCGAACGAAAGACCGGCCGCCATCAACTTCTCGATCAAGGTCGATTTGCCGGATCCGTTGGGCCCGGCGATCATGGTGACCTGGGGCACGCCCGAGCGTCGTCAACGGCCGTCTTTGTCCGGCCGGGTTGTATCCGCCATCGCCGCATCGCCGGACCGGTCAGCGTCCGATTTCCTCGCAAGCGGACCAGCCGATCGGATGTACCTGCCCAAGACCCGAGCGCGCCGCTTTCCCGATTTCGAATCCAGCGATATCGAAAGGACCTCGCCGGCCTTGGCCGCTCCTATTTCGGCGCCTTGCGCAAGGCGAGTTTCCACATCGCGCCGTACCTCAGCCCTTATGCGGGACAGCTTGTCCGCCATCGCCGAGAACAGCTCTTCCGACATAGGCTCATCCGCTTCTTGTGGCGCCATTTGCGCACCGCGGCGCAAGATGTTCTATTGGCGGCAGATTGTCGACCCCTTCCACTGAACAATCAATGAAGGATCGCGGGACGACCTGCTCAGGCGACCTTGGCGGTCTCCATCTCCTCCGGGTCGCGAAGCACGTAGCCGCGGCCCCAGACGGTCTCGATATAATTGTCGCCGCCGCAGGCGAGGCTCAATTTCTTGCGGAGCTTGCAGATGAAGACGTCGATGATCTTGAGCTCGGGCTCGTCCATCCCGCCGTAAAGGTGGTTGAGGAACATCTCCTTGGTGAGGGTGGTGCCCTTGCGGAGCGAGAGCAGCTCCAGCATCGCATATTCCTTGCCGGTCAGATGGACCCGCGAACCGTCGACCTCGACCGTCTTGGCGTCGAGGTTGACCGCGAGCTTGCCGGTCCTGATCACCGACTGCGAATGGCCCTTCGAGCGGCGCACCACGGCGTGGATCCGGGCGACCAGTTCGTCGCGGTGGAACGGCTTGGTGACATAATCGTCGGCGCCGAAGCCCAGGGCCCGGACCTTCGAATCCATCTCGCTGATCCCGGAGAGGATGAGGACCGGGGTGCCGACCTTGGCGAGCCGCAGCTTCTTCAGCACGTCGTAGCCGTGCATGTCGGGCAGGTTCAGGTCGAGGCAGATGATGTCGTAATCGTAGAGCTTGCCGAGGTCCAAGCCCTCTTCGCCCAGGTCGGTCGTATAGACGTTGAAACCTTCGCTCGTCAGCATCAGCTCGATGCTCTTGGCGGTCGTCGGCTCGTCCTCGATCAGCAATACGCGCATCTGCCTGGCCCCTCTGCTCCGCCGGGCTCGGCGCGGACGCGCCGGTTCGGCTGGTGCTGTTCATTAACCATGGGAGATGTGAACGCAAAAGGTTAATTTCGAATTAAACGAGGATTCCCAACGAGTCGCGCGGACTCGTTGCGCGAGAGTCACGGTCGTGGCACGGGCAGGGCATGTGGGATGACTATGTCCTGTTCATCGACGGCGAGGCGATCGTCATCGACAAGCCCGCCGGTCTCGCTGTCCATCCGGGCTCGAAGACCCGCGAGAGCCTGGAGGATTATCTCGGGCATTTCCGCTTCGGCTTCCGGCGCGCGCCGCTGCCGGTGCACCGGCTCGACCGAGACACCAGCGGCTGCCTCCTGCTCGCCCGCAACCCCAAGGCGCATAAGAGATTCCAGCGGGCCTTCGAGGCGAGGGAGGTGATCAAGACCTATGTCGCGATCCTCGACGGCGTGCCCGAGGCGGACGAGGGAGAGATCGACATGCCGCTCGCCAAGATTTCGAGCGCCGAGCAGGGCTGGCGGATGGTTTCGGACCCAAAGGGCAAGCCGGCGCTGAGCCGCTGGCGCAAGGTGGCGGCCAGAGACGGAAGGGCGATGATCCTGTTCAGCCCGGAAACCGGCCGAACCCACCAGCTTCGGGTCCACGCCGCTTCGGGCCTCGGAATCCCGATCGCCGGCGATCCGGTCTACGGGGCCGGCCGGGGGCCGATGCTTCTCCATGCCCTTTCGCTGTATATGGACCGCGAGGGCAAGAAGCCGGTCGAGGCTCGGGCTCCACTTCCGCCGACCTTCGTCAATGCCGGGTTCGGCGATGTCGAGCCCTGAGCCTTTTGCCGTTCCCGAGGAGGCGCTGGAGGAGAAGTTCCTCGCCTCGACCGGTCCCGGGGGACAGAATGTCAACAAGGTCGCGACCGCCTGCCAGCTGCGCTGCGACGTCTTCAAGCTCGGCCTCTCGCCGCCGGTCTACGCCCGGCTCAAGACCCTTGCCGGCAGCCGGATGACCAACGAGGGCGAGATAATCGTCACCGCCCGGAGCCACCGCACCCAGGAAGCCAATCGCGAGGAGGCCCGGACCCGCCTCGCCGACCTGATCGCCAGGGCGCACGTCGTCCAGCCCAAGCGCATCCGAACCAGGGTCAGCAAGGCGGCCAAGGCGCGGCGGGTCGAAGGCAAGAAACAGAGAAGCAGCGTCAAGCAGGCGCGGGCCAAGCCGCGTCTAGACTGAGCCGGCTTAGCGCGTCCGGCCGACCGCCGCGCTCAGCGCCTGGCGGCGAAGCTCGAGCTCGCTTCGCTCGGACGGCGACAGGCCGTCGGCGCCGTAGCGCGCCGCCATATGTTCGATCGCCCTTGCTTCCCGGCTGAGCCGACGTGCCTCACGGCGGGAGATCAGACCCTCGTCGCGGGCCCGGCGCACGCGCTCCTCTATCTTGCGCGCCTCCCGGCCGGCGCCTCGGGGCGGCAGGCTGCTGTCGCCGATGAACGGATTGGATCGCGGCGCCGGCCCGTAATCGTGGCGCCCGACGATCCCGGCGTCGGCCGGAGCCGCGAGCAACAGGCAGGCGAGAAGGGCAAATCGGCGCATCGCGGGCTCCCTGCTGGAAGGACTTCGCCGCGAATGTTTCGCTACCGCAGCTTAACCGCCGCCGAACGGCTTGGAGTTCGGTGTCGCACTCCCATATTGAGGGCTGCACATCTGCCCGTCATTGCGAGGAGCGCAGCGACGCGGCAATCCAGACGGCGCCGGACTGGATTGCTTCGCTCCGCTCGCAATGACTGCCGAGGGAAGAGCGGCCATGTACGATTTCAGGATCAAGGCTGACGACAAGCCGGCGCTCTATCGCGAGCTGGTCCAGGCCGCCGATGCCCTGACCGACGGCGAGCCGGATCCGATCGCCAACATGGCCAATGTCGCGGCCCTGCTCTGGGAGAGCCTGCCCGACCTCAACTGGGCCGGCTTCTACCGCAATGTCGGCGGCGAGCTGGTGCTCGGGCCGTTCCAGGGCCGCGCCGCCTGCATCCGGATCCCCTTCGGGCGCGGAGTCTGCGGCGCCGCCGCGGCGACTCTCGAGCCTCAGCTGGTCGAGGACGTGAACCTCTTTCCGGGCCATATCGCCTGCGACTCCGCTTCGGTCTCCGAGCTGGTCGTGCCGCTGATCCACGACGGCGAGCTCATTGGAGTGATCGATCTCGACAGCCCGATCCGGGCGCGCTTCGATGACCGGGATGTCGCGGGCTGTCTCGATTTGGCACGCCTGCTCGCGCCCCGGCTCGCCTCTGTAGCAAATCCGGCCCCCAAGCGTTAAAAAAGTCTTAATCGGCGCCCGGATCACCGGGAGCCGTGCGAGTCTGCAAAACAGGGGACCGATCATGATCAAGCGGGCGATGATTGCGCTGGCGGCATCCGCCGCTCTGGTGCCGGCGGCTGCGATGGCACAGACCGTTGCCGACCCCGATCCGACCGCCGGCGTTCCGGACATCGCGCTCGTCGCGGCCGCCGCCGCCCAGGGCGCGGGTCAGATGGGCCCGATGCGCTCGGGACCGGTTCGTACCGGCGGTCCGCTCCGGGCCGGAATGCCCGGCCGTTACAATCCCGGAATGCGGATGAACGCTCGCCCGATGAAACCCGGGATGGGCCGGGGCGGAAGCAATTCCTTCAGCAATTCCTACAGTAACTCCGTCAGCAATTCCGTCAGCAATTCCTTCAGCAATTCCTTCAGCAATTCCGGAAGCCGCGGCCGTTGGAATGGCGGACGTCGTGGCGGCTGGAGCGGCGGCACGATCGGCGGCCCGGCCTGCGGCGGAACCGGCTGCGGCGGATCCCATCATGGCGGCGGCATGAATCACGGCGGCGGAATGCACGGCGGAATGCATGGCGGCGGCAATAACCATCATTTCCGGTTCAACCGGGTTTTCCGCGGCGGCTTCATTCCGCCCCAATTCTTCGGCGGCCAGTTCGTGATCAACAATTGGAGCAATTTCGGCTTCTCCCAGCCGGGACCGGACAGCTGGTGGATCCGCTACTATGACGACGCTTTGCTGATCGACCGCAACGGCCGGGTGCTCGACGGCCGCTATGGCTTCGACTGGGACCGTTATGGCGGCGGCTGGGCCTATGGCGACGACGGCGCGCCCTATTGGGGTGGCGAAGATTCGGACGAGTGGGACGAGGACATGGACGACGGCTATGCGCGCGGCGACTACGGCCGCGACGGCGACAGGGTCGTCCGGGTCGAGCGCCACGTCATGGGCCGCGACGGCCACAGGGGCCCGCCGGCCGGTTATCGCGGCCCGCCCATGCCGATGCCGATGCCGCCGATGCCGCCCGCGCCTCCGGGCTATGGCGGCTATGGCTACGGATACGGCTATGGCGGCTACGGCTATGGCGGCGGAGTCGTCATCGTCACCGAAACGACGGTCAATCCGGCGCCGGTGGTCGAGACCCGCACCGTCTACGAGACGGTGGTCGAACGGGTCCGGGTCGCTCCGCGGGTCCGCCACAAAGTGCGCTGCGTCTGCTCGCGGCCGGCTCCGCCGCCCCGCCCCGGCGAACGCGGCTGACGCCAAGCTCTAGCTGAGCTGATCGAGGACCTGGTCGTCGAGGCGGCCGGGAACGATCACCAGCGGGCAGGGCAGGGTCCCCGCCACCGCGCCCGAGAAATGGCTGACCAGAGGTCCCGGCCCACCCTCGGCGGCGGCGCCGAGGACCAGGGCGGCGATCGTGTCGCGCTCCTTGAGCAGATCGGTGATCGCCTTGATCGGATCGCCCTGGCGGACCAGGATCGCCGGCTCGAAGCCGGCTTCCTCGACGATCGCTCCGGCGGCCTGGAGCGCCATCGCCTCGGCTCGAAGCCGCGCTTCCTCCTCCATCGCCGCCTGGACTCCGCCCCATTGAACGAATTCCTGCGGCGGGATGATCGCCAATATGTCGACCTGGCCGCCGGTCCGGGCCGCCCGGCGCGCGGCATAGCGGAGCGCCACCCGCGCCTCGCTCGTCTCGTCTATCACCACCAGATAAGACCGCATTCGTCCTCCATTCGGGCGGGAGACGAAGCCGTTCGGCCGTTCGAGTCACCCGGCAATGGGAGGCCGATGGCCTTCCGCGCGCCCCCCTAAGCGACTGCGATGCTGCGCCAGTTCGCC
Organism: Pseudomonadota bacterium; assembly: GCA_046733235.1. Lineage (GTDB taxonomy): Bacteria > Pseudomonadota > Alphaproteobacteria > Sphingomonadales > Sphingomonadaceae > Allosphingosinicella. The sequence continues at coordinate 41,072 of JBKPOT010000030.1, forward strand.
CCACGGCGCAAGCGCCGCACTTGACCCGCCCCCCGCACTTGCTGTTTGGGTCTCGGCGCACAGTCCGACGCCGGGAGCGCTGAGCGCCATGCCAATCGAACTCAAGATGCCCGCTCTCTCTCCGACGATGGAGGAAGGCACGCTCGCCAAATGGCTGGTCAAGGAAGGCGATACGGTCGCTGCCGGCGACCTTCTGGCCGAGATCGAGACCGACAAGGCGACCATGGAGTTCGAGGCTGTCGACGAGGGGACGATCGCAAAGATTCTGGTCCCCGACGGCACCGACCAAGTGAAGGTCGGGACGGTGATCGCTCTGATCGCCGGTGAAGGCGAGGAGGCCGGAAGCACCGCTCCCTCGCCGCCGCCGGCGGCGAAGCAAGCGGCGCCCGCGCCGATGGCGCCGGCTTCGGAAGCGCCCAAGCCCGCCGCTCCACCCCCGGCGCCGTCTCAGCCGCAACCCAAAGCGGATCTCGGCGACCGGATCAAGGCGAGCCCGCTCGCCCGCCGCCTCGCCGAGCAGAAGGGCGTCGATCTCGGCTCGCTGACCGGCTCCGGCCCGGGCGGCCGGATCGTCAAGGCGGACATAGACGGCAGCCCCGCCGGGGCCGCCCCGGCGGGGCCGGCCGCCGCCCCGGCTCCAGCCGCGCCCCCGGCTGCGCCTGCTCCCGCACCGGTCCATGGCGCGCCGGACATCCCCCATGAAGCGGTCAAGCTCTCCAACATGCGCAAGACGATCGCGCGCCGGCTGACCGAATCGAAGCAGCACGTTCCCCACATCTATCTGACCGTCGACATCCGGCTCGACGCTCTGCTCAAGCTTCGCGGCGAGCTGAACGCCTCGCTCGAGCCGCGCGGGGTCAAGCTCTCGGTCAACGATCTGCTGATCAAGGCGCTCGCCGCCTCGCTGATGGAAGTGCCCGAGTGCAACGTCCAATATACGGGCGACCAGCTTCTGACCTTCAAGCGCGCCGACATCTCGGTGGCGGTCTCGATTCCGAACGGCCTGATCACCCCGATCGTCAAGAGCGCGGACTCCAAGCCTGTCTCGGCGATCGCGACCGAGATGAAGGACCTTGCCGGCCGCGCCCGCGAGGGCAAGCTCCAGCCCGAGGAATATCAGGGCGGCACCGCCAGCCTCTCCAACATGGGCATGTACGGGATCAAGCAGTTCGAGGCGGTGATCAACCCGCCGCAGGGCATGATCATGGCGATCGGCGCCGGCGAGAAGCGCCCCTATGTGATCGACGACAGCCTCCAGATCGCCACGGTGATGAGCGCCACCGGAAGCTTCGACCATCGCGCCATCGACGGCGCCGACGGCGCCCGGCTGATGCAGGCGTTCAAACGGCTGGTCGAGGCGCCTCTGGGGATGCTGGCGTAATTTGAATGGCAAATGCTCTGAAGAATTTCCTTGATGAAACGACTGATTTGGCTCGTGTTCACATCTATCTTTACGACGCACTTGAAGTACATCCAGACTATGTCACGGCGGGGTTAGGCGAAAAGAGCCAGCTCGAAAAGCTCAAGGATATGGATACAGAGGAAAAGGAGAAACTCTTGGTTCTACTAAGGAATCAAGCGAAGGCCAGAGAATTGGTTACGAAACTTTTTCAGCTTCACATAATTGCCTCCTTCGAAGTGTTTATTAGCGAGACAATTGACTGGATATTCCAAACAGATGAGCGGACTTTGAATGCTTATGTTGATCGGAAAGTACGGGACATATTTGCGGTATCCACGCTAGATGAGCTTAAGGAGTCTATAAGAGAGAGATTAACTCATGACCTAATGTTTCTGCCGATCGATGAAATGGTAACAAAACTTAAGAAAAACCATGGAGTCGAGATACTAGGCTATTATGAAATGATCTATGTACGATATCTGTTTAGTCACCGTAACTTGTGGCTTCATAACCGAGGCATCGTGGACCGCAATTTCTTGAGGTCCACCAAATCTAAACAGCGTCGTGGATCTGTTGTGCGTAATCTCAAGATTGCTCCCATTTTTTCGGAGCTCCAGAGGATTGCAAAATTGGTCGATGCGAGGACGCGGCAGCATTTTGCAAAGGAAGAAAAGAGTGTCTGATATCTACGACCTGATCGTTCTCGGCTCCGGGCCGGGCGGCTATGTCGCCGCGATCCGGGCGTCGCAACTCGGCCTGAAGACCGCGATCGTCGAGCGCGAGAAACTCGGCGGGATCTGCCTCAACTGGGGCTGCATTCCGACAAAGGCCCTGCTCCGTACCTCCGAGATCAACCATTATCTCACCCACGCCGCCGCCTACGGGCTCAGCGCCGAGAAGACAGGCTTCGACCTTTCGAAGATCGTCGAACGATCGCGCAAGGTCGCCGGCCAGCTCAATGCCGGCGTCAAGGGGCTGATGAAGAAGAACAAGGTGACGGTCGTCGAAGGCGACGGAGCGATCACGGGGAAGGGGAAGCTGACCGTCAGCAAGGACGGCGCCAGGACCGAGCTTCAGGCCAAGCATATCATCATCGCGACCGGCGCCCGCGCCCGGGATCTCCCGTTCGCCAAGGCCGACGGCAAGAGGATCTGGACCTACCGCCACGCCATGGTCCCCGCCGAGATGCCGACCAGATTGCTGGTGATCGGCTCGGGCGCGATCGGGGTCGAGTTCGCAAGCTTCTATTCGGACATGGGCGCCGAAGTGACCATCGTCGAGATGCTCGACCGGATCCTCCCGGTCGAGGACGAGGACGTCTCCGCCTTCGTCCACAAGGCGCTCGTCAAGCAGGGCATGAAGATCCACGTCTCGTCGGGAGTCGACAGGCTCGAGGCGGGGTTGGACGGGGTCAAGGCGACCCTCAAAGGCGGCGCGGTCGAGACCTATTCGCACGCCATCGTCGCCATCGGAATCGTCCCCAACAGCGAGAATATCGGCCTCGAGGCGTTGGGTGTTAAGACCGACCGCGGCCACATAATCGTCGACGGTTTTGCCCGCACCAATGTCGAGGGCATCTATGCGATCGGCGACGTCACCGGTCCGCCCTGGCTTGCGCACAAAGCGAGCCACGAGGGCGTGGTCTGCGTCGAGGCGATCGCCGGCAAGAAGCCGCACCCGTTCGAGACCTGGAACATCCCGGGCTGCACTTACTCACGCCCGCAGGTCGCCTCGGTCGGACTCACCGAGGCCAAGGCGAAGGAGAATGGCCGAAAGATCAAGGTCGGCAAATTCCCGTTCATCGGCAACGGCAAGGCGATCGCTCTCGGCGAGGCCGAGGGCTTCATCAAGACCGTGTTCGACGAGGCGACCGGCGAACTGCTCGGCGCCCATATGGTCGGCGCCGAGGTCACCGAGCTTATCCAGGGCTATGCGATCGCCCGCCAGCTCGAGACCACCGAGGCCGAGCTGATGCACACGGTGTTCCCGCACCCCACATTGAGCGAAATGATGCATGAAAGCGTACTCGACGCCTATGGAAGGGCGCTGCATTATTGAGCCAGGCATCGGCTGGACTCAGGCTGAGGCCGTAAGGAGCGAAAAGTGCCGTCGAGAACATGCCCGAAGTGCAGCGGCTCGATGAGTGAAGGGTTCGTCGCCGACCGGACTGACCACAGCATCGCCGCGGTGCCGAGTTGGATCGAGGGGGAGCCGGAAACCAGCGTCTGGACGGGCCTCAAGCTTGACGGCAAGCCGCGTTTCGACATCGCCACCTGGCGCTGCGGGCGCTGCGGCTTCCTCGAACATTATGCCTCCGACCAGCCGAGCCGTCACGGCCAGCGCCAAAAGAAGGTCCTATTTGTGGTGCTCGCCGCGGCGATCGTCGTCAGCGTCATTGCCGCCGTCGTGGCGGGGCTACTCGCGCGATGAGCCTAGGCGTGCTGGATGGCTTCGGGAGGACGCTGCGACATTGGACGAGGAGGGAGCGATGGGTGACCTGCGGGTAAGCTTTCCCAGGCCTTGCGATGAGAAATGGCAGGCCATGACGCCCGAGGGACGAGCTCGAATCTGCGGCAGGTGCGACAAGGCGGTCCACGACCTTTCGCTCTATTCGATCGACGAAGCCGAAAAGCTGCTGCGGGCCAACCCGGAGGCTTGCGTGCGCGCTCGAATCGATGCTGACGGTTCCATCGCGCTCAGGCCGAACCGTCGGGGCACTACGCGGCGAATGGTGATCGCGGCCGCCGCCACGGCCGGCTTGCTGACGTCGGGCGCGCCTGCCTTCGCGAAGCAGGACCGTCCCGGCGGCGCCATTGCCGGAAAAATGTACCCGCCCACGACCCGCACGCGGGTCGTCGCCACCGGGACGGACGGCCGGACCTTCCGCACCACCGTCAAGGTCAACGGCCGCTTCAGGATCAGGAACCTTCCCACCGGCACCTATTCGCTGACGTTCAAACCAAGGTGCGGTGAGAATTGGACGCTCGAGAATGTCGTCGTCCAGTCGGGAGAGACATTTCTGCCGGACGTCCCGGTAGAAGGCGGCTGTATCACCATCGGCATGCTGAGGATCGAGGGGGCCAAAGGCTGACCGATCGCCTGCCCGTCAGCCCGGGACCGAGGAGGAACTGGCCGGCCCGGTCCGACATTGTCCCCGGCGACAGGAATTCTGAACGATGAGCGCCCAAGGCCATAGCAACCGCACCCTGCTGATCGCCTTCGGCGCCAATCTCGGCATCGCCGTCGCCAAGTTCGGCGCCGCCTGGGCCACCGGCTCGTCGGCGATGCTGACCGAGGGCATTCACAGCGTCGTCGATTCCGCCAACCAATTGCTCCTGATCTGGGGACGCAAGCAGGCACGCAAGCCCGCCGATGCCGACCATCCGTTCGGCTATGGCCGCGAGCTCTATTTCTGGAGCTTCATCGTCGCGGTCCTGGTCTTCGCGCTCGGCGCGGGAGTGTCGGTTTACGAAGGCATCCTCCATATCAAGGAGCCCGAGCACGCCGTCTCGCCGATCTACGGTTACGGAGTCCTGCTGATCGCCTTTCTGCTCGAAGGCGGCTCGACCTGGGAGGCGTTCAAGGAATTCCGCGAGGCCAAGGGCAAGCTCGGCTGGTTCGAGGCGGTCCTCAAGTCGAAGGACCCGCCGGCCTTCATCGTCCTTCTCGAGAACGGCGCGGCGATGGCGGGAATCATCGTCGCTGCCATCGGTCTCGCTCTGGCCCAGTTCACCGGCAATCCTTTCTTCGACGGCGCCGCGTCGGTCATGATCGGGATCATCCTCGGCTTTACCGCTCTGCTGCTCGCGATCGAATCCAAGGCACTGCTGATCGGCGAGGCGGCCGATCCCGAGCTCGTCGCCGCGCTTCGCGAGGAAGCGCTCGGGCGCGACGGGGTGATCGGAGTCGGCGACATCCTCACCGTCCATTCGGCGCCGGACCAGATCACCGCGATGCTCAGCGTCGATTTCGAGGATGAGATCAGGGCCGCCGAGGTCGAGCGGATCGTCTGCGAGATCGAGGATGAGGTGAAGCGGCGCTGGCCGATCGTGAAGCGGCTCTACATCCGCCCGGTCCATGGCGCCGGCGAGAAGCGCGGAATGCTCTCGCAGGTCGCGGGCATCTAGAATAACCGTTTTTGATTGCGGCGGCCGGGGAGCGCCCTATTTTCCCGCCGACTCCAGCCCGGGAAATCGCATGATCAGAACATTTCCGCTCGTCGCCGCCGCGATCGCCGCCGCGATCGCCTCACCGGCCTCGGCCAAGTCGGTCGTCGTCACCGCAGGCCGGATGGTCGACGTCCTCGCCGGCCGTGTCGTCGAGGAGCCGGTCGTCGTCATCACCGACGGCCGGATCGTCTCGGTCGTCGGCCGCGGCGGCGCCCGTCCGGTCATCCCGGAGGGCGCGACCCGGATCGACCTGCCCGGCAAGACGATCCTTCCGGGGCTGATCGACATGCACGTCCACCTGACCTCGCTTGCCGAGATCGGCGGCTATCGCGGCTTCCGCTACACCGATTCCTTCTGGTCGGCGGTCGGGGTCGCCAATGCCGAGAAGACTCTTCGCGCCGGCTTCACCACCGTGCGCAACGTCGGCTCGGACGGCTTCCAGGACGTCGGCCTTCGCCAGGCGGTGGACGAAGGCTGGATCCCGGGGCCGCGGATCGTCACCGCGGGCTATGCGATCGGCGCCACCGGCGGCCATTGCGACAATAATATGCTGCCGCCGAGCTTCGACCGGCCCGAAAACAGCGTCGTCAACAGCGAGGCCGAAGGCCGGGCCAAGGTGCGCTGGCTCCACAAATATGGCGCCCAGGTGATCAAGATCTGCGCGACCGGCGGAGTCTTTTCGTTGGGCGATTCGGTCGGCGGCCAGCAGCTCAGCCTCGCCGAAATGAAGGCGATCGTCGAGGAGGCGCACATGCTCCACCTCAAGGTCGCCGCCCACGCCCATGGCGACGAGGGCATCAGGGACGCGATCCTCGCCGGGGTCGATACGATCGAGCATTGCAGCCTGGCCAGCGACGCGACGATCGCGCTCGCCGTGCAGCGCCACACCTGGTTCGACATGGATATCTACAATGACGATTATATCCTCGCGACCGGGACCGCCAACGGCACCGAGCAGGAGAGCCTCGACAAGGAAAGGGCGATCGGCCTCAAGCAGCGGCAGACCTTTCAGCGCGCGTTCCGCGCCGGCGTGCCGATGCTGTTCGGGACCGACGCCGGAGTCTATCCGCACGGCGACAATGGCCGTCAGTTCGCCAAGATGGTCGAATGGGGCATGACCCCGATGCAGGCGATCCAGGCGGCGACGAAAAGCGCGGCTCAGGCGCTGGGCCGCGAGAATGACGTCGGAGCGATCGCGGTCGGCCGCTGGGGCGACATCATCGCGGTCGACGGCGATCCGCTCGCCAACGTCCGCGAGCTCGAGGACGTCGACGTGGTGATCAAGGCCGGCGAGGTGGTGAAGAACGACTGATGCCGAAGCCGCTGGACCGGGCGCGGATCGAGAAGGATTTCCGTGCCGCGGTAAACATGGACTCGGCTGAGCTGGAGCAATGGCTCGGGACTCTCGAGAGCCGGAGCGTCGGATTCAAGAAAGATGGCGGCGAATCGGTCGGCCACGCCTCCGGTCGCCGGATCGTTCGGATATTGCGAAAGCGCGTGGCCGAGCTCGACGACGAGGATTATGCGCATATGCGCAAGACTGTGGGCTTCGTGCGCCGCCACCGGGCCCAGGAGCCCGCCAACATGGTAACCTCGCGCTGGCGCTACGCGCTGATGAACTGGGGTAATGACCCGCTGAAAGGATAAGCGGCACTGGCACGGTCGTCCCGCGTTGGGTGCGACATATGAGATCGGACAAGGAGCGGACGATGAAGGGCTATGTCGACAATATCGAGCGGCGCACGATCGAGAATGAGGATTTCCGGCGAGTCCTCTACACGGGCGAGCATCTCCAGCTCGTCCTGATGACCCTGCCGCCCGGCTGCGACATAGGCGAGGAGGTGCATGAGGATCGCGACCAGTTCTTCCGGATCGAGGAAGGCGAGGGCAAGATCCGTATCGACGGCGTGGCGAACCGGGTCGAGGACGATTTCGCGGTGATCGTCCCGGCCGGAGCGCGCCACAATGTCATCAACACCGGAGCCACGGCGCTCCGCCTGTACACCATCTACGGTCCCCCTGAGCATCGCGACAAGGTGGTTCACAAGACGAAAGAAGATGCCGAACGCGATCACGACAGCGATCATTGGGATGGCGAGACGAGCGAGTAGGCTGGCCCGGCGCCGCCGGTCTTCAGCCGATCAGCGACTCCTCCCGCTTTCTCACCGGCCACAACTGCCACTGAAATAGCCGTCTGTAGATCCCGCCCTCCAGAGCGAGCAGCGCGCCGTGGGCACCGTCCTCGATTGAACAGTAGCAGCGGTATCGTCGCCCCAGAGCTTGACGCACGCCGGGCAATGCGACCTAATGTCTCGAAAACGGCGCGTGGGGCAGCCGATGAGTGCAGATTTGCACAACATCAGAGAGGAGCGCTTTCCGGCAGAGGTTCTGACTGGAACCGTGCCGTCTGCGGATATCGAATCGTCGGTAGGTGCGCTCGATCTGCGCCAGCGTCGAGCGATCTTTGTGCGATACGCGGTTGTCGTAGGCCTCATTGCGATCACCGCGAACACGCTTCAAAACCTCGCTATCTTTGAAGCGCAGCGAGCAACGCATTACGTCTTTTGGGCAATCGCACTCGGCGCTAATCTGTTGACACTCTTTTTCTGGGCTGGGTCGAAATATTACGCCGCCCATCGCTGGATTGACGTCATCATCGCGCTACCCATCATCTTGATGATGGACGGGTTAAGACGCGTCGACAGCAGCCAAGCCGAGCTGTTTGGGTTCATTCCCGCTGCGACGTTGATGGGGGATTCGATTGTCGCGGTCGCATTTGTTTCGACCTTCTTCGCGGGTAATTTCAGAGGGTATGCTGTTTGGTGCATAGCGCACGCGCTTTGTTACTATTACTTCTCAATCGAAATGGGTGCGAGCGGTGTTCAAATCGCGCAGGCGAGTAGTTTCTATGTGCCGATCCTCGTCCTGAGTCTTTATCTTAACTGGGCGATTGAGCGAGAGGGATATAAGAATTTGTATCTTCGTGTCCAACTTGAGGAGGAAAAAGCAAAGAGCGAAATCCTCCTATACAATGTGCTCCCTGAAGAGGTGGCGCAACGCCTGCGAAGGGGCGAAGCGATAGCTGATGCTTATTCGGACGCGACGGTAGTTTTTGTCGATATTGTTGGATCGTCCAGCTTGGCTCGCGCGCTATCGCCGCGGCATTTTGTAGCGGTACTCAACGATGTCTTCTCCCTTGCCGACAATTGCGCCGAACGTCATGGGGTTGAGAAAGTGAAGACAATTGGCGACGCCTATCTTGCTATCACTGGAGGTCGTGCCGGCGGCAATGCGGTTGGCGCGGTATGCTTTGCTCTCGAAATGGCACAGAAGGTTCGCGAGCTGGCGCAGACCCGCCAGCTAAGCCTCGATGTTCGTGTTGGGATCCATACCGGGCCGGTAGTCGGGGGCATCATTGGTGAAACCCGAGCTACTTACGATTATTGGGGGGACACCATGAATGTTGCCGCGAGGGTGCAGGGCGCTGCCGATGCTGGGGGCGTGACCACGACAGAACCGACCTATTTCGCGACGCGGGAGCATGTTCCCTATCGGCCGCCTCGGATGGCGTCCCTGAAAGGCATTGGCGACGTTAAAGTTTTCGACGTCGCCCTTTGATCGATCATCGACCATGAACGCAATGTGTTCGCTAGGGTCGATCGAGCGCTTGCTATCGCTGAAGCCCAACGGCACCCTGCCGGTATGGCCAAGGGCACTCATGACAGCGCTTCCGACGCGCGCAACGCCTCGATCCTGATCAACGTCAACGGCGCATTGAAGCCGCGGGCCGAGGCCGTCGTCTCCGTGTTCGATTCGGGCTTCATGCTCGGCGACGGCGTCTGGGAGGGGCTTCGGGTCCATAAAGGCCGGATCGCTTTCCTCGACCGCCACCTCGACCGGCTCTGGGAAGGCGCCAAGGCGATCGCCATGGATATCGGCCTCAGCCGCGATGCGCTCGTCGCCCGCCTCTACGAGACTCTCGACGCCAACACCATGGAGGAGGGGGTCCATATCCGGCTGATGGTGACCCGGGGTATCCGGTCGACGCCCTATCAGGACCCGCGGGTCGTGATCTCGCCCGCGACCATCGTCATCATCCCCGAATATAAGGAGCCGCTTCCAGTCACGGTCGAAAAGGGGATCACCCTGTTCACCGTCCACGTCCGCCGCGGCGACCCGGCGGTCCAGGACCCGAAGCTCAACTCCCATTCCAAGCTCAACTGCATCACCGCCTGCATCCAGGCGGCGCAGGCCGGCGCGGACGAGGGGCTGATGCTCGATCCGCACGGCTTCGTCGCGACCTGCAACTCGACCCATTTCTTCATCGTCCGCAAAGGCGAGGTGTGGACCTCGACCGGCGATTATTGCCTCGGCGGGATCACCCGCGGCAACGTGATCGAGATCTGCCGGGAGCAGGGCATCCCGGTGTTCGAGAAGAATTTCTCGCTGACCGACGTCTATGGCGCCGAGGAAGCTTTCGTCACCGGCACCTTCGCGGGAGTGGTGCCGGTGCGGGTGATCGACGGGCGGCACATCACCGATGGCCGCGGGCCGATGGTCGAGCGGCTCCAGGCCCTCTACAAGGCACGGATCGAGACCGACGTGGCGGGACAGGCCCGACCCTGATGGACCCGCTACGGATCGCGATGTGGTCCGGTCCGCGCAACCTCTCGACGGCGATGATGCGCAGCTTCGGCAACCGCTCCGACACGTTCGTCAGCGACGAGCCCTATTACGGCGCCTTCCTGAAGCAGAGCGGCGCTCAGCACCCGATGCGCGACGAGGTGATCGCCGCGATGGACTGCGACTGGCACAGAATCGCCGCGACCCTGAGCGGGCCGTGCCCGGGCGGTTCGGCGATCTGGTACCAGAAACATATGTGGCACCACATGATCGGCCCGATCGGGCACGAGCATTTCGCCGGCTTCACCCACGCCTTCCTGATCCGCGATCCGGCCCGGATGATCGCTTCCTATCTGAGGAAAAGAGAAAGCGCGGCGTTCGAGGATTTCGGGCTCGAACGGCAGGCCGATTTCTTCGAACGCGAGGCCGACCGGCTCGGCCACGCCCCGCCGGTGGTCGACGCCGGCGACGTGCTCGCCGCGCCGCAGGCGACTCTCGGCGCATTATGCTCGAGCCTCTCAATCCCGTTCGATCCGTCGATGCTGAGCTGGCCGCCGGGCCGCCGGGCGACCGACGGGCCGTGGGCGAGCCATTGGTACCGGGCGGTCGAAGCGAGCACCGGTTTCGGCCCGCCCGAGGAGGATGAAGTCGATCTGCCGGACGAGGCGAGGCGCCTCGCCGACCGCTGCCGGCCTTATTATGAGCGGCTCGCCGCGTACCGCATCTGAAGCGCGGCGGGCGGCGCCAGCAGCCGGGCCGAGACCGCGACGGTCGCGGCGATCATCAGCAGCGCGCCGACCGTCGCGGGCCGGGGGTCGCTGATCAGATAGGACCAGAGCGCGAGGACCGAGCCGGTCTGCACCGCGGCGAGGACCAGGCAGCTTCTCCGGTCCCGGTTGCGCAGCGCAAGTACCAGAGCGAGCGCGTCGGCGAGGAAGAAATAACGGTCGTGCATCCGGGGCAGCAGGCCGGGCAGGATCAGCGCCGACAGCAAAGCCGCTTCGATCATTTCGCTTTCGCCGAACCGCCGGCCGAACCGGGCGATAAAGGCGAGGCTCGCGGCGCCCGCCGAGAGGAAAGCGGCCGCCGAGAGCGGCAGCGATTGGGCGCCGGGCAGCTGCTGCGCGATCAGCCACAGATTGGGCGCGTTCATGCTGAGATCGTCGAAATATTGGGCCTGGCGGAGGTAGATTGTGGCAAGATCCGCGGCTGGCCAGCCCGCCGCCCAGGCCGGCGCCATCAACGCCGCATAGACGGCCGGGGGGATCAACCAGTGCCGGAGCGGCGCGCGCTGATCGATCAGGCAGGCGATGGCGAAGGGCGCGATGAAGATCGCCTGCGCCTTGATCGAGAAGGCGATCCCGCACCAGACCAGCATCGCCGCCGGCCGCCGCTCGATCGCGCAGGCGACCGCAAGCAGGCATGGCGCCGCCCACAAGGCGTCGCACTGGCCGAGGAAGGCCGCGTTGAGCAGGATGGTCGGCAGGAGCAGCATCAGCGCCGCGGCGCGCGGGCCGGATCGAGCCCCCGAAGCCGCCAGGATCCGGTGCGCTCCCCAGGCGAGCCAGGCGTTGCCGAGCACCGAGATGCCCTTGATGATCGTGATCTTGTGGACGATCGCGAGCAAGGGCGAGGCCAGAGCAAGCAGATAGAGATAGACGGGCGTGTAGTTCGAGAAGGGATGGGCGAAGGCGCCGACCGGTCCCTCGGCCTCGATGTGCCCGAGCCAGGGATAGAGAAACGCCTTCATGTCGAAGGTCTCGGCCGGCCAGAAGGCGCCATAGGCCGCGATCGCGAGGGCGAGGGTGATTCCAAGGCGCGGCAAAGCGGCGTCGCCCGGGCGTCCGTCGTCCGGCTGACCGGCGCCGGACCGGGCCGGAATCGCCTCATCCATCCTCTCAGCTATGCCCATCCTCGCGGGTGTGGCGCCGGGATGGTTAATCTTTGGTTGGCGAAGCGCGCCGCCTGGCCGATTTTCGGGCCCGCGCAGGTTGCAAACTTCCGCCGTTGACCCATATGGGATGCACGGCTATAGGCCGCGTCGCCCGGGGCTGGTGGTGGTTTTCAGACCAGACGCTGTCCTGAGACGGGCGCAGAGCTTGAACATTGCTGCATGACCAAGGGCCTGGGGGGCCGATAGGCCGCCGGGGCTTTTGCGCTTTTCGCATGCCGCAAAGTAACTGAGGAAGTGAAGGCTTCATGCCGACGATCAACCAGCTGATCCGCAAGGGTCGGGAGCCGCAAAAGGCTAAATCCAAGGTTCCCGCGATGGAGCAGAACCCGCAGAAGCGGGGAGTCTGCACGCGCGTCTACACAACCACTCCGAAGAAGCCGAACTCGGCTCTCCGCAAGGTCGCCAAGGTCCGACTGACCAACCAGCGCGAAGTGATCAGCTATATTCCGGGTGAAGGCCACAACCTTCAGGAGCATAGCGTCGTCCTGATCCGAGGCGGCCGAGTCCGCGACCTTCCGGGCGTCCGCTACCACGTCCTGCGCGGAGTCCTCGACACCCAGGGTGTCAAGGATCGCCGCCAGTCCCGCTCGAAGTACGGCGCCAAGCGCCCGAAATGACCGAGCGGGCGTAAGCCCGCGTAGAGCCACCCCGGCGAAGGCCGGGGTCCCGACTGGATCCCGGCCTTCGCCGGGAAACATGATGAGGAGTAAGCCCCGGACGGGTTCCGGACCAGGCTGAAGAAGAAAAAGGATTTGAACGAATGTCCCGTCGCCGCCGCCCAGAGAAGCGCGAGATCCTGCCCGATCCGAAGTTCGGGGATATCGTGCTCAGCAAGTTCATGAACAGCGTCATGCTCGACGGCAAGAAGTCCGTCGCCGAAGGAATCGTCTACGGCGCCTTCGAGACGGTCGAGAGCCGCGCCAAGCGCGATCCGCTCGCGGTCTTCCACGACGCCTTGAACAACATCAAGCCGGGCATCGAGGTCCGCAGCCGCCGGGTCGGCGGCGCCACCTATCAGGTTCCGGTCGAGGTCCGTCCGGACCGCGCCCAGGCGCTCGCAATCCGCTGGCTGATCACCGCGGCACGCGCGCGATCGGAGAATACGATGTCGGCCCGCCTCTCGGGCGAGCTGATGGACGCCGCCAACAATCGCGGCAACGCGGTGAAGAAGCGCGAGGACACGCACCGGATGGCCGAGGCCAACCGCGCCTTCTCGCACTACCGCTGGTAACCAATTGAACGCCGGGCCGGAGCCCGGCCTGGAGTGAATGACCGTGCCCCGCAGCCACCCGCTCGACCGCTACCGCAATATCGGCATCATGGCCCACATCGATGCCGGCAAGACCACGACCACCGAGCGTGTGCTTTATTATACCGGCAAGTCCTACAAGATCGGCGAGGTCCATGAGGGCACCGCCACGATGGACTGGATGGAGCAGGAGCAGGAGCGCGGGATCACGATCACGTCGGCCGCGACCACCTGCTTCTGGAACGAGCACCGGATCAACATCATCGACACGCCCGGCCACGTCGACTTCACCATCGAGGTCGAGCGCTCGCTTCGAGTCCTCGACGGCGCCGTGGCCGTGTTCGACGGGGTCGCCGGAGTCGAGCCGCAGTCGGAGACGGTCTGGCGGCAGGCGGACAAGTACAAGGTTCCGCGGATGTGCTTCGTCAACAAGCTCGACCGCACCGGCGCCAATTTCGAGATGTGCGTCGACATGATCAAGGACCGGCTCGGCGCCCGCCCGATGGTGCTCTATCTCCCGATCGGCATCGAGAGCTCGTTCAAGGGCCTGGTCGACCTGGTCGAGAACCGGGCGATCATCTGGCTCGAGGAGAGCCTCGGCGCCAAGTTCGAATATCAGGACATTCCCGCCGATCTCGCCGATTCGGCCGCCGAGGCGCGCCAGCACATGATCGAGATGGCGGTCGAGCAGGACGACGAGGTCATGGAGGCCTATCTCGAGGGCAACGAGCCCGACGTCGCGACGCTCAAGAAGCTGATCCGCAAGGGTACCCTCAACTTCTCGTTCGTTCCGGTGCTTTGCGGCTCGGCGTTCAAGAACAAGGGCGTCCAGCCGATGCTCGACGCGGTCGTCGACTATCTGCCGTCGCCGCTCGACGTTCCGCCGATCCAGGGACTCAAGCTCGACGGCGAGACCGTCGACGAGCGTCCGGCCGACGACAATGCGCCGTTCGCGGCTTTGGCCTTCAAGATCATGACCGACCCGTTCGTCGGAACCCTGACCTTCGCCCGTATCTATTCGGGCAAGCTCGAGAGCGCGTCGGTGGTGATGAACTCGGTCAAGGACAAGAAGGAGAAGGTCGGGCGGATGCTGCTGATGCACGCCAACGACCGCGAGGACATCAAGGAAGCCTATGCCGGCGACATCGTCGCTCTGGTCGGCCTCAAGGACACGACCACCGGCGACACGCTCTGCGCGCTCAACGCTCCGATCATCCTCGAGCGGATGGAGTTTCCGGACCCGGTCATCGAGGTCGCGGTCGAGCCGAAGACCAAGGCCGACCAGGAGAAGATGGGCGTCGCCCTTCACCGCCTGGCGCAGGAGGATCCCTCGTTCCGGGTCACCTCCGACATGGAATCCGGCCAGACCATCATCAAGGGGATGGGCGAGCTCCACCTCGAGATCCTGGTCGACCGCATGAAGCGCGAGTTCAAGGTCGAGGCCAATGTCGGCGCTCCGCAGGTCGCCTATCGCGAGTCGCTCGCGAAGCCGGTCGAGCTCGTCTACACGCACAAGAAGCAGTCGGGCGGCTCGGGCCAGTTCGGCGAGGTCAAGGTCGCCCTCGAGCCGGGCGAGCGCGGCTCGGGAATCCAGTTCATCGACGAGATCAAGGGCGGCAACATCCCGCGCGAATATATCCCGTCGGTCGAGAAGGGCATGCGCGAGACCGCCGAGACCGGCTCCCTGATCGGCTTCCCGATCATCGACTTCAACATCCGTCTGCTCGACGGCAAGTATCACGACGTCGATTCGTCGGCTCTGGCCTTCGAGATCACCGGCCGCGGCGCGATGCGCGAGGGTGCCCGCAAATCGGGCATCAAATTGCTCGAGCCGATCATGAAGGTGGAAGTCGTGACCCCGGAGGACTATCTGGGCGACGTGATCGGCGACCTGAACAGCCGGCGCGGCCAGATCCAGGGTACGGACAGCCGCGGCAATGCCCAGGTCGTCGAAGCGATGGTGCCGCTTGCCAATATGTTCGGCTACGTTAATGAGCTGCGGTCCTTCAGCCAGGGTCGCGCCCAGTACACGATGCAATTCTCGCATTATGACGAGGTGCCGGCGAACGTCGCGGAAGAGGTCAAGGCGAAGCTTGCCTGACCGAATTGAATTTTTGGAATTAGACAGAAAGAATGAGGGTTTAGGAAATGGCCAAAGCTAAATTCGAGCGGACGAAGCCGCATTGCAACATCGGCACCATCGGTCACGTCGACCATGGCAAGACGTCGCTCACCGCGGCGATCACCAAGGTCCTCGCCAAGACCGGCGGCGCCACCTACACGAGCTATGCGAATATCGACAAGGCTCCCGAGGAGCGCGAGCGCGGAATCACCATTTCGACCGCCCACGTCGAATATGAGACCGAGGCGCGCCACTACGCCCACGTCGACTGCCCGGGCCACGCCGACTATGTGAAGAACATGATCACCGGCGCCGCCCAGATGGACGGAGCGATCCTGGTCGTCTCGGCCGCCGACGGCCCGATGCCGCAGACCCGCGAGCACATCCTGCTCGCCAAGCAGGTCGGCGTTCCGGCGATGGTCGTCTACATGAACAAGGTCGACCAGGTCGACGACGAGGAGCTGCTGGAGCTGGTCGAGCTCGAGATTCGCGAGCTTCTCTCGTCCTACGACTTCCCCGGCGACGACATTCCGATCGTCAAGGGTTCGGCTCTCGCCGCGCTCGAGGACAAGACTCCGGAGATCGGCGAGAACAGCGTTCTCGAGCTGATGAAGGCGGTCGACTCCTACATCCCGCAGCCGGAGCGTCCGCTCGACAAGGCCTTCCTGATGCCGATCGAGGACGTCTTCTCGATCTCGGGCCGCGGAACGGTCGTCACCGGGCGAGTCGAGACCGGAATCGTCAAGGTCGGCGAGGAAGTCGAGATCGTCGGCATCACCGACACTCACAAGACCGTCGTGACCGGCGTCGAGATGTTCCGCAAGCTGCTCGATCAGGGCCAAGCCGGCGACAATATCGGCGCCCTGCTCCGCGGCGTGCCGCGTGACGGCGTCGAGCGCGGCCAGGTCCTGGCCAAGCCGGGCTCGATCACTCCGCACACCGACTTCAAGGCCGAGGTCTATGTCCTCTCCAAGGACGAAGGCGGCCGTCACACGCCGTTCTTCGCCAATTACCGCCCGCAATTCTACTTCCGCACGACCGACGTGACGGGCGAAGTGGTTCTGCCGGAGGGAACCGAGATGGTCATGCCCGGCGACAATGTGAACCTCGGCGTCAAGCTGATCGCTCCGATCGCCATGGACCAGGGCCTGCGCTTCGCGATCCGCGAGGGCGGCCGGACCGTCGGCGCGGGGGTTGTCGCGGAGATCACTAAGTAATATAGGGCCGTCAGCCGCCCGGGTCGGGAGATTCGGGCGGCTCGCCTTTTTAGTATGAGTTTTGGCCAGTCCGGGGCCGCGAGGGCCCGGGTGGTTTTGTTTGGTTCGCTCCTTCGGGAGCAGGCTCTTTGGCATCGGTAGGGACATGGAAACGCAGAATATCCGCATTCGCCTGAAGGCGTTCGATCATCGAGTGCTCGACCAGGCGACTGGCGACATCGCCGATACGGCGCGTCGCACGGGTGCTCTCATCCGCGGTCCCATTCCCCTGCCGACGCGAATCGAGAAGTTCACCGTCAACCGCTCGCCCCACGTCGACAAGAAGTCGCGCGAGCAGTTCGAGGTGAGGACCTATAAGAGGCTGCTCGATATCGTGCAGCCGACGCCGCAGACGGTCGACGCTCTGATGAAGCTCGATCTCGCCGCCGGCGTCGATGTAGAGATTAAGCTGGCCTAACCGCCAGTTACGCCACCCCAGCGAAGGCTGGGGTCCATCGGGCCTCCGAGGCCGCTTGGATGCCAGCTTTCGCTGGCATGACGGAAAAAGGATGGGTCCCAGCTTTCGCTGGGACTGCGAATGAAGACCCCCGGGTTTTCATTCTTGGGATACCGCACGGATCCGTCCGTGGTCTGCGTCCCCCGCATCTCCGCTTCGGCGGGGAACACAGCCCAGGCGGGGTGATGCATCTGTTTCGGGCTGTTCACGCCCGCGGCTTCGCCGTGGGCCTCTGATTGAAAGGATCTGGTCATGCGCACCGGCGTGATCGCGAAGAAAATGGGGATGACCCGCTTGTTCCAGGAGGACGGCCGCCACGTGCCGGTCACCGTCCTGGCGCTCGACAATGTCCAGGTCGTGGCTCGCCGCGAGACCGGGCGCGACGGCTATGCCGCCGTCCAGCTCGGCGCCGGCACCGCCAAGGCCAAGAACGTCGCCAAGCCGCAGCGCGGCCATTTCGGCAAGGCCGAGGTCGAGCCGAAGGCGCGGGTCGCCGAGTTCGTCGTCGCCGAGGATGCTCTCCTCGACGTCGGCGCCGAGCTGACCGCCGGCCATTATGTCGCCGGCCAGATGGTCGACATCCAGGGCGTCACCCAGGGCAAGGGCTTTGCCGGCGGAATGAAGCGCTGGGGCTTCGGCGGACTTCGAGCCACCCACGGCGTGTCGCTCTCGCACCGCTCATTGGGTTCGACGGGCCAGCGCCAGGATCCGGGCCGGGTCTTCAAGAACAAGAAGATGGCCGGCCATATGGGCGCGAAGAACCGCACCCAGCAGAATCTCGAAGTGGTCCGCACCGACGTCGAGCGCGGCCTGATCTTCGTCAAGGGATCGGTCCCCGGCCACAAGGGCGGCTGGCTGCTGGTCAAGGATTCGGTCAAGGTGCCGCGTCCGGACGAGGCGCCTTATCCCGCCGGCCTTCGCGCGCTGGTCGAGGAAATCGTCCATGAGGAAGCTCCGGCCGGAATGGTCGAGGAAGCCGCCGTCCACGAGATCCCGGCGCTTCCGGGCGCCGAGGAAGTCGCCGCCGGAGTCGCCGAGGCCGACGCCCACGCGGCAGAGACCGCCGAGGCTGAAGCCGCCGAGGAGGCCCAGGCCGAAGCGCCTGCCGCCGACGCCGCAAATGAAGACAATCAGGCTGGCGGCGATACGCCCAAGGCCGACGAAGGCCAGGAAGGCTAAGTCATGAAGGTCAAGGTTCAGACCCTGGGAGATTCTGGCTCCAGCAAGGGCAAGGGCTCGGACATCGAGCTCAACGACGAGGTGTTCGGTGTGGAGCCGCGCGCCGACATCCTTCACCGGGTCGTCACCTGGCAGCTCGAGAAGCGCCGCGGCACCGCCCGCGCCGCCCGCGAGCGCTCGGACGTCGCCCGCACCGGCAAGAAGTTCGGCCGCCAGAAGGGCGGCGGAACCGCCCGTCACGGCGACCGCCGCGCCCCGATCTTCGTCGGCGGCGGCAAGGCGCACGGCCCCCGGGTCCGCGACTTCAACCCGTCGCTGAACAAGAAAGTGCGGGCGCTCGGCCTGAAGATGGCGCTTTCCGCCAAGGCCCGCGACGGCCAGCTGATCGTGATGGAGAATCTCGACGTCAAGGAAGCGAAGACCAAGTCGCTCAAAGAGCAGCTCGGCAAGCTCGGCTTCGGCAAGACGGCCCTGGTGATCGACGGCGACGCATTGAACGTCGGCTTCGCTCAGGCCTCGTCGAACCTTCGCGAGATCGCTTTGCTGCCGGCGGTCGGAGCCAATGTCTACGACATATTGAAGCATGAGACTCTGGTGCTGACCCGCGCCGCGGTCGAGAGCCTGGAGGCGCGGTTCAATGGCTAAGAAGCCTGCCAAGACGGCGATCGACATCAACCATTATGATGTCGTCCTCGCCCCTCACATCACCGAGAAGTCGACTTTGCTCTCCGAGCAGAATGCGGTCGTCTTCAAGGTCGCGAACGACGCCACCAAGCCGCAGATCAAGGCGGCGGTGGAGGCTCTGTTCGGAGTCAGCGTGACTGGCGTGAACACCATCACCCAGAAGGGCAAGACCAAGCGCTGGAAGGGCCGTCCCTATCAGCGTTCGGACATGAAGAAGGCGATCGTGACGCTGGCCGAGGGCCAGTCCATCGACGTCACCAGCACGATCTGAGGCTAGGGCAAGATGGCACTCAAGAAATACAATCCGACGACCTCGTCGCAGCGCGGCCTGATCCTCGTCGACAAATCGTCGCTGTGGAAGGGCAAGCCGGTCAAGGCTCTGACCGAGGGCAAGCGCAAGACGGGCGGCCGCAACAATAAGGGCCATGTCACGTCGCGCGGGATCGCCGGCGGCCACAAGCAGCGCTACCGCTATATCGACTTCAAGCGTCGCAAGTGGGACGTTCCGGCCACGGTCGAGCGGCTCGAATATGACCCGAACCGCACCGCCTTCATCGCCCTCGTCAAATATGAGGACGGCGAGGTCGCCTACATCATCGCTCCGCAGCGTCTCGCTCCCGGCGATTCGATCGTCGCCGGCAAGAAGGTCGACGTGAAGCCGGGCAATGCGATGGAATTGGGCCAGATGCCGGTCGGAACCATCGTCCACAATGTCGAGATGAAGCCGGGCAAGGGCGGCCAGATCGCCCGTTCGGCCGGAACCTATGTCCAGGTCGTCGGCCGCGACCGCGGAATGGTCATGGTCAGGCTCAATTCAGGCGAGCAGCGCTACATCCGCTCGGACTGCATGGGCACGGTCGGAGCCGTCTCCAACCCGGACAACCAGAACCAGAATTTCGCCAAGGCCGGCCGAAGCCGCTGGATGGGCCGCCGTCCGCTGACCCGCGGAGTCGCCAAGAACCCGGTCGACCACCCGCATGGCGGCGGCGAAGGCCGCACCTCGGGCGGCCGTCATCCGGTCACTCCGTGGGGCAAGCCGACCAAGGGCGCCCGAACCCGTTCGAACAAGGCTACGGACAAGATGATCATCCGGTCCCGTCACGCAAAGAAGAAGAGGTAAGAGATGGCTCGTTCCGTCTGGAAAGGCCCGTTCGTCGAGCTGTCGCTGCTGAAGAAAGCAGAGGCTGCGCAGGAGTCGGGCGGCCGCGCGCCGATCAAGACCTGGTCGCGCCGGTCGACGATCCTGCCGCAGTTCGTCGGGCTCACCTTCAACGTCTACAACGGCCGCAAATTCGTTCCCGTCTCGGTGAACGAGGACATGGTCGGGATGAAGCTCGGCGAGTTCGCGCCGACCCGCTACTTCCCGGGCCACGCCTCCGACAAGAAGGGCAAGAGGTAAGCCATGGGCAAGCAGAAAAGCCCCCGCAAGGTCGCCGACAACGAGGCTTTGTCGGTCGGAACGCAGATCCGCGGTTCCGCCCAGAAGCTCAACCTCGTCGCCGGCCTGATCCGCGGCCGCAAGGCCGAGGACGCATTGAACATCCTCTCCTTCTCCAAGAAGGCGATGGCTGTCGACGTCCGCAAGGTGCTCGCCTCGGCGATCGCCAATGCGGAGAACAACCATAATCTCGACGTCGACGCCCTCGTCGTCGCCGAGGCTTCGGTCGGCAAGAGCATCTCGATGAAGCGCTTCGCCACCCGCGCCCGCGGCCGCTCGAGCCGAATCGTCAAGCCGTTCAGCCGTGTCCGCATCGTCGTCCGCGAGCAGCAGGAAGCAGAATAATGGGTCAGAAAACCTCTCCGATCGGCCTCCGGCTCCAGATCAACCGGACCTGGGACAGCCGCTGGTACGCCGAAGGCGCCGATTACGGCCGGCTTCTGCTCGAGGACCTCAAGATCCGCGAGTTCGTCATGAAGACGATCCCGCAGGCGGCCATCTCCAAGGTGGTGATCGAGCGTCCGGCCAAGCTTTGCCGGGTCTCCATCTATGCCGCGCGCCCCGGCGTGATCATCGGCAAGAAGGGCGCCGACATTGAGAAATTGCGCAAGCAGCTCGGAGCGATGACCTCGAGCGACGTGTCGCTCAACATCGTCGAGATCCGCAAGCCCGAGATCGACGCCCGCCTGGTCGCCCAGTCGGTCGCCGATCAGCTCGAGCGCCGGATCGCGTTCCGCCGGGCGATGAAGCGCGCGGTCCAGTCGGCTCTCCGGCTCGGCGCCGAGGGCATCAGGATCACCTGCGGCGGCCGTCTCGGCGGCGCCGAGATCGCCCGCACCGAATGGTATCGCGAGGGCCGGGTGCCGCTCCACACGCTTCGCGCCAATGTCGATTATGCCGAGGCCACCGCGCACACCGCCTACGGCGTCTGCGGGGTCAAGGTCTGGATCTTCAAGGGCGAGATTCTCGGCCACGACCCGCTCGCCCAGGACCGGCTGATGATGGACGCCCAGACCTCCGGCGTTCGCCCGGCGCGATAAGGAACTTCAGAAATGCTGCAACCGAAACGCACCAAGTTCCGAAAGGCCTTCAAGGGCCGGATCTCGGGCAACGCCAAGGGCGGGACCGACCTCAATTTCGGTGCCTATGGCCTCAAGGCCATGGAGCCGGAGCGGATCACCGCGCGCCAGATCGAAGCGGCCCGCCGAGCGATCACCCGCCACATCCGCCGTCAGGGCCGGCTCTGGATCCGGGTCTTCCCGGACGTGCCGGTGTCGAAGAAGCCTGCCGAGGTCCGTCAGGGCAAGGGCAAGGGCTCGCCCGAATACTGGGCCGCCCGCGTCAAGCCCGGCCGCATCCTGTTCGAGCTCGACGGAGTCCCCGGTCCGCTCGCCCGCGTCGCCTTCGAGCGCGCCGCGGAGAAACTGCCGATCAAGACCAAGGTGGTCGCCCGTCTCGGCGAATCTTTGGTGGAGGAAGCATAAGAGATGGCCAAGTTCGACGATCTCAAGACGAAGACCGACGACCAGCTCAGCGAGCAGCTGGCGGAGCTGAAGCGCGAGCAGTTCAACCTGCGCTTCCAGGCCGCCACCAACCAGCTCGAAAAGCCGTCGCGGGTCCGCGAGGTGCGCCGCACCATCGCCCAGATCAAGACGCTTCAGACCGAGCGCTCAGCCGCTCAGGCCGAAGCGTAGAGGAGTAGACATGCCCAAGCGCGTTCTGACCGGGACCATCGTGTCCGACAAGACCGACAAGACCGTGGTGGTGAAGGTCGAGCGGCGGGTGAAGCACCCGCTCTACGGCAAGATCATCAAGAGGTCGAAAAAGTATCACGCCCATGATGAGGGCAATGAGTTCAAGGCCGGCGAGATGGTCCGGATCGAGGAGACCCGGCCGATCTCGAAGCTGAAGACCTGGAGGGTCCTGGGGCGGGTCGACACCCACGCCACGCCGCAGAAGGTCGAAGTGGAAGCCGAAGCGGGAGCGGAAGCCTGAGCCGTTCCCCGGCGGAAGCCGGGGTCCAGCGGCACGGAATTAGGAACTGGGCCCCGGCCTTCGCCGGGGAACGGGATGGAAAGAAGAAGGAATTGGATCGATGATCCAGATGCAGTCCAACCTTGAGGTCGCCGACAATAGCGGCGCCAAGCGCGTCCAGTGCATCAAGGTGCTCGGCGGCTCGAAGCGCCGCTTTGCCGGAGTCGGCGACATCATCGTCGTCTCCGTCAAGGAAGCGGCGCCGCGCGGCCGGGTCAAGAAGGGCGACGTCCACAAGGCCGTCATCGTCCGAACCGCCAAGGACATCCACCGCGCCGACGGATCGACGATCCGCTTCGATTCGAACGCGGCCGTCCTGGTCAACAACAATGCCGAGCCGATCGGCACCCGTATCTTCGGCCCGGTCGTGCGCGAGCTGCGCGCGAAGAAGCATATGAAGATCATCAGCCTGGCGCCGGAGGTGCTCTGAAATGTCCGCGCAGAAGATCAAGAAGGGCGACCGCGTCGTCATCCTGTCCGGCAAGGACAAGGGCAAGCATGGCGAAGTCACCAAATCGATGCCCAAGGAGGGCAAGGTGATCGTCTCGGGGGTGAACGTCGCCGTTCGCCACCGCAAGCCGAGCCAGGCCAATCCGCAGGGCGGGCTGGAGCGGGCGGAAGCGCCGCTTCACGTCTCCAAGGTTGCGATCGAGGATCCCAAGACCGGAAAGCCGACCAGGGTCCGCTTCGAGGTCAGGGACGGAAACAAGGTCCGCGTCGCTGCGCGGTCCGGGGAGCTGATCAATGGCTGAAGCCCAGAACAAGGCGGCCTACACGCCGCGTCTCAAGGCCGATTATGACGAGCGCATCGTCAAGGCGATGACCGAGAAGTTCGGTTACAAGAACGCCCTCGAAGTGCCGCGCCTCGAGAAGATCGTGATCAATATGGGCGTCGGCGAGGCGACCCAGGACAAGAAGAAGGTCGAGATCGCCGCCCAGGAGATGGAGCTGATCGCCGGCCAGAAGCCGGTCATCACCAAGGCGAAGAAGTCGATCGCCCAGTTCAAGCTGCGCGAAGGCATGCCGATCGGAGTGAAGGTCACCCTTCGCCGCGAGCGCATGTACGAGTTCCTCGACCGGCTGGTGACGGTCGCTCTGCCCCGGGTCCGCGACTTCCGCGGCCTCAATCCGCGCTCGTTCGACGGCCGCGGCAATTACGCGATGGGTCTCAAGGAGCAGATCGTGTTCCCGGAGATCAACTATGACCGCATCGAGAAGGTGCGCGGAATGGACATCATCATCACCACCACCGCAAGGACGGACGACGAGGCGCGCGAGCTGCTGCGCCTCTTCAACTTCCCGTTCCCGGCGGAAGAGGATCAGAAGCAGGCGGCCTGAGGCCGTCTGCCAGGAAAGGAAGAGAACTTAAGTCATGGCGAAACTGAGTTCGATCAACAAGAATGAGCGTCGCAGGAAGCTGGTGAAGAAATATGCCGGCCGATACGCGAAGCTGAAGGCGATCGCGGACGACGAGTCCAGGGACGATACCGAGCGTCTGATCGCCCGGCTGAAGATGGCCGAGGTGCCCCGCAACGGCAACCCGACCCGGGTTCGCAACCGCTGCGAGGTCACCGGCCGCTCGCGCGCCGTTTATCGCAAATTCCGACTGTCGCGGATCATGATCCGCGAGCTGGGCAACAAGGGACTGATCCCGGGCCTCACGAAGTCGAGCTGGTAGGGTAGAGACATGCCATTGACCGATCCATTGGGTGATATGCTCACCCGCATCCGCAACGGCCAGCAGGCGCGCAAGGACAGCGTGGTCTCGCCCGCGTCCAAGCTTCGCGTGCGCGTCCTCGACGTTCTCCAGCGCGAGGGCTATATCCGCGGTTACAGCGAGGAAGCGCTCGGGCCGGCCAAGGGCCTGCGAATCGAGCTGAAATATTTCGAGGGACAGCCCGCCATCCAGCACCTGTCCCGGATTTCGAAACCGGGCCGCCGCGTCTATTCGGGAAGCCAGGAGCTCCCCCGGGTCCGCAACGGCCTTGGAATCACCATCGTCTCGACGCCCAAGGGCGTTCTCTCGGACGCGGAAGCGCGCGAGCAGAATGTCGGCGGCGAGGTGCTCGCGGAGGTGTTCTGATGAGCCGTATCGGAAAAGTGCCGGTCGCGTTGCCGGACAACGTCACCGCGTCGATCGAGGGATCGATCCTGTCGGTGAAGGGCCCGAAGGGCACCCTCACCATGCCGATGCTGGACGATATCAGCTACGGCATCGAGGACGGGCGGATCCTGGTCAGGCCGGCCAACGACAGCAAGCGCGCGCGCTCCTTCTGGGGCATGCACCGCACTCTGGTCCAGAACCTGGTCACCGGAGTGACCGAGGGCTTCACCAAGGTCCTCGAGATCACCGGAGTCGGCTATCGCGCCGCCGCCCAGGGCCGGAACCTCAGGCTCCAGCTCGGCTACAGCCACGACGTCAACATCGCGGTCCCTGAAGGGCTCGAGGTGAAGACCCCGGACCAGACCACGGTCGAGATTTCGGGCACCGACCGGCAGCGCGTCGGCCAGCTGGCCGCCGAGATAAGGCGCTGGCGCAAGCCCGAGCCCTACAAGGGCAAGGGCATCAAATATCGCGGGGAATATATCTTCCGCAAAGAAGGCAAGAAGAAGTAGCCATGGCGAAACTCACCCTTTTCGAACGGCGCCGGCAGCGCGTGCGCACCTCGCTTCGCAAGCGGGGCGGCGCCAAGCCGCGCCTCTCGGTCCACCGCTCGGGCCGGCACATCTACGCCCAGGTCATCAGCGACGGCGAAGGCCGCACTCTGGCTTCCGCCTCGACCCTGGACAAGGATCTTCGCGGCAAGACCGGAGCGACCGTCAACGGCGCCCAGGAAGTGGGCAAGAAGATCGCCGAGCGCGCCAAGGCGGCGGGCGTCACCCAGGTAATTTTCGACCGTGGCGGTTTCCTGTTCCACGGCCGCGTCAAGGCTCTCGCCGATGCCGCGCGCGAAGGCGGATTGGAGTTCTAAATGGCTGACGAAAACAACCAGGCCGAGCCGGCCGCCCCGGCCGAAGGCGCCCCCGAGCAGCAGGCCGAGCAGCCGGCCGCGGCCGCCGTCGAGGCGCCGCAGGCGGAAGCCCCGCAGGCCGAGGAGCCCGCCGTCGAGGCGCGTCCCGAGGGCCGGCGC
>JBKPOT010000031.1:0-48504 GCA_046733235.1 Pseudomonadota bacterium
CCTCCGCCCGGCCCGCGCGGACCGCCGCCGCCCGCCTGGCCGCCGCCGGGCTGACCGCCGCCTTGTCCCGCGCCGCCCGATTGTCCCTCACCGCCGGGCCGCCTTCCCCGGAATCCGCCGGGCGGGGGCTGGGGGCCGATCGGCTTGCTGAAATTCACGCCCCAGCGCAGCTCGCTTCGATCAGAGCGCGCGAAGTTGACCGGCCGACTGTCGATCCGGATCAGCTGCCCGCTCGAGTCGCGGACGAAGCGGTCCGGGAAGGCGGCCTCGATCTCCGCGGTCGCGGTCGGGAAGCCGGCGATCGGATTGAGGATCCGGCTGCGATTGTAATTGGCGGTCAGCGTGAGATCGGTCTTGTCGAACGGCTTCAGGGTCAGACCGAGCTTGTAGACCCGGCGATTGTCGCCGCCGAGCGCGGGGTTGCCGCCGTCGATCCGGCTGATCTCGACCGTCTCCTGGCGAAGGAAGTCGAACACCCGGACATTGGGGGTGACCAGGACAGGATCGCCGAGCTGCGACATGGACGGCGCGCCGTCCTCGTCGGTCATCGAGGCGATCAGGGTGAGCTCGGAGATCGGCGACCAGTTGATTCCGCCGCCGAGCGTACGAAGCGTCCCGAAATCCGAGAAATGCTCGACCTCGGCGTTGAGGTTGACCGACAGGTCGCCGATCGCGTCGAGCGTGTCGGTTCGGCGGCTGGCGATCGGGACGTCGATATTGGCCTGGAGGCTGCCATGCCGGCGGGCGAGGTCGCGGGTCTGAAGGACTCCGAGCCGGACCGACTCGCTGTCGAGGCTCTGGGCGTCGACTCCGGCGCGGACGGTGGTCGAGACCTTGCCCGCCGGGAGGACGAAGAGCGGGCCGCTGACGACCAGATTGGCATTGCCGTTCTGGGTCAGGCTTTCGGTCCGGTCGGCCGGCCCGTTGGTGAGCGTGACGGTGTCGCTGGCGCTCCGGTCGTAATTGGCCGTCGCCGACCAGTTCCAGGGTGCGATGTTTCCGCTCAGGGACAGGCCGAGATGGCCGGCGAGGCTGTCGGTGTCGCGGGTGAGCGGCCGATTGCCGGTCGCGGCGAGGCCGAGCAGGCTGTGGCTCGAATTGGAGTCGAAGCGTCCGTTCAACGACGCCGAGACCTTGCCGAGTGGCCGCGCGACCGTGCCGTTGATGGTGAGCGCGTCGGTCTTGGCGAGAAGGGTTCGAAAATCGCCGATGTTAGGAGTCGGATCGGACTGGATGATTCCGCGCTCGGATTCGAGCAAAGCGTCGGCATGGGTGAAGCGCGCGGCGATGTTGGCGCGCTGGTCCTGATTGATCCGGATCGTGCTCGCCTCGGCGGTGTAGGAGCCGCGGCCGCCGGCGGTGGCCAGGACCGCCCGCCCTTCCGCGGTCGACGCCCTGAAGCGGCGGCGAAGGACGATGTTCACCACCCTCTGGTCGGCGCGATAGCCATATTTCAGGGCAACCTCCTCGGGGAGGATGTCGACCCGCTCGATCGCTTCGGGCGGAATGTCGCGAATCTCGGAGAAGCCTGAGATCCTGCGACCGTTCAGGAGCGTCACCGGCTGCTCGCCGCCGCGTCCGCGACCGCTTCTTGTCTGGGGCGCGAGCGCGTCGAGCAGTTCGGCCATCGAGCTCGCGCCGTAGGACCGTATGTCGCGGCGGTTGAGCTGGATGTCGGGCGGAATGTCGCCGATCACCGAGCCGCGCGGCTTGGAGCCGGTGACGACGATCTCCTGCCCCTCCTCGTCGAGCGGATCCGTGTCCGTGTCGACAGGGGCCGTCTCGGCGGCAGGCGCCGCTTCCGCAGTCGGCGCTGGCGCCGGCGGCGGCGTGTCCTGCGCGAGCAGCGGAGTGTGGATCGCGCCGGCGGCGACCCCGGCCAGGAGCAACTTCATATTCACCTGAAACACCTTGTCGTCATTCACCGGGCGCGCTGCCCCGGCGGGGCTGAACGGTCCGTGTATCGTCTCGTTCCCGCTCGTTCAGCTTTGTGACGCTGGGCCCGGATGGCGGACATTCGGCGCTCGAGCGCACTCGCCGCGCACAAAAAAAAGACCGGGGCTCTCGCCCCGGCCTCTTTTGGTAGCTTTTCTGGCGCTGGCTTAGCGGACCGCGTCCTCGGCCTTGCCGCCGCCGGTCTTGCCGGAAGCGCCCGGGACGCCGTCGCTGCCGCCATTGCCGTAGCCGTTATTGCCCTTTTCCCTGCACTTGGGCGGGGCGGGCGACGAGCCGGCGCCGCTGACATGCTTCAGTTCGAACTGGTAAAGATCGCGCATCTCGAAATCTCCTGTCTGGTGCCTCGCTCCGGCTCCCCGAAGAGGCATGAACCGGTTGTGACGGGAGGGACCTGACACCCATTGGGAGGGCCCGCAATGGGCCAAAATCGGCCGTCCCGAAGCGGGACGGGATGGTCCCAATCGTTAAGCCGCCGATCGAGCGCGAAGCCAGCCGGTGACGGCGTAGCGGCGATGCGGCGCCGAGGGAGTCACCATCGACACGCTGTGGCGCTGGGGCACCGAAAAGAGGTCCAGGGTGTTGAAGCGAGGCGCCAGCCCCTCGACCGTGCGGTCGGCTTCGCCGTGGAAGAGCAAAATGCCGCCATATTCGACCCGCCAGTGCGGCGTCAGGCCGTAGACATAGGCGGCGATCCGGTTCTTGCCGGCGACGTCGTCGTCATGGGCGGTGAGGAAATCGCCGGGACCGTAAGCCGTCGCCTGGCCGTCGGTGAAAGCGAGGCCGCCGAAGCCGGTTATCGCTCGAAGCAGGTCGATCATCGGCTCGCTCTGCATCAGCAAGGCGAAGCCGGTCAGCGGGTCGTCCGACTGGCCGATCTCCTCATCCTCCGGCACTCGCAGTGCCTGGTAGCGATACTGGAAGCGATCGCGGGCGCGGATGTATGCGGCCTGCTCGATCGCCGCCCATTCATCCGGGCTCAGCGCGGCTTTGGCGGTCTTGTCCAACTCGAGCACCTCGCCGTCGGCGCCGATCAGGTGGATCCAATGGTCCGAGGCCTCGAAAAAATCGTGAAGCTCGATCGCGCCCTGGTCGAGCAGGCCGTAGATCCGGACCCGGCCCTCCTCGCGATAGGCGCGAGCGAGCGCGTCCAGATCGAGGTCCGGATTGATGCGGTAGAGCGGCGGGGGCTGGAGCGGGACGTGAAGCATCGACTTGCGGTAGCATCTCCGTCTTTCGGTCGAGTTAAGCGAGCGTAGGCGGAACGACGGCGAGGGCGGCCTCGCCGTCGGACGGGCTGGACGGCGTCCACCCGCCGTCCGGTCTGGCGCTGATCCGCGCCTAAGGCCAAAATCGCGTTCGCGATTTCCGCCTTAGTCTTGGACGCCTAGACCACCCCAAACGCCAGCATCGCGTCGGCGACCTTCTTGAACCCGGCGATGTTCGCGCCCCGGACATAGTCGATATGGTCGGAGCCGGCGACTCCGCCATAGGCGACGCAGCGGTCGTGTATGTCCTGCATGATCGTCGTCAGCATCGCCTGGAGCTCGGCTTCCTTCCAGCTGATCCGGGCGCTGTTCTGGCTCATCTCGAGTCCGGAGACGGCGACTCCGCCGGCATTGGCGGCCTTGCCCGGAGCGTAGAGGATCCGCGCTTCCTTGAAGACGTGGACGCCTTCCAGGTCGGTCGGCATGTTCGCCCCTTCCGCGACCGCGATGCAGCCGTTCGCAACCAGGTCGCGGGCGTCGGCGCCGAGCAATTCGTTCTGGGTCGCGCAGGGCAGAGCGACGTCGCATGGGACGCTCCACGGCCGCTTCCCGGCATGGAATTCGGCATTCTTATACTCGCCGGCATATTCGGAGATCCGGCCGCGGCGGCGGGTCTTGTGGAGCTTGACCCAATCGATCTTGGCCTGGTCGATCCCGTCGGGATCGTAGATGAAGCCCTCGGAATCGGAGAGCGTGAGAACCTTGCCGCCCATCTGGACGATCTTCTCGGCCGCATGGGTGGCGACATTGCCCGAGCCCGAGATCACCGCTTTCTTGCCCTCGACCGAATTGCCGAGCCGCTGAAGCATGTTCTGAAGGAAATAGACCGCGCCATAGCCGGTCGCCTCGGTGCGGATCAGCGATCCGCCATATTCGAGCGCCTTGCCGGTCAGCACTCCGGTGAACTGGTTGGTGATCCTCTTATACTGGCCGAACATGTATCCGATCTCGCGGCCGCCGACGCCGATATCCCCGGCGGGAACGTCGACGTCCGCGCCGATATGGCGGTAGAGCTCGGTCATGAAGCTCTGGCAGAAGCGCATCACTTCGTCGTCGCTCTTGCCCTTGGGATTGAAATTGGCGCCGCCCTTGCCGCCGCCCATCGGAAGGCCGGTCAGAGCGTTCTTGAAGGTCTGCTCGAAGGCGAGGAACTTGAGGACGCTCTCGGTGACGGTCGGGTGGAATCGGATCCCGCCTTTATAGGGGCCGATCGCATTGTTGTTCTGGACGCGGTAGCCGCGCTGCACCCTGATGTTGTTCTTGTCGTCCTGCCAGACGACGCGGAAGCTGATCACCCGGTCCGGTTCCGCGATCCGGCGCAATATCTGCCATTTATGATATTGCTCCTTGTCGGCGATATAGTCGAAAATGTCCTGGGCGACCTCGGTCACCGCCTGGACGAATTCGGGCTGGCCCGGATTGCGGCGCTTCACCCCCTCGATGAAGCCCGCGAGATCGACATGCTCCGAGATTGCCATTGCTCTCCCCTTTTCCTCTCCCGCCCGGCCCGCTCGTCGCCACGAGTCCGGCGAGCGCGTGCATAACATGTTTTGGCCGCAAGCAACCCGTCCCGGCCTGTCCCTTTCGAGCGCGGGCTCCTAATATGAGGAGGATTGCGAAAGCGGGAGGAAGGGATGGCGCTGCACCAATATGAAAGCGGCGACCGCGGAGTCGTCGCGCGGCCGACCGGCAAGGGCCGCTTCCAGACCCGCATCGGCTTGCGCGGCGGCGCCATCATGGCCGACGAGCCGGCCGCCGTGGGCGGCCTCGACAGCGGCCCGACCCCCTACGAGCTGCTCAGCGCCGCGCTCGCCGCCTGCACCGCAATGACGATGCGCCTCTACGCCGGACGCAAGCAATGGACTCTGCCGGGCTTCGAGGTCGAGGTCGCCCATTCGATCATAGCAGGGGTCGGCGAAGAGGCTCCGCGCGACCTGTTCACCCGCCGAATCCTGTTCGACGAACGGCCGCCCGCCGAGCAGGAGGCCCGACTCCTCGAGATCGCCGACCGCTGCCCGGTCCACCGCACTCTGATGCGCGGCTTCCAGGTGGTGACCGAGGCCGCCGGCGCGCAGGCGCCGCCGCTCGCGGCCGCCGAACCGGCCGAGCAGCACGAATATGACATGGAGCAGGCCTGCGCCGAGGATGAGGAGCAGCAGCTCAGCTAGACCGCTGGGCAAGGCGCGAATTCCGGCCTCGGGCGTTATGCCGCCGAAAGGAGCCCGTGGATGAGCCGCGCCTTCGTCAAGGAAGACGATGCCGCCCCGCCGCCGCCGCCGATCGAGCGGCCGGTGAGCAGCGCGCCCAATCTCGTCACGCCCCGCGGCGCCCGTCTGATCGACGAGGAGATCGAAGCGATCGAGCGCCGGATCGAGGAGGCCGCGGACGAGGATGAGGCGGCACCCCTGCGCCGCGACCTGCGCTACTGGCTCGCCCGCCGCGCCTCCGCGCGCCTGACTCCGCACGAGCCCGGGCCCAGGGCCGCCGGCTTCGGCACCCGTGTCGCGATCCGGCGCGAAGGCAAGGAAAGCGAGATCGAGATCGTCGGCGAGGACGAGGCCGATCCGGACGAAGGGCGGATCGCCTGGACCTCGCCGCTCGCCCGCGCGCTCGACGAGGCGGAGCCGGGCGACGTCGTCGAGCTCGAGGCGGGCGGACGCCTGGTCCCGGTCGAGCTGCTCGCGGTCCGCGGCGGAGGAGACTGATGCCGTCGACCGTCATCAGGCAGGCCCGTTACCGGCCCGACGAGCGGGCGCTGGACATCCTGTTCACCACCGGCCGCCGCTACGTCTATTACGATGTCCCGCCGGAGGTGGCCGACGCCTTCCGCTCGGCCTTCAGCAAGGGCCGCTATTTCAACACCCGAATCCGCGACGTCTACGACTATGACGAGATCGCCGAAGCCGACGGCTGACCCCTCGCGCTTGACTCAATGTCAAATTATTGACACCCAAATGAGCGGCGGCTTGCACTTACCGTATTAATACAGTAATACACGAGTCGGCAGGGGAGGGACTTATGCGTCGCTCATTCTCACTCATATCGCTGTTGGCTGTGCTGGTCCTCGGGGCCTTCGCCGCTTCGAACGCCGCGGCGTCGCCATCGCACGGAGTCGAATATAAGGGAGGCCGCTGGTTCGACGGCACCCGCTTCGTCCCGCGGACCATGTACGTGGTGGACGGGACCTTCCGAAGCCGAGCCCCCATGCGGGTGGACAAGGTCGTTGACCTGGCCGGAGGCTATGTCGTCCCGCCCTTCTCTGACGCGCACCAGCATCTGGTCGATCCCCGAATCGACGTCACCATCCGCGCTTATCTGCGCGACGGGATCTTCTATGTCCGCGACCAGGCGAACGCGCCGATCGGCCGCAAGCCCATCCATCCGATGCTGAACCGGCCGACCAGCTTCGATTATGTCAGCGCCAATCAGGGCTGGACCTCGCCCGGCGGGCACCCCGTCGAGGTGGTTCTGCGAAGCGCGCCCCCGAATTCGCCCCAGGGCGCAATGATCCGCAGCCGGATGACCCCGGACTTCGTGATGCAGGTCGATACGCCGGCCGACGTGGAGAGAAACTGGAGCTACTTCCTGGCCGGCGACCCGAAGCCCGACTTCGTCAAGATCTTCCTGCTCACCTCCGAACATTATCCGCAGCTGCGCGCCGACTCCCGCTACGAGGGGAATCGAGGGCTGGATCCGGCGCTGGTGCCGGTGATCGTGCGGCTCGCCCACAAGGCCGGGCTCAAGGTCTCGGCCCATGTCTTCACCGCCGCCGATTTCCGAATCGCCGTCGCCGGGGGCGTGGACTGGATCGCTCACCTTCCGGGCGGCCGAACCGCCAATCCCGCGCCCTTCCTGCTCACCGACGCCGATGCGCGGCTCGCCAGACGGCACGGCGTCGACGTGGTCACCACGATCGTCCAGCATGGCGACGATGCGGTCACGGATCAGATCGTCCGCACCCAATATGCGCACAACATCAATCTGCTCCGCAGGCACAAGGTGCCGCTTCTTCTGGGCAGCGACAAATTTGGCGGGACCGCGGCGCTCGAGGCTGCGGCGTTGAAGCGCTCCGGCCTGTTCACCAATCTCGAGCTGCTGCGGATGTGGAGCGTGACCACGCCCCGCGCCATCTTCCCGAAGCGGCGGATCGGGGCGCTGCGCGACGGCTATGAGGCGAGCTTCCTGGTCCTCGGCGGCGACCCGCTCGCCGATTTCGCCAACACCGGCAGGATCGTCCGGCGAGTCAAGCAGGGGGTTCCGATCGAGTTGGGGCGCTGAGCGGCCGGGCCCGGTTCAGCCGCCCTGCTTCGCCGTCGACGCACCGGCGGGGAATCGGCATTCCGGAAGTCCGAGGGTCTTCATGTCGCGGCAATTGCGGACCTGGACGTCGGCATTGGGGGCGATGAACAGGGCCCAGTCATTGCCGTCGGAGCAGCGCGCGACCCAGACCGAGAAGTTGCGATAATCCTCCATGAAGCCCGAATAATCGACCTTCTTGCATTTGCCGCCCGGCGTATCGAGGATCGCCCGGCGAAGGCCGAGGCCTCGATTGAGGTCGCTGAGCTGCTTCATCTGCTCGACATAGGGATTGGCCGGCCTGACCTGGGTTACGTTCTGCTCGGGCGTTCCATCCTCGCAGGCGCCGAGCACCAGCGCCGCCGCAATCGCCGCTCCGGCCATCCACCGCATTCAAGCCTCCATCCTAGCTCGCCTTGAACGGACCGGACGCCGGTCCGTTGCAATCAGGGTCGTAACCCTAAGACGCGCTGGAGACGAAGCGTTCGTTGCCGACCAGCCCGAGCTTCTCGATCCGGGCGCGCTTGATCGCCGCCAGCACGCGGTCGAAATCCTCATAGCGGGTTTGACCGTCGGCACGGAAGTGCAGCACCGCTTCCGGCCCGGCATCGCGCAACGCGGCGAGATAGGAGGGAAGGCGGGCTTCGCTGATTCCCGCGCCGTCCCAGTAGAGCCGCCCGGCTTCGTCCATGTCGAGCAGGTGGGTCTTCTGCTCGACGACCGGCCCCGGACCGCTCGGGAGGTCGAGCGCGACCTTGTGGCTGGTCACCGGGATGGTGACGATGAACATGATCAGAAGGACCAGCATGACGTCGATCAGGGGCGTCGTGTTGAGCGCGCTGATCGGCTCGGCGGAGGGGACGGCGAAGGCGGGAGCGAAACGGCGGGCCATGAGCGGGCTCCTTTAGTGTGATGTAACATCATAACATCAACCGGGAGCGGCGCAAGTTGTTCCTCCGAGAGGTCAGCCGGTATAGACCCGCCATTCGCGCTCGGCCGGCGTGGCCGAGTCGGCGACCGAGCGCCGCATCGTCACGGTTCCGGCACTGCTGAACCCATCGCCGCCTTTGTAATTGCCGGTGATCATGACCTGGACCCGGACGTAGAGCCAGTCGCCGCCGCGGACCGGACGGCCCGGCACTCCGACCTGGGCATGGTAGCTTTCATAGGCCTTGAAATTGTCGGCCAGCTTTTGCGGATCGGTGCGCCCGTCCGACCTGAGCCGGGCCGCGCCGCCATAATCGCCTTGCTCGATCAGGGCATAATAAGCGCGGAGCGCCGAAGCGGCGTCTTTCGCGCCGGCCACTTCCTGCTTCGACGGCGGTTTCGCGACCGCGACCGGCGGCGGCTTGGGCGCAGCCTGATTGGATTGCTCGTTGGTAAGGTGCCGGCGCTCGACTTTGCAGGACGCGAGCAGCAGGAGAAGGAAGAGCGGGATCAGCCTTTTCATTCGGCCAGTCTAGCCGCGCATCGATCGCGCGTCAGCCGTCGGCGTGGAAATCAGGCCGTCAGGCGGTTCTGGGTGCCGTGGATCAGCTCGGTGGCGCGCTCGAAGCTCATCGGGCGGCCGAACAGATAGCCCTGGATCTGGTGGCAGCCGAGGTCGCGCATCCGGGTGAAATCGTCGGCGGTCTCGACGCCCTCGGCGGTGACCGTCATCCGGAAGCTCTTGGCGAGCTGGACGATCGACTGGATGATCGCGACCGTCTCGCGGTTGGTCGCCGCCTCGCGGACGAAGCTGCCGTCGATCTTGAGCTTGTGGAAAACCGCCTTGTTCAGATAGCCGAGCGACGAATAACCGGTTCCGAAATCGTCGAGGGCGATCCCGACTCCGAGCGAACGGAGCCGCTTCAGAACGTCGAGCGAGCCTTCGCTGTCGCCGAGGAAGACCGATTCGGTCACTTCGAGCTCGAGCCGGTTGGCCTTGAGCCGATATTTGCTGAGAGCCTCGGCGACCGTGTTGGGGAGGGCCGGAAGGATCAGCTGTCGGGCCGACAGGTTGAGTGCGACGTTGATATAATCGGGCCACACCGCCGCCGCCCGGCAGGCCTCCTCGATCACCCAGTCGCCCAATTGCATGATCAGGCCGGTTTCCTCGGCGAGCGGGATGAATTCGACCGGCGAGACCATTCCGCGGCTCGGATGATGCCAGCGGATCAGCGCCTCGAAGCCCATCAGGCTCTGGTCGGCGGCATTGATCAAAGGCTGGTAATCGAGCCGGAACTGCTTGAGGACCAAAGCCTGGCGGAGGTCCTGCTCGAGCCGAAGCCGGTCCTCGGCCTCGTTCTGCATGTCGGCGCTGAAATAGCAGCAGGTTCCACGGCCCTGGCCCTTGGCCTGGTAGAGCGCGAGGTCGGCCTTCTGGATGAGGTCGTCGACGCTCTGGCCGTCGATCGGGCCGAAAGCGCAGCCGATCGAGACCCCGATCCGGATCTCGGCTTTGTCGATATGATAGGGTTCGGCGACCGCGGCGATGATCCGTGCGGCGAGATCCTCGACCTTCTTGCGGCTCTGGCCGTCGCGGATGACGATGGCGAACTCGTCGCCGCCCATTCGGCCGACATTGCCGAGATCGCCGACTTCCTTGACCAGGCGTTGCGAGACGCTCTTCAGCACCGCGTCGCCCTTGGGGTGGCCGAACGTGTCGTTGACCGGCTTGAAGCCGTCGAGATCGAGGAACATGATCGCGCAGGGGACATTGCCCGACTGCGCGGCCGACAGGGCCTCGCCGAGCAATTGCCGGACCCGGCCGCGATTGGGCAGGCCGGACAGGACGTCCATATTGGCGAGGTTGGTCAGCCTCTCCTGGGTCTTGCGGACCTCGGTGACGTCCGAGCCGACTCCGCGGAAACCCTGGAACTGGCCGGCCATGTCGATGATCGGATCGCCGGCGAGGCTGATCCACCGCGTTCCCCGGCGGGTCTTCAGCTCCATCTCCAGATTGGCGAACGGCGCCCGGGCGAGAAGGGTTCGGCCGAGAGCGCTGTTGCCGCCCAGAGTCGCGGGAAGCGAATGGCCGATCAGCTGGTTGGCCGAGCGGCCGAGCAGGCTGGTCATCCGCGACGAGATGTAGACGACGCGATTCTCGGCATCGACCTGCCACAGCCAGCCGACTCCGCGATGCTCATATTCCTTGAGCAGAAGCCGGACCGATTCCGACTGGGTGCGGACTCCGGCGATGTTCTGGAGCAAATCGTAGGTCCAGCGGGTCAGCCGGGCGACTCCGGCGATCGCGACCGCGGCGACTCCGACGATGGTCAGGCCCATTTTCGGGTCGAGCGACGAGCTTCCGAAATAGTAGGCGCAGCACAGAGCCGCGGTCATCGTCACGATCCAGGCGAACGAGGCGGCCGGGATCGAAGCCAGGGCGATCGCGGCGATGATCATCGCGCCCATCGCTCCGCCGATCACGACCTGGACCTCGTGCGACTGGGTGGCGAAGGCGTAGACCGGAAGCGACGACCACAAAGCGGCGAGGCCGACCGCTTCGGCGATGGCGCGAAGCTTGGGCCGGCCGCGGGCCGAACGGCTGCCGGCCGAGGAACCGCTTTCGAGGGCGTTTCGGCAGGTCATCCAGTTGGCGAAAGCGACCAGCGAGATCCAGCCGACGATCAGCTCGAGCCGCTCCGAGCCGTAGAGCGCCCAGCCGACCAGCAGAGCCGCGCCCACCGAGGTGATCGCGAACCAGGGGGCGAACAGGGCCCGGGCCTGAGCCTGGCCGTTATGGAGATGGGCTTCGCGGAGACGGTGGCTGCCGCTGTCGGCGCCGACGCCGTCGTCCAGCACCTCGACCGGTGCCTCGTCCTGCTGGTCGAGGTCCAACGAAACAGGGGCGTGATACATGGACTTCCAATTCGCGGTCGGGTGACTGCGAAATCCCTAGCCGCAGAGTTTTGATGGAGTGTTAAGGCCGCGACGAAATGCGGGGTCTCCGTTCACCCTGGCGGCACTGATTTGGCTCGGAAAAATCGCTCGCGGCGGGTCAAGGCCGCAACTTTCTTCACGATGATCGGACCGTTAACCCTGTTTGGCGCGCGATCAGATCAGGACGTGGTAGCCGAGCCTGATCCCGGAGACGTGGATCTCCATCGGCCGAGTCTCGATTCCCGCCTTGGCCGCCTCGGCGCGGGCCGCGTCGGTGAGAAGCACCATGCCGCTTTCGGCGACGTCCTCGCCGAGCTTGCTTGCAAGATTGACCTCGTCCCCGAACATGTCGTCCTCGTCGAGGTTGAGGATCCGGCCATGGCCGATCCCGATCGAGGCGTAGAGCCGCCGGTCGTCGAGGAAATCGGGGTTGGCCTCCTCCATCCTGGCGATGATCTCCCGGGCGGCCGCGACCGCTTCGACCGGGGTCTCGAACAGGCAATAGAGATCGTCCGCCTCGGCCTTCACCACGACTCCGCCATTGGCCAGCACGATCGGGCAGGCGATCCGCTTCATCCGGTGGATCATCAGCAGGAAGGCCGCGATCCCGCATCTTTGAGTCGTCCGCGAAAAGCCGCTCATGTCGAGCACCATCACCGTCCGCACTTCGGCGAAATCGCGGTCCATCTCGGCGGCAAGCAAGTCATGGTCGCCGGGCCTTGCCAGCATCTCGTCGAGGATTCGTTCGAGATTGGCGCGGCTGTTGCGGCGGAGCGAAAATTGGGTCGACATCAGGAAGGGTCCGGACTCACCGCCGCTCAGCAATTCTCATATTTCCAGTTGCGTCTCTTGCCCTCGGCCATCCATTCGACGGCCTGGGCGAGCCGCTTGGTCCGGGTCTCCTCGCGCTTCGCCTCGACGATCCATTCGAGATAGTCGCGCTTGCAGCTCGGCGGGAAGGACTCGAACGTGGCCCGCGCGGCCGGGTTGGAGTCGAGGGCGGCCTGCAGGTCGGGCGGTGTTTCGATCGCCGGTTTCGGATGCTTGACCGGCCGCACCGTCTTCACGCCGGCGTCGGTCAGCGCCATCGCCTTTCGGATCAGCTGGCCGAGCACTTCGTCGGACGGCAGATCCTCGACCCTCGTCAGCCGCCCGAACTGGCCCATGGCGCTCTTCTGCTCGCCCGTATCGCCGACGACGAGGCTGCCCTTCCAGAAGCCGAACGTCGCATGCGCCTTGAACGCCGCCATCCCGCACAGCATCTGGCCTTTGTACAGGAAGGTCGGGGACGACCATTTCAGGGTCTCCTCGCACTCGGGACAGGCCGAATGGACCGCCTCGCGCAAATGCTCGAGGATCGGCCGGGCGAAATCGGCCTGGCGGGCGATATAGGCGTCGATTCTGGGGTCGGTGGACATGGTCCCCCTCCTGTCAGTTTGCGGCCCGGCTCCAGCCCGGCGGCGGCGGGCGGTCGAGCTTCGCCTCCGGGATGATCCGCCGAAGCTTGCGGGCGAAGCTCCTGAGGCAGACTTCGCTCTCGCCGAGCGGCCCGGGCGTGTAGCTCGCCGAGGCCATGCCCTGCTGAACGCCTTCGATCAAAGCGGTGTCCTCGGCATTGACCCGGCGGTTGATCCGCCAGTTGAGGTAGCGCGCCGCCTTCATCTCTCGCCTGTCGTCGGGGACCGCGTAGCTGATCTCGCGGATCAACGTCTCGGTCGGCGAGACCGGCAGGAACTGCATGAAATCGACCTGGTCCGGATAGATGTCGAAGGCGAGGTTCGGCCAGAGCTTGAAATAGAGCCAGCGCCGCCGGTGCGAGGCGGGCAGATGGTCGACCTCGGGGAGCAGAGCCTGATAAGCCCGCTCCGACGGGTTGGAAGAGGGGCGGTCGAGCAGGTCGCCATACATCCGATCGACATGCTCCTCCGCGGCGATCCCATAGCCCTGGCCGAACAGTCGGGTCAGGCCGGGATGGGCGACGTTGATGTGGAGGCCGTCCGAATAATTGTCGGCGACATTCTTCCAGTTGACCGGCCGCGGCCGAAGCGTGACCCGGCCGATCGCCTCCAACGCTTCGAAGCGGTAGGGCGCGATCTCCTCTTCATAGGGCGCCATCATCTCGGCGACCGACGGACCGCCGGGCACGAGGCGGACGAACAGGAAGCCGCGCCATGTCTCGAGTTCGACCGGATGGAGTCCGAGCCGGGAGGTGTCGAGACCCGGATAGTCGCTCTTGCGCGGAACTCCGATCAGCCGTCCCTCGAGCGCGTAGGTCCAGGCGTGATAGGGGCAGGTCAGCCGCCGGGCGCGGCCGGCCTGGCCGCTCACCACCCGCGACGCGCGGTGCCGGCAGACGTTGGAGAAGGCGCGGACCGCGCCGTCATTGCCTCGAACGACCAGGACGCTTTCGCCGAGATAATCGAGGGTCCGCCAGTCGCCTTCGGCCGCCAGGTCGCTCTGGTGGCAGACGATCTGCCAGGACGGGCGGATCAGACGCTCCATCTCGACTTCGTGATATTCGGGGTCGCGATAGAGCCAGCCGGGCAGGCTCACCTCCGGTCCGTTCAGTCCGACCAGATGCGGCTCGGACTTATCAAGGGGCTCGGACCGGCTCATCGCCCATGTCTGGCAAAGGCGGCCGCCTTTGTCACCACTTGCGCAGCCCGGCGGGCTGAGCGACACTCGCCGTCATGACCAACGAGTTCGGAATCCTCGCCTGGGGCTGCATCCTCGGAATCGTGCACATCTTCATCGCCGTCCGCTTCAAGACCCGGCAATATGGGTCGAAGTGGAACGTCGGCGCGCGCGACGAGGAATTGCCGCCGCCTTCGCCGATCGTCGGCCGGCTGGCGCGGGCCCAGGCCAATTTTTTCGAGACCTTCCCGATCGCCGCCGCGGCCCTGATCATCGTCAGCGTCGCCGGTCTGACCAGCTGGTGGACGACGCTCGGCGGCTGGCTCTGGCTCGGCGCCCGGATCGTCTATCTGCCGCTCTACGCTCTCGGCGTTCCGGTCGTTCGGACTTTGGTCTTCTTGGTCAGCATCGTCGGGATCGCCTTCGTCCTCAGGCCCGCTTTGGCCGCCGCGCTCGGATTCTGAACCAAGCGGCGGCAAGGCCGTTCTGCATTCCATGGTCGGCCGCAATTTCTGGGTGATCGAGGAAGGCGAAGGCTGGGAGGTCCGGCAGGAAGGCCTGCCCGACAAGACCAGCCGCCATTCGAGCCGCGAGGAAGCGTGGGACGTCGCCAATGCCCGCGCCCGCGATTGCCACGGCGAGGTGTTCGTCTCGGACGGCGCCGGCGGCTACAGCGACTATGCCTGCCACCGCGTCCTGCCGCGCAAGGCCAGTTAAATCGGGACAGTATATATTTTCTGAACGCGGCCGAGCCCGGGAATGGGGCGGAAAAATATATACTGTCCCTATTTAACTATCGCGGCCTCGCGCCGGGCGGCCATTGCCCGGCGGCCGGTCCTGATTCCTTCCGTCACGAAGATCGCGAGAGCCGTCCAGATCGCTCCGAAGCAGATGATGTGCGCCCTGGTGAGCGGCTCGTCGAAGACCAGCACGGCGAGCAGGAATTGAAGCGAGGGCGCGACATATTGAAGGAAGCCGAGGGTCGAATAAGCCAGCCGCTTTGCCGCCGCGGTGAACAGCAGTAATGGAGTCGCGGTCACCGCGCCGCCGAGGATGAGCAGCAGATCGGTCTTCCAGTCGTGAAGGAAGGCGCCCTGGCCGCTTCGCTGAAGCCAGACGATCCAGGCCAGAGCGACCGGCATCAGCAGGAAGCTCTCGATCGACAGGCCCTCGATCGAATCGACCGGGGTCACCTTGCGGACGAAGCCGTAGAGAGCGAAGCTCGCGGCGAGGGTCAGGCTGATCCAGAGAGCGCCGCCGGCGCCGACCGCGAGGACCGCGACTCCGGCCCCGGCGAGCAGGACCGCGCCCTTCTGGAACAGGCTGAGCCGCTCCTTGAGCAGGATCGTGCCGAGCAGGACGTTGACCAGGGGGTTGAGGAAATAGCCGAGGCTGCCCTCCAGCACATGACCCGAGACCACCGCATAGATGTAGACCAGCCAGTTGAGCGCGATCAGAGCGGCGGTG
Organism: Pseudomonadota bacterium; assembly: GCA_046733235.1. GTDB lineage: Bacteria > Pseudomonadota > Alphaproteobacteria > Sphingomonadales > Sphingomonadaceae > Allosphingosinicella. The sequence goes on from JBKPOT010000031.1 coordinate 15,483, forward strand.
ACGACGAGAGTCATCGCGATTCGCGGCGTGCCCAGCGCGGCCCGGATCGCCGGCCAGCGCTTCAGCAGGCTGGCCAGGGCGCCGAGCAGAAGCAGCGACCAGACGATCCGATGCGCGACGATCTCGAGGGAAGAGACGTGGGCGAGCGCCTTGAAGTAGAGCGGCATCACGCCCCAGAGCGCATAAGCGGTCAGGCCCATCAGGATCCCGGAACGGGTATGCTTGTCGCTCTCGGTCATCGCGGCGCGGGTAACGAAGCGGGGATGCGCCTACAAGCATTTGGCCGCGGGCGAGCGAGCTTATAGAATAAGCTCATCGGGAGGTTGGGATGATGAAATATGGCACGGTCGCGGTCCTGCTCGGCGTGACGGCTTTGATCTGCGGCTGCGAGGCGAGGATCGGGCCGGGCGACGGCAATGCCTCGGCGAACGGCCGGCGCTCGGCGGAAGGCAAGGCCGAGGAAGGCAGCATCGCGCTCGACGCGCCCGGCTTCAACTTTAAGCTGAAAGTGCCGCTCGACCGGGCGCGGACCGACAGCCGGAGCGATCTCCTCTATCCCGGCTCGACCCTCACCGGAATCTACATCGCCGCCCAGCCCGATTCCGGAGCCGGATCGGACGGCGAGGTCGAGCTTCGCTTCGCCTCTCCCGACGCGCCCGACAAGGTCGCGGCCTGGTATCGCGACCAGAGCCGACCCAAGGCCTTGAACCTGAGCTCCGATTCGAAGGACGGCGCCGCCTATGTCCTCGCCGGGACGCAGAAAGAGAGTGGCGACAGCTTCAAGCTGCGGCTCGAGCCGAAGGCGAGCGGCACCGACGGCCGGCTCACCGTCCGCGACAAGTCCTGAGACCGATGGCGGCGCTTGCCGAGCCGGGGGAAGTGCGGCTCCATCTCGTCGCCGCGGCGCGCGCCGGCGTGGCGTTGAGCTATGGCGAGTTGCTCGAGCGCCTCGGCTATCAATTCTCGCGGCCGAAGATGCGGGCACTGTGCGCGATCCTGAGCGCGGTGGATTCGGACGCCGCGGCGCGGGGTGAGCCGGAGCTTGCCGTCCTCGTCGTCCGGGCCAGCGACGGCATTCCCGGCCAGGGCTGGTGGGTCGGCGCGAAGGCGCATGAGCGCGGCTATGGCGGGCCCTGGGAAGGACCCGAGGCGCGGCGTTTCATCGAGGCGGTTCAGGCCGAAACCTTCGGCTGGTGGAAGTCCCATTCCGGCACAGAGGAGGTTCGGGCGCCCGGTTAACCATCTCTGCACACCCATTCTCCTCTGCCGTCGGGCATAAAGCAGGCGACAAAGGAGCCTTTGCATGCCCGATCGCGTCTCCACCCTGCTTCGCTTCACCGCCCTCGCCGGCGCGCTGGCGCTCGCAGCCTGCGGACCGAAGCAGGACGGCGGCAATTTGGCCAGTCTCGACAACAGCCTGGTCGGCAACGATGCCGATCCGGCGCTGACCAGCGCTCTCCAGGACCAGATCGCGGTCGATCCCAACCTGGTCAACCAATCCAACCGCAACGCCGTCCGTCCGCCCGACACGCCGACCCAGGCGCAATATCCGGCCGGGCAGCCCGGGGCCAAAGCTGGGCAGAGCGCCTCGGCCGGCGGCCAGCGCCAGGCCGGCGGCGGCACTCTGCGCGCGCCCGAGCCGACCAGCGCGGACGATTCGGGTCAGCAGGCGAGCCTGGCAGGCGCGACGACCGGCGGCGATTGCCGCGGGGCCGCCGCCCAGTTCGATTATGATCGCGCCTGGGCGGGCCGGCTGTCGCCGGTTTTCCCGGTCTATCCGGGCGGCAGGATCAGCGAGGCGGCGGGCCGCAACCAGGGCGAGTGCCGGATGCGCGTGGTCTCCTTCACCACCGCCGACGCTCCGCAGCGCGTTCTCGATTTCTACAACAACCGCGCGGTGCGCTCCGGCTACACGTCCGAGCATCAGATCCGCGGCGAGGATCATGTCCTCGGCGGCGCCAACCAAAGCGACGGCGGCGCTTTCTATCTTATCGTCACCCCGCTTCCGAGCGGCGGATCGGACGTTGCTCTGATCTCGAACAACGGCCGCTGAGCGGTCCGGCTCCGGCCGTCCCGCCAAATCGGAAGCAGCCCGCATCTGGCGGATTGAGCGTGCCGTCGCTACATCGCCGGCCATGCCAGGTTTCGCCGAATGAGCGCCTCCGCCGCCAGCGACGAGGTCCGACAGTTCGTCGTGGCGCCCGACGATGACGGCATTCGCCTGGACCGCTGGTTCAGGCGCAACCTTCCCGACGCCAGCTTCAACTTGGTTTCGCGCTGGGCGCGGACCGGCCAGCTCCGGCTCGACGGCAAGCGCGCCGCCCCGGGCGACCGGATCCTCGCCGGCCAGACGATACGAGTTCCGCCCGCCGAGGCCGCGCCTGCGGCCAGGACCAGGCCGGAGCGCAAGCGGCTGAGCGAGGATCAGATCGCCTTCGTCAACGAGATGGTGATCCACCGCGACGCTCAGGCGATCGTCGTCAACAAGCCTCCGGGCCTCGCCACCCAGGGCGGAACCAAGACCAACGTCCATCTCGACGGGCTGCTCGACGGACTCGCCGACGATGGCGGCTCGCGGCCGAAGCTGGTCCACCGGCTCGACAAGGATACTTCGGGAGTCCTGCTCGTCGCCCGCACCCCGCGCGCCGCGGCTTTCTTCTCGAAGAGCTTTTCCGGTCGGACCGCGCGCAAGGTCTATTGGGCCCTGGTCGTCGGCGTGCCCGAGGTGAAGGACGGAATGATCGATCTGCCGCTCGCCAAGCAGCCCGGGACCGGCGGCGAGAAGATGCACATCGACGAGGCGGAGGGCCTTCCCTCCCGGACCCGCTACCGGGTGATCGAGCGGGCCGGCAACAGCGCCGCCTGGGTCGAGCTTCAGCCTTTGACCGGCCGCACCCACCAGCTTCGCGTCCACATGGCGGCGATCGGCCACCCGATCCTCGGCGACGGCAAATATGGCGGTCCCGACGCCTTCCTGACCGGGGCAATCAGCCGCAAGCTCCACCTTCACGCGAGGCGGCTGAGGATCGACCATCCCGACGGCGGACGAGTCGACGTGACCGCCGACCTGCCGACCCATTTCGCCGAGAGTCTCGCCAATCTCGGCTTCGATCCGGCGCTCGGCGACCTGCCGCTCGACGAGGTCAAATATGGCGAGACTCCGGAGGGCAGGCGCCGGGCAGCGACCGCCGCGGCCAAGGCTCGCCGCAAGGAACGGAAAGGCGAGCGCCGCTCGCGCGGCCGCAGCTGATGCACCCGGACCGGCGCTTTGCCTGGCAGGATGAGGAAGCGATGCTCGCCTTCATCGCCGAGCGCGCCTTGTGCACGATCTTCTGCGGCGCGGGCGAGAGCCCGGCCGTCTTCCACGTCCCGGTCGTCGTCGCCGGCCCACGGACCATCCGCTTCCACGTCGCGCGCTCCAATCGAGGCGCCGCCGCGCTTGACGGCGCGCGAGTGCTGCTCTCCTGCCTCGGGCCGGAAGCCTATATCAGCCCCGACTGGTATGGGTCCGCCAACCAGGTGCCGACCTGGAATTATGTCGCGGTCGAAGCCGAAGGGCCTCTCCGGCGCCTCGACGAAGCGGAGCTGGTCGCTTTGCTCGACGACCTCACCGAGAAGCATGAGCGGCGGCTGACGCCCAAGCCTCCCTGGACCCGGGACGAGAGGGACAGCGCCGGCTTCGAGGGCGCCCTCAAGGCGATCGTCGGATATGAGATCGCGGTCGAAGAGCTGCGCGGGACTCGCAAGCTGGGGCAGAACAAGTCCGCGGAGCAGATCGAAGGGGTGGCCGCCGGCCTGGAAGCTGCCGGCCACGCCGACATCGCCGGCTTGATGCGGGCCGGGCGATGAACCGCCTCGCCATCTTCGACTGCGACGGGACCCTGGTCGACAGCCAGGCCAATATCTGCACCGCCATGGCGGCATGCTTCGCCGATGCGGGGCTGCCGCCGCCGGCGCGAGAGGCGACCCGGCGGGTGGTCGGCCTGAGCCTGGTCGAGGCGATGCGCGTTCTGCTTCCGGACGGGGAGCATGGTTTCCACCTCGAGCTGGCCGAAGGCTATAAGAGCGCATTCCAGCGCATGCGCGGCGAGAATCAGGTCGAGGAGCCCCTCTATGAGGGGGTCGCCGAGCTGATCGACGCGCTGGAAGCCGAAGGCTGGCTGCTCGGGATCGCTACCGGCAAGTCCGACCGCGGGCTCGGCCTGTGCCTGGAGCATCATGGCCTGGCCGGGCGTTTCGTCACTCTGCAGACCGCCGACCGCCATCCGTCCAAGCCGCACCCCTCGATGGTCGAGGCGGCGCTCGCCGAGGCGGGCGCGGCGCCCGAGGCCAGCATGATGATCGGCGACACCAGCTTCGACATGATCATGGCCAAGGCGGCGGGAGTGGCCGCGGTCGGAGTCGCCTGGGGCTATCATGACGGGCACGAGCTGCTCGCCGCCGGCGCCGACCATGTCGCCGAGCGGCCCTTCGAAATCACGTCCTTCGCAAAGGCAATGGCATGACCCCCGAAGAGAAAGTGTGGCGCGACCGCTTCATCCTCATCAATCTGGTCCGGATCGGCGGGACGATCATCGTCCTGATCGGCCTCTATATCTCGCAGTCCGACGCGGTCAGACAGGGCGGAGCGACGATTCCCGGTCTGGCGCTGGCGATCGTCGGCCTGATCGTGGCATTCGGCGGCCCGCAATGGCTTGCCCGCAAATGGCGGACTCCGCCCAATCCATGAAGCGTTTCTACAAGGAAGCGAGCGCGGCCCAGGCGGACTGCGACGGCTTCAACATCCTGCTCGACGGCCGGCCGGTCATGACCCCCGCCAGGCGAAAGCTCGGTCTGCCTTCGGCCGGGCTGGCCGAGGCCGTGGCCGGCGAATGGAATGCGCAAGGCGAGAAGGTCGATCCGCGTTCGATGCCGCTGACCGGCCTCGCCAACGCCGCGATCGATCGGGTCGCTCCGGACCGGGAGGCGTTCGCGCGCTCGTTGGCCAGATATGGCGAGAACGATCTGCTCTGTTATCGCGCGGAGGGACCGGAGCCATTGGTTCGCCGTCAGGCCGATGCCTGGGATCCGCTTCTGCAATGGGCACGCCGGCGCTTCGATCTGGACTTCACCCTGATCGAAGGAATCGTCCATCGACCCCAGCCGCCGGAGACGGTCGAGCGGCTCGGTCGAGCGATCGCTGCTCGAGACCCGTTCGAGCTGGCGGCCCTGTCGCCGCTGGTGACCATCTCCGGCTCGCTGGTCGTCGCGCTCGCGCTCGTCGAGGGAGCGGTGGATCTGGACGAGGCCTGGGCGGCCGCGACCGTCGACGAAGCCTGGCAGGCGGAAAAATGGGGCGAGGACGCGCTCGCCGCCGCCGCGCTGGAAGCGCGGCGGCTCGAGTTCGAGGCGGCCTGGCGCTTTCTAGACTTGCTCTGACTCGGTCGGCGGAGGCGGCTCGACCGGGGGTTCGGCCGGTTGTTCAGCCGGCTCGGCGACCATGGTCGTCCTCGATCGTCTCGTCAGGAACCAGGCGAGGATCAGGCCGGCCGCGCCGAGCATCAGCCCGTCGGCGACGAACGAATAGACGAAATGCGGCCAGTCATGATGATAATAGATCGGCTCGCTGAGGTGGACATAGGCCGCCGCTGCGATCGCGATGATCATCGCCACCCGCGCTTTCGATCCGAAATCCTCGACCCGCCCCGCTATTCCGAGCAAAGCGAGACCGATCAGCAGGGCGATGACGAAATCGAACGCGAACCCGATTCCGAGCGCCTTGGTGTCCATCGCGGCGAATCCGGCCGTGTTGTAGTGGATCGTGGCGATCGGCCCCTGTCCGTACATCACCGTTTGCGAGGGCGAATTCTCGGAGCTCGGGACGGTGAAGGTTCCGGTATTGGGAAGGTTGGCGGCGAGGCTTTGCTGGATCGCGGCGGCCTGCGCGTCCGTCACCGAGCCGGTGGCAATGTGGCTGAGGCCGGTTGGGCCGAAGAAGATGAAGCCGATGAAGAACATCGCGACGGCCGCCGCGAAGGCGCCGATGATCATTCGTCCCATGTCGAAACCTCCCCCTGTTGTCCGGGCAAGGTAGCGGATTTTCGGGCCGAGGCGAAGCCCGCCTCCCAGAGAGCTAGCCGATCAGCCCGCGGACGAAGTCGTGGAGGAAGACCCGGCGCGCTGCCTTGAGCCGCTCGGCCTTGAGGATGGTGTGGACCAGTTTTCGGCAATGCTCGGCATCGTCGTTGATCAGCACATAATCATATTCGGCCCAGTGGCTGATCTCGGCGGCCGACCGCGACATCCGGTTGGCGATCACCTCGTCGCTGTCGGTCCCGCGCTCGCGGAGCCGCCGCTCCAGTTCCTCCATCGACGGCGGCAGGATGAACACCCGGACGATGTCGGGATCGACCTGCTTCAATTGCTGGGTGCCCTGCCAGTCGATGTCGAGCAGGACGTCGCGGCCGCCCTCGATCTGCTTGGTCACCTCGGACTTCAGAGTGCCGTAGCGATGGCCGAACACATGCGCCCATTCGAGGAACTCGCCGGCCGCGATCCGCCGGTCGAACTCCTCGTCGCTGACGAAATGATAGTCGACATGATCCCGCTCGCCCGGCCGGATCGGCCGGGTGGTCGCCGAGACCGAGAGTCCGATTCCGTCGTCGGCTTCGAGCAGCATGCGCGAAATCGTGGTCTTGCCGGCCCCGCTCGGGCTCGAAAGCACGAAGAGGAGCCCGCGCCTCAGCAGCGGATTGACGGTCGCCATGCGGGCTACTGGCTTGTCAGCGCATGGCCCGTCAAGCAACTAAGGCTCATGGCGAGCTTCATCGCGCTTTTGCGCGGAATCAATGTGGGCGGACGCAACAAGCTTCCGATGGCGGAGCTTCGCGAAACCTGCGCCGCGCTCGGCTGGACCGGCGTCCGCACCTATATCCAGAGCGGCAATATCGTCTTCGAGGCCTCGGGAAGAACGGCGGTGCTGGAGGAAGCACTCGAGAAGGCGATCGCCGCAAGGTTCGGGTTCCAGCCGGCCGTGATGGTTCGGAGCGCGGCCCAGGCGACTCAGCTCGCCGAAGCCAACCCATTCCGGAAGGAGAGCGCGAAGGAGCCGCACTGGGTGCTGATCGGCCTTGCCAAGCAGGCGCTTAAAGCGGCCGCGGCCGAGGCGATCGAGGCGAAGGGCAGAGCAGGCGAAAGGGTCGCCGAAGCCGGCGGAGCGCTCTGGTTCCATTATCCGGCGGGCGTCGGCACCTCGAAGCTGACCCCGGCTCTGATCGACCGGGCGGCCGGATCCCCGGTCACCGCCCGCAACTGGCGCACTTTGACGACGTTGATCGCGATGCTCGAATGAACCAGAAGGGCCTCGCCGGGTCGGCGGATCGCACAAGGGGAGCACAATGAAAGGGCAGTTCGCCGGGGCGCCGGTCATTCCCCGCCATTACTGGTTCCTCGCGTTCGGGATCATCGCCCTGATGGCCGCCATCCTGCTCTGGTCGGGCCGGCCGCCGATCTGCACCTGCGGGACGGTCAAGCTCTGGGTCGGCACCGTCAACGGGCCCGACAACAGCCAGCATATTGCCGACTGGTACACGCCGAGCCATATCATCCACGGCTTCCTGTTCTACGGGCTCGGCTGGCTTGTGCTGCGCCGCTATCCCGCCGGCGTCCGGCTGCTCGGAGCGGTCGCGATCGAGGCCGCCTGGGAGATATTCGAGAACAGTCACTATGTGATCGACCGCTATCGCGAGGCGACGATCGCGCTCGGCTACAGCGGCGACAGCGTCATCAACTCGGTCGCGGACCTCAGCTGGATGGTGCTCGGCTTCGCAATCGCCCGCCGGCTCCCGGTCTGGGCGACGATCGCGCTCGCACTGATGCTCGAGATGCTGACCCTCTTCGTCATCCGCGACAATCTCGCCCTCAACATATTGATGCTGGTCTGGCCGATCGAGGCCGTGCGCGGCTGGCAGGGTGGAGTCTGACAACGGAGATGAACATGGAGCCTAGCCTGTGAGACCTGTCCTGTTCCTTCTCGCTGCTTGCGCTGCCTGCGTCACCGCGCCGGCATCGGCGGGCGAGCTGTTCGGCGGAGTCACGGTCCACGACGTCGACACGCCGCTCAACAAGGGCGGCTTCGAGGAGGGGCTCGACGTCCAGGCCGGCTGGCGCGGCGCCCGGATCAAGGCGCTCAAAGCGGTCGGCAAGCCCTCGCCTTATGCCTTCGTCTCGGTCAGCACCGAAGGCGGGACAAACCTCGCGGCGGCCGGCCTCAGCTGGAAGATCGGCGACAAGATCTTCCTTCGTCCCGGAATCGGCCTCGCGGTCCACGACCGTTCCAGCCATGTCGTCCACGGCGGATTGCGCGGCGATCTCGGGTCGCGGATCCTGTTCGAGCCCGAGCTCGGAATCGGCGCGCGGCTCGGCAAGAGAGTGACGGCCGAGGCGAGCTGGGTCCATGTCAGCCATGCCACCCTGTTCAGCCGCCAGAATCCGGGCATGGACAATATCGGGATTCGGCTGAGCCTCGGCTTCTAGCCGAGGCGCTGCTCCGGCGTCGTTCAGCGGCCGAGCATGTTCTCCGGCCGGACAACCCGATCGAACGTCTCCTCGTCGACCAATCCGAGCTCGAGCCCGGCTTCCTTCAGGGTCTGGCCTTTTTCGTGGGCATGCTTGGCGATCTTGGCGGCATTGTCGTAGCCGATCTCGGGGGCGAGCGCGGTGACCAGCATCAGCGAGCGGCCCATCAGCTCGCCGATCCGCCTTTCGTCCGCCTCGAGCCCGTCGAGCGCGCGCTCGGTGAAGCTGTCCATGCCGGTGGCGAGCAGGTCGATCGAGCGGAGCACGTTGGCGGCGATCAGCGGCTTGAACACGTTCAGTTCGAGATGGCCCTGAAGTCCGCCGACCGTCACCGCGACATGGTTGCCCATCACCTGGGCGGCGACCATGGTCAGCATCTCGGCCTGGGTCGGATTGACCTTGCCCGGCATGATCGAGCTTCCCGGCTCGTTCTCCGGAAGCTTGAGCTCGCTGAGGCCCGAGCGAGGCCCGGAGCCGAGCAGCCTGATGTCGTTGGCGATCTTGGTGACCGAGACTGCGAGGACGTTGAGAACGCCGGAAAGCTCGACCAAAGTGTCGTGGCTGGCCAGCGCCTCGAACTTGTTCGGGGCGCTGGTGAACGGCAATTTGGTCAGCCGGGCGATCTCGTCGGCGAAGGCCTCGGCGAAACCCTTCGGAGCGTTGAGGCCGGTGCCCACCGCCGTCCCGCCCTGGGCGAGCCGGTAGAGCCGGGGCAGGACCGCGCGCACCCGCTCGATATCGTCCTCGATCTGCGCCGCGTAGCCGGAAAATTCCTGGCCGAGGGTCATCGGCGTCGCGTCCTGAAGGTGGGTCCGGCCGATCTTGACGATATGGTCCCAGGACGAGGCCAGAGCCGCGAGCCGGCGATGGATCTTCTGCAAGGCCGGCATCAGCTTCATCTCGATCGCCCGAGCGGCGGCGACGTGCATCGCGGTCGGGAAGCTGTCGTTCGACGACTGGCCCTTGTTGACATGGTCGTTGGGATGGACCGGGTTCTTGCCGCCGCGGGTGCCGGTCAGGATCTCGTTGGCCCGCCCTGCGATCACCTCGTTGGCGTTCATGTTGGACTGGGTGCCCGAGCCGGTCTGCCAGATCACCAAAGGGAACTGATCGTCATGGGTCCCGCCGGCGACCTCTCCCGCCGCCGCCTGGATCGCTTCGGCGAGCTCGGCGTCGAGACCGCCGATCCGGGCGTTCACCCGCGCCGCCGCCTGCTTCACGAATCCGAGCGCGTGGACGATGTCGGCCGGCATCGCCTCGCGCGGGCCGAAAGGGAAATTCCGGATCGAGCGCTGGGTCTGGGCGCCCCAATAGGAATCGCCCGGAACGTCGATCGGGCCGAAGCTGTCGCTTTCGCTGCGGGTGGTGGTCACGGAGATCATCGGGGCCTCGTTCGTCATTCCAGCGCAAGCTGGAATCTCCCTGCCCCTTTAGACGCTCGTGAAGAAGATGAAATGAGATTCCAGCTTGCGCCGGAATGAGGAGATTCAAGAGGCTCAGGCTAAGGCCTTCGCCGTCATTTTTTCCGGCTGAAATCGACCGAGACGACGTTCGAGCCGTCCTCGACCGGTTCGGCGAGCGGATGGTCGTTCTCGGCTTCGTCATGCTCCTGCGGGCCCGATTCCTCGGCCTGGGCCTGGAACTGGAGCGCGAAATTGACCGCGGGGTCGACAAAGCCGGTGATTGCGGAGAAGGGGATGACCAGGCGGGCCGGCGCCTGGTTGAAGCTGAGGCCGACCTCGAAGCCGTCGTCGCCGACCTTCAGGTCCCAGAAACGGTTCTGGATGACGATGGTCATCTCGTCGGGGAATCGCTCGGTGAGGTGCTTGGGGATATCGACTCCGGCGGCCCCGGTCTTGAAGGTGATGTAGAAATGATGGTCGCCCGGCAGGATACCGCTGGTCTCGACCTCGCCGAGCACCCGGCCGACCACCGCGCGCAGCGCTTCCTGGACGATCTCGTCGTAGGGAATCAGGCTGTCGGGCGAGTCCTCGCTCATTCGGCGAGTGGTAGCGCTGCGCGTGCATGGGTCAAGGCGTTGCGTGAGGCGTTGATCAGGCGGTAACCAGACGCATCCGTCCGGGAGGTACGATTTTTGGCCAGGCAACATGCGATCCCGTTGCTACTTGGTATCGGACCGTCCGATGCCCAGCCATTGAGCCCGCTTTCTCTCACCGGTGTCGGTGACGATCGTATCGACGAGGCATACATTCGGGACTTGGTGCATGCCCATCCCTCGGTTCTGCCCATTGCCGAAATCGACAGCCAGTTCCTCGGCGCCATATCTGTCTGTACCGAGCTGAACACGCGAGGCGCGGGTTCGGTAGACAATTTCCTCGTTACTCCGACCGGACTGCCCGTGCTGGTCGAGTGCAAATTGTGGCGCAATCCGGAAGGTCGTCGAAAGGTCGTCGGTCAGATTCTCGATTATGCAAGGGCGCTCAGCCGATTCTCGAGTTCTGATATTCAGAGGGAAGTCAGGCAACGGTTGGGGTCCGAGCATGCCCTCTTCGAATGTGTCCGTGCGAAGGCCCCTCAAACCGACGAAATCGAATTCAACGACGCTTTGACTCACAACCTCCGCAAGGGCCGTTTTCTGCTGCTGATCGTTGGCGACGGGATCCGGGACGGGGTGGAGGCCATCGGCGATATCCTCCAAGGGTATGCGGGGCTGCCCTTCACCTTAGGATTGGTGGAGCTTCCGGTTTTTATGTCCACTGACGGGCATCGGCTCGTGACTCCACGTGTCATCGCCAAGACGACCATTATCTCCCACACCGTCGTCGCGGTGCCCGAGGGCTTCCAGCTTGCCTCTCCGGATGAACAAGAAATCCGCGAGGTGGAGATCGACGACGCAGCGGAGGAACGTCGGCAGTTTTGGACCGACTTCCTTCGGGGGCTCGAGCTGGATGACCCGGAACAGCCGATCCCACAGGTGAGTCCGAAGGGATATGTTGTTTTCAAGATGCCGTCGCCATCAGGCTCCAGTTGGATAACCACCTTTCGCAACGTGAAGGGAGGGCGGGTTGGTCTCTTCCTTTCCTACAACAAGAACAGCATCGGAGAACGAGCGTCCGAAATGGTGTTGGACGACTGGAAAAATGTATCCGTGGAATTGGGTGGGAAGGCGGTTATCCGCGACGACAACGGCCATCGCTTCCTCGAGGAAAGTTTGACGGTCGGGCCATTCGACCGAGCCATCAACAGGGATCGGGCATTGTCTTGGCTTCGCGAGCGAGCCAACACCTTTGTAAACGTGATCCGGCCACGCATCCGTGCGGCGGTAGCCGATCTACAACAGGAGTGATCTCCATGCCGATCGACGCCACCGCTCCCTATGATGAAGGCAATATCTTCGCCCGGATCCTGCGCGGCGAGCTCCCCTGCAGCAAAGTCCATGAGGACGAATATGCGCTCGCCTTTCACGACATCAACAAGCAGGCGCCGGTCCACATTCTTGTCATCCCGAAAGGGGCCTATGTGTCCTGGGACGATTTCTCGGGACGCGCGTCGGACGAGGAGATTGCCGGCTTTGTGCGCGCGGTCGGCCTTGTCGCGCGGGAAGCCGGCCTGGTCGAGCCGGGCTATCGGCTCCTCGCCAATGCCGGCCTGAACAGCGGACAGGAAGTGCCTCATCTCCATGTCCATGTGTTCGGCGGCGGTCCGCTGGGCCCGATGCTGGCGCGTTAGGCGACGCAGGGTGCGCATAGAGCGGATTATCTATTGCGCGCACGGGATCACCCGTTAGGTTGCCGGTCCAGCGATAAATCCAGAATATTTCGAGGGGATAGCGAATGGCGACATCGGCGAGACCGGGCTTTGCCGCGCGCATCATGATGCGCAAGACAGTCGAGCAGATCCAGGAAGAGACCGCGGCCAGCCAGCTCAAGCGATCGCTCGGGCCCTGGAACCTCGTCTTCCTCGGCATCGGCTGCATCATCGGCGCCGGCATCTTCGTCCGAACCGGCAACGCCGCGGCGCTTCACGCCGGCCCGGCCGTCCTGATCTCCTATCTGATCGCGGGTGTCATCTGCGCGTTCGCCGGCCTCTGCTACGCCGAGCTCTCCTCCACCCTGCCCGTCTCCGGCTCCGCATACACCTACAGCTATGCGACGATCGGCGAGTTCGCGGCCTGGGTGATGGGCGCTCTGCTGCTTCTCGAATACGGCCTCGCAGCCTCGGTCGTCGCGGTCGGCTGGTCGGGCTATATGGTCAGCCTCCTCCACGACATAGGCATAGACATACCGGCGAATCTCACCGGTCCGGCCGGGCACCATCTCCAGGCGAACGGCGTCGACGTCCTCGTCAACGGGGCGCCGGTCGTCTATCTGTTCAACCTGCCGGCCTTCCTGGTCTGCATCGCGCTTGCCATGCTGCTGGTCGTCGGCGTCTCGGAATCCGCCAAGTTCAACAATTTGATCGTCGCGATCAAGGTGACCGTGCTGGTCGCCTTCATCCTCGTCGGCGGCTTCATCATCCTCAAGAACCTGCCGGCCTATACGCCCAACTGGGATCCGTTCATCCCCGCGCCGACCGGCAACAAGGGCGAATTCGGCTGGAGCGGAATCATCCGCGCCGCCTCGATCGTGTTCTTCGCCTATATCGGCTTCGAGGCGGTCTCGACCGCCGGCCAGGAGGCCAAGGATCCAAAGAAGGACATGCCCTTCGGAATCATCGGTTCGCTGCTCGCCTGCACGATCATCTACATCCTGGTCTCGATCGTGTTGACGATGATCGTCGATTACCGCTCGCTCAACGTGCCGGATCCGGTCGCGGTGGCGGTCGACGCGTTCGGGCCGCAATGGGCATGGTTTGCGAAAACCATCAAGGTCGGCGCGATCATCGGCCTCACCTCCGTCATCCTGGTGCTGATGTACGGCCAGACCCGTATCTTCTACACCATGGCCCGCGACGGCCTGCTTCCGGGCCTGTTCGCGAACGTCCATCCCAAGCTCCGCACGCCCTGGATCAATACGATGATCGTCGGCGTGGGTGTAGCGACCGCCGCCGGCTTCTTCGACATCAACTTCCTCGGCGACGCGACGTCGGTCGGGACTCTCGCGGCCTTCGCGATCGTTTCGCTGACCGTGATCTGGCTTCGCCGCACCCACCCGGACATTCCGCGCGGCTATCGCGTCCCGGGCTATCCCGTCACGCCCGCTCTCGGCATCATCTTCTGCATCCTCCTGATCTTCTCGGTGGAGACCAGGGTGCTGATCTTCTTCGGCTGGTACACCCTCGTCGCGATCATCCTCTATTTCGTCTACGGAATGCACTTCTCGAAGCTCGGCAAGGGCGAGGTCAGGATCGCCGGTCCCGATCTTCCCGAGTTTCCCGAGGACGCGCCGCTCGATGCCGACGGCAATCCCATCGTCAGGCCCTGAGCGCGGCGGCTTCAAGGTCAGGGGAAAGGGAGGCTTCGGCCTCCCTTTTTTCTATTCCTCCCCTCGCTTTCGAGGGGAGGGGGACCGTGCGGAGCGCGGTGGAGGGGGGCTCGTCCGGCAACGAGTCGTTGGACCTGCGCGTTGGCCGTCACAGAGGAGATGTGATGGCCACGCCCCAACCGCCCGAACCGACCAGGCCGCCGCCCGAGATCGTTCCGCCGTCGCCCGATGTCGACGTGCCGTCCCCGGCCCCGGAAGCGCCGCCGCCCGCGGCTCCGGAGACCCCGCCGCCGCCTGATTGACCGGCTTCTAGCCGATCCGCTCGGCGACCAGAGCCTTGAGGTCGGCCTCGGGCCGGGCGCCGTAATGCGAGATCACTTCCGCCGCCGCGATCGCGCCCATGCGGAGGCTCGCCTCGATCGTCCGCCCCTGAGCGTGGCCGGTGAGGAATCCGGCGGCGAACAGATCGCCGGCGCCGGTCGTGTCGACCACCGCCTCGACCGGTTCGGCCGGCACTTCGACGCGGCTCCCGCCGTGGATCGCGAGCGCGCCTTTCTCGCTTCGGGTGACGACCAGCAAGGGCACGCGCCCAGTCGCGCTCGCGACCGCGGCGTCGAAGCTTTGCACGCCGGTCAGCGACATGATCTCCGCCTCGTTGGCGAACAGGATATCGATCCGCCCGCTGTCGATCAGGCCATTGAAGCCGTCGCGGTGGCGGTCGATGCAGAAGCTGTCCGAGAGGGTGAAGGCGACCTTGCGGCCGGCCTCGCGGGCGATGTCGATCGCCCGCTCCATCGCCGCGCGCGGGGTCTCGGGGTCCCAGAGATAGCCTTCGAGATAGAGGATGGAAGCGCTCCGAACCTGCTCGGCGTCGATCGAGCCGGGCTCGAGATTCTGGGCGGCGCCGAGGAAGGTGTTCATCGTGCGCTGGGCGTCCGGAGTGACCAGCACCAGGCAGCGCGCGGTCGGCGCCGAGTCCGGATCGCTTTTCGGAGTCGTGAACTCGACACCGACCGACTGGATGTCGTGGGCGTAGACCTCGCCCAACTGGTCGTCGGCGACCTGGCCGACGAAACCGGCGCGGCCTCCCAGCATCGCGACTCCGGCGGCGGTGTTGCCCGCCGATCCGCCGCTGACCTCCCGCCCGGGGCCCATCTTGTCGTAGAGCCGCGTCGCCTCCGCGGCGTCGATCAGGCGCATCGAGCCCTTGTCGAGGCCCTCGGCGAGAAGGAAGCCGTCGTCCGCCGCGGCGATGACGTCGACGATGGCGTTGCCGATGGTGAGGACGTCGAGGCGGGCTTCGGTCACGTGGATTCGATCCTTGATGGGAGAAAGAGCGCGGCACCTAGCCGGGGGTAGGCGACGGGGTCAACCGCGGCCGCTTGCGGCAAGCTGCCTTGTCGCCGCGCCGCGTCGAATCGCGCTCTGATGCCTTTTGCATCCGCCGCTGCCACTCTGGCGGCAAGGGGAGAGCGGCGGCAAGGGGAGAGCGCATGGCGGGCAATCGAAAGGCTATCTGGTTCGGCGTGCCGCTGCTTCTCGCCGGTTGCGTGTCGAGCGCGGTCGAGCCGCCCAAGCCGGCGGTCCAGCCGGTCCGGCCGCCGACCTACAGCGTCTCGGGCCTGGAAACCGTGATGGGCCATAATGCGCGGTCGCTCGAGACCCTGTTCGGAAAGCCCGACCTCGACGTCCGCGAGGGGACTGCGCGCAAGCTGCAATTCATCAGCCCGGTCTGCGTGCTCGACACCTATCTCTATCCGCCGCGCGGCGGCGGCGACGCGATCGTCACCTATATGGACGCTCGGCTTCCCGACGGTCGCGACATGGACCGGGCGAGCTGCGTCGCCGCGCTCAGCCGGCGGGAAGAGGCGCGCTAGTCCCTTTCAGTCGGGCGAGCGCCCACTGAGCCGCCTCGGCGACGACCGCATCCTCGTCCGCCACCAATTTCTCGAGCACCGGCACCAGCTCCGCCCGGCCGCTATTGCCGGCGGCGATCGCGGCGTTGCGGACCATCCGGTTGCGGCCGATCCGCTTGATCGGCGAGCCGGCGAAGATCTTTCGGAATTCGGCATCGTCGAGCGCGAGCAGGTCCGACAGAGCCGGAGCGGCGAGCTCGGCGCGGGGCAGGAAGGCCCGGTTCGCCCGCGCCGCATCGGCGAAGCGGTTCCACGGGCAGACCGCCAGGCAATCGTCGCAGCCGTAGATGCGGTTGCCGATCGCCTGCCTGAATTCGAGCGGGATCGCCCCCTTATGCTCGATGGTGAGGTAGGAGATGCAGCGCCGGGCATCGAGCTGGAACGGCGCCGGGAAGGCGTTGGTCGGGCAGATGTCGAGGCAGGCCGAGCAGCTTCCGCAATGGGCGCGGTGCGGCTCGTCGGGTTCCAGTTCCACAGTCGTGTAGATGGCACCGAGGAACAGCCAGCTTCCGTCCGAGCGGCTGACCAGATTGGTATGCTTGCCCTGCCAGCCGAGCCCGGCCGCCTCGGCGAGCGGCTTCTCCATCACCGGCGCGGTGTCGACGAAGACCTTGAGGTCGCCTCCTTCCTGCTCGATCAGCCAGCGGGCGAGCGCCTTCAAGGCCCGCTTGATCACGTCGTGATAGTCGGCGCCCTGGGCGTAGACCGAAATCCGGCCGAGCTCCGGGCGGGAGGCGAGAGCGAGCGGGTCGATGGCCGGCGCATAGCTCATGCCGAGCGAGACGACCGACCGGACCTCGGGCCACAGCCCCGCCGGCGAGGCTCGGCGGTCGGCTTTCTCCTCCATCCAGATCATGTCGCCATGAGCGCCGGAGTCGAGCCACTGGCGAAGCCGCTCGCCGCTGAGCGGGGCGGCGTCGGCGCGCGCGACTCCGACCGCGGCGAAGCCGAGCTCGCGCGCTTTGTCCTCGAGCCTTTGGCGAAGCTTCGGCTTGCTTTCGCTCATTCCCACTCGCTACCACGTCGCGCCGCGTATGCGGCGACAAGAATCGAGGATGTAGGCGTGCGAAGCGGCTTGGCAATCGAGGCGAAGGGCCTGTTCAAGGCCTTCGACGGCAAGACCGCGGTCGACGGAGTCGATATCGCCGTGCCGGAGGGCAGCATCTACGGGATCCTCGGCCCGAACGGCGCAGGCAAGACCACCACGCTTCGAATGGTGCTCGGGATCATCGATCCGGACCGGGGCGAAAGATGGCTTCTCGGCCACGATCAGCCGCTCGAGGCCGCGAAGATCGTCGGCTATCTGCCCGAGGAGCGCGGACTCTATCCGGCGATGACGGCCCGCGAGGCGATCGCCTTCATGGGCGCGTTGCGCGGCCTGCCACTCGGCCTCGGACGCCAACGCGCCGAGGGACTCCTCCGCGACAACGGGCTCGGCGATTATGTCGACAAGCCGATCAAGAGCCTCTCCAAGGGCATGGCGCAGACCGTTCAATTGTTCGGGACCATCGTTCACCGTCCGAAGCTGATCGTCCTGGACGAGCCTTTCTCCGGCCTCGACGCGATCAACCAGGGCAGGCTCGAGCATCTGATCCGCGAGGAAGCGGCGGGCGGAGCGACGATCATCTTTTCGACCCATGTCATCGCCCATGCCGAGCGGCTGTGCGAGCGGATCGCGATCATCGCCGGAGGCAAGCTTCGCTTCGAAGGCAAGGTCAGCGACGCGCGCGACCGACTCCGTCCGCAGGTGCGGCTGCGAACCCGGGCGCAGGAGGGGCCGTGGCGAAGCGCGTTTCCGAGGAGCACCGCGCTCGATGACGGCGCCTGGCATTTCGAATTGCCGCGAGCCGGAATCGAGCCCTTGCTCAAGGCGCTGATCGACGGCGGCGCCGGGATCGAGGAATTGTCGATCGAGCGGCCCGGCCTCCACGACGCCTTCGTCGCGATCGCGGGCGAGGAGGCGGCGCGTGAGATGGAGCAGAGCGCGATGGCGGAGACGGCGGCATGATGGGCTTCCTCCGCTCGGCGTTCGTGATCGGCCGCCGCGACTTCATCGCCACCGTCTTCACCAGGACCTTCATCATCTTTCTGGTCAGCCCGTTGCTGATCGTCGGCCTTTCCATCGTCTTCGGCAATATCGCCGGCCAGTCGGCCCGGCAGAGCACGCGGTCCGCCGTCGCCGTGATCGCCGACCAGGCCGGCTACGCGCCGATCAAGGCGGCCTACGACCGGGTCACCCCGGCTTTCGGCGAAGGCCAGCTTCCCGAGCTGGTCCGAGCCGAGCCCGATTACGATCCGGCGCTTCAGACCGAGAGCCTGCTTGCGTCCAGGGACAAGAGGATCGTCGCGGTGCTGAGCGGCGGGCTCGACCGCCCGGTCCTGACCGGATCGCTCGAGGAGGGCGGCCAAGTCCATAGCCAGATGGGAGCCGTCCTCGGCGATGCCCGCCAGCAGCGGGCCCTTCAGCGTGCCGGACTCTCGCTGCCGCCCGTCGCCGTCAAGCTGATCAAGGTCGAGGAATCCGCGGGCTCGCTGGTCAAGAAGCGCGCGGTCACCGCGATCATGGGCCAGATGCTGCTGTTCATGCTGACCATCCTTCTCGCCGGCATGCTGCTCTCCAACCTCATCGAGGAGAAATCGAACAAGGTGATCGAAGTGCTCGCCGCGGCCGTGCCGGTCGACGCGATCTTCGTGGGGAAGCTGTTCTCGATGTTCGCGGTCTCGTTCGTCGGGATCGCGATCTGGGCCGGCGGCGGGCTCGCGGCGGCGGCGATCTGGTCGTCGCACGTCGGGTCGAGCCTCCCGGCGCCCGCGGTGGGCTGGCCGATCTTCGTCCTTCTCGTCATCATCTATTACGCCGCCAATTATCTGCTGCTCGGGGCGCTGTTTCTCGGACTCGGCTCGCAGGCCGCGTCGATCCGGGAGGTGCAGACGCTGTCGATGCCGGTGACGGTCGGCCAGATGCTGCTGCTGATGCTCGCCATGTTCGCGAACGGCCAGTTGAACAGTCCGATCGGGATCGGCGCGGCGATCTTTCCGTTCAGCTCGCCGCTGATGATGGTCAGCCGAGCCGCTCAAATGGCGGAGGTCTGGCCGCATTTCGTCGCGATCGCCTGGCAGGCCTTGTGGGTGTGGCTGACCATTTCGGTTTCAGCCTCTTTGTTCCGGCGCAACGTGATGAAATCGGGTTCCGGGTCGGACAGCCGCAAGCGAGGTCGCAGGCCCCCGGCCGGCGCCGCAAAGGCGGCGTGAGCAGACTCCTCAGCCTTCCAGGCGCTGGGCCGCCGCCGCCGCTTCGGCGAGCGCCTTCATCGCGATCCGCCACGGCCCGCCGGCGTGGCTGATCCGCGCTACCCCGAGCTCGGCGAGCCGCCGAAGCGGCGGCGTATGGCCGGGCCAGACCATGACGTTCACCGGCACCGCGCTTTCCGCGCAGACCCGGGCGATCAGATTCTCGTCGCCGAGTCCCGGCACGAACAAGCCATCGGCTCCGGCCGCCGCATAGGCGCGCCCGCGGGCAAGGGCGTCGTCAACCAGGCCTTCATGCTCCTCGGGCTTGCTCTTCAGGAAAAGGTCGGTTCGGGCGTTGATGAAGAAGCGAAAGCCCGCCTCGTCGCCGGCGCGGCGGATCGCGGCGATCCGGGCCGACTGCTCCCCGATCTCGTAGAGGCCTTCGCCGCCTAGCCGCTGATCCTCGAAATTGCAGCCGATCGCGCCCGCGGCGATCAGCTTCCCGACATTCTCCGCGACCCGTTCCGGTTCGCTCGCATAGCCGCCCTCGAAATCGATCGTCACCGGAAGGTCGACCGCGGCGGCGATCCGCGCGGCGTTGGCGAGTGCGAGCTCGAGCGGCAATTCCTCGCGGTCGCCATAGCCCTGGGCCGCGGCGACCGACCAGCTGCCGGTCGCGATCGCGCTTGCGCCGGCCTCGGCGATGGCCTTGGCACTGCCCGCGTCCCAGGCGTTGAACAGGATCAGCGGATCGCCCGGCTCGTGCAAAGCCGCGAACCTTTCCGCTTTCTCGCGCTGAGTCATTCCTTCCCTCCAAGCATCGGCAGATCATCCCCGCCCGCCAAGCTACGAGCCGGCTTGCCGCTAGTCCACGTCCGGACCCCGGGGCTCTTGACCGGCCGCATTGGAGGTGGAACTCAGCTCGTAGATTCAGGGAGGTGCGAATGCGTGAAGCGCTGGTCCTGCTCCTCGCCTTGCTTATCGGCGCTGCCGCCCCGTCGGCTGCTTCGCCGCGCGAAGGTTATATCCAAACGCCGGACGGAGTGCGTTTGTTCTACAAGGTCGTCGGCCACGGCCCGAGCAAATTGGTCGTCGTCCATGGCGGGCCCGGCAACAGCCTTAGCTCGGTCTTCGCCGATTACGCCCCGTTCGAGAAGAGCCACACGGTGATCTATTACGATCAGCGCGGCGGAGGGCGGTCGGACCTGATCGCCGAGGACGAGAAGCTGTCGATCCGGCATCACATCGCCGATCTCGATGCGGTCAGGGCGCATTTCGGGATCGAGCGGATGAACCTCATCGGCAACAGCTGGGGCGGCCTTCTGGCGGCCACTTATGCAGGCGCCCATCCCGACCGGGTCGAGCACCTGATCCTCCAGGACAGCGCGCCGCCGACCGCGGCCTTGATGGGCGAGGGAGCGGACGAGCTGACGGCGCGCGCCCGCGCCCGGCTCCGACCGGAGCAGCTTCGGCGCTACGCTCAATTGTTCAATCCCGATTATATGGCCGGCACTTCCGATCCGAAGGCCGCCTGCCGCGAATGGGGGCACATGCTTCTGCCCCTGATGCAGGCCGATCCGACGAGGCCGCTTGCCCTGCGCGGCGACGTTTGCGACGGCACCGACGAATCGGTCCGCCAGCAGCAGCGCACCAACCGGCGGATCTGGCAGACGCTGGGGGACTTCGACCTGAGACCGCCAATGGCGGCGCTGAAGGCGCCGGTGCTGATCATCCACGGCGAGGCGGATTACATACCGCTGAGCGGAGCAAGGGGCTGGGCCGCCGCAATCCCGAACGCCCGGCTGCTGGTCGTGCCGGGCGCGGGCCATCTCGTCCAAGGCGAGCGGCCCGACATTTTCTTCCCGGCCGTGGAGACCTTCCTCAAGGGCGGCTGGCCGGACGGGGCGGAGCCGGTTCGGCCCGGATCCTGAAAGCCCTTATCCAAGATGGGATCGTTTCCCGGCGGAGGCCGGGATCCAGACTTGCTCCCGTACTGGGCCCCGGCCTGCGCCGGGGAACAAGCGGCTAGTGGACGAAGCGGGCGACGACGTCGCGATAGGAGCGGCTGACCTTCACCTGTGAGCCGCTGTCGAGGACCAGGAAGCATTCGCCGTTGGTGTGCGGCTTGACCTGCCGGACCTGGTCGAGATTGACGATGCACGAGCGGTGGACCCGCTGGAATCGGCGCGGATCGAGGCGCTTCTCGAGATCCTTCATCGTCTCGCGAAGGATCAAGGTGTTGTCGCCGGTATAGATGCACATATAATCGCCGGCCGCGTCGATCTTCTCGATCGTGTCGACGTCGACGCGGAAGATCTGGCCGCGATCCTTGATGTTGATGAGCTTCTCGTAGCGGTTCGAGGCATGGGCGTCCTCGACGCCCTCGACATTCTCGGCGACCTCGGGAGCGACCTCGGCGAGCACCTCCTTCAGCCGGCCGACTTCCTCGACCCCGCGCTTCTCGGCGAGCCGCTGGCGGACCCGGTCGAGCGTGTCGGCGAGGCGGTCCTCCTCGACCGGCTTCATCAGATAATCGACCGCCTGCGCCTCGAAGGCGCGGATCGCATGATCGGTATAAGCGGTGACGAAGACGAACAGAGGCGGCTCGACCTCCATCAGGCCCTGGATGACCGAGAAGCCGTCGAAGCCGGGCATCTGGATGTCGAGGAAGACGAGATCGGGCTTGTGGGTCTTGATCGCCCGTATCGCTTCGCGACCGTTGCTGCAGGTCTCGACGATCTCGACATCGTCATGCGCTTCCAGCCGCAGCTGCAGGCCCTGGATGGCGAGAGGCTCGTCATCGACCAATATGGTGCGAATCGTCATGATTGATCCTCTGATACTTCAACTTGGTAGGGAATCTCGATCGTAACGCGGAAGCCACCCCTTATGTTCGATTCGGTCTCAAAACGATGGTCGGGTCCATAGGCTTGCGCCAGACGGTCGCGAATATTGGCCAGACCGACTCCGGTCGACTCCTGCGCCTTGACCCAATGATCCTCGGCCCCCGGTCCGCTGTCCGAGACGGTGATGATCACCCGGTCGATGTCGCGCTTCGCCACCACCTCGATATCGGCGCCTTCCTCCTGCGGAGTGACCGCATATTTGATCGCATTCTCGACGAGGGGCTGGAGAAGCAATGAGGGCAGGCGGGCATGGGCGACGCTCGGGTCGATCTCGAAGCGCGGCCTCAGCCTTTCCTCGAAGCGCATCTTCTCGATCTCGAGATAGAGCTTCAGGGTCTCGACCTCCTGGGCGACCGTGACCTGGCCGGTCGGCTCGTTGACCAGAGTGTAGCGAAGGAAGGAGGAGAGCCGGCTCAGCATCGCATTGGCGCGCTCGGTCTGTTTCAGCAGAACCAGGGTCGAGATCGAGTTCAAGGTGTTGAACAGGAAATGCGGATTGAGCTGGTAGCGGAGCATCGCCAGCTGCGAGCTCGACGCCTGATGCTCGAGCCGGAGCAGCCGGTCGGCCTGCTTCTCGAGCAGCAGATAATAATTGATGCTGTAATAGAGCGCCGACCAGGCGACCAACAGAGTGAAGGTGAGCAGGATCGCGCCGAGGAACCTGATCCCTTCCGGACTCGCGCCGGGCTGGACAAAGGTGGCGTGGCTCCAGGTCTCGATCGCCGAGAAAGCGGCGGCAGCGATGATCACGGTCGCGATCGTCACCGGCCAGGTGATCAGCGGCTTCATCCGGATCACCCGGCGATAGGCCGCGGCCATCAGCAGAGTGATCGAGTAGCCGGTCGCGGTCAGAAGGACGGTGTGGAGGACGTAGCTCCAGGCCATCGCATTGGCGAGTCCGGAGAGGGTGCGAAGGACGAAATAGCCGCCCCAGCCCATCGACTGGAGGATCCAGAAAGCGCGATTCTTGTCCTCGAAAAAGGGCTGCTGCCGAAGCCCGACCGGCTTCCAGTCCCTCGCCACCTCGCTCTGGGCGGGCGTTGTTACCTGTACCGCATTCGTCGACACTGAAGCTTATCTAGCGACGAAGGGTGCTTTCTGCCAGCGGTCAGGACGCAGGAGCGGCCGCCGCCCAGGCCCTGACCGTCCGATCGAGCCCGGTCACGACCCGCGCCAGCCGCTCATGATCGACCTTGTCCGGCGTGTCGGCGCGGCTGTGATAATGCGGGTAGCGGAAGGTTGCGGTGTCGGTGACCATCAGCGCCGGGATTCCGACCTCGCCGAACGCCCAATGGTCCGACCAATCGATCCCTTGGATGAAGGCCGGGGCGGTGCCGCCCTGACTTGGGAAGGGCGCCATCTGTCGGAAAGCGCCGATCGTCCGGCGGACGAAGGAACGCGACGAAACGGAGCCGACGAAGGCGACGAAATCGCCTTTGTTCGGATAGAGCATGTCGAGCGGCGTCGGATAATGCTGGCTGCCGGGGCGGTCGCTGTAGAAACCCAGAGTCTCGAGCGAGAACATGCCGAGGATCTTTTCGCCGCCGCTTTTCAGCGCCCGGGCGTAGACGAGGCTGCCCATATGCTCGGTCTGGAAATAAGGCGGCTCCTCGTTGACGAACAGGACGAGGCGGATCCGAAGCGCGGATTTTCCGCGCAGGTTCGCGAGGGAACGGGCAAGCTCGATCACGGCCGCGGTCCCGGTCGCATTGTCGTTGGCGCCTGGGGCGTCGAGGCAGGAATCGTAATGGGCGCCGACGACCAGGGTCGGCGCATCGGCGGTCGCGGGCTCGATCACGACTTCGAGATTGCGGACCTTGCGGCCGTCGGCGTCGAAGGCCTGGCGACGGACCGGATAGCCGATCCCGGCCAAGGCGGCTTCGATGTGGAGCGCCGCACGTTCGAGCGCCTCGGGATGGCCGACATTGTGCGGCTCGGACCCGATCGCCGCCACATGGGCGCGAAGTCGCGCCGCGAGCTGGATCTGGCCTGGAGTCAAAGCGTGGAGCGGGCCGGCGAAGGATTTGCCGGGGACAGAAGTCATCCACAGCAAGGCCGCCACCGGAAGCGCGAAAAGCAGGAGCACGGCGAGCAGAGCCGCGAGCCTGATCCGGATCGAAGGGCCTCCCATCAGGTCCGGGCTATCGGCTTATCGGTGCCGATGCGCCCTGCGGAAATTTTTCTAAATGTTATCATCTGTTATCATTTCTTCTCTTGCGGGCAGTGCGCGTCGGCGCGGCATCCGGCCGTTCGGAGCGATCTTCCTTCTTTAGTCACCGCTTCCATCGGAGGGTGCAAGAGGCTGGGAGCGGGTGCTTGACTCTTGTTCCGGCAAGGCGGAACATAAAGAGAACATAAGAGTCGTCCGAATCATGCAGATCAACCTTGCCCGTTCCGAGCGGCTGGCCGCACTGCGCGCCGAGGTGCGGGCGATCGAGTGCGCCGGATCGGCGCGCTCGGATGCCTGTCTGCCGTTCGGGATCGAGGCGATCGACCGGCGGCTGGCCGGGGGCGGGCTGGCCTCGGCCGCGCTTCACGAAGTGGCGGGCTCGGCGCCGGGGCTCGGCGACGATGCCGCCGCCACTCTGTTCACCGCGGGGATCGCCGCCCGGCTGACCGGCACGGTGCTGTGGGCGATGAGCAGGCCCGATCTGTTCGCCCCGGGCCTCGCTCTGGCCGGGCTCGGGCCGGAGCGGATCCTTTATGCCGAATGCGGCCGCGACGAGGACGTTCTGGCGGTGATGGAGGAGGGGCTTCGCCATGGCGGCCTCGCCGCGGTGGTCGGCGAGATCGGCCGGGCGGCGATGGCTTCGACCCGCCGGCTCCAGCTCGCCGCCGAGGAAGGGGGGACGACCGCCTTGATGCTGAAGCGCTGGCGGCGCAGCGGCGAGGATCCGCTCGGTCTGCCTTCGGCGGCGCTGACCCGCTGGCGGATCGCTCCGGCCGCTTCGGCGCCGCTGCCGGTGGCGGGGGTCGGCCGGGCCCGCTGGCATATCATTCTCGCCCGCCAGCGCGGCGGCGAGCCGCACGAATGGATGATGGAGGCTTGCGATGAAAAGGGTCGCCTCGCTCTTCCTGCCCTTCCTGGCCACGGACAGGATCAGGCGGACCGGGCGGCGGGCCAGCGTCAGGCCGCCTAGTCATTCCTCCCCTCGATTTCGAGGGGAGGGGGACCATGCGAAGCATGGTGGAGGGGCCCTGCCGAAGCTCAAGCAGGCCCCTCCACCGTCCTACGGACGGTCCCCCTCCCCTGCAAATGCAGGGGAGGAACTGCCGCTCGTCACCGTCCACCGCTCCGGCCAGCGCATGGAAATCGCCGCCGCCTGCCCGCGGGCTCGATCGCTGGAGCTCGGCCCCGGAATGGCGCTGACCCATGCCCGGATGCTGGTGCCCGGGCTCGAGGTGCGCGATTCCGAGCCGGAGGCCGACGCGGCCCTGCTCGCCCGGCTCGGGCTGTTCGCTGCCCGCCGCTGGACTCCCCGCGCCGCTCTTTCCGGCCCGGACGGGCTCTGGCTCGATCTCGAGGGCGTCGCCCATCTGTTCGGCGGCGAGGAGCATCTGTGCGCCCGGATCCTGCATTTCTGCGCCAGGCTCGGGCTCGCGGCCCGGATCGCGGTCGCGGACACGCCCGGAGCGGCTCATGCCCTGGCTCGATTTGGCGCCCGCTTCGGCTCGCGGCGCCTCAGCCTCTGTCCCCCCGGCGGCGAAAGCGAGGCGATCGGCCCGCTTCCGGTCGCCGCGCTCCGGGTCGAGCAGGATATGGTCATCGCCGCCCGCCGGCTCGGAATCGACACGATCGGCGATCTCGCCGCGATGGAGCGGGCGCCGCTCGAACGGCGCTTCGGCAAGACCCTGCTGCTCCGGCTCGATCAGGCGCTCGGCCGGGCGGCCGAGCCGTTCGATCCGATCGTCCCCGAGGAGCCGCCTTCGGCGACTCTGCGCTTCGTCGAGCCGATCGCAAGCGCCGAGGCGATCGAGACGGTGCTGAGGGAATTGATGGCGCTTCTGGTCCGGACCCTGACCGAGACCGGGCTCGCCGCCCGAAGGCTGAGCCTGGTCTGCCTTCGGGTCGACGGGGTCGAGCAAAGGATCGCCATCGGCACCGCCCGGGCGAGCCGCGACGGCGGCCATCTGCTCCGCCTGCTCGTCCCGAAGATCGAGACGATCGAGCCCGGCTTCGGGATCGAGGCGATGCGTCTCGTCGCCGGCCGCTGCGAGCCGCTCGGACCGCAGCCGGTCGAGACCCTGCTGACCGGCGGTGAATCGGGGCCCGACCTCGCGCCCCTGGTCGACCGGCTCGCTGCCCGGCTCGGCGAGCGCCGCCTGTTCAGGCTCGGAGCGGTGGAAAGCGACGTCCCCGAACGAAGCGTGCGCCGGGTCGGCCCGCTCGCCGAGCCGGCATCATGGCCGCTCTGGCCTCGCCCGGTCCGCCTGCTGTCGCCGGCGGAACGGGTCGACAATGTCATGGCCGAGCTTCCCGACCTTCCGCCGCGCCGCTTCGTCTGGCGCGGCCGGCTCCACCGCGTCCGCCGCGCCGACGGGCCCGAGCGGGTCCATGGCGAATGGTGGAAAAGGAGCGGCGAGGCCGACGCGGTCCGCGATTATTTCCAGGTCGAGGACGAGGAAGGCGGCCGCTTCTGGCTCTACCGCCGGGGCGACGGGATCGACCTTCGAACCGGTGACCTCAGTTGGTGGCTCCAAGGCGCGTTCGGATGACTTGTTCAGAGCCTCGCGTCGAGCGCCTGGACATGTCCAGAGGAGCCATAGGCCAAGATTGCGCGGTCGGCGGTCAACAATGGGCAATCCTGCTGCCGTGCCGTCGCCATAATGATGCGGTCGGCCGGATCGCCGTGAATGTCGTCGGCCAGCATGCCGGCGGCGATCGCGATGTCCTTGGAAACTTCGACGATCACAAGCCTGCTCCTGGCGCAAAGATCATCCAGCCAATCCTGTACGGGCTGACGCAGAGGCAGGCGGCGGCGGCGGGCAAGCATGGCGATTTCCCAGAGAGTGATCGTAGAAACCATTGCCTCGCCTTGAGAGGCGGTCTGTTGAACCATGCGACGGGCTTCAAGACCCAATCTTTCGTTGCCTTGCACAAACCAGATGAGGACGTGCGTATCGAGGACGATCACTCCTCGGGCTCCCACAATCCTTTCTCGGCATCCCAAGGCCCCTCATATGCAGGGCTGAACGGATCGTGGAAGCTGTACACGCTGTTCTTCATGCAACCGAACGTGAAGTTCGGATCCTGCTTCACGATCGGCCGCACTTCCGCAACTGGGCGACCGCGCTTGGTGACGGTTACGGTCTGTCGAGACCGATCCACTTCATCGAGGATACGCAGGCAATGTGCTTTGAACTCGGCGGCTCCCATCGTTTTTCCAGCCATGGCCGTACCTTCCGTCAAGATGACCAGTGCATATAGTCACTTCCTCTCCGAATGGCAATCATGACCTATACCGAGCTCCAGGTCGCGACCCATTTCAGCTTTCTTCGCGGGGTCTCGAGCGCGGAAGAATTGTTCTCGGCCGCCGCTTTGCTCGGCTACGGCGCGCTGGGCATAACCGACCGCAACAGCGTCGGCGGGCTCGTCCACGCACTTCGAGCCTCTGAGGCGACCGGGGTGCGGCTGGTCGCCGGCTGCCGGCTCGATCTGATGGACGGCTCGGCGCTTCTGGTCTGGCCGGAAGATCGTGCCGGCTGGTCGAGCCTCACCCGCTTGCTCACCGAGGGCAAGAGACGGGTCGATCCGAAGAAAGGCGAGAAGGGCCAATGCTTCCTCCATTGGGAGGATGTCGACGCCTTTTCGGCCGGGCTGGTCGCCGCCCTGGTCCCGGACGAGGCCGATTCCAAGTCCGAGACCGCTTTGGCCCTGACCGCCGATATTTTCGGGGACCGCGCCCATATCGCGCTCGGCCTCCGCCGCCGGCCCGGCGACGCTCTCCGGCTCCACCGGCTCGACTCGATGGCGCGGCGGCTCGGCGTCCGACCGGTCGCCGCCGGCGACATACTCTATGACGGGCCCGACAAGAGGATGCTCCAGGACGTCGTCACAGCGATCCGCAACAAATGCACGATCGACGATCTCGGCTTGCGGCGAGAACGCTCGGCCGACCGCCACCTCAAATCCCCGGCCGAGATGGAGCGGCGATTCGCGTCCCATCCCGATGCGGTCCGGGCGAGCGCCGACATCGCCGGCCGCTGCACCTTCAGCCTTCGCGAGCTGAGCTATCAATATCCCGACGAGATCGTCATGTCGGGCCGGACCCCCCAGGACGCGCTCGAGCGGCTGACCCGCGAGGCGCTCGCCGCCAAATTCCCGGACGGCGTGCCCGAAAACCACCGGTCGATCCTCGAGCATGAGCTGAAGCTGGTCGGCGAGCTCAATTATGCGCCCTACTTCCTGACCGTGAATTCGATCGTCGCCTTTGCCCGGAGCCAGGCGATATTGTGCCAGGGCCGCGGATCGGCGGCCAATTCGATGATCTGCTACGTGCTCGGGATCACTTCGATCGATCCGGTAAAGCATCAATTGCTGTTCGAGCGCTTCATCTCCGGCGAGCGCGCCGAGCCGCCCGATATCGACGTCGATTTCGAGCATGAACGGCGCGAGGAAGTGATCCAGTGGATCTACAACAGCTATGGCGAGCGCCACGCCGCTCTGACCGCGGTGGTCAGCCGCTATCGAAGCCGGGGCGCGATCCGCGAGGTCGGCAAGGCCCTCGGCCTGACCGAGGACGTGACCGGAGCGCTTTCGAGCCAGATCTGGGGCTGGTCGAACGAGGGCATCCCCGAGAGGCACGCGGAAGAGCTGAACCTCGACGTCAATGAGCCGCGCCTCGCCCTCGCGCTCGAGCTGACCCGCCAGCTGATCGGGACCCCGCGCCATCTCAGCCAGCATCCGGGCGGCTTCGTCCTCACCCGCGACCGGCTCGACGACCTCGTCCCGGTCGAGCCGGCGGCGATGGAGAATCGCCGGGTCATCGAATGGGAGAAGGACGATATCGAGACTCTGGGCTTCATGAAGGTCGACATATTGGGATTGGGGATGCTCGGCTGCATGCGCCGCGCCTTCGATCTTCTCGCCGCTCATAAGGGGGCGAAGCTCGATCTCTCCTCGCCCGAGCTTCAGGGCGATTGCGAAGAGACCTACAAGATGATCCGCAAGGCCGACACGATCGGCACCTTCCAGATCGAGAGCCGGGCGCAGATGAGCATGTTGCCGAGGCTCAAGCCGAGGGAGTTTTACGATCTCGTCATCCAGGTCGCGATCGTCCGCCCCGGCCCGATCCAGGGCGACATGGTCCATCCCTATCTTCGGCGCCGCGAGGGCAAGGAGAAAGCTGAATATCCGTCGGAGGAATTGCGCGAGGTGCTCGGCAAGACCCTCGGCGTGCCGCTTTTCCAGGAGCAGGCGATGAAGGTCGCGATCGTCGGCGCCGGCTTCTCGCCGGCCGAGGCCGACGCTCTCCGCCGTTCGATGGCGACCTTCAAATCGACCGGCGGAGTCAGCCGGTTTCAGGACCAGATGATCGAAGGGATGGTCGCCAAGGGCTATGAGCGCGACTTCGCCGAGCGGACCTTCCGGCAGATCGAGGGCTTCGGAAGCTACGGCTTCCCGGAAAGCCACGCGGCAAGCTTCGCCAAGATCGCCTACGCCTCGAGCTGGATGAAATGCCACCATCCCGAGATTTTCTGCGCGGCTTTGGTCAACGCCCAGCCGATGGGCTTCTACCAGCCCGCCCAGATCGTCCGCGACGCAAGGGAGCATGGGGTCGAGGTTCGCCCGGTGTGCATCGCGGCCAGCGACTGGGATTGTGCGCTGGAGCCCAGTTCCTCCCCATCGCAGATGGGGAGGGGGCCCATCGCCATGGGCGATGGGGGAGGGGTAGAAGTCGAGGCCTCGTCGGTACCCGTCCCTCGACGACCCGCAGGCGGGTCGTCCACGGGTGGTCCCCCTCCCCCCGGCTTCGCCGCGGGGAGGAACTATTTACCCCTCCGCCTTGGCCTTCGCCTCGTCAAAGGTCTTTCCGAGAAGGATTCCGCATCCATTCTCGCCGCCCGCGCCGAACGGGCTTTCGCTTCGGTCGAGGATGTCTGGCGGCGCTCCGGGGTGCCGGCGGCGGCGCTCGAGAAACTGGCCAATGCCGACGCCTTCCATTCGCTCGGCCTAAGCCGCCGCCAGGCTTTGTGGCAGGTGCGCGGCCTCGGCGAGCGGCCCTTGCCCCTGTTCGCCGCCGCCGACCGGAGCGAATCGGGCCTCGAGCCCGAGGTCAGGCTGAGGCCGATGACCGAGGGGCGCGAGGTGGTCGAGGATTATAGCGCGATCAAGCTCTCGCTCCGCGACCATCCTGTCTCCTTCCTTCGGCGCGAGCTCGACCGGATGGGAATGAAACGCTGCGCCGATCTCGCGCGGGTCAAGGACGGCTCGAAGATCCTGGTCGCCGGACTGGTCCTGATCCGCCAGCGGCCAGGCAAGGGCAATGTCACCTTCATCACCATCGAGGACGAGAGCGGGATCGCCAACATCATCCTCTGGCATCGCAAGTTCGAGGCGCAGCGGCGGATCGTGATGTCGGCGGCGATGATCGCGGTGCGCGGCACCGTCCAGCGCGAGGGCGACGTCGTGCATGTCGTCACCGACCGGCTCGAGGACCATACGGCCCTGCTCGACACGATCGGCCGGACCCATTTCCCCAATCGCCACAACCGGGTCGAAGAGGCAAAAGGAAGCCTTCGCGATCCATATGGAAAAGCGCGCGACCGAGATCGCGCGCTTTCCTCATCGGACGGACAGGAGACCCTCCGGGTAAAGAGTCGGAATTTTCATTAGAGGGCCTCAGCAGGGCCCCTCCACCGCCCTTTGGGCGGTCCCCCTCCCCTGGAAATCCAGGGGACGAATAGGCGCCTCAGAATTTCTGCTGGCGCTCGTAGAGGCTCTTGTAATGCTGGATCCTTGTGACCCGAAGGCCGGGCATGCCCGAGCGGTCGACCGCGCGCTGCCAGCCGGCGAATTCCTCGAGAGTGAGGCCGTAGCGCTCGCACGCCTCGTCGACGGTCAGAAGCCCGCCATTGACCGCGGCAACCACCTCGGCCTTGCGGCGAACCACCCAGCGCGTCGTCGAGCTGGGCGGCAGGCTGTCGAGGGTCAGCGGCTCCCCGAGCGGACCGATGACCTGAGCCGGCCTGATTTTCTGATTCTCGATCATTCCTACCTCAAAAACTCGTTTTCGTGGCCGGTCCCCACACCCCCGGACAGGCTCCTTACCCGCCCGCCATTGAAGGAAGGTTGAAACGCCAAGGTAAATTTCCCGGTCATTTCAGTTTACGCACCGTTGCAAAGCATATGCGGGATTGAAGCAGCCGGCCTGGGCCGCGACCGCCCGCCGCCACAGCGGACCGCCGAGCAACAGTTCCACCAACGGATCCTCGAGCCGCGGAGCGGCGCTCCACAACGCCACAGCCCGCGCCGCCGCGCTCCCGGCCTGCCGGGTCTGCAGCATCGCGACCAGCAGCCCGAAATCGAGGGGCGCCGCCGTTCGGCTTGCGAACCTCTGCTCGGCTCTTCGGAAGAAATTCAGATCCATGACCCTCCTCCTAGCGAAGAGGGTTGAAGACCCGGTTAAAGCTGTTCCTCCCCTGCATTTGCAGGGGAGGGGGGATGATCAGGTGCGGACTGCTCCCAGCAGTCCGCAGCCATGCCGGGGGGCATGGCGGCCTGATCATCCACGAAGTGCGGTGGAGGGGCCTCTCGAAGAGAGGAGCGCTGGGCTTTTCGGGCTCCAGCCATTATGTGCCGCGCCTCATGAACGTGGATTTCCAGCTCGGCCGGCCGGCGGATCAGGCCCGGATCGTCGTCGCCATGTCGGGCGGGGTCGACAGCTCGGTCGTCGCCGCGCTCGCCGCTCGAAGCGGCGCCGAGGTGATCGGCGTCACGCTTCAGCTCTACGATCATGGCGCGGCGGTCGAGCGGTCGCGGACCTGCTGCGCCGGCCAGGACATTTACGATGCCAAGGCGGTCGCCGAGCGGCTCGGGATCGCCCATTACGTCTTCGATTATGAGAGCAGGTTCCGCGCCGGCGTGATCGACCGCTTCGCCGACGAATATATGAAGGGCCGGACTCCGATCCCCTGCATTTCCTGCAACCAGGGGGTGAAGTTCACCGATCTTCTCGGCCTCGCCCGCGACCTCGGCGCCGATTGCCTCGCCACCGGCCATTATGTCCGGCGCATGGCAGGACCGAACGGGGCCGAGCTCCACCGAGCCGCCGATCCGGCGCGCGACCAGTCCTACTTCCTGTTCGCGACGACCCGCGAGCAGCTCGAATATCTGCGCTTCCCGCTCGGCGCGATGCCGAAGCCGGCGGTCCGCGAGATCGCCCGCGAGCTCGGCCTGATCGTCGCCGACAAGCCCGACAGCCAGGACATCTGCTTCGTCCCCAACGGCGATTATGCGTCGCTGGTGAAGAAGATCCGGCCCGAGGCCGCGCGCGAGGGCGAGATCGTCGATCTCGACGGCCGGGTGCTTGGACGACATCGCGGCCTGATCCATTTCACCATCGGCCAGCGCCGAGGGCTCGAGATCGGCGGGCAGGCCGAGCCGCTCTACGTCGTCCGATTGGAGCCCGAGAGCGGCCGGGTCGTCGCCGGGCCGAAAAGCGCTTTGGCCATCCGCGAGACCCGGCTGTCCGGAGTCAACTGGCTGGGCGAGACCCAGAGCCACGGCCTCAGCGTCAAGGTCCGCTCGATGGCCCGGCCGGCGCCGGCGAGCTTCGATGGCGAGAATGTCCGCTTCCGCGATCCCGAATATGGAGTCGCTCCCGGCCAGGCGGCGGTGCTCTACGAGGGCGACCGGGTGCTCGGCGGCGGCTGGATCGAGGAAACAATCAGCGCGGAGCTAGGGTCCGGACCCATTACCGGCAACGGCCATGACGTGGCGGAGAGACGGCCCTGTTGTCGTCGCTCGGTCGGTCACGATGAATCTTCATCGCTCCCTCCTCGCTCCTAACCATGACCGCCTCTCCGC
>JBKPOT010000032.1:0-18533 GCA_046733235.1 Pseudomonadota bacterium
ACGAGATTGTACCGAATGTCTCGTGGGCTCGGAGATGTGTATAAGAGACAGAGGCGGGCCGGGTGGCCCGTCCGAGGTGGCCGACGCTGCCAGCCGCCTTCCACGGCCAACCGCAAAGCGGCGGACTGTCCTTTGCCGCCCGGACGTCGTCGCTCGGTCGGTCACGATGTATCTACATCGCCCTTCCTCACTCCTAGCCGGACAACAAATGCCAGTCCGTCACGACCGCCTCCGGTAATGGGTCCGGACCCTCGATTCTGGGAAAAGCCGCTCGCTTCCCTGTCGCGCGCCGAATGGGAGGCGCTTTGCGACGGCTGCGGCAAATGCTGCCTCCACAAGATCGAGGATTATGACACGGGCGAGGTCCAGGCGACCAACATCGCCTGCAAATTGCTCGACCGGTTCAGCTGCCGCTGCTCCAATTATCGCGGCCGCCGGGCTTTCGTTCCCGATTGCATGAGGCTGACTCCCGACTCGGTTCCGAAGCTGCCCTGGCTTCCCCGGACCTGCGCCTACCGGCTTCGCGCCGAGGGCAAAAAGCTGCCGGACTGGCATTATCTGATCAGCGGCGACCGCGAGAGCGTCCACGAGGCCGGGATGTCGGCGCGAGGCTGGACGATCGGCGAGGACGAAGCCGGCGATATCGAGCATCATCTGATCGACCGTGAGCTCTGACCTGGTCTTCGAGGCCGGCGACACGAAGGCCGGGCTGAAACTCATCCGCTCGGCGCGGGCGCGGTCGATGCGGCTTCGGGTCGACCGTCGAACCGGCATGGTGCTTCTGACCATCCCGGCCCGGGCGTCGCAGCGCAAGGCGCTCGCCTGGGCTGCCGGCCAGCGCCCGTGGGTCGAGCAGCAGCTCGCCGCGATGGCGCCGATTTCCCGGCTGCTGCCGGGCGGCGAGCTCCCGCTCCATGGATCGACTCACGTCATCGACTGGGATCCGGCCCGGCCGCGAACGCCCCGGCTCGAGCCGGGCAGGCTCGTCGCCGGCGGGCCTGCCGAGGGGCTGGAGGCGCGGCTTCTGCGCTGGCTCCGCCGCCACGCCGCCGAGCTGCTCGGAGCGGAAACGCGCGAGTTCGCGGCGAAGGCCGGAGTCCGGGTCGAGCGAATCGGGATTGGCGATCCGGTCTCGCGCTGGGGCAGCTGCTCGAGCTCGGGAACGATCCGCTATTCCTGGCGGCTCATCCTCGCGCCGGACTGGGTTCGGCGGGCGACGGTCGCGCACGAAGTCGCCCATCTCGTCCACATGAATCATGGCCCGGCCTTCCATGCGCTGGTCGCCGAGCTGCTCGGCGCCGACCCGAAGCCGGCGCGGTCATGGCTGCGCTCGAACGGGCCTCTTATCCACCGAATCGCGCGCTGAGGCGCGAGGCTCCGACGGCGGCGGAATCGCCGGCTGCTGGCGGCGCGATGCCGGGTCGCGCTTGGGAAGGATCGCCGGGTCGCGCTTTGGCGGCGGCGGCGGCCGCTCGCGCCCGGTGGCGCGATCGATCCAGTCCTGGTCGAGCCGGTCGCTCGGCCGCGGCTCGTCCTCGTCGCCGGGCGGCGGCCCGGCCTCCTCATCCCCGCCGGGGGGCGAGAAGCGGTCGCCCGGAGCGATCGGATTGCCGTCGGGATCGACGAACTGGACATTGTCGGGCTCGCCGAACCAGGCTTCCTCGTCGGGCTCTGCCAGCCAGTCGGGCACCGGCACCTCGGTCTCGAACCGCTCGATCGGGCGGTTGGCGACGGCCCCGACCATGAAATCGTGAAAGGCTCGGGCCGGCGCCCGCCCGCCCTGCAGGCCGGGCACCACCTTGGCGTCGTCGCGGCCCATCCAGACTCCGGCGGTCAGCCCGCTCGAGAAGCCGAGGAACCAGCCATCCTTGTTCAAGGTGGTGGTGCCGGTCTTGCCGGCGACCGGCCGGCCGATCTGGGCGGCGGTCCCGGTCCCGGTCATCACCGCCGACTGAAGAAGATCGGTCATCTCCGCCGCCACATAAGGCGCGACCAGAGCCCGGGAGCCGTCATCCTCGTGCTGGAACAGCAATTCGCCCCGGGAGGTGGTGACCCGCTTGATCCCGTAGGGGACGACCGCGACGCCCTTGCGCCCGACCGCGGCATAGGCCCGGGTCATGTCGATCAGCCTCACGTCCGAGCTTCCGAGCGCCATGCTGGGATGGGTGACGACCGGCGTGGTGATTCCGAAGCGCTGGGCGATATTGGCGACGGTCCGGAAGCCGACCTCCTGGCCAAGCCGGACCGAGACGGTGTTGATCGATCGCGAGAAGGCCTCGCGAAGGCTGACGTCGCCCGAATAGGTCCGGCTGTTGTTGCGCGGGGTCCAGCCGTTGATCGTGATCGGAGCGTCGGTAACGATGTCGGTCGGCTTGTAGCCGGCCTCGAGCGCGGCGAGATAGACGAACAATTTGAACGCGGAGCCGGGCTGGCGGTTGGCCTGGGTAGCGCGGTTGTAGATCGACTGGACATAGTCGCGGCCGCCGACCATCGCCCTGACCGCTCCGTCGCGGTCGAGCGCGACCAAAGCGCCTTGCGCTCCCGCCGGCGTATTGGCGGCGATCGCCCGGTCGGCGAGCCTCTGCATGTTGGGATCCAGGGTCGTCCAGACCTCGATCGGCTTGACCGATTCCTCGATCAATGTGTCGAGCTGCGGGAGCACCCAGTCGGTGAAATAGCGGACGCTGTTCTGCTTCGGGGTCGGGATCAGCTGGACTTCGGCGGGATGGGCGGCGGCCGCTTCGGCGGCGCTGATCTTGCCGGCTTCGCGCATCAGCCCGATCACCACCGAGGCGCGCTGCCGTGCCGCCTCGGCGTCGGCGGTCGGAGCGTAATTGGACGGCGCCTTGACCAGGCCTGCGATGATCGCCGCCTCCGACAGGCTGAGCGTGTCGGCGCTGTGCCCGAAGAATCGCCGCGAGGCGGCGTCGATTCCGTAGGCGCCGCCGCCGAAATAGACGCGGTTGAGATAGAGTTCGAGGATCTGGTTCTTGGAGAATCGCCGCTCGAGCGCCAGCGCCAGGATCGCCTCGCGGATCTTGCGGCCGAAGGTGCGGCTGTTGGTCAGGAAGATGTTGCGGGCGAGCTGCTGGGTGATCGTCGATCCGCCCTGAGTCCAGCGCCCCTTCGAGACCCGGACCTTGAGCGCTCGAGCCATTCCGAGCGGATCGACCCCGATATGGGTGCGGAACCTCTTGTCCTCGACCGACACCATCGCCTGCTTCATGATGTCGGGGATCTCGTCATAGGTCAGCCATTCGCCGAAGCTCGGGCCGAGCGAGACCATCACCGAGCCGTCGGCGGCCCGGACCCGGATCATCTGGCCGAGATCGTCGCGGCGGACCAGCTCCTGGTAGGAGGGAAGCTCGCTCATCGCGACGGCGACGGCGACGACCAGAGCGATCAGTCCGACCAGGCCGGAATAGAGGCCGACCTTGAGGCTGGTAATGAGATAGCGCTTCCAGCGCGGGCGAGGGGAAGCGTCGGAGCGGAGCTTGGCCATGCGGCGTCAGGGATAGGGCCTGCGGAGTCGCGCGACAAGCTGCGCCGATTTCGGCTCCGCGCGCATCCGGGCGGTCCGTGTCGATCCGTCGCCGAGCTTATTTTTCCGGCTTGAAATCGAGCGCCGCGCTGTTGATGCAATAGCGAAGGCCGGTCGGCCCGGGCCCGTCGGGGAAGACGTGGCCGAGGTGGCCGTCGCATTTGGCGCAGCGGACCTCGACCCGGCGCATTCCGTGGCTCATGTCGCTATGCTCGGTGACCGCGTTTCCGGCCGGCTCGGTGAAGCTCGGCCAGCCGCTGCCGCTTTCGAACTTGGAATCGCTCTCGAACAAACGCTCGCCGCAGCCCGCGCAGCGATATTCGCCCTCGTCGTGATTATCGACATAGCGGCCGCTGAAGGGCGGCTCGGTGCCGGCCTCGCGGAGCACGTGATATTGCTCGTCGGTCAGCTTCTCGCGCCATTCCCGCTCGGACATGTCGACCCTTTCCTGCTCGCTTTCGCTCATTCGTCCACCGTTCGTCCTGCCCCGGCCGCCGAGATAAGCGCCTGCCGGTCCGGGGACAAGCGGAGGCCGCCAAGGTGCGGGATTCAAACCGGATGGCGTCGCCGGCATTTGCAGGCAATAAGCGACGTTCCGACCAAGCGGAGAAGCCAGCAATGAGACCCAAGACGTTCGCAGCAGCTTTGTCCTTTGTCCTGCTCGCCACCGCCGGCGCGACCCTGGCCGCCGGCCGCGCCGATATCCGCGCCGCTCTCGCTGACGCCTCCCGGCCCGAAGCCGATCGGGCGCGCGACGCCGATCGCAAGCCGGCCGAGCTGATCGCATTCTCCGGTTTGAAAAAGGGCGACAAGGTTGCCGAGCTCGCTCCGGGCGGAGGCTATTTCACCCGGCTGCTGAGCGCCGCAGTCGGACCGAAGGGCCGGATCTATGCGATCGCCGTCCGTCCGTCCCAGGCCGTAACCGATTTCGCCGCTTCTCACCCGAACGTCACCGTGATCGCCGTCCGACCCGGGGAGATACCGGTGTCCGAGCAGCTCGACATGGTCTGGACTACGCTCAACTATCACGATTTCAAGAACAGCCGGGTCGGCAGCGGCGATTCCGCCGCGGCGGTCAATGCGGCGGCGTTTCGTGCCCTCAGGCCGGGCGGCACCTATTTCATCGTCGATCACCAGGCGGCGCCCGGAGCGGGCGCGAGCCAGACCTCGACCCTTCACCGGATCGAGGACAATATCGTCAAGCAGGAGGTGAAGGCGGCGGGCTTCAGGCTCGATTCGGAGAGCCAGCTGCTTCGCCATCCGGCCGACGATCACAGCCTCCGGGTCCAGGAGAGCGGAATCCGGGGCAAGACCGACCAGTTCATCCTGCGCTTCCGCAAGCCGCGTCTCACCTCGGGCGCGAACCTCTCCGGGAGGCGCCTCTGAAGGCCGGCGGCCGTGCCGCCATGACGGCAAAGGCGACGCCGGCTCGCGCGGCTGATGGTCCGAAGCCGGTCCCGATAAGTTGGCCGGCGAGCCTCGAACCGATCCGGCTCAGGCGCGGCCGCGTGCGGGCAGGAAGGCGCTGTTGCGAAGCAGAGCCGCCGAGATCAGGGTCACGATCAGGCCCACCGGAAACACCTCGACGACCGTGTAGAGGAAGCGGATCAGCGGCTGGCTGTTATATTGCGCGATCATCGGCTCCATCTCGCTCCGCATTCGGGCAAGCTCGGCGGCCGAGGCGCCGGCGGCGCGCTTCGCCTCGATCTCCGACGCGAAATATTGGCCGAGAAAGGCATAATCGGTCGACCAGAGATAGATTTCCCAGCCTATCACGTAGATCAGGCTCGCCACTACGGCCATTCCGAGACCGAGCCCGAGCGCGGTCGTGAAGCGGATCACCCCGCCCAGAGCGACGTCGCGATATCTCTTGATTCCGACGAAGATCAGGATCGACGCCGCGAACAGGACCAGATAGCCGATCAGGAGGCTGTGGACTCCGAGCGCCATGTCGATCGACATCACCCCGATGGCGATCGCTCCGGCGAGCACGCCATATACCAGCATCGTTCGAACCATGACCGTCTCCCCGTTGACGAGCCTCCCTAGACCGAAAAGGCCTGGCATCCTATCGCCCGAAAGGGTGAGTCCGCGCCGTTCGTCCGTCTTCAGGAGAGGATTTCGAGCGCTCGCGCCTTGCGGATCGCCTGGGTTCGGCGGGTCGAGTCGAGCTTGAACAGCAGGCTCGCGACATGGGTCTTGACCGTATTGGGCGAGATGTCGAGCAAGCGGGCGATCTCCTTGTTGGAATGGCCTGCCGCCAGCAGCTCGAGCACCTCGCTCTCGCGGCTGCTGATTCCGAGATAGCGCATCGCCTCCTCGTTGCGCCGAAACGGCTCACCGCGCGACCGCGGCGTCAGCTTCGCGCCCGCCCAGATGCCGATGGCGGTGAACAGGATGGCGAGGCAGAGGACGTAGAGTTCGGTGCCGATCGAGTGGAGCGCGTGGCGATAGTCGAGCCAGGTCAGCGCCAGGGCCAGGACCGCCAAAGCCAGTCCGTAAAGGGCGACAGAGCGGACCATAAGGCGATTAGACCAAGCAATCGGCGAGGCGGCAA
The DNA here is from genome assembly GCA_046733235.1 of Pseudomonadota bacterium. GTDB lineage: Bacteria > Pseudomonadota > Alphaproteobacteria > Sphingomonadales > Sphingomonadaceae > Allosphingosinicella. Next base: position 6,099 of record JBKPOT010000032.1, read on the forward strand.
GTGGGCCGCTCAATCCGACTCCGCTTCGCCCGCCGATCCGAGCAAACTCCGGATCGGCCGCGCGAGAGCGAGCAGGATGAGGCCGCCACCGGCGACGATGGCGGCGTGGAGAAGCCAGAACTGGCTGGCGCTGAGCTGCTCGTAGAGGCCGCCGAGCCGGCCGCTGATCACGCTTCCGAAGAAAGCGTTGAGATAATTGACTCCGAGCATCGTGCCCCGAAGCCGCGCCGGCGCCCGGGAGGCGAAGAAGGCCATCGCGATCGGAGTGAGATAGAGCCAGCCGATATTGGACGACAGGTGGAAGGCGACCGCCCACAGCAAGGGCGCCCGCCCGTCCGCTCCCGAAACCAGAGGCGCGGCGGCGAGCCAGGCGGTGGCGGCGCCGAAGATCAGGCATCCGATCGCCATCTTGCGAAGATCGTCGGGCTCGCGGCCGCGTTTCGCCTGGACTCGCCAGAGCGCGAGGAAGATCGGCATGACCAGTATCGGTGACAGGCCGTCCAGCGACTGGAGCCAGGGGATCGGCATCTCGAACGCGCCGATGGTGATATCGAGATGGTCGCCGACCCACAGATTGTAGACGTTCCAGACCTGCGTCTGGGCGATCCAGAAGCAGACCAGCAAGGGACAGAGAACCAGCAGGGCGAGGACCCGCCGCCGCTCTTCCGGGGTCAAGGGCGCCTTCTCTTCCCGGGCGGCGGACCGGCGAGTTCCCCCGGGCAAATGGCGTGAGCCGATCAGGTAAAGAAGGAGCCCGATCAGCATCCCAAAGCCGGCGAAGGCGAAGCCGAAATGCCAGCCATAATATTTGGCGAGGGCGCCCGTGACGATCGGAGCGATGAAGGCGCCCAGGTTGATCCCGACATAATAGATCTGGAAGGCGTCGGCCTGGCGGCGGTCGCCGTCGGCGTAGAGCGATTTGACCTGGGCCGGAAGATTGCCCCGAAGCAAGCCGGCTCCGAGGATGAGGAGCAGCAAGGCGAGGAGAAAGGACCGGTCGAACGCCAGCGAGAAATGTCCGGCGGTCATCAGCAGGCCGCCGACGATCACAGCAGCGCGCCGTCCGATCAGCCGGTCGCCGACCCAGCCGCCGATCACCGGGGTGAAATAGATGAGGCCGATATAGAGTCCGAAGGTCTGGGCGGCGAGCGCCTTGACCGAGAGCGGACCGGTCACCGTCTCGATCGCGGCGCGATAGGAGGAGAAACCGGCGACATGTTCGACATGGCCGGGGAGAAGCAGGGCCCCGACCATGTAGAGGACGAGCAAGGCCTGCATGCCGTGGAAGGAGATTCGCTCCCACAGCTCGGTGCCGGCCAGCACCCAGAGGCCAGGCGGCTGGCCGAAGGCTTCGGCGGAAGGCGGGGCATCCGTCGGCAGAGCGGCAGCGGTCATGGAACCAGGCTCCCACGGCCCGCTTCACGGAGCAAGCATATTACGGACCCGAAATGCTTGCCCGCGCCCCGAACCGGCTCAGGTGAAATCAGGCGCCGCCGCCGCTCGAGGACGGCGGTTGGTGACGGTGACGATTGTGGCCGAATCGGTCATGTCGAAAAGCCTGCGCGCGAACCCCCAAGGCAGCCGGATGCAGCCGTGCGAGGCCGGATAGCCCGGCAGGTGACCGGCATGGAGCGCGATTCCGTAGCCGGTGAGCCGTTGCATGTAGGGCATCGGCGCATTGGCGTAGCGGTTGGAGCGATGCTTCACCTTCTTCTCGAGGATACGGAAGGTGCCGAGCGGAGTCTCGTGGCCGCGACGCCCGGTCGAGACTCGCGACGAGGCCAGAAGCTTGCGGCCCGCGAACACATAGGCCCGTTGCTGCGGGATGCTGACCACGACTCGGAGTCGGCCCTGCGATTGGCGGTCGGTCCATCGTCGCGGCTCGGGCGCGGGGGCCGGCGGCGCGGCAACGGCGGCCGAAGGGGCGAGGATGGCGGCCTGGCGCGGCGGGACCGGCTCCTCCGGAGCGGTGAGATGATCGCATCCCGGCTGCGAGGCCCGCCCGCATCCCGGCAGCGCCTCGGCGAAGGTGGCGTAAACCAGAGTCGGAGCAAGCGGGGGAACCGCGCTTCCGAGCAGCAGGAGCGCGGTCGGCGCGAAAAGCCAGGTTCTCTTCATCTCTCTCCCGGCGCTGCTTGGTCGGCGACTCGTTAACCTCTGATCAACCATGTTTCGACCCGGGGTCAACCGGGGTGCGTTGACCGCGCAAGCGGCGGCGGCCAATCGGGCGCGATGATCTTTCCGGACAAAGATTTCGGCGCCGCCGACGTCGCCCACCATTATGACGAACTCGATTCGGTCTACCGGCGCTTCTGGGGCGACCATCTCCACCACGGTTATTGGCGGACCGGCCGCGAAAGCGAGCGCGAGGCGGTCGAGGCCCTGGTCGATCTGGTTGCCGATCGGCTCGCTCCGGAGCCTGGCTCGAAACTTTGCGACATAGGCTGCGGCTATGGCGCAAGCGCCGAACGGATCGCCGTCACGCGGCAGGCGGAGGTGACCGGTGTCACTCTGTCCGAGGCGCAGGCCCGGGTGGCGCGCCTCCGCCGTCCCGCCGCAGGCGCGGTCTCGTTCGTCGTCGGGGACTGGCTCGAGAACCGATTGCCCGATGCGGGCTTCGACGGTGCTTATGCGATCGAGAGCTCCGAACATATGGCCGACAAGGCGCGCTTCTTTGCCGAAGCCTGGCGGGTGCTTCGGCCCGGCGGCCGGCTGGTGGTCTGCGCCTGGCTAGCCCGCGAACAGCCCTCGGCCTGGGAGGTCCGGTATCTGCTCGAGCCGATCTGCCGCGAAGGCCGGCTGCCGGGCATGGGCAGCCGCTCCGATTATCAGGCCATGGCGTCAGCGGCAGCTTTCGAGGCCGCCGGCTTTCAGGATATCAGCGCCAGGGTCCGCCGCACCTGGACGATCTGCGCCCGCCGGGCCGCGAGGGCCCTCGTCACCGACCGCGATTTCCGCCGGTTTGCGTTCAGCCGGTCGACCGACAATCGCGATTTCCTGTTCAGCCTGCCGCGCCTGATCGTCGCCCTTCGGACCGGCGCGATGCGCTACGGCATTTTCACCTGGCAAAAGCCGCTTAGCGGACTCGGGTCCAGCGTTGCGACTGGCAGATGAACAGGACGCAGCCGGTCACCTTGAGCGAACCGTCCGGATTGAGCGCGAGGGTGGATCGGTAGGAGCGGCCGCTCTTCGGATCGTAGGCGAAACCGCCCTTCCATATGTTTCCGGAGCGGGTGAAGCCGCTGAGGATCTGCAGCCCGACGATCGGACGGCCGCGCAGCCGCGGATCGGGATTGTTGCGGTCGGTAAGAAGCCGTCCGGGATTGGCGTCGAGCACCCGGGCGATCGTGCCGCACATTCGCGCTCCGCACGGCGCGATCCGGACGACACCCCTATGGTCGTCGGTCAGCCAATTCCCCTGCACCGAGGGAGCTGACGCCGCTCCGGCGAGCAGCAGGGAGGCGAGTGAGAAAGCGGGAAGAGACATTCAAGGAAACTCCTGGACGCCTGCCTAGCCCAAGACGGGGGCCGTTCAAACCGCTCTCGTCCGGGCCCGCTTCATGCTATTGGCGCCGGCGGCCGGTGCCCGCCGGCCGGCATGAGTGGAGGCAAGAGATGGCCGATCTCGCGATCCGGTCCCGCCAGGAGGAGCAAATGGATGCTCCGGGCCTCGACGTGGCGGTCTATGAGAAAGTCCTCCACGACCTCGCGCGGGTGAACGCCTGGACCTTCACGGCCGCGCCGGCGCTCGCCTACCTTCGCCGCGCCGCCTCCGGGATGGAGCGATTCCGCCTGCTCGACGTCGGCTTCGGCGACGGCGACATATTGCGGGCGATCGGCCGCTGGGCCCGCAAGCGGGGGATCGCGGCCGACCTGGTCGGGGTCGATCTCAACGAACGAAGCCGTGCGATCGCGGCGGCCGCGACCCCGCCCGATCTGGCCATCGACTATCGCGGCGGCGATTATGTGGACGTCGAAGGACCGTTCGATTTCGTGATCAGCAGCCAGGTCACGCATCACATGACCGACGACCAGCTCCGTGCCTTCCTTCGCTACATGGAGGAGAAAGCCCGGCGCGGCTGGCTGATCTGCGACCTCCACCGCCACGGCTTCGCTTATTGGGGCTTTCCCCTGCTCGCCCGGCTTCTGATGGTGCATCGGATCGTCCGCGAGGACGGCCGGCTGTCGATCGCCCGCTCCTTCCGGCCGGCGGAATGGGAGTCGATCCTGCGCGATGCCGGGATCGATCCGGGGCTGGTGAAGATCGTGCGGAGGTTCCCCTTCCGGCTGTGCGTCGAGCGGGTGCGTCAGGCCTGATCGGCGGATTCGCGCTTTCGCCCGACCGTGATCCACAGGCCGCCCTCGGTCCCGAGCGATCGCATCCAGGCGAGCTGGGCGAGGAAGGTCTCGAGCGGCCATTCGTCCGCGGCGGGCTCGAACAGATCGTCCGGCTCCGCGCCGATCATCGTGCTCGGATAGGTCGAGACATAGTCGATCCCATTCTCGTCGAACCAGTGCCGCACCTCGGCGACGCTGTGGCGATGTTCCTCGGGATGGCGATACTGGTCGCGAAGCCAGGCCTCGCGGCGTTCGGGCTCGGCGGCGCGGTCGCGAAGCACCGGATCGAACGGCACCCAGCGATATCCGCTGAGGCGAGCGACGATGCGGCGAATCCGAAGAGGCAGGCGCGCCCAGCGATTGTAGAGGCCGATGACGATCATTCCGCCCGGCCGCACCACCTTCGCGACATGGGCGAAAGCGGCTCGGGGATCGGGCGTGTGGTGGAGGACGCCCGAGCTGTAGACGACATCGAAGGCATCCCTGCGCAATGGCAGCCGTCCGATATCGGCTTCGACGAACAGCACCCGGCCGGTCCCGTAGCGGGCGGCCGCCTCGGCGCCGAGCTGGAGCGACGCGCGCGCCAGATCGAGAGCGACGATCGTCCGGTCGGCTCGCGCCAGATAAAGGCTCATCTGGCCCGTGCCGCAGCCTATCTCCGCGATTCGAGCATCGCCCGGGATCGACGAGTCGAGCAGTCGGGCAAAGCGGCTCCGCTCGGCGCGCAGGCGCAGCCAGCCCAGGCTGTCGTTCGGCGGGTAGCCGGGGAAGGGCGCGGCCTCGTAGAATTCCCGCACCGTCTCGGTGCGCCCATCGCCGGTCTCGCGGAGCAGCGGGATATTGTCCGGAGCGCTCCACGCCCGGCCGCATCCTGCGCAGTCGAAGCTTTCGCTCAGGGCGCCGGCGCAGGTCGGGCAGGCGAGGAGGGAGGCCGGTCCCTCCACGTGCTCAGAAGATCGAATAGATGAACGGCGCCAGCGCCTCGACGCTGGCCGCGAGGACGAGCAGCAAGCCGGTCACGCAGAGGAAGACGGCAAGCGGGATGACCAGCCGCTTGGACCAGCCGCCGCTCCACATGCCGCGGGCGAGATCGCCGGTGGATCCGAACGCGCTGCCCAGAACGATCAGCTGGCGGCGAATCCTTCCGCGCTTCCGGATCATGCCATTTCCTCCTCGCGCCGGCCCTTGATCTCCGCTCGAGCCTTTTTCCGTACCCTGACATTTCCGGCAACCAGAAGATCGATGCCGCTGCGCCGGAAGGTCGAATAGCCTTCGGCGGCGGTGCAGACGATCGGCTCGCCGGCGAGATTCAGCGAGGTGTTGAGAAGCACGGGCATTCCGCTCAGCCGGCCATAGGCTCGAAGCAGATCGTAGAGGCGCGGAGCGAAGGCCCGGTCCACCGCCTGAAGCCGGGCGGTGCCGTCGACATGGGTGATCGCCCCGAGCCGCTCGCGCCACTCCGGCCGGACCGGGAAGACTCCGGTCATGAACCGGGCAAGATGCTCGCCGCCGCTCGCCAGGTCGAAATAGCGCCCCGCCTCCTCGATCGGGACGACCGGCGCGAAGGGCCGGAACTCCTCGCGATATTTGACGTCGCGATTGAGCCGGTCGCGCATTGCCGGGTCGTGCGGAGCGGCGAGCAGGCTTCGGTGGCCGAGCGCTCTCGGGCCGAACTCGCAGCGGCCGTCCATCCAGGCGATGATCCGGCCTGCGGCAAGGTCCGCGGCGCTTTCCTCGATCAGCCTGGCCTCGTCGACGGTCTCGACGGGCAGTCCGTCCTCGCCGGCGATCCGTGCCAGAGCGTCGCCGTCGACCTCGGGACCCCAGAAGGGATGGTCGGGGAAATCCCGGTCCGGATTGCCGAAATGAATCCGGTCCGCGTAGAGCGCCGCGCCGATGGCGCAGCCGGCGTCGCCGGGCGCGGACGGGACGAAGATCCGCTCGAACCCGGTCTCGCTCAGGATCCGGGCGTTGGCGACGCCGTTCAGTGCGACTCCGCCGCCCATGCACAGGTCGGCGAGGCCGGTGCGGGCGTGGAGGTCGCGGGCGATGTCGACCAATATCTCCTCGAGGACGAGCTGGACGCTGGCGGCGACGTCGGCGAAGCGCCGGCCTTCCGCCGTGGCGAGGTCGATCGGCTCGAACCGCTTCCGGGGCGGACCGAACAGCCGGACGAAGGCGTCCGAGAAGGAGCGGCGCGCGCTTCCGTCGAAATCGAAATAGTCCATGTCGAGGCGGAAGGCGCCGTCGGCGGTGCGCGGGACCAATTGGCGCACCTTGTCGGCCATTTCCGGGCGGCCATAGGCGGCGAGGCCCATCACCTTATATTCGCCTTCGTTGACTGCGAAGCCGAGATAGGCGGTGAAGGTCGAATAGAGCATTCCGAGCGAGTTCGGAAAACGGATCTCGCGGTCGAGCTCGATTCTCGTGCCGTCCGCGCCGCGCTTGCCCCGGCCGGTGGTCAGGGTCGCCCATTCGCCGACTCCGTCGGCGGTGAGGATCGCCGCTTCGCGGGTCGGCGCGGTCAGGAAAGCGGCTGCCGCGTGCGACCGGTGATGCTCGGTGAACAGGATCTTGCGCCCCGATATGCCGAGCCGCGAGGCGATGATTCCGCGGACCCACGCTTTCTCGCCGAGCATGTTCTTCATCGCGTGCGGGAAAGAGCGCCAGGAGCGCGGGAAGGCGCGAAGCGAGCTGGTCAGGATCCGGTCGAACTTCAGCATCGGCCGCTCGTAGAAAACCACCGCGTCGAGATCCTCGGGCTCCAGTCCGGCTTCGTCGAGGCAATATTCGATGGCGGCGATCGGGAAAGCGGAATCGTTCTTGCGGCGCGAAAGCCTCTCCTCCTGGACCGCCGCGACCGGGAGGCCGTCGACCAGAAGGGCCGCCGCCGAATCGTGATAGAGAGCCGAAATGCCGAGAATCTTCATCGCCGCGACGCCCGTCAATATTGGCTGTGGAGATCGCCGCCGCAAGCCGGGTCGACCGGCGTCCAGCCTTCCCGCTCGCGCCGCGCGGCGCGCTTCGACGCAAAAGCGAAGGGCGGCAGCAGGATGAAATATTGCAGAGTGAGCATCGTTCCCCCGATCAGCCCGGCAAGGCCTGCCGCGAAGCGCAGATAGGCCTTCCACAGCCGACCCAGCCGCGCCTTCCAGAGGATCGAGCGCTGGCGCCCGGGCGAGACCCGGGCGAGCTCCGCCCGTGTGTAATTCATATGGAACTCCTCGTCGCGAAGGATCCGATCGAACAGGTCACGGGTCGCGGCGTCCTCCCGCACGGCGCGCTTATAGGTGCCGAACTGGCGGGCGGCCGATTGCTCCGACAGGTGAAGGAAGGCGAGGAAGGGTGCGTCGCCGCCTTCGCCGATCCGGACGTCGTCGAGCCCGCGCTCTCCCGGGGCGAGCCAGTCGGCCTGGCCGCCCTCGCCGCTCGCCTCGGGATGATCGCGCAACAGCTCGACCCCGCGGCGGTGGAAGATGTCGGCATGGCGCTGCTCGTCGCGGGCATGGCGGAGATAGAGCCGGCGAAGCCTCGGATCGCCGGTCAGCTCGGCCGCCCGAACCAGGTCGCGGCCGCCGTCCGCCTCGACCTCGGCGAATCGCAATAGCCTGATGCCGCGGCGGACCGGGTCGCCCCACACCCACCTTTGCACTGGCTTGAGCAACGCCGACATCGTGGATACTCCCCTGATTCGTCTAACATAATGCCGGGAGAGCTGCCAATGCGGGGAGACGGCCGGCGCGGGCGCCATCGAGCCGCCTTGGCGTGCAATATCGCCGCCGCTCTGGCCGGGCTGTTGCTGATCTCTTTGGCTGCCGCCGCCGGCCGCGGCTGGGCCGACCGCCATTTCCTGCCGACCTTCACCTGGCCGCGCTCGACCCAGATGCACATGCTCCTTGCGCTTCGCCTCGCCGCCGCTCTGATCGGGCTGGCCGTGCTGCTGCTCGTCCGGCCGAGAATCGCCCGGGCGGTGCGGGAGGGGCGCGGCCTTCGGTTGCTCGGCTCGTCGCTGTCGATCCTTCTCGCGCTGGCCGCTTCGGTGGGCGTCGCCGAGGGCGTTCTGAGGAGCCGACAATGGCGCTCGGTTCAGGAAAGATGGGATTCGAAGGAGCCGCGGCGGCGGCCCGACCTTCGTTACGGCTGGTCCAATCTGCCCAGCCATTCGGGCACCAACACGCACGCCGGCCGAATCGTCCATTATTCGACCGACCGGTTCGGCTATCGCGCTCGCTCGCCGGCCGACAGGCTCGATTTCGGCCGCCCGACCATCCTCTTCGGCGGGGAATCGATCGCCTTCGGTTATGGGCTCGAATGGGACGAGTCGGCGCCCGCGCAGCTTCAGGCGATGACCGGCATCCAGACCGCGAACGTCGCGGTCAATGCGTTCGGGACCGACCAGGCCTATCTCCGGCTGAAGAGCGAGCTTCCCCGATTCTCGAAGCCGGTCGCGGTCGTGATCCTGTTCACGCCCTTCCTTCTCGACCGCAACCTGGATCGCGACCGGATGCATCTCGACTCCGGATTGCGCTGGCACCGTGCCGAAACGCCGCCGCTTCGGCTCGCCGAGCTGGCGCGGCGGCTTCTGCGCTACCGAAGCGAGGAGCGGATCGCCGAGGGCGTGACGATGACCCGCAACGTGCTTCGAGCGACGATCGCGCTGGCGCGTTCCCGGGGCTCGAAAGCGATCATCCTCGTTCCGGAATATATGCCCGAAGATCCGCTCGAGCGCTCGGTCCGCCACCGGGTCCTCGACGAGGCCGGCCTGCCTTATCTTCTGGTCCCGCTCGACTCGTCCTGGCAGATCAAGGGCGACCGGCATCCCAATGCGCGCGGCGCGCGGGCGATCGCGGCCGCGGTCGCCGGCGAGCTCGGCGCCGGCCAACGGCGCGGCCACCCCGATGTCAGAGGAAATTAACCCTCTTGTGGGAAAAGAATGGCTGCTTGCCGCTCGGAGCCGCTCGCCGTGCCGACCCTCCTGCTCAATCGACCGGCCGCCTTTCCGATCGCCGCGATCCGGAAAGCGCTGACCGCGCGGCTGCCGGGAATCGCCTGGCGGATAGGCGAGGACGACAACGGAGCGCCCGACCAGATCATCCCGCTCGATCGGCCGCAGACCATCCTCGGCCGGGTCGAGAGCGGCATGGTGCTCGTGGCGGTCGACCAGCGCCACGCACCCTTCGCGGGCCCGGGCGGGCATGCACCGCCCGAGCATCGACTCCATGTCTCGATCAGCCGGCCCTCGACCGAGGATGACGATGTCGCGCGGTTGATCACTCTGATCGTTGGGACTTCGCTGGCCGTGTCTCAGGACGATTCGGCGCGGCTTCAGATCGAGCCCGGCGGCAACTGGCTCGATACGGCCGACATGCGCGCTCTGATGCGGCTGGCGGCGGACGATCCCGGCCTCAGCCAGCGAAACCTGGTCGGCACGCCCGACGGCCCGGCACCGGTTGCGCCTAGCATCGAGGCGAGTTCGGCGAGTCCGGCGGCTGGAGCGAGCGCCGAGGGAACTCCGGCGAAGCTCGGCAGCCTCGCAATGGGTGTCGAACCCCGCAAGGATTTGCCCCTCCCGCCGGCCTTGCGCCCCGAACAGGCGGACGCGCCGATGTTTCGCCGGGCAGGAGGATTCGGCCGCAAGGGATTGTAGGAAAGAGGCCGGCCGCGTCGGGCGGGCGGCGGCGTCATTCGCCCGGGTCGGGCAGCTTCCTGTCGCGCCGGCATTGGGCCAGCGGCTTCGGCACCGCCCGCGAGATCCGGAGCACGTCGCCGCTGGCCGGATCGACGACCATGTCCATGCAGGCGCAGCCATAACCGTGCGGGCCATTGGTCTCGACCCATCCGGCCGTGCTCATGTCCGGCATCTCGTCCATTCCCGGCACCGGTTCGCGGCCCTGCGTGCCCAGGATCCACTCGCCGTCGCCGTCGACCAGCCACCAGTTCGCCGGGGTCGGGTTGTAGAGCCAGCCGCAGCGCCGTCCCGACGCGGCAATCGGCTTCGGCGCGGCCGGTTCGGTCTTGTTGTTCGTGACCGGCGCCGGTTCGGGTTTGACGGGTTCGGACGTCGCGGTCGCTTCGGACGAGTTCTTGCTGTTCGAAGGCGGCGGCGCTTCGGGTGAGCAGGCGCAGGCCGCGAAGCAGGCGGCCATCAGGGCCAGGCGAAGACGGTCCATGTGCATGAGCAAAGACTGGCAGGCCGGGACGGCGAGGGCAACCGGCCGGCGCGGTGCCGAGCCCGGACGAATGTTCCTGGGCAAAAGATGGTGCGGTCGAGAAGACTCGAACTTCCACGGCCTTTCGGCCACAGCGACCTCAACGCTGCGCGTCTACCAGTTCCGCCACGACCGCACGTGAATGTCCGCCGGTTGAGCCCGGCGGCTGGCAGGAGCGGGGCCTCTAGCAAAGGCCTCCAGAGCGCGCAATGCCGGATCGGCCGCCCGCTTCGTGCCTAATAAAGGAACATCGGCATGCCCTCGACCCGCATCAGCCGGGCGCGATAGGCGGAAGGGTCGTAGAGGCCGGTCACGTCGACCGACTTGCGCCCTTCGAGCAAAGTTCCGGCGGGCACATGGCAATAATTGCCGTCGCTCAACGTGACCATCCGCCCGCTCTCGCCGCGCTGGAGAAGCTGGACGGCGAGGCCGCCGAAGGCGAAGCCGACCATCCGGTCCATCGCGTCGGGCTCGCCGGCCCGCATCAGATAGGCCAGTTCCTGGATCACCACGCCGCTGCCCAGTCTCTCCTCGATCGCGGCGCCGAGACGCTGACCGATGCCGATGTCGCCGCGCTGGCTCGCCGGACGGGAGAGGTGGTCGCCGTTCGATCCGGCCTCGTTGGCGATGGTCGCGCCTTCGGCGGCGACGCACATCGCGTAGCGCGCCGGATTCGAAGCCTTGTCCCCGGCCAGCAGGGGCAGGAGTATGTCGAGATCGGCAGGCACCTCGGCGATGATCGTCCGGTCGACCTGGGCGAGGAAGCCGGCGAGCAAGGCGGTCTCGCCGCTTCGCCGGCCGAACAATTCGATCACTCCGATCCGCTCGTGGCTTTCGACGGTGGTTCGAAGCGCATTGATCGCCTCGACCGACCGGCTGACCGCGGTCGAGAAGCCGATGCAATAATCGGTTCCGAAGACGTCATTGTCCATCGTCTTGGGGATCGAGATCAGTTTGACGCCCAAGCCGGCGAGATGGGCCGAGAAGCGCAACGTGCCGTCGCCGCCGAGAGTGACGAGAGCATCGACTCCCAGCCGGTCGAGCACGTGGAGGACATGGGCGGTCCGGTCCCCCTCCTTCACCGTCCGCGGATCGGTCCGCGAGGTGTGGAGGATCGTCCCGCCCGCACGGTCGATTCCGCGCACGGCTTCGCGGTCGAGTGCGAAGCTGTTGGCGGCGATGCTCGCCGGATCGTCGGGGTCGATTGCAAGGACGCCCTCCCAGCCGCGCCGGAAGCCGATCACGGTCCAGCCGAGATCGTCGGCGGAGAGGGTGATCGATCGGATGCAGGCATTGAGGCCCGGCACGTCGCCGCCGCCGGTCAGGATCCCGATCCGCATCAGCGCCTCCGGCTCAGGAGGGCGGTCCGGCGCTGAGGTGGAGCTTCTTGGCTCCGCGCGGCACGTTCATCTCGGCGCCGTTGAACGAAGCGCTGCTCCGCGGCGCGAGCTCGCGGGCGGGAGCGGAGATCGACCAATTGTAGATCGACCGGCCCTGAGCGTCGCGAAGCTCGGCGCGGATCTGCGGGACGCGCTGAACCTGGTCGGTCATATTGGTGATCCGGCCGGTGACGGTGAGCAGATCCTGGCCGCTCGCCAGGGTCTGGCGCTCGGCGCTGCCCTTGATCTGGAACGGCTCTCCGCTGCTGCCCGCGGTCAGGTTCGGCACTCCGAACCAGTAGATCGCGGCGACCGCCGACAGCATCAGCGCTCCGGCGACGATCGACAGCATCGTCCACATCCGCGCCGGATTGCGCCGCGCCCGGAACGGCGGCTCGTGGGCGAAGGCGTCGAAATCGGGGTCTTCGGCCGGAGGCGCCGGGCCCAGCACATCCGCGCTTGGGCGCGGCGCCGCGGCCGCCGGAACGTCCGCAACCTCACGGCGGAGC
>JBKPOT010000033.1:0-78062 GCA_046733235.1 Pseudomonadota bacterium
GTTTTGGTTTCCCTCCCCCCCCCCCCCCCCCCCCCACCCCCCTACCCCCCCCCAACCCCCCCCCCCCCGGGGGGGGGGGGGGGGGGGGGGGGCCCAGTCACTTCCCCACCCCTTCGCCGCTTCGCGGCTCGTCCCCTCCCCTGAAGGGGAGGGAGGCCTGTATCGGACCAGCCGGCCCGTCGAGGGCAGGAAGCCGCGATAGGGGTCCTCGGCATAGACCCGGCTTTCCACCGCCCAGCCGTCGAGCCTGATATCGTCCTGGCCGAAGGGGAGGGGCTCGCCGGCCGCGACCCGGATCATCAGCTCGACGAGATCGAGACCGGTCACCATCTCGGTCACCGGATGCTCGACCTGGAGCCGCGTGTTCATCTCGAGGAAGTAGAAGCTGCGATCGGCTCCGGCGATGAACTCGACCGTGCCGGCGCTGTAATAGCCGACCGCTTTGGCGAGAGCGACCGCCTGCTCGCCCATCGCCTTGCGCATTTCCGGAGTGACGAAGGGGGAGGGAGCTTCCTCGACCACCTTCTGGTGGCGCCTTTGCACCGAGCATTCGCGCTCGCCGAGATAGACCAGATTGCCCTTCTGGTCGCCGATCAGCTGGATTTCGATGTGGCGCGGATTCTCGACGAACTTCTCGATGAACACGCGGTCGTCGCCGAAGCTGGCAAGCCCTTCGCGCTTGACGCTCTCGAACGTCTCGCGAAGCTCCTTCTCGCTCCATGCCAGCCGCATGCCCTTGCCGCCGCCGCCGGCCGAGGCCTTCATCATCACCGGATAGCCGATGGAGCCGGCGATCTCGGCGGCATGATCGGTGTCGCGGATCTCGCCGATATGGCCGGGGACGACGCTGACTCCGGCCTTCTGCGCAAGCTTCTTCGATTCGATCTTGTCGCCCATCGCCGCGATCGCCCCGGGCGGCGGGCCGATGAAGGCGATCTTTTCCTTGGCCAGAGCCTTGGCGAAGCTCTCGCGCTCGGAGAGGAAGCCGTAGCCGGGATGGACCGCATCGGCCCCGGTCGCCTTGCACGCGTCGATGATCAGATCGGCGTTCAGATAGGATTCGGACGCGGGTGGCGGCCCGAGCCGGACCTTCTCGTCCGCCATCATGACGTGCGGCGCCCGCGCGTCCGCATCCGAATAGACCGCGACCGTGGCGATCCCCATCCGCTTCGCGGTGCGGATCACCCGGCACGCAATCTCGCCGCGGTTCGCGATCAGTATCTTCCTGAACATCTACCTTCCGTCATTCCGCGAAAGTGGGGGCCGAAGACGACCGTAGGTCTATCCAGAAAGGCGTATCCGGGCCGCGCCGAGATTAGAAGAGAAGAAGCCGGATCCCGGCCTTCGCGGGAGTGACGAAAAGGGGAAAGGGGGGGCCTTGGCCCCCTCATTCCACGGCCTTCGGTCGCGACGCGTTTGCCCGGTTGCACGCATCCACAGCGACGTGGATTGAATCGGGCGTCATCATGTCCGTCGCGACCACTGCATCCACATCATCGGCGCCGCTTCGACCACTGATCGAAACGGCATGCCCATCATAGGCGACACGCTCGATCTTACCGTAACCGTTATGAGCAGGTTCGCTGGTTTCGATGTACAGGCCGGTCAGCCCGAGCGCGCGGTCTTGATCGTCCTCCTTGCCGAACTGGATGATCACATAAGCGTCTGGCTGATCCTCACCCGGTAGACCGGCTCTGTCGCCCAGCGCGAAAATGAAGACCCCGTCAATCTCCTGAAAGGAAATATGCTTCGCAGTGAATTTCACTCGGCCGCTTCCTCGACCGGCGGCATGTTGTGGCCGAGCAGTTTCAACACCTCGCCGGCCGCGTCGACCAGATTGGTGCCGGGGCCGAAAATCGCCTGCACCCCGGCTTCGCGAAGCATGTCGTAATCCTGCGGCGGGATGACTCCGCCGACCACCACCTTGATGTCGGCGCGGCCGAGATCGCGGAGATGGCCGATCAGCTCGGGCACCAAAGTCTTGTGGCCGGCGGCGAGGCTCGAGGCGCCGATCATGTCGACCCCGCGCTCGATCGCGAGGCGCGCGCTTTCCTCGGGAGTCTGGAAAAGCGGTCCCGGCACCACGTCGAAGCCGAGATCGGTGAAAGCCGAGGCGACGAGATTGGCGCCGCGATCGTGGCCGTCCTGACCCATCTTGGCCACGAGCAGGCGCGGCTTGCGCCCAAGCCTCCGGCCGATCGCCTCGACCCCTTCTCCCGCCTGCTTCCAGCGCGGATCGTGCTCGTGCGCCGCGCCGTAAATGCCACGCACGGGCTCGGGCACCGTATCGTAGCGGCCGAACGCATCCTCGAGCGCGGCGCTGATTTCGCCGAGAGTCGCGCGCGCGCGCGCCGCCTCGACCGCGAGCGCGAGCAGGTTGGAATCGCCTTTGGCGCCTTCGCGCAGAGCGTCGAGCGCCGCCCGCGCCGCCGACTCGTCGCGTGCGGCACGGACTTTCTCGATCCGTGCCACCTGTCCGGCGCGCACCTTCGCATTGTCGACCTCGAGTATGTCGAGATGCGCCTCGTCCTTCAGCCGGTAGCGATTGACCCCGACGATGACGTCCTCGCCCCGATCGACCCGCGCCGCGCGCGCCGCCGAGGCTTCCTCGATCCGCCGTTTGGGCATGCCTTCGGCGACCGCCGCGGTCATTCCCCCCATCGCTTCGACTTCTTCGATCAGCGCCCAGGCCTTGTCGCCCAGTTCCTTGGTCAGCGATTCGACGAACCAGGAGCCGCCGAGCGGATCGGCGACGTGGGTGATCCCGCTCTCCTCGGCGAGGATCAGCTGGGTGTTGCGCGCGATCCGGGCGCTCGTGTCGGTCGGCAAAGCGACCGCTTCGTCGAAGCTGTTGGTGTGGAGCGACTGGGTCCCGCCGAGCACCGCCGCCATCGCCTCGATCGTGGTCCGAACGACATTGTTATAGGGGTCCTGCTCGGTCAGGCTGACGCCCGAGGTCTGGCAATGGGTCCGGAGCATCAGCGATTTCGGGCTGGTCGCCCCAAACCCGCTCATGATGCGGTGCCAGAGTGTGCGCGCGGCCCGGAGCTTCGCAATCTCCATGAAGAAGTTCATGCCGATCCCGAAGAAGAAAGAGAGTCGCGGCGCGAAGGCGTCGACCTCGAGGCCCTTGGCCCTGGCGGCGCGGACATATTCGATCCCGTCGGCGAGGGTGAAGGCCAGTTCCTGGACCGCCGTCGCCCCGGCCTCGAGCATGTGATAGCCGCTGATCGAGATCGAGTTGAACCGCGGCATATGCTCGGACGTGTATTGGATGATGTCCGCGACGATCCGCATCGATGGCCCGGGCGGATAGATATAGGTGTTGCGGACCGCGAACTCCTTCAGAATGTCGTTCTGGATCGTGCCCGAGAGCTGGTCCTGGCGGACTCCCTGTTCCTCGGCGGCGACGATATAGAAAGCGAGGACCGGAAGGACCGCGCCGTTCATCGTCATCGAGACCGACATGGTGCCGAGCGGGATGCCGTCGAACAAGATCTTCATGTCGTCGAGCGTGTCGATCGCGACCCCGGCCTTGCCGACGTCGCCGGTCACCCGCGGATGGTCGCTGTCATAGCCGCGGTGCGTGGCGAGATCGAAGGCGACCGACAGACCCTTCTGCCCGGCGGCGAGATTGCGCCGATAGAAGGCGTTCGAATCCTCGGCCGTCGAGAAGCCGGCATATTGGCGGATCGTCCAGGGCCGGCCGGTATACATCGAGGCATAGGGTCCGCGGGTGAAGGGCGCGAAGCCGGGCAGGCCGGGATCGATCCCCGCCACGTCCTCGGCGGTGTAGAGCGGCTTCACCTCGATCCCCTCGGGCGTGTGCCAGCCTATGTCCTTGCCCTTCACCTCCTTCGAGGCGGCGGCCTGCCAGTCGGCGAAGGTGGGTTTGCGGTCAGTCAATTCAATTCACCGTTCGGGCTGAGCCTGTCGAAGCCCTCTCTTTCCCTATCCTTGGCAAAAAACAAGAAAAGCCCTTCGACAGGCTCAGGGCGAACGGGGTTGGGATACTCCGTCAATGATGGGCGGGTGGAGTCTCCATCAACTCGACCAGCACTCCGCCCATATCCTTCGGGTGAACGAAGATCACCAATGTCCCGTGAGCGCCGATCCGAGGCTCGCCGAGCACCTTCGCCCCCTTCGCCTCCATCTCGGCCTTCGCTTCGTGGATATCGGGCACTTCGAAGCAGACATGATGCTGCCCGCCGGCCGGATTGCGCGCCAGGAAGCCGTGGAGCGGGCTGGTCTCGCCGAGCGGCTCGATCAGCTCGATCTGGCTGTTCGGCGTGTCGACGAAGCAGACCCGGACACCCTGCGGCGGAAGGTCGAAAGCCTCATGAATTTTCGTCGCACCGAGAAGGTCGCGATAGAGTGCGACGCTCCTCTCGATCGACGGTGTGGCTACTCCGACATGATTGAGGCGGCCGAGACTCATCTCGCTTCACTCCTGGCATTTTTGCTTTCAGCAGCCGCGCCTGCGGCAAGGCATGGTCGTGCGCAAGTCGCGCCATCGGATGAGGAAGCTCGCCATCGGGGTCAACCCACCGCAGTTCGTCGATCTCCCCGCAAGGCCGTGGCCGGCCTTCGAGCGCTACGGCGAACAATTCGGCCTCGACCGTAAAACCGGGCTCGTTGGCGGCGGGCGCGCGGAACGTCCCGAGCGATCGGCATTTAGCGCCGTCGACCCCGCACCCCAATTCCTCGCCGACTTCACGCTCCAAAGCGTCGACCGCGGATTCTCTGGGATCCGGCTTGCCGCCTGGAAGCATGAAAGCGTCGGTGTGTATCTTTCGGACCAGAAGCATCTCGCCCCGGCCATTGAGAGCGACGGCCGCAACGATTCGAATCACCGTGCCCTCCTGCGGGATCACGGTCCGTCCCGCAGCCCGATTTTGAAAAACAAGTCGATCGCGACCAGCGCAATGAGAACGAAGCTCGATACATGCAGCGCCAGCAACAAGCCGAATTTGGACGGGCTTTCGGCCCGCATGAGAGAGGTGCGGTAGACGGGCAGACAGCCATCCCGGAGCCCGCGCCGGATGCGCAGCGCAATCATCGGTAGTAGTGAGAGTGCTACGAGGCCAACAATGAGGTTCGAGTTAATATTCACAATGATGATCCGATTAGTGTTTCAGAAGCTCGTCGTCGAAATACGCCGACACTGGCCTGCCGAGATTTCACCCGATTCCTATATCTAGGCGCCGACTTCCTTTGATAGTCGACAGCTCCGAAATCGCCTTCCGGCTGGGCCGGCCAGCCACTCGATTCGTGTTGGTCATTATTTACGATGTCTAACTATTTGTGTGACATTATCCCTTACCCATCGTGGTGTTTGAATAAACCATCTAATGATCTCGCGAGTTACGAGGCCCATCATTCCGACAAAGAGAATAAAGGATATACAAAAAAATGCAAATTTCGCCCACTTACTGACAGGAGAACGGGACACATCTATGGCCATGAGGGCTTGATCAAACCCCCACAAATGAAGTTGATGCCCTGACGATATCACATACAGACAGGCATGGGTTCCGAGCCCCAAAAGGAGTATCATTGTGGATAGCACCAAGAGCTTCTGGCGATTACTAGGAATTTCCAAGTCCGACTCAATTGAAGGACCTCTCGGTATACCACGAATATTGCCTCGAACTGATACTTTTCTTTTCCCATGTCCGGGCACAGCATAAACAGTAAAGGCTATCGCATCCTTCTTATCCAAATACTCTAGCGACAGCGTAATAGTATCACTTGACGATGACAGGGTAGGTTTCGTGCTAGTTCGACTCGACAGGGGGGCGGTTCCCTTTAGAATCCTAGAGTTCCTAAATAATATTTCTATCGGCTCGGCAATGTCCTGCTTCTGGATTGTTTGATTACCGGCATTCCAGATGGCAATTGTCCACTCCGATAGCGAATCCACTTTTTCCCCTTCAAAAAGTATTTCAACACCTGGATGGGTCTTTCCAATTGGATCGAGAACTCTTCTCTCGAATGCGATACACTTCAGTGCTCTTCGATTCGAGTAGTAATAAGTCGCCGCAATTCCTACTAGGAGCGGTAAAACAATCGACAGTCCCGTATCCAGCATTCTGAGCCCCCTATAACGGAATATTGTCGTGCTTCTTCCAGGGATTTTCGAGCTGCTTGTCACGTAGCTTGCGGAGGCCGAGCGCGACCCGGCGCCGGGTCGAATGGGGCATGATCACCTCGTCGATGAAGCCCTTGCTCGCCGCCACGAACGGGTTGGCGAACCTTTCCTCATATTCGGCGGTGCGGGCGGCGATCTTGTCCGGATCGCCGATGTCCTTGCGGAAGATGATCTCGACCGCGCCCTTGGCACCCATCACCGCGATCTCGGCCGAGGGCCAGGCGTAATTGAGGTCGCCGCGCAGATGCTTCGACGCCATCACGTCATAGGCGCCGCCATAGGCCTTGCGCGTGATGACGGTGATCTTGGGGACGGTCGCCTCGGCGTAGGCGAAGAGCAATTTGGCGCCGTTCTTGATGATCCCGTCATGCTCCTGGGCGACTCCGGGGAGGAATCCGGGAACGTCGACGAAGGTGACGATCGGAATGTCGAAGGCGTCGCAGAAGCGGACGAAGCGGGCGCCCTTCTTCGACGATTTGATGTCGAGAACCCCGGCCAGGACCATCGGCTGGTTGGCGACGAGGCCGACCGTCCGCCCCTCGATCCGGCCGAAGCCGCAGATGATGTTGGCGGCATGGGCGGGCTGGATCTCAAAGAAGTCGCCGTCGTCGACGACTTTGCGGATCAGCTCGTGCATGTCGTAGGGCGTCGACGCGCTGTCCGGGATCAGCGTGTCGAGGCTGTCCTCGCGCCGGTCCCAGGGATCGTCATAGGGCCGCTCGGGCAGATCGTGGCGGTTCGACAGCGGCAGGAAATCGAAGAAGTCGCGGGTCGCGAGAAGAGCCTCGATATCGTTCTCGAAGGCGACATCGGCGACTCCCGACTTGGTGGTGTGGGTGACCGCTCCGCCCAATTCCTCCTGGGTCACCACCTCGTTGGTCACCGTCTTCACGACGTCGGGACCGGTGACGAACATGTAGCTCGAATCCTTCACCATGAAGATGAAGTCGGTCATCGCCGGCGAATAGACCGCGCCGCCCGCGCAAGGGCCCATGATCAGGCTGACCTGGGGGATGACGCCCGACGCGAGGACGTTGCGCTGGAACACTTCGGCATAGCCGCCGAGGCTCGCCACGCCCTCCTGGATGCGGGCGCCGCCGCTGTCGTTGAGGCCGATCACCGGCGCTCCGACCTTCATCGCCATGTCCATGACCTTGCAGATCTTCTGGGCGTGGCGCTCGGACAGGGAACCGCCGAACACGGTGAAATCCTGGGCGAAGACATAGACCAGCCGGCCGTTGATCGTGCCCGAGCCGGTGACCACTCCGTCGCCGGGGAATTTCTGGGTCTCCATCCCGAAATCGGAGCAATTGTGCTCGACGAACATGTCATATTCTTCGAAGCTTTCGGGATCGAGCAGGACCTGGAGCCGCTCGCGGGCGGTCAGGCGCCCCTTGGCATGCTGGGCCTCGATCCTTTTCGCTCCGCCGCCCTGCCGCGCGCGGGCGCGCAGGGCCTCGAGCTCCTCGATCGTGGTCGCCATATCGTCCCTCGGATAAGCTTCGGCGCGACCTTATGCGCCGGGGGCGGGCAGGGCAATCAGCGCCCTTCGAAGCGCGGCTGCTGTTTCTGCAGGAAGGACATCACCGCGCCGCGGAAATCTTCGGTCCTCCCGGCGTCCCGCTGGGCGATGCGCTCGGCTGCCAAGGCCTCGGACAAAGGCAGATGCTGGGCCTCGCGGGCGAGGCGGCGGATCAAGCCCAGCGCGCGGGTCGGGCCCCTGGCGAGCCGTTCCGCCAGGGTCGCGGCTTCCGAGACGAGCGCCTCGTCCTCGACGACCCGCGAGACCAGGCCCCATTCCAGCGCCTGTTCGGCCGGGATCCGCTCGCCGAGCATCATCATCTCCATCGCCCGCGCCCGGCCGACGAGGCGCGGAAGGATCCAGGTCGCGCCGGCGTCGGGGATCAGGCCGATATTGACGAAGGCCTGGAGGAAGTAAGCCGAGCGGGCGGCGATGACGATGTCGGCGGCGAGGGCGAGCGAGGCGCCGGCGCCGGCCGCGGCGCCGTTGACCGCCGCGACGACCGGGATCGGCAGAGCGAAGATCGCCTCCATCAGCGGATTGAAATGCTTTTCGAGCGAGGCGCCGACATCGTCCGGAAGTCCTCCGCCGGCGGCGAGGTCGGCGCCGCTCGAGAAGCCGCGGCCCTCGCCGGTGATCAAAAGACAGCGCGCGTCGGACTCGCCGACCTGCTCGACCGCGGCCCGAAGCTCGTCGACGGTCTGCGCGGACAAAGCATTGAGCTTGTCGGGGCGATCGATGGTGAGGGTCGCGACCGCGCCGGGGCTCTGCTCCAGCCTGATATGCTCGAATGCCATGCCGCCCCTCCTGCCGACCAGGGCATCAAGGCGCGCGATCCGGAAAAGTCAAACCCGGGGGCTCGGCCTAATCGGAGAGCGCGGTCTCCGCCGGGGCGTGAAGGCGCAGCCGGCTGACGCGGCGCGTGTCGCTCTCGGTCACTTCGAGCCGCCAGCCGCTCGGATGCTCGATCACCTCGCCGGGCTTGGGCACCCGGCCGGCGAGGACGATTGCGAGCCCGCCGATCGTGTCGACATCCTCCTCGACCACCGCCAGGCGCGCGTCGACCGTCTCGGCGACTTCCTCGAGCTCGGCGCGCGCGTCGGCGTCCCAGATGCCATCCTCGACCGGGATCAGCATTCCCGGCGCCTCCTCGTCATGCTCGTCCTCGATCTCGCCGACGATCTCCTCGACCACGTCCTCGATCGTCACCAGGCCCTCGGTCCCGCCGAACTCGTCGACGACGATGGCGAGATGGACCCGCTCGGCGCGCATCCGGGCGAGCAGGTCGAGCACGCCCATCGATTCGGGGACGAACAAGGGCGCGCGCAGCAGGGTCGTAATGTCGTCCGGCGGTTCGGCGTTGGTGACCTGCAGAGTGAAGACGTCCTTGATGTGGACCATTCCGACGACATGATCGAGGCTGTCGCCATAGACGGGCAGGCGGCTGTGGCCCGCCTCGGCGAAGGCGGCGACCAGCGCTTCGAACGTGATCGTGCTCGGAACGGCGATGATCTCGCCGCGCGGCACCGCTATGTCGGCGACCTCGCTCTCGCCGAAATGAAGCAGGTTGCGGAGCATCTGGCGCTCGACCGGGGTGAGGTCGCCGACGACGGGCTGCTCGCCCTCGTGGCTTTCGATCGCTTCCTCGATCTGGTGGCGGAGCGTCGATTCGCTCTCGTCGCCGAACAGCAGGGTCCGCAGACCCCGCCAAACCCGGTTTCCGCCGCCATTCCCGTCTGTTTCGTCGTCGGCCATGGTCAGGATCCGACCTCGCTCGGATAGGGATCGGCGATTCCGAGTCCCGCCAGCGCGTCCCGCTCCACTCTCTCCATCCGCTCGGCTTCCTCGTCGCCCCGCTCGTGATCATAGCCCAACAGATGGAGCATGCCATGGACGACGAGATGCGCGGCATGGTCGGCGATCCCGATGCCTTTGACTTCGGCCTCGGCGGCGCAGACTCCGTGAGCGAGGACGATGTCGCCGAGCAGGGCCTCGCCGCCCGCGGCGGCCGCGAGGGAGTCGAGCGCTTCGGGCTCGATCATCGGGAAGGAGAGGACGTTGGTCGGGCTGTCCTTGCCGCGCCAGGACGCGTTCAGCGCCCGAACCTCGTCGTCGCCGGCGAAGCGGATCGAGACCTCGATCCCCATCGCGCTGTCGGCGAGCCCCGAATGGCGGCTTCCCGCGACGGCGGCGAGAACCGCGTTTCGGGCCAGAGCGGCCCAGTCGGTCCTACTGTCCCACTCTTCCGAGCCGTCGGATTCGACCCTGATCATTCCGGCGGCCCCTCATAGGCCTCGACGATCTTGCCGACCAGCGGATGGCGGACGACGTCGCCGGCGCCGAAGCGGACGGTCGCGATCTTGGCGATCCCCTCGAGCTTGGCGACGGCGTCGGCGAGGCCGGATTTGCCCGCCTCGGGCAGGTCGACCTGCTTGGGATCGCCGCACACCACCATCCGGCTGCGCATCCCGAACCGGGTCAGGAACATCTTCATCTGCTGCGGCGTGGTGTTCTGGGCCTCGTCGAGGATGATGAAGGCGTCGGAGAGGGTTCGGCCGCGCATGAAGGCGATCGGAGCGATCTCGATCTCGCCCGAGGCGATCCGCCGCTCGACCTGCTCGGTCGGAAGCATGTCGTAGAGCGCGTCGTAGAGCGGGCGGAGATAGGGATCGACCTTCTCCTTCATGTCGCCGGGCAGGAAGCCCAATCGCTCGCCCGCCTCGACCGCCGGCCGCGACAGGATCAGCCGGTCGACCGAGCCGCCGATCAGTTGCTGGACCGCCTGGGCGACGGCGAGATAGGTTTTGCCGGTGCCGGCGGGTCCCAATGCGAAGATGATCTCGTCCCGGGCGAGCGCCTCCATATAGGCGACCTGCGTCTTGGAGCGCGGAACGATCGTCTTGCGCCGGGTCCGGATCATGATCTTGGGCGGCTCGGAGACGTCGTTCGAGACGATCCCCTCGAGGGTCGGCTGGCCCGACATGGCGATCACGCCGTCGACCGCCCCGGCGTCGATGTCCTGACCCTGGTCGAGCCGGTTGTAGAGCCCGGTCAGGACGTCGCGGGCGCGCGCCGCCGCTTCCGGCTCGCCCTCGATCTGAACGCGGGTGCCGCGTGCGGCGATATAGACTCCGAGCCGGTCCTCGATCGCGACAAGATTGCGGTCGAACTCGCCGAACAGGGGCCCGAGCAGATGCGGCTGGTCGAACTCGATCTCGAGCCGGGCGCGCGGCTCGTTCTCGGCGGCTTTCTTCTGGGCCACTACGCGGCCGCCCTTTCCGCCGCGATGACGGGGAGGCCCGCCAGGCTGTTCGGCCCCGCCGACACGATCTCGACTTCGATCATGTCGCCGATCGCTGCCTCGGTCTCGAGATGGACCGATTGCAGCCACGGCGTCTTGCCGACGAGTTGGCCGGCCTTTTTGCCCCGGCGCTCGAGCAGGACCGAGGTCCGGCGCCCGACCGTAAAACGGTTGAAATCGTGCTGCTGGGCGTTGAGCAAAGCCTGAAGCCTCTGAAGCCTCTCGTCCATCACTTCGGCGGGCACTTGGTTCTCCATCGCGGCGGCGGGGGTTCCGGGCCGCGGGGAATATTTGAACGAGTAAGCCTGAGCGTAGTTCACGGCCTCGACGATTTTGAGGGTCGCCTCGAAGTCCGCTTCGCTCTCGCCGGGGAATCCGACGATGAAATCGCCCGATATGGCGATGTCGGGCCGGACCGCCCGGACGCGCTCGATCGTGGCGAGATAGGAGCGCGTGTCGTGGCTCCGGTTCATCGCCTTCAGGATCGGGTCGCTGCCGGACTGGACCGGAAGATGGAGGAACGGCATCAGCTTGCCGACTTCGGCATGGGCCCGGATCAGGCCGTCGGCCATGTCGGTGGGATGGCTGGTCGTGTAGCGGATCCGGTCGAGCCCGGGCAGCCGGTCGAGCGCCCGGATCAGCCCGTCCAGCCCCTGCGGCCGGCCTTTCTCGTCCTCGCCGGTCCAGGCGTTGACGTTCTGGCCGAGCAGAGTGATCTCGCGCGCGCCGCCGTCGATCAGGGCGCGGGCCTCGTCGAGGACCGCGTTCCACGGGCGCGAGACCTCGGCGCCGCGTGTGTAGGGGACGACGCAATAAGTGCAGAATTTGTCGCAGCCTTCCTGGACGGTGAGGAAGGCGCTCGGGCCCTGCCGGCGGCGGGCGGGGAGGGCGCCGAACTTGGAGCGGACCGGCATGTCCGTGTCGAGCGCGCGCTCGCCCTGTCGGGCGAGGCCGACCAGCTCGGGCAGCCGGTGATAGGCCTGCGGACCGACGACGATGTCGACGCTCGGCGCCCGGCGCGGGATCTCCGCGCCTTCGGCCTGGGCGACGCAGCCGGCGACCGCGATCATCGGCCGCGACCCGTCGTCGCGCTTCAGCCGGCCGATGTCCGAATAGACCTTCTCGGCCGCTTTCTCGCGGATGTGGCAGGTGTTGAGCACCACGAGATCGGCCTCGCCGCTGGGCGCGGCCGCCATGCCTTCCGCCTCGAGCAGCTCCGCCATCCGCTCGCCGTCATAGACGTTCATCTGGCAGCCGAAGGATTTGACGTGGAATGTCTTCGGGTTGGTCGATTTCATCGAGCGCCTATAGGCGATCCGCCGGTTCTGCGGAAGTGAGCAGGGCGGCGACGATTTCGTCGCGCGCGGCGGTCGCAAGCGCCTTGCGATCGCCCGCCTGGGCGGGGTCGATCGGCTCGAGGAAGCTGATCGTCACCGGCACGATGCCAGGACGGGAAACGACCTTTTTCGCATTGGCGGCGGCCGTCTCGACCCCCACCCAGGCGATGAATTCGGCCGCCTCGCCATAATCGATCGCGACCGGCTGGACCCGGACTCCGGGAAGCGGCGGATAGAGAGCGGCGAGCAGGCTCGGGCGGAAGGGCAGCACCTGGGTGCCGCCGTCGGTCGTGCCCTCCGGAAACAGAGCGACCGGCCGTCCGGCGGCAAGCGCGTTGCGGAGAGCGTCGGCCTGGCCGCGCACGCCGCGCCTCTCCTCGCGGGCGACGAAGACGGAATCGTTGAGTCCGGCAAGCCAGCCGATCACCGGCCATTCGGCGACCTCCGCCTTGGCGACGAACGCGGTGCCGGTCGCTCCGGCGAGAAGCAGGATGTCGAGCCAGCTCTCATGGTTGGAGACGAACAGGACATGGTCTGGCAGCGGCCGGCCGACGATCCGGGTCCGCATCCCCGCCGAGCGCCCGACCCAGAACAGGAATCGCCGAGGCCAGGGCGAGCGGCCGGTCGCGAGCTTCCAGATATAATGGAGGGGCAGGCAGACGATGAGCGCGCCGGCCATCAGGGCGACGCGGAATGCCAGCCGCAGGATATTCATGAAATCTCCCTCCACTCGATGAGGAGGGCAGGGGAGGGGTGGTGTTCGACGAAGAGCGCAGCGCGTCTCGCAGTCCACCTCCTCCCGACCCTCCGCCATTGCGGGGGAGGGCTCAAGGCCGCGAGTTCGCCCAACCTAGCTCTTGCGGCCCAGCGAGACGCCGTAAAGCTCCATCCTGTGGTCGACGAGGCGGAAGCCGAGCTTCTCGGCGATCCGGCGCTGAAGACTCTCGAGCTCCTCGTCGACGAACTCGATGACGTTGCCGGTCTCGACATCGATCAGATGATCGTGATGGGCCTCGGCCGCGGCCTCGTAGCGCGACCTTCCGTCGCCGAAATCGTGGCGCTCGAGGATCCCGGCCTCCTCGAACAGGCGCACCGTCCGGTAGACTGTGGCGATCGAGATTCCGCTGTCGATCGCCGAGGCGCGCGCGTGGAGAGCCTCGACGTCGGGATGATCTTCGGATTCGGACAGGACCTTGGCGATGATCCGGCGCTGCTCGGTGATTCGCAGGCCCTTCTCGGCGCAGAGCGCCTCTATATCGATCCTGCGTGTCATCGCAGGACCGATTTAGACGAAATCACCGCCGGGTAAAGGTGGCCGGTAGAGGGTGCCCACCCTCTACCGGGCCGGCCCTTATTTCTTGGCGGTGCGCCGGCGCTTGGTGCCGAGGCCGATCTTCTTGGCCAGGGTCCGGCGCTGCTCGGCATAGTTGGGCGCGACCATCGGATAGTCGGCGTTGAGGCCCCATTTCTGCCGATATTCGTCGGGCGTCATCTGATAATGGGTCATCAGGTGGCGCTTGAGCATCTTCAGCTTCTTGCCGTCTTCAAGGCAGACGATGAAGTCCGGCTTGATCGAAGACCGGACCGAAACCGCCGGCTCCAGCTTGGCGGGCGCTTCTTCGGCTTTGGCGCCGAGGCCGTTGAGCGCGCTGTGCACGTTTTGAATGAGTTGCGGCAGATCGTTGACGGCGACGCTGTTGTTGCTGACATGCGCCGAAACGATGTCCGCGGTGAGAGTGATCAATGTCTCGTTGAGTTCATTTTCAGCCATGTTGAGCCTGTAAACTTTCCACCACTGGAATTGCTGTACTGCCCCCTTCCAGCGAATGGTCCGTTTTGGTGGTTCTTACAAGCGAAAATTACTGCAAACACCAAGATCGGCTCAACATTTGATCGTTCGCGCCAGCGTCAGAGCATCGTAAACCTGCCCGTCGCGGCCATTATAGTAATTGCGGCGCCGTCCTACCTCGCCGAAGCCGGCGCGCTTGTAGAGCCGGACGGCGCGATTTCCTTCGCGCACCTCCAGATGAAGCTGCTCGGCGCCGCGTCTCCTGGCGATCGCGGTGAAGCGGTCGAGCAAAGCCTGGCCGACGCCGCGCCCCTGCACGCGCTTCCGGACCGCGAGAAGGAGCAGTTCGGCCTCGCGGACCACCACCCGCCCGAGCGCGAATCCGATCACTTCATCGCCCTCGCGCGCCAGCGACAACCATACGCCCGGCATCGGCAGCAAGCCGGCGCATTGAGGGCCGGTCCAGGCTTCGCCGAAGGCCGGGTCGAAACTGTCCTCCATCACCCGCATCACCGAATCGAGCGCCGGTAGGCCGCTCTCCTCGATGATGATTCCAGGCGGATCGCTCACTGCATCGGCCTTGCATCGGGGGCACGCCCGTAGATCGGCCTGGCCGGAAGCGACCTCAGCCCTTCGGGAAGAAGGACGATGTCGGCGGCGCGCGGGAATGCCTCCGCCGCCCGGCCATGGCCGCGCTCCCTCACCAGAGCCTCCGCGCCCGATCCCAGCACGACATCGGTCGTGACCAGGGCCGCCGCCTCGCCCGGGGTGAGCGAGCGCAGATCGTCGAGTGGCGCGAGCGGATCATGGCGGAAGCTTTGCACGAATAGCTGTCCATGTCCGCCCTGGAGTGCGACTGTGACGTCCTCGACTTCCTCGGCCGCGGCCGCGATCGCCGCCATCGACGAGTAACCGGAGAGCTTTGCCTGCCAGCCGATGGCAAGGCCGTGAGCGGCGGCGACGCCCACCCGCACTCCGGTGAAGCTTCCGGGCCCGCAATCGACCAGGATCGCGCTCGGCCTCCGTGCGGCGAGCAGTTCCTCGATCATCGGCAGGAGTCGCTCGGCATGGCCGCGCCCGATCGTCTCGTGCCGCTCGGCAATGACGGTCGCGCCGTCGAGCAGCGCGACCGAGCAGGCGGCCGTGGCCGTGTCGATGACCAGGATCATGAGATGTCTTAAGTTAGCCGCTCGCTCGGAGTCGATACCGGGCCCGGACGATCTTGCGCGGAGTCGGTACCAGCCCGCTCCCCCACCCTGCCACCCGACATTGTCACGCCGGATCGGGTGGCAGGGTGGGGGAGCGGGCCGGCCGCGGAGCCCGCGCGATCTGATTCAGAGGCCCGCGTCGGGGGTCACGCGCGCGGCAAATCAAACCGCCTCTACGCTCTCCACTTCCGGCACATAATGTTTGAGCAGGCTCTCGATCCCCTGCTTGAGGGTCATGGTCGAGGAGGGACAGCCCGAGCAGGCGCCGTGCAATGCCAGGAAGACCGTTCCGTTGCGAAAGCCGCGATAGACGATGTCGCCACCGTCCTGCGCGACCGCCGGACGGACCCTGCTCTCGATCAGCTCGCGTATCTCGGCGACGATTTCCGCGTCGGCCGGATCGTCGCCATAATCGGCGTCGGGCTCGACCGCGATCCCGCTTGCGCTTGCGGCGCGGAACAAGGGGGCTCCGCTGGCGAAATGATCGAGAAGGACTCCGAGCACCTGCGGCTTCAGATCCTTCCACTCGACGCTCGGCGCGGCGGTGACCGAGATGAAATCGCGGCCGAAAAAAACGCCGTCGACGTCGCCGGTCGAGAAGATCGCCTCGGCCAGCGGCGAGGCCTCGGCATCCTCGGGCGTCGCGAAATCGCGGGTTCCCGAATCCATCACGGTCTGGCCGGGCAGGAATTTCAGAGTCGCCGGATTGGGCGTCGTCTCGGTCTGGATCAGCATGGCCGATATGTGGCGTTCCAGTCGAGAGCGATCAAGGGCGGGCGCCACTCGTCATCCCAGCGAACGCTGGGATCTCATTGCCTTTTTGAGAGTCCGCAGAAGAGAACCGAGATTCCAGCTTTCGCCGGAATGACGAAAAAGGGGACCTACCGCCGCTCCTTCGACAGCCGGGTCATCAATATCGCCGCGCGCTTGGCCTGGCGGTCGATGCTTGCCAGGTCGACCGTTTCTCCCGGCGCATGGTCGCCCTCGCTCGCGGTTCCGAGGCCGACCAGGCCGTCGACGTCGGCGGCGACGAAGCTGATGTCGCCGGCGCCGCGCTTGAGCGGATCGAGCGCGCCCATCTCGGCGAGTCCGAGATCGCGATTGACGATGTTGAGCCGGTCGAGAAGCGCGCGGTTGCCGGCGGTTGGAGCCATTGGCGGATAGGAATCGCTGGCGAAGACTATCTCGGCGCCGGAGCCGGGCAAATGTCGGGCGACGATGTCGCGCATCTTCGCCATCACCCTTTCATTCTGCTCGCGCGACAAAGTGCGGATATCGCCTCGCGCGATCGCGATTCCGGGAATGATGTTGGTCTTGCCCGTGGCGCTTCCGCGGATTCCGCCCTCGTCGAGCTCGGCGGTGCCGCCGCCGACGACCAGGCCGACATTGAAGGTGAGGTTCTGCTCGGGAAGCTCGGTCCGGAACGCCTCGAGAATCCGCGCAAGCTCGTAGATCGCGCCGTTGCCGGCCGAGCGGCTGAAGATTCCGGAGGAATGGCCGATCCGTCCGGTCGCCTTTATCTCCCAGGAGCCGGAGCTTCGCCGGGCGATCGAGCCCATGTCGCGGCCGTCCTCCTGGGCCAGGCCTTCGAAGTCGAGAGCGACGTCGGCGCGCTTGCCGGCGGCGACCAGGTCGCGGCGGGCGATCTCGATCGGATTGCCATTATCCTCCTCGTCGCCGGTCAGGACGATCTCGAT
Organism: Pseudomonadota bacterium; assembly: GCA_046733235.1. Lineage (GTDB taxonomy): Bacteria > Pseudomonadota > Alphaproteobacteria > Sphingomonadales > Sphingomonadaceae > Allosphingosinicella. The sequence continues at coordinate 17,006 of JBKPOT010000033.1, forward strand.
GTCGGCGTTGCGGAGCGTTCCCGCGGCCTGCATCGCGCGGAGCGCCGAGACCATCACGACCATCCCGCCCTTGTCGTCGCCGGCGCCCGGGCCGGTCGCTTTGTCGCCGTCGCGCGTGAAATGCTGGAACGGGGAATCGGGCTCGAACACCGTGTCGAGATGGCCGATCAGCAGCATCTTCCTTCCCTTGCCGTCGCCCTTGTGGGTGGCGACGATGTGGCCGGCCCGGCCGGTCTCGCGCATCGGGATCCACTGGACGGCGAATCCGAGCGGCTCGAGCTCGGCTCGCATCATCCGGCCGACCGCCTCGACTCCGGCGAGGTTGAGCGAGCCGCTATTCTGCTCGACCAGGCGGCCGAGCAGGGCGATGGTCCGCTCCTTCTCCTGCTCGACCGTCCTGCCGATCTTCTGCTCCTGCGGGCTCAGCCGCGCCGAGGCGGCGGCGGGCAGAAGGACGAGAGCTAGCGCGAGCGAGAGTGGAAAGAGCTTCATCTGGGACTCCGGATGCGGGTTGGCAGGCCGCCTATAGCCGAGCCCGCCACTTCCGCGCACCCGCCTTCGATGGCAAGGTGGCGCGATGATCGGAAGCTGTCATTGCGGCAAGGTGAGAATCGAGGTGGCGACTCCGCCCGCCTGGGTCGCGTCGTGCAATTGCTCGGTCTGCCGAAAGCTCGCGCCCCTGATGGCTTATTATCATCCGGACGAGGTGCGGATCCTCCCCGGCGGTGAGAGCGACGGCTACGTCTGGGGCGACAAGTGCATCGCAATCCACCATTGCCGGACCTGCGGCTGCCTGACCCACTGGGAGGGGCTGATCCCGAATCTCGACAGGATGGGAGTCAATGCGCGCATGTTCGACGATCTCGACCTCGACTCGATCGAGCTTCGCCATATCGACGGTGCCAGTTACTGATTGAGGCCACAGCCACTGATTGGAGCCAATCGCATGCATCCTTGTTATGCTGCGAACAGATCGGGAGCATCCATGCGCCGCTTCGTCCTGCTGATCGCACTTCTTGCACTGGCCGCGCCGGGCTCCGCCCAGGAATGGCCGCGGGCGCCCGAATATGACGTTCTGCTGACCAGCTACGACATTCAGCCGGAGGTGATCCGGCTCCAGGCGGACCGGCCGGTGCGGCTTCGATTCGTCAACGGCAGCCATCAGAGCCACGATTTCACCGCTCCCGGCTTCTTTCGGGCCGCTCGATTGCGCGGGCGCGACAAGGCGGTCGTCAAAGGCGGTTCGATCCGGGTCGCGCCGCTGTCGACCCGGACGATCGCTCTCGTCCCGCGGGCGGGGCGCTACCGGGTCGCAAGCCGCGACCTCAGGCAGCGGCTGCTCGGAATGCAGGCCCGGATCATCGTCGAATGAATGAATCGTACCGAAACTGAGGTAGGACGCCGGACGGCGAAGGAGACGGCAATGGCGAAGGACAAGAACAAGAAATCCGGCGGGATGAAGGTGCCCAAGAAGCTGCGCAAGATCGGCAAGAAGGCAATGAAGCTCGCCGACAATCCCGTGGTCAGCGAAGTGGTCGCCGCCGCTCTGCTCTCGGCTGCCGCGGCTTTGCGCGAGAATGAGGGCGCCCGGCGCAAGGCGGTCAAGGCCGGAACCGTGGCCCTCGACGCGGCCGAAAGCATGGCGAAGGATTCGGGCAAGCTCGGCGATTCGCTGCGCAAGCTCGCCCTCGACATGGCCCGGCGGACCCTCGACAGCTGGGACCGGGCCGACTCGCCCTCGGCCGCGGATTCGAAGCCGGCCAAGGCTGCCGGGAAGCCCGCGAGAGCCGCGGCAAAGGGCGGAAAAGGCGGGAAACCCAAAGCGGGCGGCAAAGGCTGAAACCCCGATTCGCGACGGTCATGGATGCGGCGATCGGTCGAAAAGAGTCCCCGATATCCTCGTTATCCACAGGCCGAATCCGCTTGGTCGGAATCGAATGATATGACACTTCTCGGTCGTGGCCGGGGGAAGGCCGGATCCGGAAACGGACCCGATTTCAACCAGCGACAGGCCGGTGCGGAAGCGGCGTTGCACCCGAAAGGGGGCGGCCCCGCGGATACACAGGCAGGGCGGCGGAAGAAGCCACGCCAGCATTAGCGAAAGCGGATGCGGAGCGGGATTTCGGAAACCACCCGGCAGGGCCCGCGCCCTTTGGGGGCAACCCTACGGGGCAAGGGCAATGCAAGGGCCGGGGATGATGCGAAGCCTGCTTCGCGGATGAACCGGTCAGGGATCCTTCCGGGCCCTTGGGTCTCGGTAGGAAACCGAACGTCCAGGCGGAGAAGCTTCGCTACCCGGCGACGCGGATGAGCCTGGGACGAGTGGGGGCTGGTGGCGACACCAGCCCCCATTTCGTTGGGCCCCGATGCGGCCGCTCCAACGCTCCTGCCGCGCCGACGGCGCCAGCTTGATCCGCGCCCGCAATGTGCGATGATGCCTCTCGACTCAGCCTCATTGCGCGAGTCCCTCCCGGCGGCGGTAGGCCGGGGAATGGAGGCAAAAGGTGTTTTCACGGAGCAAGGCCGGCCCGGCCGCGACGGGCAAGGGCGCCACCTACAGCTTCATCGGTCCCGAGGTCGTCGTCACCGGCGACATCGCGACTCCCGGCCAGCTCCATGTCGACGGCAAGGTGGTCGGCGACGTGCGCTGCGGCACTCTCAGCCAGGGCGACGGCGGTGCGATCCACGGCAATATCCTCGCCGACGAGGCGAGCCTCGCCGGACTGATCGACGGCGCCGTCTCGGCCGGTTCGCTTCTTCTCGAATCGAGCGCCCGGGTCACCGGCGACGTCCTCTACGAGACTCTCACCGTCGCGACCGGAGCCCAGGTCGACGGCCGCTTCAAGCGCCGGCAGGGCAGCGAGGACGGATCGTCGAAGGCGAAGATGGCGGCGGTCCCCGCCGAAGATCGCAAGAGCGACGTCGTCGCCTCGCCGACCCCCGGTTTGTTCACCGGCCGCAGCGAGGAAGAAGCGGCCGAAGCCGCGGAGTAGCTCCATCGTCATTGCGAGGAGCGGAGCGACGAAGCAATCCAGCTACGGCGCTTGCCATCGATCCAGTGTCTGGATTGCTTCGCTCCGCTCGCAATGACGGAGTTTGGGGCTCCTAAACCTGCTTCTTGCGGACCGACCAGACGAAGCTGTCGAACCAGAAATGGAGCAGGCTGCAGGCGATGAAGGGCGCGATCAGCAGGCTCGTCCTCGACGTCGCGGCATAAAAGATCCCGAACCCGGCGCAGAGGATCAGGAACAGGCCGAGAGCGACCGGCCTGCGTGTGCCCGCGCGGCCGAAGCCGAGCGCGATCCGATCGCCTTCCTTGAGCCAGACCAGGGCGAAATATTGCACGGCGTGGAACAGGTTGATGATCGTGAAGGCGATGAAGGGCGGCGCCAGCCCCCAGGCGCAGACCGAGACGGTTCCGGTCGCTCCAAGCAGGGCGGCCTTCTGCGCCGGCATCCGATAGCCGCGCGCGGTGGCGGCGCGATAATCCAGCGCCGCCCAGGCCAGGGTCCCCGCCCAGGCGATGATCGCCGCGTAGCGGATCGCGGCGGCCTTGCCCTCGATGATTCCGGGCATGGTGGCCAGCAGGCGCCAGTCGAGCCGGGCGAAATCGGCGAAGCTCTGGAAATGGGCGAGCAAAGAGAAACCGGCGGCGATCGGGCCGACGTAGAGCGCCCAGTTGAGACGAAGGTCGGTGGTCCGAAGCAGGTTCGGGCCGTTGCCGCTCTTCATGTCGTAGATCCGGCCGATGCCGAAGGTTTGCATCGCCGAATGATGGACGTCCCAGAACACGGTCAGAACCGCGGCGCAGACCAGCAGCGCCGGAGAGAAGAGAAGGGCCGCGACCAGCATGATCGGCACGGCCACCAGCTTCGTCCGATTGTCCTCGAACACCTGGCGATTGAGGTAGGCGCGCGGAACGACCGCGATCAGATGGGCGAAGGTCAGCACCGCCACGGCGTAGACCAGAAGGGTCACGGCGGGCTGTCCGAGGCTGTGCGGAAGGGCGAGGGCCGCGAGCAGCCAGGCCCAGACCAGGAATGACGCCAGCAAGGGCGCGCCCCAGAAGAAGATCGCGTCGAAGCGCGGGCCCCCGATCGAGCGCGCCGGATCGGCGAGGCTGCCGGCGACGAACGAGCGAAAAGGCCCGGTTTCGACTGGAATGGACGCCACGCGCGCTCTCTCCTTCGGTGAGAGGGCTAGGCAAACATGCTTAAGAAAGAGTTGCAGGGTTCGACCGGGCGTTGCGCGGAGCGGCGATTGCGGCGAGATTGGCCGCGTACGAAGGGGGAGAGTGGAATGGCCGGGAAGACCGATCATGCTCTGGAGCGGCTGGTATTCTTTTCGGACGCGGTCTTCGCGATCGCGATCACCTTGCTGGTCATCGAGATCCACGCGCCCGATCTGCCGCGCAATTCCAGCGATCATGCCTATCTGGTCGAGCTCGCCCAGCTTGCCCCGAGTTTTGCCGGTTACCTGATCAGTTTCTGGGTGATCGGCATGTTCTGGATGGGCCATCACCGAATCTTCGGTTTCGCCGCGCACCAGGGCCCGTCGATCGTCGGCTGGAACCTGTTCCTGCTCGGCTCGATCGCCTTCATGCCCTTCTCGACCGCTTTCCTGAGCGCCAATGGCGGCGACCGGGTCCCGACCGTCTTCTATTGTGTCTCGCTGCTGCTCAGCGCCCTGCTCAACCTTCGAGTCGGCCGGATCGCCACGAGCCCGCCGATGGTGGATCCGAGCGTGTCGGCACAGGACATCGCCTACATCCGCCGGCGCGGACTGAGCGTCGTCCTTGGTGCCTCTGTCGCCCTTATTGTCGCCTTCTTCGTTCCGGCGGCGGCGCAGGCGGCATTGATCAGTATTCCGCTGTGGCGATATTTGTTGACGCGTTGGGCGGCGAAGGGCGCTGCCAGGCCCGCGTCGACGGCCAGGAGGAAAGCGAGATGAGCGAGCATGAAGCTTTGATCGAATGGCGCTCCGACGGGCATTTCGCCGACGGCGGCTACAGCCGCGGCCATAGCTGGACCTTCGACGGCGGCGCGGTGGTTCGCGGCTCCTCCTCGCCGAGCGTGGTCCCGCCGCCGCGCTCGGATCCGGCCGGGGTCGATCCGGAGGAAGCTCTGATCGCCTCGGCTTCCTCCTGTCATCTGCTCTGGTTCCTGAGCCTGGCGCAGGCGGCCGGTCTCGACGTCGCTTCCTATCGCGATCGCGCCACCGGCACGCTCGGCCGCGACGACAGGGGCAGGATCGCGATCACCCGGATCACTCTTCGGCCCGAGATAGAATTTGCCGGACGGAGCCCGGACGATGACGAGCTTCGCAGGCTCCACCACGAAGCGCACGATAAATGCTTCATCGCCAACTCGCTTCGAAGCGAGGTGGTGGTCGAAAGCCGAGGCGCTGGCGGTGGCGGTGCGTGAATGCTAGAGCGGCGGGCACAGGGGAACTCTCTCATCAGGGGAGACCCTATGTCGTATCTTCGAATTGCCCTCATCGCCGCTTTCGCCGCCGCGCCGCCGGCCGCCTACGCGCAGGCTCCCGACTGGAGCCGGGCCGCCCGGGTCGAAGTGACGCTCGCCAATTTCTCCTACAGCCCGAGGCGGATCCATCTTCGCGCCGGCCAGCCGGCCCTTCTCCACCTCGTCAACTCGGCCTCGGGCGGACACGATTTCACCGCCAGCCAGTTCTTTTCGGCCGCCACATTGCGCCCGCAGGACCGGGGCGCGGTCAATGGAGGCCGGGTCGAGCTTCGCGGCCACCAGAGCCGGGACATCTACCTGGTTCCGCGGGCCGGCACCTATCCGCTCAAATGCAGCCACACCTTCCACAAGGCGTTCGGCATGAGCGGCGAGATCGTGGTGGATTGAGGCGCCTCATTCCTCCCCATCGCTGCGCGACAGGGAGGAGCCGGGGTCAGCCGCCCAGCGCCTTCGCCCGCCGCTCGAGGCTCTCGGCCGGCCAGAGCTGGGCGCTGGAATAATAAGCCTCCACCGCCGGCACGCCCTCGGGCAGCCGGACCCAGGGCAGCTTCGAACGCGTGTAAATGTGGATGTCGGGCGGAAGCCGGCCCGGCTCGTCGAGGGTGCCGACCCGGACGAATCGGATCAGGTCGCCGGCGCCGCCATAATTGCTCCACAGGGCGACCCGGCAGGTCGGGCATCGAAAGACGTTCTGGCCCTTGCCGCTTTCCGACGGCGTCAGCACGGGCTCGGGCGCGCCCGCGAGCAGGACGACCCGGTCGGGCTCGATCAAAGCATTGATGACGAAGGCGCTGCCGGTCTCGGTCTGGCACGAAGTGCAGTGGCAGCAATGGACGAACATCGGCGGCGAGGAGAGCCGATAGCGGATCGTGTCGCATGCGCAGCCCCCTTCGAGGGGCCGCGCTGCGGAGTCGCTCGTCATCGGTTGGCGGCCGCTTACTCGGCGGCGGCGAAGACCGCGGCTGCCTTGTCGGCTTCGGACTTGGCGCGCATTTTCTCGGTGCGCTCGGCGCGCTCCGCCATGCTTCGCCAGGCAGCTTCGGACCGCAGGCAGCGATCGCGGACATTGGCGAGGGTTGCCGCTTCGGCATCGCGCTTGGCTTCGGCGGCGCGGGCGAGATAGAATTCATGCTGTATGGACATCGGGCCTGCTTAAAGCTGAATCTTGGATTTTTGAAGTGGCTAAACAGCCGCTCCGCGCGGGCCTGAGCCGCTTCCCCGGACCGGCCGGGGAAGCGGATGCCGGGTCAGGCGCCCGAAAGGTTGACAGCGCTGGTTCGGCCGCGGCTGTCGGTCTCGAGCTCGTAATTGACTCGCTGTTCCTTGTTGAGCGTGCTCATTCCGGCGCGCTCGACGGCGGAGATGTGGACGAAGGCGTCGCTTCCGCCATCCTCGGGCTGAATGAAGCCGTAGCCCTTGTCGGAGTTGAAGAATTTCACGGTGCCAATCGGCATGGTCTTTTCCTTTTTGTCGTTCGGCGAGACCGGAGCGGCCTGCCTTGCGTGAGGTGCGTGTAGAGAGGAAAAGGAGCCGGAATGACGCCAATATTCCGTCGCTTGCGACATCAGCGCCGGCCTTGTGGACCCATTTGCCGAAAAAAGCGAATCGGCGGCGGGACTGGGCGAGCGGAAGAGCTTGGTCGTCCTGTTCGAGCTGCTGTATGAGACGGTCAGGATTTCGCCGCCGTCATCGAGCCGGTTGCCTGGATCCTGGGGGTCGCCGGCTGGCGGCGCTCGTGGCCTGGCTGGTGCGCAAGGCCGATGAAGCGGGCGGAGTATCCCCGCCCTCCAGCGTGACGCTCCCCGAGCCGGGCTGGACCGAGGCGACGTTCATCGACGGGACCTATTTCTACGGCCGCGCCTCCACCACCAACTGCGCGCTCATCGATGCGGACGAGATGGCCCGGATCCGCGGCTTTGGCTACGCCCCCGTGGACGGCTGACGCGCGGCCAATTCCGCCGGACCCGGCCTGGCATGCCGTAATGCCCGCAAGGGCGCCATTATCTCTCTGGTAAGGGCAGACGGTGTAGGGGACCGACTATGTCAGGCTCGATATTGCAGCGGTTGCGCGACGATCATGACCGGCTCGAGGAGCTTCTCGGCAGGCTCGGCGAGATGCTCGCACGTCCCAAGCCGCCGCCGGCGCTGGAGCTGTTCGCGCTGCGCTGCGACGTCGCCCGCTGCATGTACGCCCATTTCCAGCTTCAGGATCATACGCTCTACCCGACCCTGCTTGCCCGCCGGGAGGCCGGTGTCGCCGAATTGGGCCAGGTCCTCAAGAACGAGATAGGCGACCTCGCCGGCACCTATTTCGCGCATCTCGACAAATGGGAGCCGCAGGCGATCGAGCGCGACTGGACGACCTATCGGGCCGAGAGCGCCGAACTGCTCGAGCGGGTCAGAGCGCGGATCGCCCGCGAGAATGCCGAGCTTTACCCCTTGCTCGAATCGCTCGAGCGCGCGGCCTGATTCCGGCGCGGACAATCCCGCGCCTTCCTCGCGTCAGCCCTTTCGCGCCGGTCAGCGCCGGCAGAGCACGTCGCGAAGCGCGAACGCCCGGACCCGCGCCTTCGCCGCCATATCGATCAGGCCCGAGGCCTGGACCCGGGCGCGCGACGCATAAGCCGAACTTGCGAAACCCGCCCGGACGCAGAAGGCGTCCGCGGCCGCGCGGTCGTTCGATCCCGCCGAGACCTGGGTGCCGCCGAACGAGGGGCGAGCGAAGAAGGCGACGTCCTGCCCTTCGGTCCCGCTATCCGCGTCGAGCGAGTCGAGATCGACGATTCCGCCGCTGGTGCCGCTGCTCGACGAGGAGCCACTGCTGGAGCTGCTCGACGAGGAAGAGCTGCTCGAGCTCGACGTGGAGCCGCCGGTCGCGCCCCTTTGAATATTGGAATAGGGGCGAAGCGACGCGATCAGCGATCTCGAGACGAGCGGCGAGTCGCCGCTGAGCAGCTGGCAGCTGCCCTGATAGCCGGCAAGCGGGCAGACCTGCCAGTCGCCGAGCACCCGGGCGCTTCGGGCGCGGTTGGCGAAGCCGAGCGTCGCGAGGTCCGGCATTGCTCCGGTGATCGTCACCGAGCGGCCGAGATAGCCCGGATATTCGTAGAGGGTCACGCTGCCCGGATAGGCGGTTGGCCCCGGGCCGGTGACCTGGGCGGCGAGCGCCGTGAACGGCAGAGCCGCGGCGGCGGCGATGATGGCGATCCTGCGCATGGTTCGGTCCCCCCGAGTCGTTGCGCGGTCATGATGCGCCCACTCGACCGGGCTTGCCAGAGAGACTGGAGCGGATAGGGTCTCGGCTTCGAGCGGGAGACAAATGAATGCACCGACATTGGTTCGCCGCGGCGAAGCGGGGAGTTCTTCTTGCCTTGGCGCTGTCCGCCGGCGCTGCTTTGGCCGCCGAGCCACCTGCGGCATCCGGCCGGGCGACGGTCGCCGCGATGACGATTGCCGACCTGGAACAAGGCATGAGCCAGTCGGACGGCGCCCAGCTTATGGCGGCGATCAAGGCCAATTATCCCGCCGAATATCCGCTCCTGCTCGAGGAGATTCTGCGCCGGCTGAAGGCCAGCGACGGAAGCTTCGCCGCCGCGCACCTGATCGGCGCTCAGGTGATGCGCGCCTTCGTCCAGCGTCATAGCCCCGATCTGGTCAACGCTCCGCCCGAATCGCTCAAGCGGATCAACGCGAGGCAGCTCGAACTGATTCGCGGCCTCGCTCGGGATCAGCTGGCGCTCTGCGCCGAATATGCGACGACCGGCTTTACCGGACGGACGCCGCTTCCCCAGCCCCATCTGTCGCGCGCCGGCGCTCTCAGCGTGATGCTTATCGAGGCGTCCAGGGCAGGTTCGGTTCGGCCGCGCGAGCCAGGCCGCGGTACGCTAAGCGGAGAGGATGCCCGGGCCTGGGTCGACTCCGTTCGCAGGATCGGCACCGCGCAAGACGTGCTGGATGCGATGGGTCAGGCGTCTTCGGGGCTGCCGTCCTCCGATGATGTGCGCTGCCGCCTCGGCGTCGCTGTCTATGCGGCGATCGACGCGCTTCCGACCGAGCAGGCGGCTCGGGTCGCCGCCTACTTCCTCGAACAAGGTTTGAAGGCTCAATCGGCCAATTGACCGGAGGTGCGACCGCCGCGGACCGACGGGTCCGTCGTGCGGGTCGGTCCCGGGCTCGGGCGAAGTCGCCCCGACCGGCAGAACGCCCCAAAAACTAATGGGGGCTGGTGTTGCCACCAGCCCCCACTGTCCCGGGTCGGATTGTCCGGCCCCGAAGGGCCTAACGCTCGTCGCCGGGCGTTTCGGGTCCCCAGCCGAAGCATTGCTGCTTCGGCGGGTTCCCTTTCGCGAGACTTCCGCCCGAAGGCTTCCGTCTTGCTGGACTTCGAAGAAATTGGGATCGGGTTTCCCCTCACACTTCTTCTTCGATCGCCCTGCCAGTCGCTTCCTCGGCATCGACCCCGAAGGATCTCCGCCGCATCCGCGGTGGCAATGGCTGGCAGAACCTCCGTCCGTTTCCGGTCGGCCTCTTTCCGGCCACGGACAAGAGATGCCACCCGAATCGATTCGGGGAAAGGGGAATCCACCTGTGGATAAGTAGGATATCGGGGATAAGTGTGCAGGCGGGAGCGCGCGGTTCGCGCTCGGCACCCAACCCTCTCTAAATGAAGGAAAAATCGAAAGAGCGAAAGCGCTTCTATCGCTGCGCGAACGCGCTTGTTTTCATTTCGAGGCGAATTGTCCACAGCGGCACCGGCGACGATCGGCGCCGCCTTGCCAAGCTCCGGCATGGCGGAGATAGTCGCGCTGAAAGGGGGCGTGGATGCCGCCAGCATTCGACTTCGTCTTCTCGCTGTTCGGGCTTCTGCTCGGTCTCAGCCTCGCCGAGGTGCTCGGCGGGCTGGCGCGGACTTTGAAGCAGCGCAAGTCGGTCCGGCTCGGCTGGCTGACGCCCTTGCTCGGACTGCTGGTGATGGTCGATCTCGCTTCGTCCTGGGCCCAGGCCTGGGCGCTTCGCGACGCGATCCCCGCCACCTTCCTGACTCTCGTCGTCGGCCTGGTCGTCACCGGCCTCTATTATCTCGCGGCGACTTTGGTCTTTCCGGACGACTGCACCCAATGGGCGGACCTCGACGATTATTATTTCCAGCACAAGAAGCAGGTGCTGGGCGGCATGCTCGCCTCGCGGGTGCTCGCGCGGGCCGCGCAATTCGCGCTCGGGGTCACGGCCGGGCAGCAATATATCTACGCATTCGCCGCTTTCGCGGGACTGGCCGTAACAGCGATGCTGGTGCGCGGCCGGACCGCCAACATAACGGTGCTCCTCGTCTTCCTGTCGCTCTACCCGATCTTCGCCGTGCTCGGGCCGCTGCTCAATCTCTAGAGGCGAAGCCCGAGGCGCGGGCCGATCCAGAGCATCGCCAGATAGAGCGACGTCGTGAGCGCGCAGGCGAGCAGCAGGGCCGGCCAGAAGCCGATTCCGGCGCGAAGCATCGCCGGCAGGACCAGGAACATCGGCATGGTCGGAAGGAAGTACCAGAAGGTCGATTCGCTGAGCGCCGCGATCCGCCCGCTATCTCCGGTATCCCGCCACAGCCAGATCATCGTCAGCAATGAGACGAGGGGCAGCGACACGATCAGCGCGCCGGCGCCGGGCCAGCGCCGGGCGATCTCGGACGCGGCCGCGACGATCAGCCCCGAGAGCAAGGCCTTGAGGAGCAGGAAGGCCATTGCGCGCCCTCTGAGCCAGTCGGCCTAATGGTAGAAATAGGGGTCGAGCACGCTGACCTCGTGGATGTCGCCGACCGGAACTCCGTTCTTCGCGCCGACGCTCCGGATCGCCTCGGGCGAGGGCGCGTCGTAGACGCAGAAGGTCCTTTTCTTGTCGGCGGTCACGTAGGAATGGACCCAGCTGACGCCTTCCTCGGCGTTGCGGTCGACGACCCCGCGGAGCGCCTCGGCGCCGTTCCGGTCGGCGGGGACGTGGAAGCCGTCGGGAAAGCTGCGTTCGACCATGTAGCGGGGCATGTTCACTCCTTTGGCTGCAGTTGAGCGGCGCGTGATAGCAAAGCCCGTCGGGGGCGCCAAACAGCGCCTAATCGATCAGCGAGTCGGCGAAGGTGATCATCGAAACCAGCTTCGCGCCGGCGACCTTCAATTCGCTTTCGCCATCGACCCTGACCGTCACCTTGCGCTCGCCCGCATGGATGGCGAAGCAGGAGTTCAGAATGTCGCAGGCCTCGATGAAGCCGATGTCGTCCTGCCCGAACCCAAGGATGATGTCCTTGCAGTTCCGGGTCTCGCCGGGAAAGAGATCGCAGTCGAGCGGGACCGCGCGGGCGGAGCGCAGCGCGTCCTGAAGATTGAGAAAGGCGCGATAGCCGTTGGTGGCGATCTCCGCGCTGTCGGCCGAGAAGAAGCTCGTCTTGTCGAGGGAGAGGGAGCCGCATCCGCCCTCGGTCGCGACCAGCCCGTCGCGGACCACGGATCGATAAGGCCCGGCGGGCGGGACGATGAAATGGAATTTCGGATCCACCTCGAGCCCGACGGCCTGGACGGGCGTATCGGCGCCCGCCTTCGGCCCGGCCGGAGCGAACTCGAAGTCGACCAGATCCGAACGGCAGAGCGAAGGAACGTCGGTGCCGCGCGGCCGCGTGTTCAACAATATTCTGCGCAGTGGAAATCGCGGAGGCGCGCCGTGGCCACGAAGATCCTCGGGCACGAACATGTCCCAGACGGTGTCGCGCAGGCGGAGGTTGGTTCGGTGCGGCGAATCGCGCCTGATCTCGCTCTTGGTGATGGTGCGCTGCGCCGGCGGGCTCGTCGCCAGCGGCGCGAGCAGGAGCAGAGCGGCGGACAAGGCGAGAGAGTTCATCGGGCGATCCCCCTCCGCTCAGGCTATCAGCCCGCGAGCGGAGGGGGAATTGCCGATTCACCTTGCAGCGCGGATCAGTCCTTGAGTTCGGCGGACACCTTGCCGCCATTCTTCTCGAGTTCCTCGATCACGCGCTTGTGGAGCCAGATGTTCATCTCGGCGCTTCCGTCCTTGGCGCCGGTGTAGCCGAGCTCGGTGGCGAGCTCCTTGCGGTTGTCGAGGCTCGAATCGAGGTCGAGCAATTTCATCAGGTCGACGATCGAGCTTTTATAGTTGAGCTGCTGGCCCTTCTTCGCGGCGAGGTCGGCGAGGACCGCGTCGACGTCGACCGGCTGGGCGGGGGCGGCGGCGGGTTGCAACTGCGGCATTGCCGAAGCTCCGGCGGCGGCGGTCGCGGCGCCAGTGGGGGCGGTCGAGCGATGGCCGAAAATCGCGTCCTTGATCCTTCCGAAGATACTCATCTTACAAATTCCTCCTGCGCCGGCCCGGCATGGGCGGCGGTCGGGGATAGAATGATCGGGACTCGCCAAGGTTGCGGCGAAGTCGACGGACCGAATGGCGGACCGGACGAAGCCGCTTTCTACCAGTCCGACGGAGCGAACAAAGCCAGCAGCCAGTCGATCGCGTCGCGGCCGAAGGACAGGAACAGGCTGAAAGCCGCCGCGCCCAGGATTGCGCGCCAGGCCTTGCGCCGGGTCATGAAGCGGCCTCGGCCGAGCGGGATCCGGAAACCGCGCCAGACCAGGAAGGCGGCGACCAGCAGTCCCGAATTGACCAGCGCCCAGGCCATGAACCGGAACGAGAGCACAGACGAGGCTCCGGGCAGGAACGGCGCCAACAGGCACAGCAGGGCGAAGACGACGATCGCCGCATAGCCGCCGAGCCTGAGCCGAAGCCGGAAATCCTCCTCCTCGACCGCGCGCTCCAGCGCTTCCGACTCCGCGCGCTGTTCCTCGTCGGTCATCGTCCGGCCTCCACCGCCTCAGATTGACAGTGCGGCCATTGCGGGCAAGCTGAAACAATGGAGACCGGCATTCTTCACCTGTTTTGCGGCAAGATCGCCGCCGGCAAATCGACCCTCTGCGGCAGGCTCGCCGCCCAGCCGAAGACGGTTCTGATCAGCCAGGACCATTGGCTGGCCCGCCTCTATCCGGACGAGCTCAGAACGATCCCGGACATGATCAAATATTCGGCGCGCCTGCGCGAGGCGATGGGCGGGCATGTCGCCGATCTGCTTCGCTCGGGAGTCTCGGTCGTGCTCGATTTCCCGGCCAACCGGATCGACTGGCGGCGATGGATGCTCGACGTCGCCGAAGCGGCCGAAGCGCCGCACATCCTCCATTATCTGGACGTTCCGGACGATGTGTGCCGGGAGCGGCTCAAGGCGCGCAACGCCGGCGGCGAGCACGAATATGTGGTCGACGACGATCAGTTCGATGCGATCGTCGCCCGTTTCCAGCCGCCGGACGAGGCGGAGGGGCTGAACATACTGGTCGAGCCGTATCAGGCGGCTTCGAGCGGCGAATAGCTTCAGCCCGGGTTGGGGTCTCCGCCTGCGGGAGCGTTCCGCTCAGGGATTCCGAACCGGCGTGCGCATTGGGAGATCGCCTCGCTCGCCTTTCGCTCGTCGGGCGCTCCCATCAGTTCGGTCGCCGATTTGCCTTCCATCACTTTGTCGATCGTGCAGCTGCAAAGCCCCTCGACGTCGACCCTGGCGGCGCCCATCGGCGAGCGCGCCCGCGCCTGCTCGACGCAGCTCTTGATGCCTTTCTCGCGATAGGACTTCTTGAAGCTCGTATCGAAATTGCTGCCCTCGCCGCAGCCGGCGAGAATGAGTGAGACGCCGACAATGATCACTCCCGTTCGCATGGCGCCCTCCCTTCGCTCCGCTCCCCGCGGCGGCGCACCCGGTCTGCCTCAATATTCCAGCTTCGGATACCAGTCCGGATCGCGGCCGCGGGGAGTCATGTCGAGGAAGTTCCACAGCGGCGCGAGGTCGGGGGCGCCGCGCGGATCCTGGCCGGGATCCATCGTCTCGAAGCCGAGCTCCGCCGCCCAGAACAGATGGACCTTGCCGTCGCGCCTGACGAAGACGTTGAGCGCCGCGGTGTCGGTGCCGTCGTCCATCAGCCCGCGATAGTCGCGTGCGAAAGCGTTGCCGGCCGAGGAGTGGAAACGGAGCGCCCGCCAGCCGCGCTCGCGGGCGAATTCGAGTTGGCGCGCGACCGGCGACAGAGCGATGATCGCCAGAGCCGCCTTCTGCTCGATGTCGCGGGCATTGCCGTCGAGCCCTCCGAGCAAATTGGTGCACATCGGGCACGGGCGTTCGCGTTGCGGCCCGTACATCCAGAAGTAAGTGATCAGAGTGTCGTGCCCGCCGAACATTTCGGACAGCCGAACCCGCCCGCCATCCTCGCCCTCGAACTCGTAATCCTCGGGCACCTCGCCGCCGAGCGGGAGCGCCCGGCGCTGAGCCGCGACCCGCTCGAGATGGCGGCGAAGCTCGATCTCCTCGGCGATCAGCGCCTCACGCGCCGCACGATAGCCGGCCGGCTCGTTGGGGTAGGGCCGGCTCGTCGCTGCGGCGAGCTCGGCGGCGGGTTTCAGGGCTTTGGTCATCGGGTCGGATCCTTCCATCGGCAAATTTTCCCAGCGATTTACCGCTTTTAAGCAAAGTCCGCTTTACCTATCGTCCAACAAATCAGGGGGGAATGCAGATGCCTTACGGTCGCCGTGGAAGCGAAACCGTTGTCAACAGCCAGCTGACCGGGAGCCAGCTGACGCCATCGGTCGCAGGTTTCGCGTCGGGCGGATTCATTGTCGTCTGGTCGACCACGGACACGGCCCAGGACGGCGCCGGACGGGCGATCAAGGCGCAGCGTTACGATTCGAACGGAGTCCCGATCGGCGCCGAGATGCTGATCAACAGCGCCGCCGCCGGCGACCAGCGCGCCCCGAGCGTCACGACCCTGGCCAATGGCGGCTATGTGATCACCTGGGAGACGACGGACACCGCCCAGGACGGCAGCGGCACCGCGATCAAGGGCCAGCTTTTCGATTCGTCCGGAGCCGCGGTCGGCGCCGAGTTCCGGGTCAACAGCCAGCTGGTCGCCGACCAGACCAAATCCGCGGTCACCGCCCTCGAAGGCGGCGGCTTCGTCGTCACCTGGCAGTCGGCCGATCCTGCCCAGGACGGCCACACCAGCGCCATCAAGGGCCAGATCTACACTGCCGCAGGTGTCGCTGTGGGCTCCGAGTTCCTGGTCAATAGCGGGGCGGTCGGCGGCGAAAGCTCGCCGAGCGTGACCAGCCTCGCCGGCGGCGGCTTCGTCGCCACCTGGACTCTCGGCTCGGGCACGTCGGCCGACGTCTATGCCCAGGTCTTCACGTCGAGCGGGGCGAAGAGCGGCGGCCAGTTCATCGTCAGCAGCACCAGCGCGCTCAATCAGGACTTCACCAGCGTCTCGCACATTTCGGGCGGGCGGTTCGTCGTCACCTGGACCAGCGCGTCCAGCCTCAACACCAACGACGTCGAGATCCGGGCGCGGATCTTCTCCGCTTCGGGCACGCCGATCGGCAACGACTTCGCGGTCAGCACGGCCCGGTTCCATCCCGACACCGGCGCCTATGCGGGGACCTCGAGCCCGAACGTCGTCGATCTTCCCAATGGCGGCTTCCTGATCACCTGGACCTTCGCCGGCACCGACGCCAACGGCAGCTCGATCCGCGGCCAATATTATGATTCGGCCGGAGTCGCGGTCGGCGGCGAGGTGCTGATCAGCACCGTCACCAACCGGGTCGAATCCTCCTCCGACCTCGCCGTCGACGGCAATGGCAGCATCTTCTCGGTGTGGAGCAGCGCCAATTCGACGATCACCGACTACGATATTCACGGCCAGGTTCTGACCCCGGCCGGAGCGCCCGAGATCATCTCCAACGGCGGCGGCTCGTTCGCGGCCTTCAGCGTCGCCGAGAACCAGCTCGCGGTTACCACGGTCCGAGCGATCGATCCGGAGGAATCGGCTCTGACCTTTTCGATCGTCGGCGGAGTCGACGCGGCCCGCTTCACCATCGACGCGACGACCGGAGCCCTGACCTTCGTCCAGGCCCGCAATTTCGAGCAGCGCCAGGATTTCGGCGGCAACAATGTCTACGACGTCGTCGTCTCGGTCTCGGACGGGATCAACACCGACATCCAGGCGATCGCGGTGACGATCACCAACGTCAACGAAGGAGTCACCCTGACCGGCGGCCAGCCTTATTATTACTATGTCGAGAACGGCACGGCCCCGGTCGCCGACTTCGACGCCACCGACGCCGACGGCGATCCGGTCACTTACTCGCTCTCCGGCGCCGACGCGGCCCGGTTCACGATCGATTCGGCGGGTGTCCTGCGATTCGCCGCCTCCCCCAATTTCGAGGCCCGCCTCGATGCCGGCGCAAACAATGTCTACGACGTCACCGTGTCTGCTAGCGACGGCAGCCTGTCGTCGAGCTACTCGCTCAGCGTCGAGATATTGAACCAGAATGAAGGGCCGGTGATCGTTTCGGGCGGCGGAGGCGACAGCTTCGCTCTGTCGGTCCCCGAAAATACCGGCTTCGTCATGACGATCGTCACCGCCGATCCCGATGCGACGCCCTCATCGGTCACCTATGCGATCGCCGGCGGCGCCGATGCTTCCAAGTTCACGATCAACGCGTCGACCGGCCAGCTCTTCTTCATCTCGGGCCGCAATTTCGAAGCGCCCTCCGACGTCGGCGCGGACAATGTCTACAATGTGATCGTCTCGGCCAGCGACGGCTTCAATGCGGCCGACACCCAGGCGATTGCGGTCACCGTCACCAATGTCAACGAGGCGGTGACGATCACTTCGAACGGCGCCGGCGCCTCGGCCAACATCTCGATCGCCGAGAACAGCCTTGCAGTCACCACCGTCACCGCGACCGACCCGGACGGGACGGTCCCGACTTTTTCGATTGCAGGCGGGGCCGACGCCGCCTTGTTCACGATCGACTCTGCGACCGGCGTGCTGAGGTTCCTCACCGCTCCCAACTTCGAGGCGCCCGCGGATGCCGGCGCGAACAATGTTTACAATGTGATCGTCGCGGCGAACGACGGCAGCCTGACCGATACGCAGGCGCTCGCGGTCACCGTCACCGGAGTGAACGAGGATATCGTCCTGGCTTTGGTCGGCGCCTTTTCGATCGGCGAGGATCAGACCGCGGTCGGCACGGTGGTCGCAAGCGATCCGGACGGCGCTCCTCTATCCTATGCAATCGCCGGCGGAGCGGACGCCGCTTTGTTTGCGGTCGATCCCTCGACCGGAGCGTTGCGCTTCGTCTCGGCTCCGAATTTCGAAGCGCCCGGCGATTCCGGCGGCGACAATGTCTACAACGTCATCGTCTCGGTCAGCGACGGAGTCTTCACCCGCAGCCAGGCGGTGTCGGTGACGGTCGGCAACGTCAATGAAGGCGTGACCATCACTTCCGGCGGTGGCGGCGCGGCAGCGTCCGTGTCGGTCGCGGAGAATGGGTCGGCGGTGACGACGGTCATCGCGACCGACGTCGACGGGACCGCGCCATCCTATGCGATCGCGGGCGGCGCCGACGCCGGCCTGTTCGCCATCGATTCGGCGACCGGCGCGCTGAGCTTCGTCTCGGCGCCCGACTTCGAGGCGCCCGGCGATGCCGACGGTGACA
Organism: Pseudomonadota bacterium; assembly: GCA_046733235.1. Taxonomy (GTDB): domain Bacteria; phylum Pseudomonadota; class Alphaproteobacteria; order Sphingomonadales; family Sphingomonadaceae; genus Allosphingosinicella. The sequence continues at coordinate 35,062 of JBKPOT010000033.1, forward strand.
ATGTCTATGACGTTATCGTTTCTGCGAGCGACGGCGTCTTCACGGACAGCCAGGCGCTCGAGGTGACCGTGCGCAATGTCAATGAAGACATGCCATCTTATCGTCGCTGGGGCGGGGAATTCGCCGTCAATACGTTCACGGCTGCCAACCAGACCGCGCCGGCCATCACCTATTTCGCCAATGGCGGATTCGTCATCGTCTGGGGAACGCTCGATCCGGCGCAGGACGGCAGCGAAAGCGCGATCAAGGCCCAGCTCTTCGACGCGGCCGGCAACAAGGTCGGCGCCGAGTTCCGGGTCAACAGTGCCGCGCTCGGCAGCCAGTTCACCCCCGCGGTCGCGACGCTTTCCGACGGCAGCTTCGTAGTCTCCTGGGTGACTACCGATACCACGCAGGACGGCGACGGGGACGCGATCAAGGCGCAGCATTTCTCGAGCACCGGCGCGCCGATCGGCGGCGAGTTCCTGGTCAACACCCAGACGTTGAGCAGCCAGTTCACGCCCAACGTCGCCGCTCTGGCCAATGGCGGATTCGTGATCAGCTGGGACGACTGGAACGGCTTCGACATGAAGGCGCAGATCTACGACGCCAATGGCGCGCGCGTCGGCGGCGAGATTCGCCTGAACACCAATACCAGCGCCTTTCAGGAATATGGCGACATAGTGGGCCTGGCCAATGGCGGCTTCGTCGCGACCTGGCGGACGACCGACACCAGCGCGGATGGCAGCGGACAGGCCGTGAAAGCGCAGATCTTCGCCGCTTCAGGCGCCAAAGTCGGGGCGGAGTTTCTGGTCAACAGCCAGACCGCCGGGGACCAATATTCGCCGGTGACCGCCGCGCTGTCGGGGGGCGGCTTCGTGATCACCTGGTACAGCACCGATACTGCCCAGGACGGCAGCGGCAGCGCGCTCAAGGCCCAGATCTTCAGCGCTTCGGGCGTCAAGGTGGGGAGTGAGTTCCTCGTCAACACCCAGACCGCCGATTCGCAGCGCGAGCCGACGGTAACCGCGCTTCCCGACGGCGGCTTCATGATCGCCTGGAGCACACTCCACACGCTTCAGGACGGCAACGCATCGGCGATCAAGGCGCAGGTCTTCAGCGCTTCGGGCACGAAGGTCGGCGCGGAGATGCTAGTCAACACGCTGGCGACCGGCTCGCAATTCCTGCCGGACATCGCGACCCTTGCCGACGGCCGGGTCGTCATCAGCTGGACCAGCGAAAGCGGCGACGGCAGCGGCTATGCAGTCCGCGCCCAGATCTTCGCGCCGAACCATGCGCCGGTTATCAATTCCGACGGGGGAGGCAGTTCCGCCGCATTCATTATCGACGAAGGCCGGACCGCGATCACGACAGTGACGGCCACGGATGCGGACGGCCCCAATCCGGTCCGCTACGCGATCGCGGGCGGCGCGGACGCGGCGCTCTTCGTCATCAACACGGTGACGGGGGCGCTGAGCCTTGCCGCGGCACCCGATTACGAGGCGCCGATCGATGGGGCGCAGGACAATTTCTACAATGTGACGGTGTCGGCGAGCGACGGGGATCTGAGCAGCTTCCAGTCGATCCAAGTCCTGGTCCGCAACGTCAACGAAGGCCTCTCGATCACCTCCCCGGGCGCGGTCTCGGTCGGCGAGAACCAGGCGGCGGTCGCGATCGTCACCGCGACCGACCAGGACGGCGATGCCGTCACCTATGCGATCGCGGGCGGCGCCGACGCGGCACTGTTCGCGATCGACGCGGCGACCGGCGCGCTCCGATTCGTCTCGGCGCCAGATTTTGAGGCGCCCGGCGATACCGGCGCGGACAATGTCTACGACGTCATCGTCTCGGCGAGCGACGGCAGCTTCACCGACACGAAGGCGCTCGCCGTAAGCGTCGGCAACGTCAACGAAGGCGTCACGATCACGTCGGGCGGCTCGGCCTTGGTCGCGGAAGGGTCGCTTGTGGCGGCCAATGTCGTCGCGGTCGATGTCGACGGCGACGTCGTCACCTATTCGATCGCCGGGGGTGCCGACGCGACCCTGTTTACGATCGACTCGACGACGGGGGCGCTGAGCTTCGTCTCCGCGCCCGACTTCGAAGCGCCGGGCGATTCCGACGGCGACAATGTCTATGACGTGATTGTTTCGGCGAGCGACGGCGCGCTCAGCGATGAGCGGGCGCTGGCGGTCACCGTCGGCAACGTCAATGAAGGGCTGAGGATCGTCTCGAACGGCGGCGGCAGCTCGGCCGCTCTCTCGATCGACGAAGGCGTCACCGCGATCACGACGGTGATCGCCGACGACACGGACGGTCCGTCGGGAATCACCTACTTCATATCCGGCGGCGCCGACGCGGCCTTGTTCGCGATCGACGCTTCGACCGGCGCCCTGCGCCTGCTCGCCGCGCCCGATTACGAGGCGCCGATCGATGGCGCCGGGGACAATTTCTACAATGTCATCGTGTCGGCCAGCGACGGCGAGTTCAGCGCCAACCAGCTGGTCCAAATCCTGGTCCGCAACGTCAACGAAGGCCTGTCGATCATTTCGTCGGCCTCGGCTTCGATCCCCGAGAACGGGACGGCGGTGATGAACGTCGCCGCCGTGGACGTGGACGGCGATGCGGTGACCTATGCGATCGCCGGCGGCGCCGACGCGGCGCGGTTCGCGATCGACTCCGCGACGGGCGCTCTGCGCTTCCTTTCCGCGCCCAATTTCGAAGCGCCGTCCGACGCCGGCGGCAACAATGTCTACGACGTGATCGTCTCGGCCAGCGACGGCAGCTTCACCGACAGCCGGGCGGTCGCCGTCACCGTGACCAACGTCAACGATATTGCTCCGATGATCGCCATCTATCCGGACAGCGTCACCTGGAACATTCCGGAGAATCTGACCTATCTGCTCCGCCTGCAGGCATCCGACGCCGAGGGGGCGGCGATCGCCTACAGCCTGACCGGGCCGGACTCGTCCCTGTTCACGATCGATGCGCTGACCGGGGCGCTGAGCTGGGTCAGCCCGCAGGATTTCGAGACCTGGGTGGTCAACGGATTCCACCCTTATCACGTCAACGTCGTCGCCAGCGACGGCCTGCTCACCGACACGCTGGCGATCACCATCAATCTCACGGACGTCAACGAGCCCCTCGTCATAACGTCCGGCGGCGGAGCGGCAAGCGCCAGCTTCACGACCGGCGAGAACAATGGCGCCGTCACCAGGATCGCCGCAGCCGACGAGGATCGCACCGCTCCGGTCTATTCGATCGCCGGCGGCGCCGATGCCGCGCGATTCACGATCGACTCCGCGACCGGGGACCTGCGCTTCATCGCGGCGCCCGATTACGAGGCGCCGGCCGACGCCGATGGCGACAATGTCTATGAGGTCGTCGTCGCGGCGAGCGACGGCAGCTTCACCGACAGCCAGGCGCTGACGGTGCTGGTCGGCAACGTCAATGAGGCTCCAACCATCGTCTCGAACGGAGGCGGGGCATCGGCCGGAATCCCGGTCGCCGAGAACGAACTCGCCGTCACGACCGTCGCAGCGTCCGATCCGGAAGGCGGCGCGCTGACCTACGCCATTTCCGGCGGCGCCGATGCGGCGCGGTTCTCGATCGACTCCGCGACCGGAGCGCTCCGCTTCATCGCCGCGCCCGATTACGAAGCGTCTTCCGATGCCGGCGGCGACAATGTCTACGACGTCATCGTCTCGGCGAGCGACGGCAGCTTCACCGATACCCAGGTGCTCGCGGTCGCGGTCGGCAACGTCAACGAAGGCGTCACGATCTACTCGAGCGGCGGCGGAAGCTCGGCTTCGCTGAATGTGAGCGAGAACGGAACCGCGGTCGCCGATGTCGGGGCGTTCGATGCCGACGGCGGGCCCGTCACCTACGCCATAGCCGGCGGAGCCGACGCGTCGCGCTTCGCGATCGACGCGGCGACCGGAGCGCTCCGATTCCTTTCCGCGCCCAATTACGAGGCTCCGACCGATGCCGGCGGCAACAATGTCTACGACGTGATCGTCTCGGCGAGCGACGGCGTCTTCACCGACACCCAGGCGCTCGCGGTCGCGGTCGGCAACGTCAATGAGGGCGTCACGATCAATTCCAACGGCGGCGGCAGCTCCGCCGCGCTGACCCTGAGCGAGAACGCCACGACGGTTGCCACGGTCGCGGCCGTCGACGCCGACGGTACCCCGGTCACCTACGCCATCGCCGGCGGGGCCGATGCCTCGCGCTTCGCCATCGATGCTACGACTGGAGTTCTGCGCTTCCTCTCCGCGCCCAATTACGAGGCTCCGACCGACGCGGGCGGCAACAATGTCTACGACGTGATCGTCTCGGCGAGCGACGGCGTGTTCACCGACACCCAGGCGCTGGCCGTGACCATCACCAACGTCAACGAAGCGGTGACGATCAATTCCAGCGGCGGCGGCAATTCGGCCTCGCTGACCGTGAATGAGAACGCAACTGCGGTTGCCACCGTCGTGGCCGTCGACGCCGACGGCACGCCCGTCACTTACGCGATCGCCGGCGGCGCCGACGCGGCGCGGTTCGCGATCGATGCGACGACCGGCGTTCTGCGTTTCCTCTCCGCGCCCAATTACGAAGCTCCGACCGACGCCGGCGGCAACAATGTCTACGACGTGATCGTCTCGGCGAGCGACGGCGTGTTCACCGATACGCAGGCGCTCGCCATCACCATCGCCAACGTCAACGAAGCCGTGACGATCAACTCGAACGGCGGCGGCAACCTGGCCGTGCTGGCGGTCGCCGAGAACAGCCTTGCAATTACCACGGTCGCCGCGACGGACGCCGACGGCGGGGCCGTGACCTATGCGATCGCCGGCGGCGCCGACGCGGCGCGGTTCACGATCGACCCCGCGACGGGCGCCCTGCGCTTCGTCACCGCGCCCAATTACGAAGCGCCGGCCGACGCCGGCGCCAACAACAGTTACGACGTCATCGTCTCGGCGAGCGACGGCGCCTTTACCGACACCCAGACGCTGACCGTGATGGTGACCAATGTCCGCGAGGGGAACACGATCACCGGAACCTCGGCCAACAACACGATCTCGACCAGCAGCACGGTGAGCGGTCAGCCCAAGGCGAGCGAGGGCGAGGACACGATCTACGGACTGGGCGGCGCCGACACCATCTCCGGCGCCGGCGGCGGCGACTATATCGACGGCGGCGACGGCAACGATTCGATCACCGGCGGGCTCGGCGCCGACTGGCTGATCGGCGGCACCGGCGCGGACAAATTCATCTACACCGCCACCTCGGAAAGCACCGCCGCCGCCCGCGACGTCATCGCCGACTTCAGCCGCGCCGAAGGCGACCAGATCTCGCTGACCGCGATCGACGCCAATGCGAATGCCGGCGGCAACCAGAATTTCATCTTCATCGGGAGCAACGCCTTCTCGGGCGTCGCGGGCCAGCTCCGTTTCGAGATCATCGACGGTCACACCTTGATCTCCGCCGACGTCAATGGCGACCGGGTCGCGGATTTCCAGATCGAGCTGAGCACAAGCGTGCCTTTGGTGTCGACCGACTTCCTGCTCTAGAGGTTTCAATCAAATATCGCTGTCATTGCGAGGAGCCCTTCGACGCCGCTGCGGCGTCGCTCAGGACAGGCTGCCGCTTTGCGGCAGCGACGAAGCAATCCAGGGCCGGCGTTCGCGACAGATGCCGCTCTGGATTGCTTCGCTCCGCTCGCAATGACGTCCCTGGGGCGAGCTCGCCCGAACCTCGACCTCAGGGACGGCGCGGCGGATCGGAGCGCTTCGGCCGGACCGGTCCGCCCCGCCGCATCGAGGGCGGCACTCCGAGCAAGTCGCGCCGGCTGTCGCGGCCGGCCAGCCTGCGAAGGCCGGCGAGCAAGACGATCCCAAGCGCGATCGCGCCCCAGGCCCAGAGCGGGACCATGGCGAACCAGGCGGAGATCGAACCGCCGGCTCCGGCCCCTTCGCTGAGCGCGGGAGGGGGCGCGGCCTGTTCACTGGCTTGTGGGGACTCGGTCTCGATATTCGCTGCCGGATCGCTGACGGCAGGCGCGGCGGAGTCGCTCGTCGCGGTCTCCGCGACCGCCGGCTCGCTGACCTGCCGCTTGACGCCGACCTTCGACATCCGCTCGAGGCACTGGGCGAGTTCGTCCTTCGCGACCGTTCGGAAATTGGCCAGGTCGAGCGGCGGCAACTGGCCGACGCTCTTGCCGGTCATCAGCAGGCGGACGGTGCAGCGGCAGCCCTGGGACAGATCGACCGGCTCGAAATCTCCGTCGCGGCCCTGCGCCATCGTCGCCGAGCACAAGGCGATCCCCTCGGCCTCGTAGGCCGCCCGCCGCGCCTTGTCCCTTATCTCGCTCGCCGGACTGGCCGCCGCCAGCACGAAGGCGAGGGGAAACAGAAACATCGCGGCATTGGTGCGCATGGCATGCCTCGCTTCGGGAGAGTGAGAACCTGCTCTCTTACGTCATTGCGAGGAGCCGTGCGACGAAGCAATCCAGGGCCTGAAATGGTCTTGATCTTCGACTGGATTGCTTCGCTACGCTCGCAATGACAGCAAGGCCTCATGCACACCGCGCGTCAGGGCGACCAACATGCTATGCCCGCCGCTCCGGCACCCGAGAGAGAACCGGCACAATCGAACAAGTTCGGGAAAGGAGATGCAATGCGATCGACCTTCGTACTGACCGTTTTGTGCTGCACGGGGCTGGCGGCCTCGCCCGCCGCGGCGGCGCTGGCGCCCAATTATCAACGGCTCGCCGAGCTTCGCGCGGTGATCGAACATCCCGGAGTCAATGCTGTGCTCCAGGACGCCACCATCGACCGGGTCGAATATGTGCGGCAGGACCTGTACCGGGTGACCGCCGGCCGCTGCCATGTCGACGTCGCGATCGTCGGGATCCCGTTGCCGCGCGGAACGGTCGGGCCACGCAGGTTCGAGGTCCGGCCGGGGCGGAGGGTGTGCGCGTAGCAACTCCGCTGTTTGTGGAGGCAATGGGATCGGGGAGGACAAGGGAATGACCGCATTCAACGCCGTTCGGTTCAAGGTGAAACCGGGCCGGGGCCAGGACTTCCTCGACGCGCACCGGGACGTCGGGCGCGACTGGGCCGGGCTTCGCCACGCCAGCATCATCGACGCCGGCCAGGGCCGTTACTGCATCATCGCCGAATGGGACGATATGGAGAGCATGGCCGCGGCCCGGCCGCACATGATCGCGACTCTCGACGGCTTCCGGGACACGCTCGAGGATCTCGGCGGCGGGCTCGGAATGACCGATCCGATTTCGGGGCCGGTCGTCCTGGCGATGAAATAGGAGCCGCGCTCGATCGGCAGTGGAGAATCGACAGGGGGGAGCGGATGTTTCTGTCCATACCGGTGCTGGCGGCGATCGGGATCGCCTTCCTGGTGCTGCTCGTACTGGCGATGAGGCGCCGCTCCGGCGATCGCGACCTGGTCTCGCCGCCGCGCATGGGATCACCGCCGCCACCCCTTCCTCCGGAGCAGCGTCGGGCCTGGCCCGCCGGAGCCGCGCCGATCAGCGACCTCCCGCCCGAGCTCGAGGCCGAGGTGCGGGGGGTGCTCTCGACCGGCAACAAGATCGAGGCGATCAAGCTGGTCCGCGCCGCCACCGGCCTCGGCCTGCACGAAGCCAAGGAGCTCGTCGAACGGATGTGAGCGAGCGGGGGTCAGGTCGGCCTGGCCCCCGCTTTGTATCCGGCCTTCAGTCGGCACTTTCCAGCTGGTGCTTGAGCGTGCTCGCCGTGTCATGGCCTTTGCGGACCGATGCATAGGCTTCGCGCACCGCGGCCAGAGCGGCAGGCGACATGCGCTCGTCTGCCAGCACTCGCTCGAACTCCTCCTTGAGGTAATCCTCGCCGCGCTCGACTTCCTTGATGATCGCCTCGTCGCCGCCGCCGAGCGCCGAGCGAAGGTCCTCGAACCGGCGGTGCAAGGTGCCCGCGGCCGAACCGGATTCGGCGGGCGTTCCGCCCTCGGCCCGGCTCGCTGCCTGGAGCAGCTCGACGGCACGGCGCCGGTCGCTCGCCATCTCGGTGAAGAAGCCGCGATAATTCTCGGCCTTGACCGCCTCGGCGCTGTTCTCGAAGCCCTTGATGCTGTCGATGAGGGTGACGATGAGGTCGTCGAGCTTGGACGTGGTGTGCATGTCGGACATTGATCTACTCCCGGGAATGAGCCGACTGAACGGCCGGGAGCGGCGCAAAGTTTCGCGTTAAGTGATTGATTCACAAGAAAGAGGGTTAGAGGTCCGTTAACCGGCCCGGCCGCTCGCGCTGCCCGCGCATAAGCGTGAAGCGCGCCGGGCGCCGCGAACCGCGGTGCCGGCTCAGTCGCCGAACGGTGGCGGCGGCGAACCGTTGGTCGCTATCGACCAGACCTTCCTGAACCATGCCCGCCGCTCGGGAAGACCGTTGACGCCGCCGTTGATGACCTTGGTGATGTGGCGGATCTTGTTCGAGTCCGCAAAGGGATTGAGGCCGCCGTCATTCCATTCCTCGAGCGCCGGAACGAAGGCGTGGGCGGCATCGACGATCAGGCCGGGATTGGCCTCCAGATCGACTCCGATACGCTTGCCCATCTCGCGATAGGCGCTTCGTCCGGTGGTCTGGAGGGCGCCGCCGCCGCGATAGGCAAAGCCGTCGCCCGGATGGATGTTGCCGAGCTCCTGGGCTTTCTTCGGATTGCCGAGACCGTAGACCCTTTCGGCGAGCTTCGGCGCGTTGTGGAGCAGGCCCGGCGCCTCGGCGGCGGTCACTTTTGCGCTGTGGTTGCCGACTCCGAAAATCTCCAGGAGCCGGGCAGTGGTCGAGTAGCTCATATTCTCGAACAGGACGAGGCCGCCGCCGGTCTCGTGGAGGACCTGGGCGAGAAAATTGGCGATCCGGATCGGCGTGGTGATCCCGAATTTCTTGAACCTGGGCGCGGCGATGGTGAGACCCGCGGTGTAGTTCACCTTCGCATGCGGGGCCGCGTCCGCGAAAATGCCTGTAATATCCATGATCCTCTTCCCTTCGGTGTTGCCCGCTCGACGGCGATCCACGCGCCCCCTTTAACCCGTCATCCGCTGTGCATCTGTGACGCCCGTCACAGCCGCGACGACCGTGACGCGCTTCCCGCTCAAACGCCGGGCAGGCTGGCGGCGACCGAGTCCCAGGCCGGGATCGACATCAGCAGATCGGGCAGGGCCGCCGAGGCGATGGCGAGCGCCAGGCCCGTCTTGGTCGCCCAGTGGATTCGGCCGAGGCTTTTCCTGTCCCACCACAAAAGCGGCAGGAAGAGCAGGATCGCGATGGTCTGAAGGACCATGTGGCCGATCATGGTCGGCGGAGCGATCGGGAATCGGCCGATCGCCGGGCCGCCGACCAGGATCAAGGCGGCGGACAACATCATTCGCTTGTGGACCTGCGCTTCGCGCCGGCGGCTCCAGCCCAGCCAGATCAGAAGCGCATAGCTCGGGATCGCCGCGAGCGGGACGGCGGTCCAGGCGAGGGCGGTGGTGAAGGGCGGCTGGTTGGCGCGCGCCACCTGCCCGACCGCGACCAGATACATGATCGGGATCAACGCGACGGCGAGGACCATCCCGAACTGGCCGAGCCGCATATGGAGATCGCGGCGGTCGGCGGCGAGCAGAGCGGTCTGGGTCCAGAAGACCAGCAGCCAGAGGGTGAAAGCGAGGCCGTGGAAGATCACGAACGGCGACAGGCTCGGATTGGGCCGCGGGTAGGAGGGCACGATCCCGCGCAGGTAGAAGCTCGGTGCAAAACCGATCAGCACGACGGCGATCATCATCACCGCCATCCAGGAATAAAATCGCCGCTCGGCGCTGAGCCGGGCGCGGGCCGCCGTTGCCATAGATTCCTCCCCCAAGGTCCGTTCGAGGAGGCCTATCAATTTTTTTGGGCGCGTTGAAGATAGCCTTCTACCTTATCGTCAGCAGCACCCGGGGTCCTGGATCGCAACCGGCGAACCCTCGACGCCTCCCGATTAATTTTTTTTCAAAAGTTATCATCCGACATCATCCATTATCATCTTGTGCCCTTTGGGCGGGCGAAGGCCGGGCTGAAGCCGGCGCGGAACGCTGACTCGGTTGCGTTGCGATCGACGAGACATTCCCGACGAAGTGCCGCTGCTTTGGACTGATCTTCACAACGATATCGGTCGGGCGTTCCATTTCCGGATGCAAGGGAAAGCCGATGCCGCCTGTGTCACGGGCCGTATCCGATCGACTGCCTCATTCGCGGAGCAATCAGTGCGCTGCAATCGTGATTCTGACTTTCCGAACGACGCTCCGCCGGAATCACCGCCAGCGATCGCCCGGCCGACTGATGTAATTCTGCCAGACGTAGCGCCACGGCAATATGATCGGAACGACCACGACTCCGACGCCGACCTCGAAGAAGGTCTGGGCGCTGTCCGGGTCGAGCCGGCCTGCGGCCCAGAGCGGCAGTCCGATGAAAGCGAGCCAGAGCGCCTTCCAGGTGAATTCGAAGATCATCAGAGGGATCATCCGAACGGGGTAGCGGACGCCCAAGGCGGCGAGCAGGCCGAGCGCGGTGAACAGGGCGCGGGCGGCGCCGGTCATCAGGGTGGGCGGCGGCTCGAGGAGCCGGGGCCCGATCGTCCCGACCAGGAACAAGGCCATCAAGGCGAACAGGATCCTGAGGGCGTAGAGGTGGAACAAGGAGACTTGTCTCTCCGCCATGGTCGCGCCGGCCTGGCGGCCGGATTCGGCTTGTTCGGGCATGATGGTCTTTCCCCGGTCACGGTCAGCCACCCCGCGGCTTCCCTGTCCGCGCCGATTATCCCCGCGGAGCCAGGCTTGAACATGGCTTGAAGCATGAAAAGCATGATCGCAGGATGCAGTGATGGGCGGAGCGAGCGTCGCGGCGAGCGTATCGCAAAGGGTGATCGAGCTTGCGGTCGCCCCGGCGCCGGGCGCTCGGAGTTGCTCGAGCTGTCCGGGATCGATTCCGCCGCCCTCGACGATCCCGACGGCCGGATCGGACTGGAGCGGCACGTCGCTCTGCTTCGAGCGGCGAAGGCGCTGTGCGGCGATCCCGCCTTCGCGCTCCATTATGGCGAGACGGTCAACCTCGCCGAAGTCTCGGTGGTCGGCCTGATCGGCCAGGCATCGGAGACGATGCTCGAGGCCTTCGTCCAGCTTCAGCGCTACTCGCGGCTGATCATGGATTTCGACTTCGGCACCGACCCGCGGTTCACCCTCGAGCGCGACGGCGCCGGGCTGTGGATCGTCGACCATCGCCCCGACCCGAACAAGGCGCCCGAGCTGACCGAGACCGTCTTCGCCCAGATGGTGAGCGGCACCCGGGACTTTGGCGACACGCCGTTCGTCAAGGCGGTCGAGGTCACCCATCCCGACCCCGGCTATCGCGGCGAATATGAAAGGATCCTCGGAGCGCCGGTGAGCTTCGGAAGCGGCCGCAACGCGATGCGGATCGACGAGAGCTGGATCGCCAGGAGAATAAGGGTCCAGCCGGCTTACGTCTTCGGAATCCTCACCAGGCATGCCGACTCCATGCTCGCCAAATTCGACAGCGCGGCGACTGTGCGCGGCCGGGTCGAGGCCTGCGTCCTGCCGATCCTCCACACCGGCGAGGTCGGCATGCCCGCCATCGCGGCGAAGCTCGGCTGCAGCCGCGACACATTGTACCGCCGCCTCAAGGCGGAAGGCACGACCTTCGAAAAGGTCGTCGACGCACTGCGCCGCCGGCTGGCGGAGGATTATCTGACCGGCAGGAAGGTTTCGGTGAACGAGACCGCCTATCTGGTCGGCTTCTCCGATCCCGCCGCTTTCTCGCGCGCGTTCAAGAGATGGACTGGACGAAGCCCGCGTGATGTTCGTGAGGACGGGAAAGTCTGAGTCACGCGATTGTCGTCTTGCGCAGGCCCGGATTGGGGTCCCGCTGCCTTCATTCAGTCCCCATTGGCATGAGGCGCCTCGCCACGAGTGCAGCCGGAGTAATCACGAGGACCAGCGCCAATTTTCTCAAAGCCGGCCTAGGTGCGATGAAGTCCGCCAGGCGCGGCCCAAACCGATAATAGAATGCCATGAATCTGCTACCCCAGGTCGTCGGCATGAGGCGCTCATCACGAAATCGCCTCATCAAGCGAACCGTCGGATGCTCCGAGTCGCCCATCGTCGCGGTGACGACGAAGCATGCGTCCGCGGTCTTTTTCTCTATGGTCGGCGCGGAATAGCTCGGATCAAATGCTCGCAGCTCGGCGACAGCCGCATCCAGCCGTGATTTGATGAGGGCCTCGTACTCTGGGCTGAGGTGCCAAGCCTTGGCGGCGTTGTAATCATAGGGATCCTGGTAGCTGATACCTTCGATGTTATCCTTGCAGAGATGGATGATATTTTCCAACGTAGTGCGGTCGTCCGGCGCCCATTTCTTCACCTCGTCAAGGGCGTTCAGCAACTGGGCAACCTGATTCAGATACTGCGGCCAAATCGATTGAAGGGCGACGTGCTCATCAAGCTGCTTGCGAGCCATACCGTAGAGCGTCGCGACGAGTCGGTTTACCTCTTCGACTGCTCGCGAAGTCGTGGAAGGCTTTTCAGGATCCGGGGCTGTCGCGATTGCATGCCCGAAAGCGACTATCGTTTCAGTCAGACGAATGTTGGCCAGGCTGGATTGCCAACCTGCCGCGATGCCTTTTCCGATCCAGGCCTCGGAAATCGTCGGGTCGGCCTCCAAGACTCGATTGAAGTAACCTAACGCCTCCTCCTGATTTCCGCCGAGTTGTGCCGTGCGCGCCAAACCAAGCAAGTTTGAAGTGTTCGAGTCCATTTTCATTCAGCCCTTTTCGCAACTTGATTATTCAATCTGCCAGAGCAAACAAGTGCGGATATGACAGGTCGAACGATGGCTTGGCGGAGGCGTAAATGAATGAGGCGCTCTACAACCGGCTTGGTGGAGATAGAATCTCTTCCCGACAAATCGATGAGCTGATTGGTATTGCGCGGGGCATTGCAGCCGACGGCAATCTCAACCAGGCGGAGGTTGAGTTCCTTCAAAAATGGCTCGCGGCCAATTACGGAATAAGCGATCAGCCGGTAATTCGAACTCTATATCACCGAGTGGCCGAAATTCTCCGCGATGGGGTCGCGGACGCGGAGGAATGCGCTGAACTGCTCGACACGCTCAACAGCTTCTCCAACCGGGATTTCGAACTAGGCGAGGTATTGAAGTCGACAACGCTGCCCCTATGCAACCCTGCGCCTCAATTGGAATTCGACGGCCGCACATATTGCTTCACCGGCACGTTCACGTTCGGAAGACGGCGGGATTGTGAGGAAGCGGTCATAGCAAAGGGCGCTTCCTGCGGCGGCCTAAATCTGAGAACCGATTATCTCGTCATCGGCTTATATGCGACGGAGTCATGGAAGCACTCCTCCATGGGGAATAAGATTCTGAAGGCTTGCGGCTGGCGCGACGAGGGGGTGCCAATCTCAATCGTATCGGAGGAACATTGGTCGCGATACGTCTGATCGGGATCGAGCTACATTCTTGGAAACCACAAGCGATGCTATCGCAGGGCATGACCCGCTTCGTTCGCCGTGACTTTCTTCTTCTCGCCTCGGCCGGGCTTCTCTCGCTCGCCGCCGGATGCCGCCGGGACGTCGTGAAGGCCGATCCCGTCGAGTTCGACCCGGAAGCGGAGGAGCAGGCGCGCCTGCTCGCCTGGATGAAGCGGGCCGGGCCGGCGGACTGGCATCGCTGCGCCTGCACCTGGAACTGGGACCAGCCGTTCGACGTGATCCGCTGGATCATCCGTCAGCGGAGCTGCGACGCCGGAACCGCGGTCACGCTCTTCGCGCGCGGCGAGCCGGGCTATTACAGCAAATATGCGACGATGGCCGAGCTCGAGGCGAAGTCGGGTTCGTCGATGGAGGTGGTCCGCTTCCTGAAGGAGATTTGCGAGCGCTGGCAGGCCGGCCAATATTCCACCTGGCGGTTCCGCCCCGACGAGCTTCCGAACTTGGATGAGAAACTCCCCTGGCCGGTCCCGGCCACGCTGGCGCACGCGGAGGCCAAGGGCGTGCCGCTGGACCTCGGCGGCTGGAACGAGGGATTCCCGCCGGCGTTTGTGAGAGGTTGAACGGCCTGTAGGTTTCGCGCGTGACGGCATGCCGAAGCAGCCTTCGGGCCGTCGCGACGGGAGAGAAATGCCGGTGAAAGCCCTGCTCGCCGCAATGATGCTCCTGCTCGTCGCGCCCGCGGCGGCGCGGGCCGCCGACCGGTGCGGGCGCTCGAGCGTGCCGGCCGGCGCCGGGTCGCTGGAGCTGTCGCTGTGGCGGTCCAATGGCGGGGCACAGTCCGAAGTCGCGACGCTGTCGATCCCGGCGCGCGGTGACCGGTTCGCAATGGTCCTGCGCTTCCGGCCCGCCCGCGGGCGGATCGGAGCACCCGACAGGGTCGAGACCTTCGCCTACGGCCTGGGCCGGCAGCAGGTTCTCGAAGGCGACGTCCTGACCATCGGCGCGGGGCGAGCGCGATGGCGGGGCCCGCCATGGATCACCGGTCTGAGTTCCCGATCGGGGCGGGGCTGGGGCGCGGCTGAATATTTGATCGCCGGTGGCCAGGTGCCGCCGGATCCGCCGCTGATCCGCGCATTCGCCGCCGGCGGCAAGGCCAGGCTGGTCCGCGAGCGGCGGGACGGATTGCGCGTCGAGGACGTGGTCGAGCTGCCCAGGCCGAAGGCGCTGAACAATGCCTATCTGACGGCCAGAGCGCAGGCCGCCGCGGCAATGCGCTCTTGCCCGCCGCCCACCGCCGAGCCGGTCTCGGCGCCCTGACGCGATGCGGAGAGGGCAATGAGTCAGCCGTGACGATTTCGGGTTCGCGGCTCTGGGCTGAATGGAGTCGTGGGAGCGATGCGGCCCAAGCGGAGGATCTGCGATGCGCAAGGTGACGTTCGGAGGCGCCAACAGCCTCGACAATTTCCTCGCCGGGCCGGGCGAGTCGATCGACTGGCTGCGCTGGAGCGACGATTCAGCGAAGATCAGCGCCGAGAGCTTCAAGGGCGTCGACACGATGCTGCTGGGCAGGAAGACCTGGGACTTCGCCAAGGACAAGGCCTGGGGTCCGATGCCGAAGGGCGTGACGACCTATGTCTTCTCGCGGACCCTGGACGAGATAGAGGAGCGGCCGGGCGTGGAGCTGGTGCGCGAGGACGCGGCGGACTTCGTCCGCCGGCTGAAAGGAGAGGAGGGTGGGAACATCCTCGTGATGGGCGGCGGCGAGCTCGGCAGCGCTCTGATCGAGGCGGGCCTGGTCGACGAGATCGGGCTGAGCATCCATCCGGTCCTGCTTGGCGGAGGCGCGCCGGTCTTCCACGCTTTCAGCCAGCGGATCGACCTCGAGCTGATCGAGGCTCGGCCGATCGCGCGGGAATGCGTGCTGGTACGCTATCGGGTACTGACTTAGATATTGTGTCCGGAGGTATGGCGGTCCGCTTCCTGGTCGAGATTCGATATTGTCGCCCTGCAATATCAGTCTACGCCAAACAGGAATCCCTGCGTCGGGTTCGCCACCGTCAACATATATTCGCCCGGTGCAAGCGGCCCCGAGGGGATGACCTTCATCAGCCCCCCACCCGCCTTCTGATAGTTCACCGAGACCCTGGACCTGCTCGCGCCGGGATCGACGGTGGGCCCCCCGTACATGCCCGAGCTTGCGATCACCAGCCGACGCGCCTTTCCCTTTGAGGCGAGCGCGTAGAGGAACAGGGATGAAGCGGGATCCATGTCGTAGGTTTCGGCCTTCACGATGAAATAGGGCTGTTGAGACGCTGAGAAGCGTACCGGCGACCTGCCGCCGCTGAAGCTGTAATAGGTGTCTGCCCCGCCCATCAGCTTGGCGCGACTCTGCATCGTGGCGGTCCCGCGTTCGAGCGGGACGTAGCTTCCGTTCACGACCGCCTCGAAGGCGCCCATATATTCCGGCGCCGATCCCTGGATCTGGCACAACGCCGCAGCCGGCACGGCGACGGCCGCGAACAGAGACAAGCGGAATCCCAGCTTCATGGCGCCCTCCACGGAAACCTCTCGATACCCAACAGCCGGATCATATCCGATCGTTACGATCATGTCACCGCCACGGAAACACCTGGAATTGCGAAGTTGACTGTGGTCAGATTTAAGTCCGAGCGGCAAAAACGAGTAAGATAGAACGACGAGAACTATGGCCGCGATCCCGCATGAGGTGTCGAGTTGTTGATAGCCTTCATGGGCTACTCGTCCTGGAATCAGGAGACTCAATTCAAAATAGATATTGTATCCCCGGCACTGGTAAGGCCGGAATGGGGCCGGGCGGGGACATTCTTGCCACGGGCGGCGGCGAGTTGGGCAGCGCGCTGATCCAGGGGAGTTCATCGACGAGGATCATGGGAAGCCCGGACTCGTGATAGCCCCACAACCGGCTGCCGTAACTCGATTTTAAACAGACGCCGCCATTGTCGGCACCTTAACGAGCGATCGAAACGGGGGTGCCATGTTTGTCTTTCAGTCGGTGATTCAGTCGCTGAAGAAATATGCCGACTTCAAGGGCCGCGCCTCGCCGCGCGAATTCTGGTGCTTCCTCGGCTTCGTCGTCGTCGCCCAGGCGCTCGCCGGCCTGGTCGGCCTCGTCCTGCTGAGGTCGGGCCCGGCGCTGTCCGCTATCGTCGGCGCCTTGCTGTTCATCCCCCAACTCGCGGTCGCGGTCCGCCGCCTCCACGACGTCGGCAGGAGCGCCCGGGAGCTTTGGGTGCCGTGCCTCATGCTCCTGTTCGTTCCTCTGGCTTTCGCCTTTCGCGGGATCCTCCCGCAGATCGTGGCGCTCGGCTTTTTCGGGTTCACCCTGCTCGCCTTCGCCAATTTGCTGCGCCTGTTTCTGAAGGCGGGCTCACGTGTTCCCAACAAATATGGCGGGGCACCGACGGCTTTTTCGTTCGCGGACTCGCCGGCCTAGGCCGCACCGCTTCCGGCCCGGCACTATCCGTTCGAAGGCTTGCCCTGTCGCCGGGGTGAGCGCGCTCGCGCTTTGCGGCTGACGGTCGCGGCTCGCCACTGCTAAACAAGCGGCATGGACTCCATCCCCGTCCTGCCCGCCGCCATCGGCCTCGCTCTTCTGCTGCTCGTCGTGCTGGTCGTGAAGCTGCGCGGGTCGGGCGGCCGCGACGATTTGATGGGGCCGCGTAAGCGCCGCCCGAAGCGGATCTCGCCTCGCGAAGCCGGCCGGCTGCTCGAGTTGGTCGAGGCAGGAGACGAGGAAGGCGCGCTGAAAAGGATCCGGGAGGCCGGCTATGAGGGGACCGAAGCCAGGATGGTCCTCGCTCTCGTCACGAGGTTCGAGGATTGGGGGAAGCCCGGGCCCGGGACGGGCGTTTAGCGGGGCAACGGAGATCGATCGAGCGGCGCGTCGACGGTGCTGAGCGATACGGAGTCGGGATGGCGATCAGCGGATAGCGTCAGCTATCGAGCCGGCGGAATTGTGGTCCGGAGAACGCGCTCCAGATCGACGGTCATCGAGATTTTCCAGCCGCGCTTCGGTGGCGAGCGTTTCGGCATTCTCGGCCCCAAGAGTCGCGCGCCTGATCCGCAGGGCCTCGCGAAGCGCGGCCCTGGCCTGGGGAGAGGCATCTCCGTTCAGCTCGATGTCGACGTCGGCGAAGCTGTTGAGCGCGAGCGCGACTTCCGGGTGAGCCGATCCGAACGCGGCGCGATAGAGAGGAATCGAAGCCCGGATGCGATCCCGCGAAGCTTGGAGGAGCGCAATGTCATCCTTCTCCGACCAGAGATTGTACAGGCCGACGCCGTAAGCCATGTGCAGGTCCGCGATCCGGACCCGGTTCGATACGTCTCGCCCCTTTTCGCCCGCAACGAGCCTTTCGAACGCGGCGTCGCCCTCCGCCAGGCCGCGCGCGCGCACGGCCGATATCGGGCCTTCGACCATCCGCGCCATCGCTTCGGCAGGGAGCCGGTCCTTGGTTTCCCCGGGCCAGCCCTGCACGGCCAGAGTCCCGGCGAACAGCAGGACGAGGCCGATCGCAATCAGGGAAAGGATGATGGCGCGGATGCTCACACGGGGGATTTGCGGTTCGGCCTTGTGGCGGTCAAGTCGGGGGACGGGCCCTGGTTTCGGGAATGCCAGTCGGCCGATCGAGATCGTCTCCGCCGGAGACGACGGGCGGCATTTCGCGCATTTAGTAAACTGGCAAAAACTGGCACCGTAATGTCCGGAATCATCGACGGATTGGAGGAGCTGGCCGCCAAGGCGATCCTCCCTCTCGTCGGTCAAGCCATGACCGTGCTACGGAAAGGCGGATACGAGTCGCTGCGACGCCGAGATCCATCATCGCGGCGGTCCATCGGGCTACGGCGCCTGAGGACTTGTCCCTGCCGGATCAGTCATGAACAATCTGCTTGTCCGAAGGCGCGGGTTCGCATCGGCAAAGAATTTCCTCGAACAGTGCAGCAGGTAATTCGAGAGTTCGAGTTCCGGACTCATGCCGAGAGCGACGAACTCGGCAATCTCGCGCTCCTCGGCGCTGCAAGTTGATGCGCCATCGCAGTGGCCGAGGTCGCTCCACGACATATAGGCTTCGAGAAAGGTCACTGCCGGTTCGATCAGGATCGGAAACATCCCCTGCTCGTCGCGAAGGCGGGTGGAGCTTAGCGCCGCGATTCTGTCGGCAAAGGCCTCGACCAGCCACATCCGCTGCCGGATTGCGTCTCCAGCCTCGCGGAAAATCTCGTCCGCGGGCGGATCAGGCGTTTCCACGAACCATTCCATCCTGGCGCTGGCGCGGGCGTCAAAGCTGAGCAATGCCAGCATTGAAACCGATATGGAGGCGAACAAGGCCATGCGCAGCCGATCGCCAAGCGTATGATCGCTGAGTGGTCCGAACTCCGGATGGATGGCGGCCTCGAATGCGAACAGGTCGCAGAACACTTCTTCGATGAACTCCTCGCTTCCGTGCGCAGTTGCGAGAGTATCGAGAAGCTCTTGATGGTGACCCTGATCGACTACCTGCGCCATCTGCTCCGGGGTCAGTTCAAGTTCCTCGAGCGCGTAATGCCCATATTCATGGTAGCGAGTGATGGTCCCGGCTAGAGATGCGAGATCCGATGTCACCTTCTGCGCTTGGGGTTCATTGGCGAGCCCTTCCACCACGGCCTTAAGTACGTCGCGTTCAAAGGCAACGCATTCCACCAGCAGAGCTCGGGCCTTCTGATTGTTGAATTCACCGAGCGAGATTTCAGCGAAGAAGCGCTTGAAACAATGGCGAAGAGCCAGGATCAACGGCGGGTTAGCGACACTTGGGGTTCGCTGATGCCACAGCCAGAGCTTGGCGAGGCGCTCGATATATCCGCTGACGAAGCTATTTTCCGCAATGAAGGTCCAACCACCTATTCGCCGGACATTGGTTCCCAGTCGGAATTCATGAAACGTCACAAGCTCCAGGGATTTGACGTGTACATCTCCGGGCGGGAAACCGCCCGGCATACGCTCGTGCTGGAAGTGCTGGACGCCCGGATGGGTCGTCTTGAAAAGTTCGAATGCCTGTTCGAACGGAAGAGCCATGCGTTAGGCGCCATCCTTATCTTCGGCGAGGCCGGCGAACATCGGTAGCTCATGAAGCCGTGCGACGTCGTCCGGCGAATAGCCGGTCAACTCGACGCTTTCTTGGCCAAAGACGATCTTCGACGATTGGTACTGCGTCAGCTTGGCAGCGTGAAAATCGAGGATCATTTTCAGCAGGTCTTTCAGCGGCTTCGTCATTGCAACAAGGAACACTGCCACTTCCACGCCGCCGATGAGTTTTGACGAGACGGACACGTTGTCCTCGCCAAAGGCGATGCGCGCGTCAGCCGCGACTGCCTTATCGTTCGATTCGATAAGATAAGTGAGAACAGGTCCATCCATGCATTTCATCCCCAGCCGATGCTAACGGTCCACTCATTGTACGCCGAACGTATGACGCGAACCTCGCGGGCCACGGCCGCAGGGATCGTCGCAGGTCTCGGCGTGAACATCAAACGGCAACCGCGCTTGGCCCTCCGCGGCCGGTGCCGAGGAACGTCCCGGCGAAAGCAGTACGAGCCCGATCGAAATTGGGGAAAGGATGATGGCGCGGAGGCTCACGCGGGCAGTTTGCGATTGGGCCTTTGGGCGGTCAAGTCGGCAAGTTCGCCCTGTTCGCGGAAATGCCAGTGAGCTGATCAAGCTAGTGTCGGCCGCTCAGGCGGAGGCATTTAGTGTATTTAGTAAACTGTCACCGTAATAGCCAAGATTACGCTTAGCTATTAAGTATGGCAAAAAAGAGGTGCAACACCACTAGGAATCGCACAATGGCAAGTACGATATTCATCATAATCAAACCTAATTCCTTGTCTTGCTTTTTCTGCCAAGCACTTCTTTCTGGTCGATCTTCAGAGCCATCTTTTTTACCTATATCGCCTTGCGCCTTCCTCTTATCCTCTTCTTGGAGTTCAATTTGGCGCCTTAGTCCTGGATATGTCTTAACAAACCACGCCGCCAAGCGATCAGTATAAGAATCAAGAATGTCTGCAGAATCCTTACATTCGATCGAAGGACGACCATCTTCCGAGTAATGCCATGTATCTTTAATAGGATTATATATTATTCTCGAATTGAACTCGGTTTCTATAGCCGGAGCCTTTTCATCGGCATTCCATATTGTGTCATTGTTGACTTGGATATGTAGGCTCTCAATAGAGCCTTTGGTTAGCCTAGGCGGCGGCAGGATTTGAGTCTCGGGAACGCTTTCGCGGGCCGCCAGTAGCTCTTGTAAGAAAGCATGGAGCATGGTTTCGCATGCGTCATTTGCGCTTTGAAGTGCCCTTTTTGCGTCGCTGATTTCACTCTGCAGCTTCTCGATTTTCCTTCGTATGTCTTTTTCGCTCATGGCGCAGGACTCAGGCCTTTTCGGCATACAAGAATATGTTAGTCACGCCGCACTTGGAACGTCTGATTTCCGATAGCCCTGCGAAACTCAGCCTGGGCGTCGCCGGACGGAATTTGGCCGGGCACTTGAAATTCGGCGAACGCTTCCCAAGTGCGGACTCTTCCCCGACGCACGTCAGCGGCGGGCAAGGCTACACTGTCGGA
Organism: Pseudomonadota bacterium; assembly: GCA_046733235.1. Classification (GTDB taxonomy): domain Bacteria; phylum Pseudomonadota; class Alphaproteobacteria; order Sphingomonadales; family Sphingomonadaceae; genus Allosphingosinicella. The sequence continues at coordinate 56,199 of JBKPOT010000033.1, forward strand.
GGAGGATGTCGACTAGCCTGAGCGCCAAAACCTGACGAAACAATGAGGTGACGTATGGTAACCATGCGCGCCCTCGTCGAGTAGATAAGATGCTCGGCGAGGCGCATCAATGGATATTGATACGCTTCGTTGCACAGATAATCAGCGGTGCCCTTAAGTGGCTAAGGAGGCCACATCAAGACAAACCGTTGAGCACACGAAGAGTAGTAACTCAAAAATACCTACGCATAAGGCGACGAACATTGCCGACCGGTCGGGAGTTCAACCTCTCATTTGGTTGGAAGCGATCCGAGGAAATCGGGTCGGCTATCATAGCACAGGACGGCCAGGAGTTCCGTCATATGGCACTACCTGGGCCTGTGAAACATCCGCCCCTTGAGGGCTCGGGAGTATCAGACTCCTAACGCTTAGATCACGAAATTTCGTGCATGAGGGGCGGCTTCCGGAAGCCGCCCCTTTCATTTGTCTAGTTCCCCATCAGCAATTCTACCGGCGGTGCTATTCAGCCGCCTCGCGCTGGCGCTTCGCGCCAGACGAACGCGCTTTTCCCAGCTTCGCAAGCGCCGGCTGATCGACGCTCCCGGACCTAGCAAGCAACGGCCCAAGATATCCACCCGTATAAGACCGCTTCTCCTTCGCCACCTGCTCCGGCGTCCCCTCGGCAACAATCTCCCCTCCCTTGTCGCCGCCCTCCGGCCCAAGGTCGATCACCCAGTCCGCCGTCTTGATGACCTCGAGATTATGCTCGATCACCACCACAGTGTTGCCCTGCTCGACCAGCGAGTGGAGCACTTCGAGCAGCTTTCGGACGTCCTCGAAGTGGAGGCCGGTGGTGGGCTCGTCGAGGATGTAGAGGGTCTGGCCGGTGGCTCGGCGGCTGAGCTCCTTGGAGAGCTTGACGCGCTGGGCCTCGCCGCCGCTCAAGGTGGTGGCCTGCTGGCCGACCTTGACGTAGCCAAGGCCGACTTCCTCGAGCATCGCCATCTTGTCGCGGATCGGGGGGACGGCCTTGAAGAAAGCGTGGGCGTCCTCGACGGTCATGTCGAGGACGTCGGCGATGCTCTTGCCCTTGAACTTCACCTCCAGAGTCTCGCGATTGTAGCGCTGGCCGTGGCAGACGTCGCAGGTGACGTAGACGTCGGGCAGGAAGTGCATCTCGATCTTGATCAGGCCGTCGCCCTTGCAGGCCTCGCAGCGGCCGCCCTTGACGTTGAAGCTGAACCGGCCGGGCTTGTAGCCGCGGGCCTGGCTCTCGGGCAGGCCGGCGAACCAGTCGCGGATCTGGGTGAAGGCGCCGGTGTAGGTGGCCGGGTTCGAGCGCGGGGTGCGGCCGATCGGCGACTGGTCGATGTCGATCACCTTGTCGAGATATTCGAGGCCGGTCAGCTTTTCGTGACGGCCCGCGAGCACGCGGGCGCCGTTCAGCTGGCGCGCGGCGCTGGCGTAGAGCGTGTCGATGGTCAGCGACGACTTGCCCGATCCCGACACGCCGGTGATGCAGCAGAAGGTGCCGAGCGGGATCGAGACGGTGACGTCCTTGAGATTGTTGGCGGTGGCGCCGTGGATGGTCAGCTTCCTGCCGGTGCCCTTGCGGCGCTTTTCCGGGATCGGGACCGAGCGGCGGCCGGTCAGGTAATCGGCGGTCAGGCTCTTCTCGTTCCTGAGCACCTGCTCGAGCGTGCCCTGGGCGACGATCTCGCCGCCATGCATTCCGGCGCCGGGGCCCATATCGATGACATGGTCGGCGTGGCGGATCGCATCCTCGTCATGCTCGACGACCAGCACGGTGTTGCCGAGGTCGCGCAGGCGCTTGAGGGTGACGAGCAGCCGGTCGTTGTCGCGCTGGTGGAGGCCGATGCTCGGCTCGTCGAGGACGTAGAGGACCCCGGACAGGCCTGAGCCGATCTGGCTCGCCAGGCGGATGCGCTGGCTCTCGCCGCCCGACAATGTGCCCGAGGTGCGGTTGAGGTCGAGATAGTCGAGGCCGACATTGTTGAGAAAGCCGAGCCGTTCGTTGATCTCCTTGAGGATCTGGCGGGCGATCTCGCGCTGGGTGGGGTTGAGCTTCTCCTCGAGCGTCGAGAACCATTCGAGCGCGTGGCGGACCGAGCGGCGGGTCGAGACGCTGATATCCTCGCCGGCGATCTTGACCGCGAGCGGCTCGGCGCGGAGCCGGGCGCCGTTGCAGGTCTCGCAGGGCGCCGCGCTCTGGTAGCGGGCGAGCTCCTCGCGCATCCAGGCGCTCTCGGTCTGGAGCATGCGGCGGTTGAGGTTGCCGATCACGCCCTCGAACGGCTTGCGCACCTCGTAGGATTTGCGGCCGTCGATGAAGCGCAATGTGACCGGCCGCCCCTTGGTGCCGTGGAGGATGATGTCCTGGATCTCGTCGCTGAGCTCGTTCCACGGGGTTTCGAGCTCGAAGCCGAACTCCCGGGCGAGGCTTCCGAGCACCTGCATGTAATAAGGCGAGGGCGGGTTCGATTTGGCCCAGGGCACGACCGCTCCGCGCTTGATCGACAGGAAGTGGTTGGGGACGACCAGGTCCGGATCGAAATAGAGCTTCTCGCCGAGCCCGTCGCAGGCCGGGCAGGCGCCCTGCGGCGCGTTGAACGAGAAGAGGCGAGGCTCGATCTCGGCGATGGTGAAGCCGGAGACCGGGCAGGCGAACTTCTCTGAGAAGATGATCCGGCCGGGCGGGGCGTTGTCCTGGAGGACGGCGGCCTTGGCGGCCTTGTCGAGGGCGGCGGCTACGCCGGTTCGCATGGTGTTGGTTTCGGAATCGGCGGATTCCGGGGTTGAGGAGTTGGGGCCTTCGGAGCCCCCTCCACCATGCTGCGCATGGTCCCCCTCCCCGTCCCGGGGAGGAATAGGGCGGCCGTCTTCGTCGAGCTCGCTTGGGACCATGAAGGCGCTGTGGGCTTCGCGGACTGACGAGGCCGTGCCAGCCCCTCCACCAGCCTTCGGCTGGTCCCCCTCCCCGTCCCGGGGAGGATTGGTCGGATTGGTCGGATCTGCGGGGTCGAGATAGACGAGGCCCTCGGCCAGCTTCAGCGCCGTCTCAAGGCTGTCCGCGAGGCGAGTCTCGATGCCTTCGCGGACGACCAGGCGGTCGACGACCACCTCGATGTCGTGCTTGTATTTCTTGTCGAGGGTCGGCGCGTCCTCGATCTCGTAAAATTGCCCGTCGATCCGCACCCTGGTGAAGCCGGCTTTCTGCCATTCGGCCAGCTCCCTGCGATATTCGCCCTTGCGGCCGCGGATGACCGGGGCGAGCAGATAGAGGCGGGTGCCTTCGGGGAGCGCCATGACGCGGTCGACCATCTGGCTGACAGTCTGGGCGGCGATCGGGAGGCCGGTGGCGGGGCTGTAGGGCACTCCGACCCGCGCCCAGAGCAGGCGCATATAATCGTATATCTCGGTCACCGTGGCGACGGTCGAGCGCGGATTGCGGCTGGTCGTCTTCTGCTCGATCGAGATGGCCGGCGACAGGCCCTCGATATGGTCGACGTCGGGCTTCTGCATCAGCTCGAGGAACTGGCGGGCATAGGCCGAGAGCGACTCGACGTAGCGGCGCTGGCCCTCGGCATAGATGGTGTCGAAGGCCAAGCTGGATTTGCCCGATCCCGACAGGCCGGTGATGACCGTCAGCGTCTCCCGGGGGATGTCGACGTCGATCCCCTTGAGATTGTGCTCGCGCGCGCCGCGGACGGAAATGTGGGTCAGCATGTTCGTTTTCTGTTCCGCTGTAATTGAGGCCGCGCGAGAGGTCAAACGCGAGTGGGCCGAGATGGGTTCGCCCCCGGGTGAAGGCAAGACCGTGAATCGCGTTGATGGAATAGAGACGATTTGGAATTGGCTCCAAAGCGGAGGCAATGGGCTTGGCGGATTCGGTGCGAGAGCGTAGTTTGATCGTCCTCCGGGGGGAGGGGCCATGGCATCGCAGATACAGGCGGGGACTGGTGGCCGGGCGGCCGGCTACCGGACCGCTTACGCCATTTTCGAGGGCGGCGGCGCCAAGGGCATCACGCATCTCGGGGCGCTCAAGGCGCTGGAAAAGGAGAATTTGGCGCTGGTAGGCGTGGCCGGCAGCTCAGCCGGCGCGATCATCGCCGCTCTGACCGCAGTCGGCTATTCGGCCGACGATCTGTTCGCGGAAGATGGCGCTCTGGACGTTTTGAGCAGGCAGAAGGTCCCGCAGAGCCCACTGGATCTGCTGGGGCGAGAGGACTGGACGCGGTTCAGGAAATTGAAGCGGTCGCTCCGAGCCAGCTTGATCCTTCTCGTTCTGGCCATCCTCGCAATCATTGCCGCATTGCTGATGTGGTCCAGGTGGAGCCTGGTCGCGGTCGCCTTCGCGGGAGTCTTCATCCTTTGGGCGATCGTGCGATCGGGGCCGTTGCGCTGGGCCGCCCGGCGAATCATCGGACATCGCGGTCTGTTCTCGACTCTGCCGATGCGCGACAAGCTCAACGAGTTGCTCCGACAAAAACTGAAACAGCATTATTCCGATCTCGGCAAGCCGACCCGGAATCTTCCAAAGCTCATCTGCTTCAAGCATATCGATCCGGCCGAAGTGAAACGGTGCTGCCGGCTCAAGATCGTCGTGTCGGATGCCCGTTCGGGCCAGATGATGATGTTCGATCATAATGACGGGAACGTCGTGGTCGCCGATGCCGTCGCCGCCTCGGCTTCGATCCCGTTCGCCTTTGAGCCGCCCAAGGTGCGGGGAACCGCTTTCGACCCCGAACCGGAATTCGTCGACGGCGGACTGGTGTCCAACCTGCCCGCCTGGTCGTTCAGGACGGAGAAGAAGGCTCTGGAGCGCGAGCAGGGCGGTCCTCCGATTCCCATTTTCGCATTCACGCTGGCGGCAAACGCGCACGGGGAATCGCCGGAGGGCAGAGAGAGTCGTCTCCGCCGATTGCGCCGTTTCGCGATCGAGGTGATCCAGACCGGTATCTTCGGAAGCCAGGCGATCGTCCAGGGATTCGTGTCGGACCTTGTCGTCATCGACCTTCCAAGCCCGCTCAATACCCTGTCCTTCGACTGCACCAGGGAGGAGGCGCTGGCCGCCTATCGGGCGGGTCGCGACGAGGCGGGACTTCAGCTGGCCCGGCGCCGACAAGTGGCCGAAGTGACGGAGCGGGCGGTCAGTGCGATCCTCGACCTGGCGAACGAGGAGACAAGGAAACGGCGAGAGAATGAGGGGAAAGCCGTACCGCGTCTTCGAGCGGCTCTCATCGATCCGGTCGACGAGCGCGCCGACGATTCGCGGGCGACCGCCTTGCGGGTGATCGCCAGCGCCAACATGGACGACGACGCGGACGATCGGCTCGAGCTCGATATTCGCAACCAGATCGCGCCCCGCGCATTCGCGGAGCGCGCGCCGCTCTACGCGGAGATGTCGGGGCGTACCGCGCGCGACCTGTGGATGACCAAATATGAGCACGCGCTGGTTCGAACCGATGTGGTTTCAGTGATCTGCGTGCCGGTTTATGCCCGCGCCACCACGCGGCCCGGCGAGACGAGTCCGCAGCGTATCCTCTGCATCGACAGCAGCGACAGCTTGCAGGCGGAGTTCGAGGACCCTACATTCATGGCGATGCTGACCGACGCGAGCGCAACGGTTTCGCGTACGCTGATCGAGGAAACGATCCCATGAGTGTCATCGTTTATTCTTCGGTCGCCGCCGCCAGGGCAGCGGCGGCGCGCGCTCTGTCGGCACCCTCGCTGGCGCCTGCAGCGGCAGCGTCGCAAGCGAGCCTGATGGCGGCGCCTGTCGCGATTCGGGAAGATGCGGTTGATGCGGCCCGGTCCAAGCTTCGCGAGATATTCGAAGCGGTCGAGCGCGAGGATCGAGCCGGCGATCCCGAGCAACAGGCTGAGTCCTGACTCCCTCCACCAGGGCTTCACGATCGAAGAGCTGAGGCCCTGATCGCTGGACCTGGCCTCCAGGCGATCCCACCCGGTGACGCTGTCCGACCGCCGCCCGGACCTTGACTTGCCCCGCCGCGCCCGGCGCCTTTTCGGCTTCCGAAGCGGCGGCGTCGCGGCTAGCTTCGGGCAGGGGGGAAGATCGTGGCGGCACGGGCGGCGGACGAAGCGCAAGGGGCGGCCCGGGGCGGGTCGCGAATCCGGCGCGCTCTGCCGCGACTCCACGGCCGCGGGCTCGCCGCTTACACCGTCCTCTGGTTGATCCTTCTGCCGCTCGCCGCGGCGATGCCGATCGTCTCGGTCGTCTACGGCGTGCAGAGGGCCGAATCGCCGGTCTGGGTGCCGATCGGGCTTTCGGTCGATTCGAGCGGCGCCGAGGTGGTGGTCGGCGACGCGACCACCGCCGAGGCACGGGCGGCGGGCGTGAGATCCGGCGACGTCGTCGTCGCCATCGACGGGCGCAGGGTGCGCGGCGGCGCGAGCGGCTATGAGCAGGTGCGGCCGCTCCTGCTCCGGCCGGAGGGAACCCGCTTCCGGATCGCTCTTCGAGGCCCGGACGGGCGGATCCGGACGGTCCGGCTCACCCGCCTCAAGGCCCATATCGAGGAACCGCTGAGGGGTTCGGGCCTGACCACCCGGACCGTGTCGGCGATGGGCTGGATCGGCGGGCTGCTTCCGGCGATCTTCTTCGTCCCGGCATCGATCCTGCTGTTCCGCCGCCGCCGCGAGCCGGTCCCGGCCTTGCTCTCGATCGCCCTGTTGCTGCTCGCCGCCGGCGAGTTCGTCGGAACGACCGGCTGGTTCGAGCTGGGGCTGCCCGACTGGATCGGACGGCTGGTCGCAATCGGCGGGTGGAGCGCATTGCTGCTGGTGCTTCTGACCTTTCCGAACGGCGCGTTCCGGCCGCGATGGACCGCCCGGCTGGCGCCCTTCCTGGCGGTCTGGAGCCTGCTCTTCGCCGTGGGCGCCACCAAATATCTGCTGTCGGTCGGAGCGGTGCTTCTGCTGATGGTCGCGGCGGTGGCCAATCTCGCCTTGCGCTACCGGCGGATGGAACCCGGCACCGAGCGCCAGCAGATGCGCTGGTTCCTGTTCGGCTTCGCCGCCGGGACCATGTCGCTGACGGTGGCGATGCTGCTTTCGCTGGCGAGCGAGGCCCTGTTCGCGGGCGACGTGGTCGCCAATGCCTGGCTTCAGAGCCTGTTCTTCATCTTCGGGCCGATGGGCGGAGTGCTGATCGCCTGCGGGCTTCTGGTCTCGCTGCTCCGCTACCGGCTCTACGACGCCGAATCGGTGATCAGCCGATCGGCCGGGATCGCGCTCCTGACCCTGGCGCTGGCAGCGATCTTCTCGGCGAGCGCCGAGGCGATCGAGGCCCTGTTCGAGCTCCGTTTCGGCCGCGACGCCGGCGCTCTTCCCAGCGCTCTCGGCGCCGGCCTGGCGGTGCTGATGATCACTCCGCTCCACCGGCGGATCGAGGCCTGGGTCGACCGCCGCTTCCGCAAGGTGCTCCGCCATTTGCGGCAGGACCTGCCGGCCTGCGTCGACGATCTGCGCGAGACCGCGAGCATGAGGGAATTGCTCGACGAGGTGCTCGCCAGGGTCGAGGCCGGGGCTCGGGCGGTGCGATCGGCGATCATGCTCGACGGGAGGATGGTCGCGGCGCGGGGGATCGCTCCGGGCGAGGCCGACGCCGCGGATTTCCCGCTCGCGGTGCCGCTTCGGGTCCGTCATTCTTCGGCCGAGGTCGGGACACTTCTGGTCGGTCCGCGGCCGGATGGCAGCCGGCTCGGCAAGGACGAGCGCGAGGCGCTCGAAGAGGTCGCCGATCCGGTCGCCCGGGCGATCCGGATCGTCAGAGCGCGCGAGGAAGGCGAGGCGGCGACGAGCAAAGCGCTCGCGGCGATCCAGCGACGGCTGACCAGAATCGAAAAGGGGAGCCGGGATGGCTGAGAACAAGACCAAGCCGACCGACATGGACGTCGGGGCGTTCATCGAGGCGGTGCCCGATCCGAGGCTGCGGGCCGACGCGAAGGAGGTTTGCGCGATGATGGCGCGGCTGAGCGGCTACCCGCCGGTGATGTGGGGTCCGACCATTATCGGCTTCGGGAGCTATCGCTACAAATATGAGAGCGGTCACGGCGGTGAGATGGCCCGGATCGGCTTTGCTCCGCGCAAGGAGTTGGTCTTCTACCTGATCGGCGGAGTCTCGCTGCGCCGGGACCTGTTGGAGCGGCTCGGCAAACACCGCACCGGCAAATGCTGCCTCTACATCAAGTCGCTCGACAAGGTGGACCGGGGCGTTCTCGAGGAGCTGATCGCGGAGGAGCTGGCCTATATGCGGGACAAATATCCGGAGTGAACCCCACCGTCATTGCGAGGAGCGCAGCCGACGAAGCAATCCAGACCTGAACTGCCGGCCGTGCCGTACTGGATTGCTTCGCTCCGCTCGCAATGACGGCGATTTTTCAGCCCATTTGACTCCGCAAGCAACATGTGACCATATGGTAACATGTTCGCAGTCCAGCCCGACGACGCTCCGAAGCCCGACCTCTGGCAGGCGCTGGCCGATCCGACCCGGCGGGCGCTGATCGACCGGCTGGCCGGCGGGGCCCGGACGACCTCGCAATTGTGCGAGGGGATGCCGATGAGCCGCTTCGGGGTGATGAAGCATCTCGGCATATTGGAGCGGGCCGGGCTGGTCATCGCCCGGCGGCACGGGCGGATCCGGCTCAACCATCTCAATGCGGCGCCGTTGCGCGCGCTGTCGACGCGCTGGCTGTCGGCGCGGGCCGAGCGGCTCGCCGACCTTGCCTTCAACCTTGCCGATTCAGCGGGAGACCAAGCCATGGCACAAGACGATTCAGCGGGCGCGAGCGGAGTCGTCGACGTCGCCCTGGAATGGCCGGTCGCGGCGCCGCCGCAGCGGGTCTGGCGGGCCCTGTTCGAGCAACCGGAGAATTGGTGGCCGGCCGGGCATCGGGCGGTCGGCGGCGATGCCAGGATGCGGTTCGAGCCGAAGCTCGGCGCCCGCCTGAGCGAGGAAAGCGAAAGCGGCGGCGGGATCAACTGGTACGAGGTGATCGCGATCGATCCGCTCCGCTCGGTCGACCTGCTCGGCCATCTCGCGGCGCGCTACGGCGGGCCGGCAAGCTCGTTGCTCCACATCGAGATCGTCCCGGGCGAGGCGGACGCAAGCTCGCTGCTCAAGCTCACCGATTCGCTGTTTGGCCGCGTGGGCCCCAACCTGCGCGCCTCCGTAAGCTCGGGCTGGCAGGCGATCATCGGCGAGGGGCTGGTCGCGTTCGCGGGCGAAGCAGCCGGCTGATCTCGGCCTCGCGCGGCGACCACCCGGCGGTGTCCGGCCCTGCCGGGATGGGGCTAAGCGATTCACCAAGAAAGAAAATTCGCCTCGTCGACTCCGAATTGTCACGCGGCCAACCTACGGATATGGCTAACGAATCGGAAACGCCGTGGAGGGTCGCGAGTCGCGACAAACCTTTGCGGGCAAAAAAGAATTTCTGACTTCGGAAGCATCCCGGACGGCAGGCCGTCAGCGGAGCGCCTGAGCCGAAGCCATGAGAGAGTGGGGAATCTGAAATGGCTGCTTTCACGCCCGGTAATATCGTCGTTCTTCGCGTTGGTGCAGCTGGTGGAGGCGCTCTTAGCACCGCCGCGACGGCCGTATTCCTCGATGAATATACGCCGGCGGGCGTCTTCGTTCAGTCGATCCCGATGCCGACGGCCGATTCCGGCGCCAACCAGATGTTCACCCTGGCCGGTTCGCAGGTCGAGGGATTCCTGACGCTCAGCACCGACGGCCGTTACTTAGTGATGGCGGGGTATGATGCTGCGGTTGGGACCGCCGCGGTAGGCGGGACCGCCGCCGGAACTGTCAACCGCGTGATCGGGCGGGTCGGGGCCGATGGCGTCGTCGACACGACGACCGCACTCAACGATGCCGGCGGAAACATGCGCGGGGCCGCCAGCACCAACGGCACCGACCTGTGGATCACCAGCAGCACATCGGGAATCCGTTACGCCACTTATGGGGCGACGACCTCGACCCAGATCAGCACGACCGTTACGAACCTGAGAACGGCCGCGATCTTCGACGGCCAACTCTACATCAGCAGCATGTCGGGCGCCTTCCGAATCGCAACGGTCGGCACCGGTACGCCGACCACGAGCGGACAGACGATCACCAACCTGCCTGGCGCGCCGACGACGGGGTCAGCGAACACGCCATATCAGTTCGTTTTTGCCGACCTGACCGCCGCCGTCGCCGGCGTGGACACCATGTATCTCAGCGACGACCGCTCATCGCCCACCGGCGGCATCTTCAAATTCTCGCTGGTCGGTGGCACCTGGGTCCTCAACGGCCAGGCCGCGGGCTCTATCCGTGGCCTGACCGGCTCGACGAGCGGCACCACTGTCTCCCTTTACGGCACGACCGGCACCGCAAGCGCCAACTCGCTCGTCAGCCTCGTCGACACTGGAGGCTATAACGCCACTTTCAGCTCCACTACTTTTACCACCCTGGCCACCGCCGCTGCGAACACTGTCTTCCGCGGCGTCGCCTTCGCGCCGCAAGCCGCGCCCGCTGCGGGCGACCTCTCGATCGCCGACAACAGCGTTACCGAAGGCAATAGCGGGACGACCCAGCTCAGCTTCACCGTCACCCGCGCCAACGGCTCGGCGGGCGCGGTCAGCGCGACCTGGACGATCAGCTTCAGCGGAAGCGCCGACGCCTCCGATCTCGCCGCCGCCCAGAGCCTGACCGGGACGGTCAATTTCGCGGCCGGCGAGACCAGCAAGAATATCGTCGTCGACATCAACGGCGACGTGACGGTCGAGCCCAACGAGACGTTCACGATCACCCTCTCCGCTCCGCAGGGAGGAGTGACGCTGTCCGACGCGGTCGCGATCGGAACGATCACCAATGACGACGTGCCGCCCGCCGCCGGCGATTTGTCGATCGCCGACAACAGCGTCACCGAAGGCAATAGCGGTACGACCAATCTCGTCTTCACGGTCACCCGCGCCAACGGCAGCGCCGGAGCGGTCGACGCGACCTGGACGATCAGCTTCGGGGCCGGCGACAATGCCAATGCGGCCGACCTCGCCGCCGCCCAGGCGCTGACCGGGACCGTGAGCTTCGCCGACGGCGAGACCAGCAAGCAGATCAGCGTCGGGATCAACGGCGATCTCGAGATCGAGCCCAACGAGACCTTCACGATCACCTTGTCCGCGCCGACCGGCGGAGCGACCCTGGCCGACGCGGTGGCGACAGGTACGATCATCACCGACGATTTCACCCCGGTTCCGGGCACGCTCTCGATCAACGACGTGTCGGTCAACGAGGGCAATGCCGGATCGACCAACGCCACCTTCACCGTCACCCGCTCGGGCGGCGACGACGGCGCGGTCAGCGCGACCTGGACCCTCGGCTTCGGGACCGCCGACGCGGCCGACTTCGCCAACGGCCAGGCGACCTCCGGAACCGTCAATTTCGCCGACGGCGAGATCAGCAAGACGATCACCATCGCCATCGCCGGCGACACGGTGATGGAGGCGAACGAGACCTACACGGTGACGCTGTCCGCCCCGACCGGGGGAGCATCGATCGGCGACGGCTCCGGCGCCGGGACGATCGTCAACAACGACGTCAACGTCTTCATCAACGAGATCCATTATGACGATGCCGGCACCGATGCCGGCGAGGCGATCGAGATCGCCGCGGCGGCCGGGACCGACCTCGCCGGCTGGTCGCTCGTCCTCTACAATTTCACCGGCGGCGCTCAATATTCGACGATCAACCTCTCCGGAATCATCCCCAACCAGGATGACGGCTACGGCACATTGTCCTTCGCCGCGCTTGGCCTCCAGAACGGGCCGAACGACGGCATCGCTTTGGTCGCTCCCGGGGGGATCGTCGTCCAGTTCCTGAGCTACGAAGGCGTTCTGACCGCGACCAACGGACCGGCCGCGGGCATGACCAGCACCGACATCGGCGTCAGCGAGGAGCCGGCCCCGGCCGACGGCCTGTCGATGCAGCTGATCGGCACCGGCTCGTCCTACGGCGATTTCCACTGGACCTCCGGCGTCCCATTCACCTTCGGAGCGGTCAACACCAACCAGGATTTCCTCGGCACGGCGACGATCGGCCAGATCCGGGTCGACGATCCCAGCGTGATCGAGGGCAATAGCGGCACCCGCCAGCTCATCTTCACCGTCTCGCGCGCCGGCGGCCTCGGCGGCTCGGGCAGCGTCGACTACACGATCGCCCTCAACGGCACCGCCGACAGCGCCGACATCGCGCCGGGCGCGGTCTTCACCGGCACGGTCAGCTTCGCGCCCGGCGAATATTCGAAGCAGGTGGCGATCGGCATCCAGGGCGACCTGACCGGCGAACCCAACGAGACTCTCAGCATCACTTTGTCCAATCCGCAGGGCAGCGTCGCCATCGCCGACGCCAATGGCACCGGCACGATCGTCAATGACGATCCGATCCCGCTCGCCATCCACGACATCCAGGGCGCAGGCCACACCTCGCCGGTGGTCGGCCAGCCGGTGATCACCAGCGGGATCGTCACCGCGATCGACACCAACGGCTATTACATCCAGGACCCGAACCCGGACGCCAACGACGCCACCTCGGAAGGCATCTTCGTCTTCACCAGCACCGCTCCGACCGGAGTGGCGGTCGGCGACTCGGTGACCGTCACCGCCACGGTCTCCGAATTCACCGCCGCGGCCGGAGCGCTCAGCGTCACCGAGCTCATTCCCTCGAGCGTGCTCGTCAACTCGACCGGCAATGCGTTGCCCGCGGCGACCCTGATCGGCGCGGGCGGCCGGACCCCGCCGACCGCGATCTTCGAGGATGACGGATTCGGCACGTTCGACCCGGCCACGGACGGACTCGATTTCTACGAATCGATGGAAGGCATGCGGGTCACCGTCCAGGCGCCCTTGGTCGTCGCCAACACCAACAGCTTCGGCGAGACCTGGGTGGTGGCGTCGGGCGGAGTCGGGGCGACGACGATCAGCGACCGCTACGGAATCACCATCTCGGACGGCGACCTCAACCCCGAACGCATCCAGATCGACGACGATAGCGGCATCTTCGCCGGCTACACGCCCAATCACAGCCAGGGCGACGTCCTCGGCGACGTCACCGGAATCATGAATTACAGCCAGTCGAGCTACGAGGTGATCGTCACCCAGGCGGTCACGACGACGACCGACCGGACTCTGACCCCCGAGATCACGACGCTCGACGGCGACGCCGACCATCTCGCCATCGCCACCTACAATCTCGAGAATATCGATCCGACCGACCCGCAGCAGAAGTTCGACGTGCTCGCCGGCAACATCGTCTTCAATCTCTCCGCGCCCGACATCATCGCGGTCCAGGAGATCCAGGACGCCGACGGCGCCGGCAGCGGCACCAATTATTCGGGCCACGTCACGGCCGATCGGCTGATCGCCGCGATCGACGCATTGGGCGGCCCGCACTACGTCTATATCGAGATCGCCCCGACCGCGAACAACCAGACCGGCGGCGAGCCCAACGGCAATATCCGCCCGGGCTATCTCTACAATCCCGACCGGGTCTCGTTCGTGACCGGAAGCCTGGCGCAGGTGCCGGGAAGCGCGTTCAACGGCAGCCGCTCGCCGCTCGCCGCCGACTTCACCTTCAACGGCACCACCATCACCCTCATCAACATGCACTCGACCTCGCGCGGTGGAAGCGACGATCTGGAAGGATCGAACCAGCCGCCGAACGACGCTGGCGACGGCTCGCGAACCGCCCAGGCCCAGGCGGTCCGCGCCTATATCGACGCCCATCTCGCCGACAATCCGAACCTCCATTTCGGAGTGCTCGGCGATTTCAACGGCTTCTATTTCGAGGATGCGATCGAGAGCCTGACCGCGGGCGGCGTCCTGACCGACCTGCACATGCTCAACCCGGTCGACGAGCGCTACTCCTATCTGTTCGACGGCAACCTCCAGGCCATCGACCATATCCTGTTCACCGGCGGACTCCTGGCCGGCGCCCAATATGATCCGGTCCACATCAACGCCGAAGCGGCTCCGGGGACGTTCCGGGGCACCGACCACGATCCGCAGCTCGCCCTGCTTCTGATCCCCGCGCCGAACGTGGCCCCGGCGCTCGACCTCGACGGCCCCGGGGGGACGAACGACTTCTCCTCATCCTACATCGAGGGCGGAGCGGCCGCGGCGATCGCCGACACCGACGTCACCATCACCGACGGCAATCTCAGCGACGACATCGTCAGCGCAATCATCACCATCACCAACCCGGAGACCGGCGACAAGCTCAACGTCGGGACCCTGCCGGCGGGAGTGACGGTCGACGACTCGAGCACCGACACGATGGTCAAGCTGGTCGCCGCGCCCGGCACCAGCGCCGACACGTTCGAAGCGGCGATCCAGGCGGTCACTTACTCGAGCAGCAGCGACGATCCGACCGACGGCGGCACCAACGCGTCGCGCTCGATCACCGTCGTCGTCAACGACGGCAACGCCGACAGCAACACCGCCACCGCCCATGTCGCGGTGACCGACGTCAATGACGCGCCGGCCGGGACGAGCTCGACGATCAACGCGACCGAGGACACGTTCCGGCTGATCAGCCAGAGCGATCTCGGCTTCAGCGACGTCGACGGCAGCTTCGCGAGCGTGACGATCAGCGGCGTGACCGGAGGCAAGATCTATTTCGACGCCGACGGCAGCGCCGGGGCCGGGACTCCGGCCGAGGTCGTGCTTCCGCAGACCTACACGGCGCAGGACCTGGCCGACGGCAAGGTCCTGTTCAGGGCGGATCCGAACCTCAACGGCGACGGCGCCGCGACGATCACCTTCGCGGTGACCGACGATGACGGAGCGACCGACTCGACTCCCAATGTGCTCACGGTCAACGTCGCCGCGGTCGAGGACGTCGCGGTGCTGGCCGACGACAGCGCCACCACCGACGAGGCCAGCAGCGTCGTCATCGACGTCCTCGCCAATGACGGCGACGATGTCGACGGGCCGAACCAGCCGGGCGGGCAGAAGCCTTTGATCATCGAGATCGACAGCCAGTCGGTATCCGCCGGCGGCACGGTGACGCTCGGCTCGGGCGCCAAGGTGACGTTCAACAATGACGGCACCCTGACCTACGATCCGAACGGGGCGTTCAATTCGCTGGTACCTGCATCGTCCGGAGCGGCGAACGGATCGGCCGAGGACAGCTTCACCTACACCGTCGCCGGCAATGCGAGCGCGAACGTGACTGTGACCGTCAACGGCCTCGCTTCCGCCGGCGACATCTACAAAGGGGATGACGAGTCCAATACGATCACCGGTACGGCGGGCCCGGACTTCTTCCTGGTCAACCAGGGCGGCAATGACGATCTGAGCGGCCTTGGCGGCAACGACGTCTTCCTGTTCGGGGCGACCCTGACCGGGGACGACAAGGTCGACGGCGGCGCCGGCAACGACCAGATCGCGATCCAGGGCGATTATTCGGCTGGTGTGACTTTCGGAACCGAAGTGGTCTCGATCGAGTCGCTCGCCATCCTGCCCGGCTCAGACACACGCTTCGGCGATCCGGGCACCAATTTCTACGATTACGACCTGACCACGGTCGACGAGAATGTCGCCGCCGGCGCGACCATGACGGTCGACGCCAACCGGCTTCGGGTCGACGAGGATTTCACCTTCGACGGCTCGGCCGAGACCGACGGCGCCTTCTTCATCTATGGCGGCGGCGGAACCGACACGCTGACCGGCGGAGCGAAGAACGACGTCTTCTATTTCGGCGAGAACGGCCAGTTCGGTGCCAGCGACCATGTCGACGGCGGCCCCGGCGGCAACGATCAGCTGGCGCTTCGCGGCGATTACACGATCGTCTTCGGAGCGACCCAATTGGTCAGCATCGAAAGCATCGGCCTGGTCTCGGCCTACGATACAAGGTTCGGCCCGCTCGGCACCCGCTACGACTACAATCTGACGATGAACGACGGCAATGTCGCGGCCGGCCAGCAGATGACCGTCGACGCCGCTCCGTTGAGGGCGGACGAGACCTTCACCTTCAACGGCAGTGCCGAGCTCGACGGCTCGTTCCGCATCTATGGCGGCCACGGCACCGACTCGATCACCGGAAGCCAGGGCAATGACCGGATCTGCGGGGGCCAGGGCGGCGACACTTTGCGCGGCGGCGGCGGCGACGACGTCTTCGTCTACCGCTCGGTGCTCGACTCGCCGGCCTCGGGCGATCGCGACGGGATCCAGGACTTCACCACCGGCGACAAGATCGACCTTTCGGCGATCGACGCGATCGTCGGCGGCGGCACCAGCAACGACGCCTTCACCTTCATCGGTTCGAGCGCTTTCTCGCATACCGCCGGCGAGCTCCAGGCGACGTTGAGCGGAGGGATCTGGACGATATCGGGCGACGTCGACGGCGACGGCGCCGCCGACATCCAGTTCTTCGTCGTCCGGGGAGATCCCAACCCGATCGTCGCCACCGACTTCGTGCTGTAGCTTCAGCGGATTTTGGGACTGTAACCTTTCGCGACCTCCCGGCTCTTCGGAGCTGGAGGGCGCAATGAGCGAAGCGAACAAGAACGGGCCGGTCGCCTCGTGGCGGCACACCGCGATCCTGTGCGGCATATTGCTCGCCGTCGCGGTCGCGGGCTTCCTGTCGAGCCTGCGCGCCGCCGCCCCGCCCGGCGCGGCGGCGATCGGCCCGTCCGGCGCCGCTCTCTATCTGCCCCTGCTCGCCGCCGAATGGGGTTTGTTCCTCTACGTCAGGATGGGCGTGCGCAGGCAAAGCGGGTCGGTTCGCGACTTGGTCGCCGAGCGCGGGTTCGGCCCGCGGTCGCTTGCCGTCGACCTTTTTCTCGCCATCCTTCTGTTCGGACTCTTCATGGCCGCCGAATATGGGCTCGGCCGCGCGCTGGGCGCGGGCAACAGCGCCGCGATCAGCCCCTTGCTGGTTCGACGCGTGGAACAAATACCGCTCTGGATCCTCCTCGCCGCGAGCGCCGGCTTCGTCGAGGAATTCACCTATCGCGGTTATTTGCAGCGCCAGTTCGGCGCGCTGCTCGGCAGCAAGTGGCTCGGCCTCGCCGCCCAGGCGATCCTGTTCGGAGTGACTCACGGCTATCAGGGCGGCATTTCGGTGCTCAAGGTGACTCTGCTCGGAACTTTGTTCGGACTCTTCGCGCTTCTGCGCCGAAGCCTGATCCCCGGGATCGCCGCCCACGCCGCGGTCGACATCGTCGGCGGGCTCGCCGCTTTGAGATGAATTTCGAGACGCTCTACCGACGTCACCATGAGGCGGTTCACCGCTTCGCGCTCTATCTGTGCGGCGACCCGGCCGAAGCCGAGGACATCGCTTCCGAGACGTTCGTTCGCGCCTGGGCCGCTGACGCTCCGATCCGGGCGCGATCGCTCGAAGCCTATCTGTTGACGGTCGTTCGAAACCTCCACCGGCGCGGTTTCCGCCAGCGCCGGCAGAAGGCTGCTTTCGGTGCGCGGGAGAACGAGCAAATCGGCGATCTCGAGCAGGAGCTTGCCGGGCGGAGCGAGCTTCGAGCTTTGCTCGAGCGTCTGCAGACCTTGGCCGAGCCCGATCGGGCGGCGCTGCTGATGCGGGCATTTCACGGCCTTTCCTACGAGGAGATCGGAGCGGCGCTCGGCACTTCGGCGGCGGCCGCGAAGGTGCGGGTCCACCGCACCCGGGCGCGCCTTGCGCAAGCCACTCAAGCAAGCCTGACGGCTGATGGAGACGAGAATGACGATCGATCCTGAGATCATCAACGACCTGTTGCCGCTCTACCGTTCCGGCCTCGCCTCGGCTCCCAGCCGGCGACTGGTCGAAGCGTGGCTGGCCGAGCACGGAGCCGACGTTGAAAGCGCGGCCGGCGAGGATCGCGGCATGTCCGGCCCGGAACTGCTTCACTCGCTGGAGCGGGCGCGGCGGCTTCGGCGGCGGCTGCGCTGGCTGTTCGGCCTTGCGATCGGTCTGACCGTCTTCTGCCTGTCGATGGAAATCCATTTCGAGGGCGGAGCGCCGGTCTGGGTCCGGTTGCTCGCATTGCAGATGCCGCTCGCCTTCGCGCCGGTCGTCGTCGCCGCGCTCGCCTGCTGGGCCGGCTATTTCCTGTTGAAGCGGCGGCTGCGTTGAACCGAGCGGACTTGGAAAGTGTGCCGGTTCCAAGCATCATGAGCCCGGAAGGCGGAATCATGATCGGCGGGATGATGAAAGTTGCTGCGCGACTGACGACTTTCCTGGCGCTTTTGCTCCTTTCCCGGGTCGCCGCTTTCGCCCACCCGGCCTGGGGGATCGTCGCCGACGCTCAGGGTCGGGTCTATTTTTCCGACCTCGAGCAGGTCTGGCGGCTGGATCCGGACGGGCGCCTGACGCTGTTCAGGCCGAGCCGGAACGCCCATGTCCACGAGCTCGCTCTGGCGCCGAACGGCGACGTGATCGGCACCCAGAATGCCTACGATTCGGCGACCGAGACGTACAGCTCCGGACTCTGGCGGCGAACGCCGCGGGGCCAGGAGACCTGGCCGGTGCCGATGTCGCCTTATCCGCCCAAAGGCTCGGGCCCCTGGCTCGACCATTCGGGGAATGAGTATGTCAGCCAATGGGTCAGCAATGACGACCATCGGGTCATGCTGTTCCGCCGCTCCCCGGCCGGACGGGTCGACCTGCTGTTCGGCGATCCCGCCGCCGCGGCGCGATTCCGGCAGGAAATGGCCGCGGACATTGGCGGCCTCGTCATGGCGTCCGACGGAGCGATCCTGTTCGCCGACGGCTCGGTCGTCCGGCGCGTCGCGCCAGGCGAGGCCGGACTCTATTATGACGGCGGCGGCGGCGCGTCCCTTCGCGGGCTTGCCCTTGCGCCCGACGGGACTCTGCTGGCCGCCGATCTCGCCGGACACCGTCTGGTCGCGGTCGGTCCGGACGGCAGAGCGGCGATCCTCTATCGGGGGACGGCGGGCTGGGGTCCGACCGGGGTCGCCCTGGCCGGCGGGCGGGTGCTGGTGCTGGAGGCGGAGGAGGATCCTACCTATCGCTCGAACCGGGTCCGGGTCGTCGAGGTGAGGGACGGCAAGGCGCGCCTGGCCGCCGCGCCGGGCGGCCCGGACATTCCGGCCGTGGCCATGGCGGCCGCGGCGCCCGGCCAGCGCTCGGCGAGCAACCGGCTCGCTTTGTTTGCCGCCCTCGGGACCGCGATGGCCGCCGCTTTGGGCCTTTCGCTGTGGGCGGTGCGCGGCAAGGATGAGGGGACTCGCCTGCCCTGACCGTTGCGGCGCTGGAACGGACGTCTGAAATCCGCTAATCCGCCTCCAATATTGGGGAGGAATCGCCATGCGGACACGCGCTCTGATCGTGCTCGGACTCCTGGTCGCGGCGCCGGCCATCGCCAAGGGTCCGCCGCCGGCCGACGTCGCCGCCGCCATGGCCGCGAGCGACCGGCCGAAGGAGGCGCGCGACCTCGACGCCGGCCGCCGACCGGCCGAGGTGTTGCGGTTCATGGGCCTGAAGCGCGGCGACCGGGCGCTCGATCTGTTCACCGGCAGCGGCTATTATGCCGAATTGATGGCCCGCGCGGTCGGGCCGGCCGGAAGCGCCACCGCCTGGGAGCCGGCAAACTTCATCAACGACAAGGCGCGCACCGAAATGGCGGCGATGCGCAAGCGCGCGCCGAACCTGGTCGCGATCGCCAGCCCGGCCAACGCCATCTCGCTTCCGGCAGGCGCCTTTGATTTCGCGATGATCCACCTCAATTATCACGACACCTATTGGGAAAGCGCCCGCTACGGCTTTCCGCGCATGGATCCGGACGCCTTCCTTCGCGCCGTCTATGCGTCGCTCAAGCCGGGCGGAACGATGGCGGTCGTAGACCATGTCGCCAATCCCGGCGGCGACACTCGGGCGGTGGTGGAAGCGCTTCACCGGATCGATCCGGCGACGCTGCGCGCCGATTTCGAGCGCGCCGGATTCGTGTTCGAGGCGGAATCGGACCTGCTCCGCAATCCGGCCGACGATCACAGCCTCAACGTGTTCAAGCCGGAGATTCGGGGCAAGACCGATCGGATCGTGTATCGGTTCAGGAAGCCGAGGCGATAGCCTCATGTCGTCATCCCGGCGTCCTTCGATACGGTGAAGCAGGTCGCCATGTCCGCCCGGACATGGCTGTGGATTGCCGGGCGCAATCCACACCTGCTCACTTCGACAAGCTCGACGGCTACTCTGGATGAGCGGAACGCACCGCTTCTCCCGCTCATCGTGAGTAGGGACTGAGCCCGGCGAAGGCCCGTATCGAACGACCAACCGCCGCGCCCGTTCGACGAACGGCACTTGCGTCCTGCTACATTTGTGGCATGCTACAGATGTAGCAGGAGGTTGGCTTGATCGAGTCGCTGCCGCGCCGCGAGCGCGAGATATTCGAGATCGTCTGCAGCGCCGGCGAGGCGACCGCGGCCGAGGTGCGCTCGGCGATGGCGGACGCTCCGAGCCACAGCGCGGTCCGGACCTTGCTCGCGCGGCTGGAGGCGAGGGGGCTGCTCAGGCACCGGATCGCCGACCAGGCCTATGTCTACACGAGTGTTCCGCAGCCGGCCAAGGTCCGGGAATCGGCGCTCCGGCAGATGGTGAAGACCTTTTTCGACGGGTCGGCGGCGAATGCCGCGACGGCCCTGCTCGGACTCTCCAAGACCCTGGCGCCCGATGAACTCGAAGCGCTCCAGCGGGCGATCGACGAGAAGCGGAAGAGTGGCGACGACAAAAGGGAGCGTGGCGCATGACGATCGATTTCCTGGCGCAGATGGCATGGAAAAGTGCCGCGATCGCGGCCGGCGCTCTGGCCTTGGCCGCCTTGCTTCGAGGCCGTCCGGCCGATGAGCGAGCCGCCGTGCTTCGGGCCGCCTTCGTCCTGATCCTCGCCCTCCCGTTGCTCGCTCTGCTTCTGCCGGCGCTTCCGGTGGTCGCCTTCGCCGCGCCCGAAGCGGCGCCGCTTCCGGCCTATGTGCCCGCGGCCGATCTCGCCGCCGCGCTTCCCGCCGCGATGCCGGCCGCCGCTCCGGCCCCAGTCTCGGTGCTCGACGATCCGACTCCTCTGGTCCTGCTCGCCTGGCTGGGCGGATTCGCGATGGTGATGGCGCGCCTGCTCGCGGGCCTGTGGACGCTTCGCCGCTGGACCCGGACCGGCGAGGCGGTGGAATGCCCGCGCTGGCGCGCCGCGTTCGACGCCGCCGCCACCTCGCCGAGGCTCGCGGCCACCCGGCTCCTCGCTTCCGACGCGCCGTCGCCGCTCGGCTGGGGCTGGCTCCGGCCGGTCATCCTCATCGACCGCGACACCGTCCGCGAGCCGGACGAGGCCGAGGCGGTACTCGCCCACGAGCTCGCCCATGTCGAGCGGCGCGACTGGCTGGTGCTTGTGCTCGCCCGGATCGCGGTCGCCTTGTTCTGGTTCAATCCCTTGCTCTGGCTGCTCGAGCGGCGGATGGTGAGCGAGGCCGAGGAAGCCGCCGACGCGCGCGCGCTCGCCCGGGTCGAGCCGGCCCGCTACGCCCAGACTCTGCTCAGCTGCGCGCAGCAACTACCGGGCATGCCGGCGACCGCGATCGCCGATACCGGCCTCGCCCGGCGGGTGCGGCGGATCCTCGACGGCCGGCTTCCCTCGGGCGCGCCGAACCGGCGGGCGCTCCGCCTGGCCGCGATGCTCTGCGTCCTGGTCGCCGCGCCGATCGCGGCCCTGAAGCCTGTCGCTGCGAGCCTCGACCGGCCGCCTGCACCGTCGGCGCCACGCGCCGCTCCGGGCGCGCCCGATGCTCCGCCGCCGCCTTCGGCCCTGCACCTGTCTCTTATACACATCTCCGAGCCCACGAGACATTCGGTACAAT